>JAKFBZ010000001.1:0-3794 GCA_036676945.1 Marmoricola sp.
CAGGCGAAAAGAAGGAGGCGGATTGTCGGTGATCTCTGCTGGAATAGCCGCATGCATCGACAGATCGCCGGAAAACTGACCGGACCCGTGACCAAGTGGATCGTCCTCGCCGGCGCCATCGTGATCGTCGCACTGATGGCTCCGCTGAACTCGAAGCTCGTGGACGTCCAGAACAACGAGGCCTCGTCCTGGCTCCCCGGATCGGCCGAATCGACCAAGGTCGTGGAGGAGCTGACCGGCACGGTCGACCCCAACGACATCCCGACGCTGGTCGTCTACCACCGCGACGGCGGCCTGACGCCCGCAGACCTCGCCACCATGGACGAGGACGCCAAAGAGATCGCCCAGATCAAGGGCGTCACCGACAAGGGCGCGATCTCCCCCAACCAGGCCGCAGCGATCGCCGCGACCGGGGCCAAGGTGCCGACACTGATCTCCGAGGACGGTGAGGTCGCGTACATCGCGTTCACCCTCAACTTCGGCAAGAACGGCTGGCTCGACATCCCCGACGCGGCCGCCGAGATCCGCGACATCGCGAAGATCGAGGGAGTGACCGTCCACCTCGCGGGCTACGGCGGCCAGGCCGCTGACGCCTCCGAGGCGTTCGAAGGCATCGACACCAACCTGATCATGATCACGATGCTGGTGGTGATCGTGATCCTGCTCTTCACCTACCGCAGCCCGATCCTGTGGTTGCTGCCGATCATCTCCGCCGGCTTCGCGTACATGATCTCCGGCGGTGTGGTCTACCTGCTCGCCAAGTACGCCGACCTCACCGTCAACGGCCAGAGTCAATCCATCCTCGGCATCCTGGTGATCGGCGCCGGCACCGACTACGCGTTGCTCCTCGTCGCGCGCTATCGGGAAGAGCTCCGCCGTCACGAGGACCGGCACGAGGCGATGGCGTTCGCCCTGCACCGCGCCGCGCCGGCCATCCTGGCCAGTGCCGCGACGGTGGTCGTCGGCATGCTCTGCCTGTCGTTCGCGGACCTCAACTCCACCGCCGGCCTGGGTCCTGTCCTCGCGGTCGGCGTCAGCGTCACTTTCCTCGTGATGGTCACGCTGCTGCCGGCACTGCTGGTGATCTTCGGCCGCTGGATGTTCTGGCCCAAGCGCCCGACGTTCGGCTCCCCCGAGCCGACCGGCCACGGCTTCTGGGCCCGAGTCGGCGAACGGATCAGCCCGCGCCCGCGCGCGGTCTGGGTCAGCACGGCGGTGATCCTCGTGATCGCCTGCTTCGGCCTGTTCAAGCTCGACGCCTCCGGCCTGTCGACCGAGGAGACCTACACGAAGAAGTTCGACTCGATCCAGGGTCAGGCGCTGCTCGTCGACCACGGCCTCTCGGACACCTCCAACACCGTGCAGGTGGTCACCAACACCGACGAGCTGGACGCGACGATCGCGGCAGTCGAGACGGTGGACGGACTCGGCCCGACCACGGAGCCGCAGGAGATCGGCGACGGCCGCTCGTACTTCGAAGCGACGGTGGAGGCGGACATCTCGTCCACCGATGCCTTCACGATCGTCGAGGACACCCGTGATGCGGCGCATGCCGTGCCAGGGGCCGATGCGCGCGTGGGTGGCGGATCCGCCTTCTACCTCGACACCAAGATCGCCTCCGAACGCGACAACCGGGTGATCATGCCGATCGTCCTGATCGTGGTGTTCGTGATCCTGGTGCTGTTGCTCCGGGCACTGCTCGCACCGCTGATCCTGATGGCCACCGTGGTGTTGTCGTTCGGTGCAGCACTGGGCATCGCGACGCTGCTGTTCACCGAGGTGTTCACCAGGCTTCCGCTCTTCGAGAGCAACGACGGGTTCGCGCACGCTGATCCAGGGTTCCCCCTGTTCACGTTCGTGTTCCTGGTCGCACTGGGCATCGACTACAACATCTTCCTGATGACCCGGGTGCGTGAGGAGACCCAGAACTTCGGGACCAGACGGGGCTCGCTGATCGCGCTGTCCTCGACAGGTGGGGTGATCACGTCGGCCGGACTCGTGCTGGCCGCCACCTTCCTGGTGCTGGGCTCGCTGCCGCTGGTCTTCCTGGCGCAACTCGGGGTGGCGGTCGCTCTCGGCGTGCTGCTCGACACCCTGATCGTGCGCTCGGTGCTGGTCACCGCGATCAACCTCGATCTCGGCGGCAAGATCTGGTGGCCGAGCAAGCTCGACCGCGACCCACCGATCGACGACAGCGCCGGAGCCGAGGCGGAGGTCCCGGTCCCGGTCCAGGTCTGATCACGATCCACGTCCGCAGGGCGGGGAGGTTGCCGGCGGCGACCTTCCCGCCCTTCGGCGTTCACGAAGGTCGATCGTCCGTCCCGCACGAGGTCGTGCCGGAAAACTGTTCGCTTCGAGACCGGGGAAGTTCGTAACGTAGGGCGAGTGCGCCAACTACCCCTCGACCATCCCGGCACCGCCGACGCGCGTGGTCCGTGGCGGTTCCTCGGCTGGATGCTCAAGGGGCAGTGGCACACGGTCCTGATCGCGATGCTGTTCGGGATCATCTGGATGACCTGCAGTGCCGTCGTGCCGGCCGTGATCGGCAAGGCCATCGACGAAGGCATCAGCGCCGAGGACCCGGCAGCCCTGTGGCAGTGGGCCGGGATCCTCTTCGGGATCGGCGTCGTCCAGTCGGTGGCCGGGATCATGCGACACCGGTACGCCGTCACCAACTGGCTGACCGCGGCGTACCGGGTGGTGCAACTGGTGGCCCGCCAGGCCACCCACCTCGGCGCGACCCTGTCCAAGCGGGTCGCCACCGGTGAGGTGGTCGCGATCGGCACCAACGACCTGTCCCACATCGGCAACGCGATGGACGTGCTCGCCCGCGCGATGGGTGCGCTCGTCTCCTTCGTCGTGGTCGCGGTGATCCTGCTGCAGACCTCGGTGACGCTCGGTCTGGTCGTCCTGTTCGGCGTCCCGCTGATGCTTCTCCTGCTCGCGCCGTTGTTGCGCCCGCTGCAGCACCGCAACCTCGAGCAGCGCGAGATGATGGGCCACCTGGCCAACGTCGCCACCGACATCGTCGGCGGCCTCCGGGTCCTGCGCGGCATCGGCGGCGAGCGGGTGTTCAGCGCGCGGTACCGGGCCGAGTCGCAGAAGGTACGCGCGGCCGGCGTCCGGGTGGCCCTGCTGCAGTCGGTCCTCGACGCGCTCCAGGTCTTCCTGCCCGGCATCTTCGTGGTGGTCGTGGTCTGGCTCGGCGCCCGCTTCGCTGTCGAGGGCCAGATCTCCCCCGGTGAACTGGTCGCGTTCTACGGGTACGCGGCGTTCCTGGTGCTTCCGTTGCGGACGGCGACGGAGGCGGCGAACAAGTGGATCCGGGCCCATGTCTCGGCACGCCGGATCGTCCGGGTGCTCTCGCTGCAGCCCGAGATCGACGACCCGCCGACGCCGGCGAAACCGCCGCCCGCAGACAGCGAGTTGGTCGACCCGGCCAGCGGACTCCGGATCGCCCCGGGCGTCCTGACCGCGGTCGTCGCCGACCCGCCCGAGCACGCGGCCCTCGTCGCCGACCGGCTCGGCCGGTTCACCGAGAGCGAGGTCACCTGGGGCGGGGTCCCGCTGGCGGACCTCGGCCGCGACGCGGTGCGTCGCCGGATCGTCGTCTCCGACACCGCGGCAACGTTGTTCGCCGGGCCGCTGGGAGACCAGCTCGCCGCCGGCGGCGCACCGGCCCACGCGGTCGCCGAAGCGCTCCGGATCGCTGCCGCCGGCGATGTCCTGGAAGCCCTGCCCGCAGGACTGGACAGCGTCGTGACCGAGAAGGGCCGCTCGTTCTCCGGCGGCCA
>JAKFBZ010000002.1:0-6019 GCA_036676945.1 Marmoricola sp.
TCCTTCGAGGCGTTCCTCGCCGCCCAGCCCGACCTCTCCCCCAAGGCGTGGCCCCGCTACGTGCGGCTCGCCGTCGAGGTGCCGACCACGGCCACCAACAAGGTGCTCAAGCGCGCGCTGCGCACCCAGGGCACCGACGTCAGCGATCCGCTCTGGGAACGCGAGGAGCGCGGCCGTTCGTACCGCCTGCTCGGCGCGCAGGGCGGTGCCGCATGAAGGTCGCGGTCACCGGCGCCGCCGGGTACCTGGGTCTGAACGTCGTCCACGCCCTGCTCGCCGAGGGGCACGAGGTCGTCGCGATCGACCGCGTGCCCGGGTCGATCCCGGCCGGCGGTCACGGCAGCGGGCTGCTGCGCTGGGAGTCTGTCGACGTCCTCGACGAGGACGCGATGACCGCGGCGCTGAAGAACATCGAGGTGGTCTACCACCTGGTCGCGGTGATCAGCTTGCGTCAGGAGGACCCGCTGGCCTGGCGGGTGAACGTCGACGGGGTCGGCTCGGTCGCGCGCGCCGCGCTGCGGGCCGGCGTACGCCGGATGGTGAACTGCGGGTCGCTGGCTTCGTTCGACTACGAGAAGAACGGCACCGTGCACGAAGGATCACCGCGCTCGACAGCGCCGGGTCTGCCGGTCTACCACCGCTCGAAGTACTTCGGCGAGGTCGAACTGCTCAAGGTCGTGGATGCCGGCCTGGACGCGCTGACCTGCAACCCGACCGGGATCTACGGGCCCCTGGACCATCCGGACCGGCTGTCCCGGATGAACCAGAGCCTGTTGGACTCGGCCGCCGGCAAGCTGCCCGCGAGCGTGCCCGGTCACTTCGACATGGTCGACGTCCGCGACGTGGCCCAGGGTTTCCTGCTCGCTGCCGAGAAGGGCCGCACGGGCCACAACTACCTGCTCGGCGGACACCGGTACGACCTCTTCGAGGCCCAGCGCCGGGCCGCCGAGTTCGCCGGCCGCACCGGCCCGAGGGTGAAGATCCCGATCGGCCTGCTGCAGGCGGTCGCGCCGCTGGTCGACCCGATCGCCCGCCGGTTCGGCTCGGAGTCCTTCGCCCCGGCGGCGCTGGAGAACGTCAGCATGAGCCCGGTCGTCGACCGCACCAAGGCCGGCGCGGAGCTCGGCTACGAACCGCGGCCGGTCGAGGAGACGATCCGCGACCTGATCACCTTCTTCGTCGCCGAGGGCCTGCTCGACGTCGGGGCCACCGGATGAGCGTGCCGGCGTACCCCGAGCTCGGCTGCTACGGGCTGGCCGGGCACTCCGGCTCACCGGCGGACCTGATCGAGGAGGCCCGGCAGGCCGAGGAGCTCGGCCTCGGCGCGATCTTCCTCTCCGAGCGGTTCAACACCAAGGACGCCGGCGTGATGGCCGGTGCGGCGGCTGCCGTGACGTCGTCGATCGGGATCGGGACCGCGGCCACCAACCACAACACCCGGCACCCGCTGGTGACCGCGACGATGGCGACCACCGCGCACCGGCTGTCGGGCGGCCGGTACTCCTTCGGGCTGGGACGCGGCTTCGGGCTGCTCTTCGACCTGATGGGAGTGCCGAAGGTGACCGGCGCCCAGCTCGAGGACGCCGCCGGGATCTACCGGAAACTCTGGCACGGCGAGGCGGTCGCCGGGCACGACGGACCGGCCGGGACCTACGCCTACCTGAACCAGGACTCCTCCTTCGACGAGGACATCCCGATCCTGATGATGGCGATCGGCGACAACACCCTCGACCTGGCCGGCCGGATCGCCGACGGCGTCGTGCTGCACACCTTCTTCAGCGACGAGACCCTCGCCCGCTCGGTGCTACGGATCCGGACGGCCGCCGAGCAGGCGGGCCGCGATCCCGCCTCGGTGCGGATCTGGTCGGTGCTCGCCACCGTCGAGGACTCGCTCCCCGAGGAGCTCCGGCTGCGCAAGCTGGTCGGTCGGCTGGCGACGTACCTGCAGGGGTACGGCGCCGCGCTGGTCGCGGCGAACGGCTGGGACCCGGCCGACCTGGAGGCGTTCCGGAACCATCCGCTGGTGCAGGGCTACCCCGGCGCCTTCGATGCGATCGGGACGACCGAGGAGCTGACCCGGCTGGCCGACGAGGCGATCCCGGCGCACTGGCTGGCCGCCTCGGCCACCGGCTCGGCGTCCGAGTGCGCCCGCAGAGTGCTCGATCAGTTCGACGCCGGCGCCGACAGCGTCATCCTGCACGGCGCGACCCCGACCGAGCTCGCTCCGGTCGTGTCGGCCTGGGGCGACGTCCGGCCGGCCGGCCGCTTCGACCACCTGCCCGCCAACCCGGGAATCGCCCGGACCGGCCTGCGCCCGCTCGGAGCCCACTGATGAAACTCGACGTCCAGCTCGACGCGCGTCCTGATGTCGCCGCGGAGCGGGCGCGTGGCCTGGTCGCCGCCGGGGTGGACGGCCTGTTCACCTTCGAGGGCCCGCACGACGTGTTCGTCCCGTTGGTCGCCGCCGCCGGAGCCGTCGAGACCGACCTGATGACCAACGTCGCGATCGCGATCCCGCGCAGCCCGATGCACCTGGCGAACCTGGCCTACGACCTGCAGCTGATGTCGAAAGGCCGCTTCCGGTTGGGGCTCGGGTCGCAGATCAAGCCGCACATCGAGAAGCGGTACGGCTCGACCTGGAGCCGGCCGGCGGCGCGGATGCGCGAGACCGTCCTGGCCGTCAAAGCGATCCTCAACTCCTGGCAGGACGGCAGCCGGCTCGACTTCCGCGGTGAGTTCACCCAGCACACCCTGATGCCGCCCACCTTCGTGCCCGGTCCCAATCCGTACGGCGTCCCGCCGGTCCTGCTCGGCGCGCTCGGCCCGATCATGACCCGGACCGCTGCCGAGGTCGCCGACGGCCTGCTGGTGATGCCGTTCCACAGCAAGAAGCACTTCCGCGAGCGCACCCTCCCCGCGGTCGCCGAAGGGCTCGAACTCGGGGGCCGGGAGCGGATCGATCTGTTCCCCCAGGCGATCGTGGCGATGGGTGACACGCCCGACGAGATCGAGGCGGCCAGCTTCGGCGTCCGCGGCCTGCTCGCGTTCTACGGTTCCACGCCGGCGTACAAGCCCGTGCTCGACGTCGAGGGTTGGGGTGATCTGCAGCCCGAACTGAACGCGCTGTCGAAGACCGGCGACATCATGACGATGATCGACCTGATCGACGACGACGTCCTGCGCACCCTCGCGGTGGTCGGCACCCCGACCGACTGCGCAGCCGAGATCAAGGACCGCTTCGGCGACGTGGCCGACCGGATCTGCGCCTACTTCCCCGGCTCGGACCACCCGCCGGCTCTGATCAAGGCGCTCGGCGATGCCCTCCGGGACTGACGCCGACCGGCGCGAGATCCACGAGGCAGTGCTGCACTACTGCCGTGCGGTCGACCGTCTCGACTTCCCGGCGATCCGGGCGGTCTACGCGGAGGACGGGGTGGACCATCACACCGGCTTCAGCGGAACGGCCGACGAGTTCGTCGCCTGGCTCGAGCGGATGCTCCCGCTGCTCGACGGCACCATGCACCTCGTCAGCAACCACCTCAGCGAGATCGACGGTGACGATGCGGTGGCGGAGACCTACGGCACGGCCGTCCACTGGGGCACCCCGGCGACCAAGCCGCTGATGAACTTCACCTCCGGCTTCCGGTACGTCGACCACTTCGTCCGGACGCCCGACGGATGGCGGATCCGCGAACGCTTCGCCGTCCGCGAGTGGACCCGCGACGACGCGGGCCGGCTGACGGCCTCAGCCGGTGACGGTCCTCGTGGTCGCCGCGACGGCGACGACCCGCTGGACGTGCTGCGGCGCCGGGTGCTGGGGCACTGACGATCCCGCGACTGTGATCAGCGCGTACCGCGCGCGGTTCAGGATGCGTGGTTGGAGTGGGCTTCCCACTCCGACTTGCCCTCAGCCAGCCCGCGAACGAGCGTCTCGACCAGCGCCGGGATGTCGTCCCGACCGAGCTGGAAACTCGCGACGCACGTACCGGCACGCCAGATCGACAGCACCGCGAGATCGCCGTCGTTGTGCCACGACAGGCGCATCGCCCGACCCCCGTCGCGGGCGTCCAAGAACACGTCCCCGCTTGCGGGCAGCGCGTGAATGCTGGCCATGGAGCGAGTATGCGCCTCGGGAAACGGGTGGACCAGGGTTGGCGTTGGTAGTCGTGGACTTGGCCAGGTGCCCCTGGGTCCATGTCCTTCCGGAGGGTTCTGAGCGGACTCTGTTGTTGAGTCAGAGTCGCCGACGTGGATCGGCGGAGGCCGCCCGGGTGTGGCTACTCCTGGAACAGTTCGGCGCACTCAGGGAACGCACGCGCGTCCTCGAAGAGGTGCCCCACGCCTTGGGGTGCCTTGCCACCCTGTACCGCGCCGCCAGCGAGCAGTCCGGGACCCATGAACAGCGTGTTGTCGGGAAGCCCAGCGATGTGCTCCAGCATGACTTCCTTGCAGTCCGGAGGAAGGAAGTCGGCGTTCGCGAACTCCGCGAGCGTCGCCGCCTTGGTGTTCCAAGCGGTTCCGTTGCTCATCTTCGAGTTCAAGGGCACGTCTGTGCGGTAGCAGTAGTGCGCCATTGCTGTGCCGGTGCTCAGGGCGAGCACGCCCACTGTGGTACCGATGAGCGTCAGGCCCCTGCGGATGGTTGGCTTCATTTTCGGTTCCTTATTCCCTCGTGGGGCGAGCGCCGGGCTCGCAAACATTGCTCCGCACCTTGCCGCCACGCGACCGCCGCTGACTATGACCCAGACGGACCGTTGACAAGCCGCTTTCAGCTTCCTCCTTCACAGCGTCAATGGCACGCCCAGCTTGTGCTCATCTCGCCGTGCACCTAGCAAGCGCGTGGCATCTCCCGCGCACCGTCGTGGCGTGAAGTCGCGGCGGGTATGGAGGCGGAGTCGCGGCGTCCGTAACGGACCGTCTGTGTCGAACAACCCTGACGCAGGCTGCGTGGGTACCTGGGTATCAGAACCCGTGTGCGAATCACGGTGTCGCATATCTCCGTCCGCGACGGATTGCGGACAGCGCTTCCTACCCGGGTGGGTCGACGGGTCTGGGGGTGAGGTCGCGGGTGCCGGTGTGGTCGCGGAGGAAGGTGTAGCCGTGGGGTGATCGCCACAGGTACGCCCCTGGTTCGAGCATCGTGTAGGTCCAGGGGTGGTGGGTTTTGAGGCGGTGGTGGAACCGGCAGAGCCCGGCGAGGTTGTCGCTGCGGGTCTGGTCGTTCGGTCCGTTGGGGTTGTAGGGCTCGATGTGGTCGAGGTCGCCGTGGCGGGCGTTGCGTTCGCAGTAGGGGAACACGCAGAACCGGTCACGCAGCACGACCTGTTCGCGGAGCCGGTCGGAGGGCTGGTAGCCGGCGGAGGTGACCTGCTCGGCGAGGTCGAGGACGGGCTTGACGACGACCCGGCCGGCGGTGCCGCACCACTCGCGGATCTGGTCGGCGGTGAGGAGTTGGCGCGGGTTCTCCCCGTAGCCCGTGCCGGCGCCTGTGCCGCAGCCGGTGCCGGTGGCGCCGTTGAGGGCTTCGTCGGAGAGGTGCAGGTAGAGCACGACCTGGCGGTGTGCCCCGGACGCCGGGACGGTCGCGGCGCCGGGCGCGGTGTCGGCGATGTCGGCTGGGTGCAGATCGAGCGGCTGCTCACCCCGGGCGAGGTTGCCGAGGGCGGCGGCCCGGCGGGCATCCAGGCTGAGCTCGGAGCCGAGGTCCTTGAGCTGCTCGGCCCCGGCCTGGAGTGCCTTGTCCAGGTCGAGGGCGTCGAGGAAGTCGAGCTCGCCGGTGATCTGGCTGGTCCCGAAGAAGGAGATCTGCTGGTGGTCGATGGTGACCTTGCGGGAGTCCGCACCGCGCTCGGCCAGCTCCTGGGCGTAGTCGGGCATGAACCGGGCGATCGCCGCATCGATGAGCCGCTGCAGCTCCGCGGGGCTGATCCGGTTGGCGAAGGCGGCGACCTGCTGGTCGACGTACGCGGCGGCCTCGGCGGAGAGGTCGTGGGTGGCCTGGGCGATGTGCCGGGCCCGC
>JAKFBZ010000003.1:0-17709 GCA_036676945.1 Marmoricola sp.
GTGTCGTGCAGGATCTCCTCGATCAGGATCCGCAGGGTGTCGTCCGTCTTGCTGGTGACCACCCACTCGACCTGTCCGTCGCCGTTCTCGCCCTCCTTGACGGTGCACGGCGGGCTCATCCAGTTCAGCGGCTTGTACGAGCCGCCGTCGGAGTGCACCAGGACCGAGCCGTCGGACTTGAGCATCAGGACCCGGGTCGCCATCGGCAGGTGGGCGGAGAGGCGGCCGGCGTAGTCGACCTGGCAGCGCGCAACGACGAGTCTCACGCGCGGAGCCTATCGAGCGCCCGCCGAGCGCCAGCGAGGTGAGGTCGAGTGGGCGACGTCGCGTTGACGAGCGCAGCGAGGATCACGCGCAGAAACCTACCTGCCGCGGGCGCGGCGCAGCAGGTCGCGTCCCACGGCCGTCCCGATCGTGACCGGGTGGTTGAGCAGGGTGGCGATCCGGCCCTTCAGCGTGAGCGGGTCGTGGGCGATGCCGAGCTGGCGCAGGATCGTCGCGGAGTCGAAGTACGGCCGTTCGCAGACGATCCCGTCCGCGTCGTCGAACTCGAAGATCGCCACGCAGCGGCAGGTGAACTCCCGCCCGGTCGCCGGCAGGCCGCGGAACGCGCCGAGGTGGGTGCCCATCAGGTCGAACTCCACGACGATCGACTGCTCCGCGTGGTGCATCGCGATCAACCGGTTGCGCTGGTCCGGGAAGGCGGTCCGGGTCTCGCTGAAGTAGCGCTCGACCTCGGCCTGCCCGTCGTACACGTCGCCGGTGGGCACGATCTCGTAGCGGGGGTGGGAGAACGTCCCCATCGTCACGTCGTAGTCGTGGGTGTTCTCCGACTCCATGTGTTCGATGATCACGGCCTCGCGGCGGGCGCGGAGATCTGCGTCGGTCGTCATGGGCCCACGCTAGCCTCGCCGCATGCCAGCAGGAGAGCTCGACGACCTCGACACCAGCCTGCTCGCGCAGGGGGCGTCGATCTTCACCGCACTGTCGGGGACCGCGAACGTCGTGATGCAGCTGAGCCGCCCGGAGATCGGGTACGGCGTGAAGGACAGCACGGTGACCGAGGCGAGCCTGTTCGGCAACCCGACCCGGCGACGTCGGACCACCGTCGCCTTCCTCGCCGTGGCCGTGTTCGGGACGCCGGTGGAGCGGGCGGCCTTCCGTCGTGCCGTGAACGGCTCGCACGCCCGGGTGCCGAACGCGTTCGATCCGGAGCTGCAGCGCTGGGTCGGTGCCTGCATCTACAAGGGCTTCGAGGAGGCGCGCGAGCACACCTTCGGAGCGTTGACCGGCGCCGAGCGCGAGGAGTTCTACCGGCAGGGTGCGATCTTCGGCGGGATGCTGCAGATGCCCGCCGAGCTCTGGCCGCCGGACCGGGACGCGTTCGAGGCCTACTGGCGCGACGGGCTCGGCGCGGCCCGGATCGATCCCGCGGTGGGCGCCTACCTGCACCGGGTGATCCGGCTCGAGTACCTGGGCAGGCCGATTCCGGCGCCGGTCCTGCGGCTCCGCTCGTGGCTGGTCACCGGCTACCTGCCGGCCGAGCTGCGCGCCGCGATGGGACTCACCTGGTCGGCCCGTCAGGAGCGCCGGTTCGGGCGCTTCAACCGCCTCCTCGGCCGCCTGGTGCGCCGCCTGCCCGCCGAGCGAAGGAACTGGCCGTTCACCCGCTCGATCGCGGGCGTCCGGGCCCGGATCGAGGCGGAGGAGGACCTGCTCGCCGGGTGACTTGTCCCATACGCCCCGCGGGTGTGACCGGTCTGGCATTTCGACTGGTGGGAGAACCCTTACTCACCAGTAGGTTGCGTGGCATCATCGCCGCCATGACTGAGACCGCGCAGATCACCAGCACCCTGGTGCTCCCGTACCTGAACCACGCCGTGCGGATGTACGAGCAGAAGTACGCCTCCCGTGGTGACATCGACGCCGCCATGCGTTTCGGCTGCGGTTACCCGCGGGGTCCGCTGACCACGCTGGACGAGCTGGGCCTGGACGTCGTCCGCGACCAGCTCGCCGCCCGGTACGCCGAGACCGGCGACAACCTGCACAAGCCGGCCGACCTGCTCGAGGCGCTCGTCGCCGAGGGCCGCACCGGCAAGGCGTCGGGCCGTGGCTTCTACAGCTACGCCGACGGCGAGGTGGTGGCCGACGACGAGACCCCGTCGGCCGACGACCGGCCCCAGCTCAAGCACGCCATCGCCAAGGTCGGCGTCGTGGGCACCGGCACGATGGCCTCCGGCATCGCCCAGGTCTTCGCCCAGAGCGGGTACGACGTCGTCTTCGTCGGCCGCGGCGAGGACAAGATCGCCGGCGTGATCGCGGGCATCACCAAGGGCCTGGACAAGCTGATCGAGCGCGGCAAGTCCGACGAGGAGACCAAGGCGGGCGTGCTGTCCCGCCTGACCGGCGCCACCACGCGTGAGGCGCTCGCCGACGTCGACATCGTCGTCGAGGCGATCGCCGAGGACCTCGACCTCAAGCTCGAGCTCTTCCGCGACTTCGACCGGATCATCAAGCAGGGCGCGATCCTGGCGACCACCACCTCCTCGCTCCCGATCACCCAGCTCGCCAACGCGACCTCGCGTCCCGAGGCCGTCATCGGGATGCACTTCTTCAACCCGGCGACGGTGATGAAGCTGGTCGAGGTGGTCACCACCGAGCTGACCGCGCCCGAGGTCAACGAGTCCGTCCTGGCGCTGTGCGACAAGGTCGGGAAGGTGGCCGTCTCGTGCGGCGACCGCGCCGGCTTCATCGTCAACGCGCTGCTCTTCCCGTACCTGAACGACGCCTGCATCCTGGCCGAGTCCGGAGTCGAGCTGACGGTGATCGACGACGCGATCAAGGCCGAGGCCGGGTTCCCGATGGGCCCGTTCCAGCTCCTCGACGTGGTCGGCAACGACGTCTCGCTGGCCATCCAGAAGGAACTGTTCGCCGAGTTCAAGGAGCCCGGCTTCGCGCCGGCCGCCTCGCTGGAGAAGGTCGTCGCCGACGGCCACCTCGGCCGGAAGACCAAGAAGGGCTTCCACGACTACAGCTGAGCCGGCTGACACCACAGCACCGGCAACACGAAGCCGCCGCCCTTCGAGGCGGCGGCTTTCGTGCGTCCCAGGCAGCCTCAGATCACCTCGGCCACGGGTTCGGGGACGGCCTCGGGCTCCGGGGTCCGCCTGATCAACAGCGCCGCTGTCCCGATCGCGCAGACCAGCGCGAGGATCGCACCGGCGGTGAAGGCGTTGTGCATGCCGTCGACGTACGCCTGCGGGTCGGTCCCGAACGGGCCGGCCGCCGGCACGAACGTGCCCAGCCAGGCGATCCCGACCGCGACCCCGGTCTGCCGGAACGTGTCGTTGGCGCCCGAGGCCAGTCCGCTCTGTTCCGGCGGCAGGGCGTCCAGGGCCAGCGAGCTCCCCGACGGATTGACCAGGCCGGTGCCGAAGCTCGCGATGAGCAGACCGGGCAGGATCGAGCTCCACCCCGAGTTCGCCTCGGTGGTCCAGGTCATCACCAGCAGTCCGGCGGCGATCATCGCCAGCCCGACGGAGGCGAGGATCGCCGGTGCGATCCGGGTCATCAGGGCGGCCGACGCCCCGGAGACCACGAACACCAGGGCGGTCCCGGGTAGATAGGCCAGACCGGTCTCGATCGGCGAGAGCCCGACGACGCCCTGGAGGTAGAGCGTGGCGTACAGGAACGCTGCGAAGAACGACCCCGCGATGCCGAAGACCAGCACCTGCGGGCCGGTGAAGCTTGCCCGCCGGAACAGGCCGAGCGGCAGCATCGGCTCGTCGGAGAAGTGCTCGATCAGCACGAACCCGACCAGCAGGACCCCGGCGCCGACGAGCGAGAGCACCACCTTGGTGCTGTCCCAGCCGTCCGAGTTGCCGCGGAGCAGGCCGAAGACCAGCAGGAAGAGGCCGCCGATCAGCGCGAGCTGACCCGGTACATCGACCTTGCGGGCGTTCGGGTCCTTGCTCTCCACGACGCGCCGGGTCATCACCAGGACGGCGATGCCGATCGGCACGTTGATCAGGAAGATCGCGCGCCAGCCCAGCCACTCGGTGAGCGTCCCGCCGATGAACGGCCCGATCGCGAACGAGGCGCCGATCGCCGCACCGAAGATGCCGAGCGCCTTCGCGCGCTGCTCCGGCCTCGGGGTCGCCTCGGAGATCAGCGCCAGCGCGGTGGCGAACAGCACCGCGGCACCGAGCCCCTGGATCGCCCGGGCGCCGACGAGGGCTTCGATCCCGGGCGCGAAGCCGCACAGCGCCGAGGCGATGGTGAAGACCACCATGCCCTGCACGAAGAGCTTCTTGCGCCCGAAGCGGTCGGCGATCGATCCTGCCGTGAGGACGACCGCGGCCAGCGGCAGCGTGTAGGCGTCGATCACCCACTGGAGCCCGTCCAGCCCGGTGTCGAGTCCGGAGGCGATGTCCTGCAGCGCGGTGTTGACGACGCTGATGTCGAGCATCAGCATCACGGTGCCGATGCAGGCGACGGCGATGCTGGCACCCGCCCCCGGGACGGAGTTCGTGGGGGTGTTGGATTCCTCGCTCATGCCGAACATCGTCGGACCCCCTCTGGTCGACCTGCAAGGACAAAACGATCCGGACCCTGCCTGGTCTGGGCCGGTGCGCCGCTCTGGCAGAGTTGGCGGGAAGGGCGCAGCGCTGCCGACTCTGCCGATGAGGACCCATGAATCTGCTACTCACCGCCGTCCTGACCGTGGCCGGGGCAGTACTGCCGCTGCCCACCGGCACCGACCTCGACTACCAGCTGGGCGGCAACCGGTCGGTGCCCGGAAATGTCGGGATCGTGGTCCGGGACCGGCTCGCGGCAGCGGCGCCCGGCCGCTACAACGTCTGCTACGTCAACGGCTTCCAGACCCAGCCGCAGGAGAAGCGGTTCTGGCTCGACCACCCGCGGCTGCTCCTGCGTCACCAGGGCCGCCTCGTCGTGGACGAGGACTGGGGGGAGTGGCTGCTGGACACCCGGACCACCGAGAAACGGGCCCGGCTGGCGATGATCGTCGGGCGCTGGATCGACCGGTGCGCCCGGGACGGGTACGACGCGGTCGAGTTCGACAACCTGGACTCGTGGTCGCGCAGTCACGGCCTGATCACCCGGAACGCGAACCGGGCCCTGGCGAGGTTGCTCGTCGCGCGGGCGCACGCCGCCGGACTGGCGGCGGGCCAGAAGAACTGGCCGGAGTGGAACGGCCGCCGGGTCGGCTTCGACTTCGCGATCGCCGAGGAGTGCGGCCGGTGGCATGAGTGCGGCGCCTACGTGACCCACTACGGTGACCGGGTGCTGGTGATCGAGTATCGCAACGTCGACTTCGACGCGACGTGCAAGGTCTGGGGCGCTCGCCTCGCCGTCGTACGCCGCGACCCGGCGCTGAGCCCGACGGGGGTGCGGCGCTGGTGCTGAACGTCACCACGTACGGCGACCACGGCAGTCGCGTCGTCTTCCTGCACGGTCTCTTCGGTCAGGGACGCAACTGGACCCAGATCGCCAAGGCGCTGGCTTCCGACCATCAGGCGCTCCTGATCGATTTGCCCGACCACGGCCGGTCGGACTGGATCGACCGCTTCGACCTGGTCGCCGTCGCGGACCGGATCGCCGATCGGCTCACCGAGGAGCTGCAGGACGGCGCCGGACCGGTCGCACTGGTCGGTCATTCGCTGGGCGGCAAGGTGGCGATGGTGCTGGCACTGCGCCATCCCGAGCTCGTGGAGCGGCTCTGCGTGGTCGACGTGGCACCGGTCCCGTACCAGCGGGCCAGTGAGTTCGCCGGGTACATCGAAGCGATGCGGGACCTCGACCTCAGCGCGCTGGCCCAGCGGTCCGACGCGGACGCTGCCCTGGCGAGCGCCGTGCCGCACCCGACGGTGCGCGCCTTCCTGCTGCAGAACCTGCGCCGCGACGGGGACGAGTGGCACTGGCAGCCGAACCTGGAGGGCCTGCGACGCGACCTGCCCGCGATCAGCGGCTGGCCCGAGGACCAGCTCCGTGGCACGCCGCCGTACCCGGGCCCGGTCCTCTGGCTGGCAGGGGAGAAGTCCGACTATGTCATCGACGACTACGCGCCCGCGATGGACGAGTTGTTCCCGCACAACCGCCGGGTGACGATCAAGAACGCCGGCCACTGGGTGCACTCCGAGCAGCCCGAGGTCTTCATCGAGGTCATGCGGCTGTTCGTGCGGTGACGGGTGCTGTGTGTCAGTCGGCCGAACGGCGCGCCCGGTACGCCGCGACGGCGTTCCGGTTGCCGCAGGTGACCGAGCAGAACCGGCGCGACCGGTTCCGGGACAGGTCGAGGACGACGCCCTCGCAGTCGTCGTCGGCGCACACCGACAACCGGCTCATCTCGTCGGCACGGATCACGTCGACCATCGCCATCGCGGTCTCGACCAGGACCCGGGTGGCGAACGGCTGATCCAGCCCGACGGCATGGATGTGCCAGTCGAGCTCGTCGTGCCGGACCAGCTGCGGGACCGCGCCGGCCTCGGCCAGCATCGTGTTCACCGTGGCCACGGCCTCGTCGCGGGTGCTGGTCAGCAGCGATCGGAGCGACCCGCGCAGCGCTCGCACCTCGTCGAGCTCGGCGCGGTCGTGGTGGTGCGCACCCGTGTAGTGGTGGCGCACGAAGAACGCGTCCAGGTCGGCGATCCGGGTCAGCGTGTCCGGCTCGAGGCCGGAGTTCGCCAACTCGACGGCCGCGATCAGGGCAGCTTGGGTGTCATGAGCAAAAACCACGTTGACAGATTACCAGTTCAGTTCTAGCGTCATGTGTCATGACGACGTTGGCAGATGACACCGTTTCGATCCGTACGCCGGGTCCCCGTGCGACGGGTCTCGGGTTCGCCCTGCTCTCGGCGGCTGCTTTCGGCCTTTCCGGAGCTTTGGCGAGCGGGATGATGGATGCCGGCTGGAACGCGGCGGGCGCGGTCACTGCGCGGGTCTGCCTCGCGGCGGCGCTGTTGCTGGTCCCGGCGTGGGTCGCGCTCGACGGGCGCTGGGGACTGCTGCGGGCGAACCTCCGCATGGTGGTCGTCTACGGCGTCGTCGCCGTCGCCGGTTGCCAGTTCGCCTACTTCAACGCCGTGCGGCACATGGATGTCGGGGCGGCACTGCTCATCGAGTACACCGCACCGGTCGCGGTGATCGGCTGGCTGTGGCTGCGCCGGGGACAGCGGCCCGGCCGGCTCACCGTCGCCGGCGCCGGCCTCGCCGGCATCGGCCTGCTGCTGGTCCTCGACCTGGTCTCCGGAGCCGACGTCAGTGTGACCGGCGTCCTCTGGGCGTTGCTGGCCATGATCGGCGTCGCGGTGTACTTCGTCGTCTCGGCCGAGGACACCGGCCTGCCACCGCTGGTGCTCGCCGGGGGAGGGCTCGTGGTCGGCGCAGCCGCCCTGCTGCTGGCCGCCCTGGTCGGGGCGATCGAGCTCCAGGGCTCCACGCACTCGGTGAGCTACGTCGACTGGACGGTCCCGTTCTGGGTCCCGATCGTGGGTCTCGGCGCCGTCGCCGGCGCGATCGCCTACGTCCCGGGCATCGCCGCCTCGCGCCTGCTCGGCTCCCGGCTCGCGTCCTTCGTCGCCCTCTTCGAGGTGCTGTTCGCGATCGTCTTCGCCTGGATCCTGCTCGACGAACTGCCGGGCGGGATCCAGCTCGCCGGCGGAGCGCTCGTGCTCGCCGGGGTCGTCGTGGTCAAGCTGGGCGAGCGCGACATCCCCGCTGGGGACGCCGAGGCGGCCGCGATCACGGCCGCCGCTGCCTGACCGGCGACCTCACTCCTCGGAGTCGCCGAAGCCCTTCACGACGTCCTTGAGCGCTGCCAGCTGCGCGACGATGCCGTCACGGCGCTTGGAGAGCCGGTCGACCTCCGCGGTGATCGCGGCCAGCTCGCGCTCGGAGTCCGCGTGACCGCTGGAGCGGAGGCTGTCGGCCTCCTTCTTCGCGGCGGCCACCAACTGCTCGGCCTCCCGGCGTGCCTTGCTCAGCAGCGCCTCGGCATCGGCGTGGGCCTGCTCGCTGTGCAGGTTGGCGGCGGTCGTGGCCTCGCGAGCCCGGTCCTCGGCTGCGTTGGCCCGCCCTTCGGCGTCGGCGACGAGCTTGAGGGTCTCCGCGGTCGCGGTGCTGTGGTGGTCGGAGGCCTCGCGGGCGAGACGCTCCTTCTCCACGGCGAGTGAGCGACGGGCCTCGGCGACCTCGCGGTCGACGGCGGCGCGGAGCTGCTCGACCTCGCGTGCGGCGGTGGTGCGGGCAGCGTTCGTCTCCTGCTCGGCTGCGAGCCGGACCTGGCTGGCCTCGCGCTTCGCCGCGGCCAACTGGTCGTCGGCGTCGGCCTTGAGGCGGCGGCGCTCGGCCTCGACCTCGGCCATCGTGCGACTGCGCTGCTCGTCGAGCTGACCGAGCTGCACCACCCGCATGTCGTCGGCATCGCTCTCGGCCTGGGCCTTGATCGCGGCGGCGTCACGGGCGGCCTGCGCCTTGATCGTGGCCGCGGCCTGGTTGGCCTCGTCGAGCACGTCGGCGGCCTGCTCCTCGGCGAGCCTGAGCATCTCGCTGGCGCGGCCGCCGAGTCCGGCGTACGACGGCGCCTCGACCTCGGACGCCTTCTGCTGCAGTTGGGAGTTGGCCGCTTCGGCCGCGCGCAGCTTCTCGTGGGCCTCGTTGAGGCTGGCGATCAGGCCCGACTTCTCCGCCGAGACGGTGCGCAGGTACTTGTCGACGGCGTCCTTGTCGTAGCCGCCGCGGCGTACCAGGGGCAGTGCGGGGGCGGCAGCCGCCGCCGGCGGCACGATCGGTGCGCTGGTCGAACGGGGCGCCACGGTGGCGGCGGGCGCGGGGGCCGGCGGGATCACCTTCGTCGGCTCTGCAGCGGCGGGCTTGGCGACCGGGGCCGGCTTCTCGACCGGCTTCTCGGCGACCGGTGCGGCGACAGGCTTCTCCACAGGCTTCTCCACGGGCTTCTCCGCCGGCGCCTGGGCGGCGGCGGGCTTCTCGGCGGGCTTGTCGGCGGGCTTGTCGGCAACCGCGGCCGGCGCGGCGGGCGCTTCGGCCGCCTTCGTCACGGGCTTCTGGGCGGGCTTCTCGACCGGGGCGACCGGGCTCTCCGCGACCGGCGCCGGAGCCACGGGGACCTGGACGCGTTCGGCGGCCGGGGTCTGCGCCGGCGGGGGCTCCGCGCCGGCAGCGGCGGCGATGTCGCCGGCGGTGCGAGGCTTGCTGACGGCCTCCACCCGTGGGATCACCTGGGTCGGTTCGTCCTCCGACGCGTCGTCGAAGATGGACAGGCCTCGGTCTTCAGTCATGTTTCCCTCGCAGTAGATGCATCTGTCGTCTCCCCGGCCACAGTCTCTCCGATCGGGTCTCGGAATCCCAACCCGTGTCCGGCCAGCGGGAGAAATACGCCTGCCAGGGCGCGAAAACGGGGCCGGAACCCCTGTACGACAGGAGATCCGGCCCCGTTCGAGCGACCCGGTACGGCGTCAGACGCCGCGGAACGCGTTGATCTTGTCGATGTGCTGGGCGCGCAGCGCCTCGTCGCGCACGCCGAGACCCTCCTCGGGCGAGAGGCACAGGACGCCGACCTTGCCCTGGTGGGCGTTGGTGTGGACGTCCAGGGCGGCCTGGCCGACCTCATCGAGGGTGTAGGTCTTCGACACGGTCGGGTGGATCATGCCCTTGGACACCAGGCGGTTGGCCTCCCACGACTCGCGGTAGTTGGCGAAGTGCGAGGAGATGATCCGCTTCAGGTTCATCCACAGGTACCGGTTGTCGTACTCGTGCATGTAGCCCGAGGTGGACGCGCAGGTGGTGATGATGCCGCCCTTGCGGGTGACGAACACCGAGGCGCCGAAGGTCTCCCGTCCCGGGTGCTCGAAGACGATGTCGATGTCCTCGCCGCCGGTCAGCTCACGGATCTTGGCGCCGAAGCGCTTCCATTCGCGCGGGTCCTGGGTGTGCTCGTCCTTCCAGAACTTGTAGCCCTCTTCCGAGCGGTTGATGATCAGCTCGGCGCCCATCGAACGGGCGATCGCCGCCTTCTCCTCGTTGGAGACGACGCAGATCGGCACGGCGCCGCCGTTGAGCGCGTACTGGGTGGCGAAGCCGCCGAGGCCGCCGGAGGCGCCCCAGATCAGGACGTTGTCGCCCTGCTTCATGCCGCCGCCGTTCTTGGAGACGAGCTGGCGGTAGGCGGTCGAGTTGACCAGCCCGGGGGAGGCCGCCTCCTCCCAGGTGAGGTGCTTGGCCTTGGGCATCAGCTGGTTCGACTTCACCAGCGCGATGTGGGCCAGGCCGCCGAAGTTGGTCTCGAAGCCCCAGATCCGCTGTTCGGGGTCGAGCATCGTGTCGTTGTGGCCGTCCGAGCTCTCCATCTCGACCGACAGGCAGTGCGCCACGACCTCGTCGCCCGGGTTCCAGGAGTGCACGCCGAGGCCGGTCTTGAGCACGACGCCGGCCAGATCCGAGCCGACCACGTGGTACGGCAGGTCGTGGCGCTTGGACAGCGGCGACATCTTTCCGTAGCGCTCGAGGAACCCGAACGTGGAGACCGGCTCGAAGATCGAGGTCCACACGGTGTTGTAG
This sequence comes from Marmoricola sp., assembly GCA_036676945.1. Lineage (GTDB taxonomy): Bacteria > Actinomycetota > Actinomycetes > Propionibacteriales > Nocardioidaceae > Marmoricola. Next base: position 10,597 of record JAKFBZ010000003.1, read on the forward strand.
TTGATCGAACTCGCCATCACGGCGACCAGGGCCTCGCCCGGACCGAGCTCGGGCAGCGCGACGTCCTCGACGTGCAGCGACTTGCGCGGGTCCTTCTCACGGCTGGTCAGGCCTTCGAACATGTCGACCTCGTCCTTGTGGACGGTCGCGGCCCGGTAGGACTCGGGGAGGGCGAGGTTCGCGAAATCGTCGCTGGTGGCATCGCCGGCGAGGATCGCGTCGAGGATTTGCTGCACGTCAGAACTCCTGGATCTTGTCTGGCGGGGTGTCGGCCTCACCTGGGTCGGAGTGGCCGGGCAGAAATGTTACCCGCGAGTTAACCACCGTGGGGCGACGTGTGCCGGACGTCTCAGTGCGCGTGCCCGGCCGGTCCCTTGGCAGGTTCGACGAGTTCCACCAGCACGCCGCCCGCGTCCTTGGGGTGGATGAAGTTGATCCGGCTGTCCGCCGTACCGCGCTTCGGGGCGTCGTACAGCAGCCGCAGCCCCCGCTCGCGCAGGATCGCGGAGACCTCCTCGACGTCGGTGACCCGGTAGGCGAGCTGCTGCAGCCCGGGACCGGAGCGGTCCAGGAACTTCGCGATCGTCGAGTCCTCGTTGAGCGGCGCGAGCAGCTGGATGCACGAGCCCGAGTCGCCGACCGCGACCATCGCCTCGCGCACGCCCTGCTCCTCGTTGGTCTCGGTGTGCTGGACCTTCATCCCGAACGCGGTCTCGTAGAAGTTGATCGCCTCGTCGAGGTCGGGGACCGCGATGCCGACGTGGTCGATGCAGAGGAACAGGTGCTCGGGGATCTCCAGCGAAGAAGTCATGGGGGACATCTTCGACCACGCGACCGGCCTGCTCAACGGGGTGTGACAACGGCGACACGACTCGGGGGCCGAGACCCCCTCCCGGTACGGCGTACCGGTGGGTAGTGTCGGTGAGGACCCCTTCTCATCAGCTACAGCGTTTCGTTCCAGGAGGACCCCAATGTCCGGAAATGTCATCGTCGCCGGCGCCCGTACGCCGATCGGCCGTCTGCTCGGCGGACTGAAGTCGCTGTCGGCCGCCGACCTCGGCGGCGTCGCCATCAAGGGCGCGCTCGAGAAGGCGGGCGTGACGCCCGACCAGGTCGACTACCTGATCATGGGCCAGGTCATCCTCGCCGGTGCCGGACAGAACCCCGCCCGCGCGGCCGGTCTCGCCGGCGGCCTCCCGGCCGGCATCCCCTCGATCACCATCAACAAGGTCTGCCTCTCGGGCCTCAACGCGATCGCGATGGCCGACCAGCTGATCCGCGCCGGTGAGCACGAGATCATCGTCGCCGGCGGCATGGAGTCGATGACCAACGCTCCGCACCTGCTGCCGAAGTCCCGCGAGGGCTTCAAGTTCGGTGACACCGCCCTCGTCGACTCGATGGCCTACGACGCCCTCTACGACCAGGCCACCCAGCAGGCCATGGGCGGCCTGACCGAGCAGATCAACGCCGAGGGCGTGAAGCTGACCCGGGAGGAGCAGGACGAGTTCGCCGCCGCGTCGCACCAGAAGGCCGCGGCCGCCTGGAAGAACGGCATCTTCGACGACGAGGTCGTCCCGGTCTCGATCCCGCAGCGCAAGGGCGACCCGGTCGTCATCACCGCTGACGAGGGCGTCCGTGGCGACACGACCGCCGAGTCGCTGAGCCGGCTGCCCGCCGCGTTCGCCAAGGGCGGCACCATCACCGCCGGGTCCGCCTCGCAGATCTCCGACGGCGCCTGCGCCGTGGTCGTGATGAGCAAGGCCAAGGCCGAGGAGCTCGGCCTCGAGTGGCTGGCCGAGATCGGCGCGCACGGCATGGTCGCCGGCCCGGACTCCAGCCTGCAGCTGCAGCCGGCCAACGCCACCAAGCTGGCCTGCGACAAGGAGGGCATCGCGCCCGCCGACCTCGACGTCATCGAGTTCAACGAGGCGTTCGCCGCGGTCGGCATCGAGTCGGCCCGCGCCCTCGGCCTCGACGACGCGAAGGTCAACGTCAACGGCGGCGCGATCGCGCTCGGTCACCCGGTCGGGATGTCCGGTGCCCGGGTCGTCCTGCACCTGGCACTGGAGCTCAAGCGCCGCGGCGGCGGCGTCGGTGCGGCCGCCCTGTGCGGCGGCGGCGGCCAGGGCGACGCCCTGATCGTCCGCGTCCCGAAGGCCTGAGGCTCGCTAGCCTCGGCTCGTGAACCGTAGAAGAACAGCAGCGGACGTCCCCGGACTGGTCGAGAAGGCCAGATCCGGGGACGCCCGTTCTGTGGCCCGGCTGATCTCGCTCGTCGAGGACGCGTCTCCGCTGCTGCGGGAGGTGATGGCCGGTCTGGCCCCGCTGGCCGGGGACGCGCACGTGATCGGCCTGACCGGATCGCCGGGCGTCGGCAAGTCGACGTCGACCAACGCGCTCGTCGGTGCTCTGCGCAAGCGCGGCAAGCGGGTCGGCGTACTGGCCGTGGATCCGTCGTCGCCGTTCTCGGGCGGCGCGCTGCTCGGCGACCGGATCCGGATGCAGGACCACGCCCTCGACCCCGAGGTGTACATCCGCTCGATGGCCTCGCGCGGCCACCTCGGCGGTCTCTCCTGGGCGGCGCCGCAGGCGTTGCGGGTGCTGGACGCCGCGGGCTGCGACGTGATCCTGGTGGAGACCGTCGGCGTCGGTCAGAGCGAGGTCGAGATCGCGTCGATGGCCGACTCCACCGTGGTGCTCCTGGCGCCGGGGATGGGCGACGGCATCCAGGCGGCGAAGGCCGGCATCCTGGAGATCGGCGACCTGTACGTGATCAACAAGGCCGACCGGGACGGCGCCGACCAGGTACGCCGCGAGCTGCGCTCGATGCTGGGCCTGGCGCAACGACCCGAGGGCGCCTGGACGCCGCCGATCGTGAAGACGGTGGCGATGACCGGCGAGGGTGTCGAGGACGTCGTCGACGCACTCGAGGACCACCGCGCGCACATGGCGGCTTCCGGGGAACTCGACCGACGTCGGGTGCGCCGGGCGCGGGAGGAGATCGAGGCGATCGCGGTGACGTCGTTGCGCGAGCGCTGGGGTGACGTCCATGCCCGCACCGAGCTGGACGACCTCGCCGAGCGGGTCGTCGCCGGCACCTCCGACCCGTACGCCGCGGCCGACGAACTGCTCGCCACGTACACGGACTGAGGACTGCGTCCTTGTAGGGTCCGATCGCACCCCACGCCGAGGAGACCCGATGAGCATCGCGACCGGTCCCGTGATCCAGCTCTGCTGGGTCACCGAGGACGTCGAGGCGACCGAGACGTTCCTGTCCGCGCACTTCGGGGTCCCGGCCTGGACCCGGCTGCCGGACATCCACTTCGATCCCGACAACTGCACGCTGCACGGTGAGCCGGCCGACTTCACGGTGCACGTCTCGCTGGGGTACATCGGCGACCTGCAGCTCGAGATCATCCAACCGGTCAGCGGTGAATCGATCTACACCGAGTTCCTGGCCACGTCGAAGCCCGGGCTGCATCATCTCTGCTTCGAGGTCGACGACATGGCCGCCGCCGTGGCCGAGGCCGGCGCGGCCGGGGTCGAGGTCGTCCAGGCCGGCTCGATGATGGGCGGCGGGATGGAGTTCGCGTACGTCGACGGCAGCGCCCACGGTGTCCCGTACGTCGAGCTCGCCTACCTCGGCCCGGACATGAAGGCCTTCTACGAGGCGATCAAGGCCGGGTGACCTGGGGCGCGCCTCCACGATCGAGGGCCCCCGCGTTGGTACAAACGTGACGAGGTGTGCGCACTCGGACGCGCATGCGAGGTCGAGACCGGTAGGAGCGGGACGATGACGGGCGTACTGAAGAAGGGCATGGTCCTTCTCGCGTTGGTGTTCGTCGGGTTCTACATGTTCAGTGACCCGAACGGCCTCGCGCAGACCATGAAGGACGGCGCGGCCGCCCTCTGGGAGGCGCTGGAGTCGCTGTTCGGTGCGCTCATCGACTTCATCGACGCCATCAAGTCCTGAGCTCGGCGATGGCCCTGCTCCCGCGGTTCCTGAGCGATCCCGAGATCGGCCGGCACCTGCTCCGCGACGAGGGCGAGGTGATCGTCGACGAGGTCCGCAAGCACTGGGTCGTCTACGTGGTGCCGGCGCTGATCGCCCTTGCCGGTCTGGGTTTCCTGGTGGTCTTCCCGGTCACCGACATCGACCTGGCCTGGGTGCCGCTCGTGCTCGGCTTCGCCCTGCTGGCGTGGGCCGGCTGGAAGGCGCTCGACGCCAACCTGGACCGGTTCGTGATCACCAACATGCGGGTCTTCCGCGTGCACGGCGTACTGGCCCGGTCACTGGCGACGATGCCGCTGGGCCGGATCCTCGACATCACCGTGGTGAAGCCGATGTCGGGCCGGGTGCTCGGCTACGGCCACTTCACCTTCGAGTCGGCCGCGCAGGACCAGGGCCTGCGGGAGATCCGTTTCGTGGGGCGCCCCGACGAGCGCGACCTGTCGATCCAGCGCGTGGTGCAGCGCGCCGGCCTGCGCGGTCCCAAGGTCAACTGAGGAGACCGATGCTGCCCTTCGACCCGATCGACGAAGCCGCCCGTCAGTGGGCGCTGCGTTGGCCCGCCGTACCGCAGATGCACGCGGTCACCTCCCTGATGCGGGTCCAGCAGCTCGTCCTGAGCAGGCTGGACGGGATCCTCAAGCCGCACGGACTCACCTTCGCCCGCTACGAGGCGCTGGTCCTGCTCACCTTCTCGTCGGCCGGCTCGTTGCCGCTGGGCAAGATGGGGGAGCGGCTGCAGGTGCACCCGACCTCGATCACCTCGATCATCGACCGCCTCGAGGCCGCCGGTCTGGTGGCCCGGCGCCGTCACCCCGACGACGGCCGGGCGGTGCTGGCCGAGATCACGCCGGACGGCCGGGCGCTGGTGGAGAAGGCGACCGCCGATCTGGTGGCCGCCGAGTTCGGCCTCGGCGCGCTGGACGAGGCGAGCCTGGCCGGCCTGTCGGAGATGTTGCGGCCGGTCCGGAGGGCCGCCGGCGACTTCGCCTGAAACCCGCGGTTACTAGGACGCCCTAGTAAAATTTAGTTGGACGTCCTAGTATTTACCCATGGCCGACGAACCGAACCTGAACGCCCGCACCCGCTGGGAACAGCGCTACGCCTCCTCGCGGGTGCGCGACGCCGACTTCACCACCCTCTCGGGCATGGAGGTCGAGCCGGCGTACGGCACGGCCGACAGCGAATGGCCCGGCGAGTTCCCGTTCACCCGGGGCCTGTACGCCGGCGGCAACCGCGGTCGCACCTGGACGATCAGGCAGTTCGCCGGGTTCGGCAACGCCGAGCAGACCAACGAGCGCTACAAGATGATCCTCGGCCGCGGTGGCGGCGGGCTGTCGGTCGCGTTCGACATGCCGACCCTGATGGGGCGCGACTCCGACGACCCCAAGGCGCTCGGCGAGGTCGGGCACTGCGGCGTCGCCATCGATTCCGCGGCCGACATGGAGGTCCTCTTCGGCGGGATCCCGCTCGGGGAGACGACCACCTCGATGACGATCAGCGGCCCCGCGGTCCCGGTCTTCTGCATGTACCTGGTCGCCGCCGAGCGCCAGGGCATCGACATCGGCACCCTCAACGGCACCCTGCAGACCGACATCTTCAAGGAGTACATCGCTCAGAAGGAGTGGCTGTTCGGTCCTGAGCCGCATCTGCGCCTGATCGGCGATCTGATGGAGTACTGCGCCGAGAACATCCCGGCGTACAAGCCTCTCTCGGTCTCCGGCTACCACATCCGGGAGGCCGGCTCGACGGCCGCGCAGGAGCTCGCCTTCACGCTCGCCGACGGGTTCGGCTACGTCGAACTCGGCCTCGAGCGCGGCCTCGATGTCGACGTCTTCGGTCCCGGCCTGAGCTTCTTCTTCGACAGCCACCTCGACTTCTTCGAGGAGATCGCCAAGTTCCGCGCCGCCCGCCGGATCTGGGCGACCTGGATGCGTGACGTGTACGGCGCGAAGAGCGAGAAGGCCCAGTGGCTGAGGTTCCACACCCAGACCGCGGGGGTGTCGCTGACCGCTCAGCAGCCGTACAACAACGTCGTCCGGACAGCGGTCGAAGCACTCGCCGGCGTCCTGGGCGGCACCAACTCGCTGCACACCAACGCCCTCGACGAGACACTCGCCCTGCCGAGTGAGCAGGCGGCCGAGATCGCCCTGCGCACCCAGCAGGTGATCATGGAGGAGACGGGCGTGGTCAATGTCGCCGATCCGCTCGGTGGTTCGTACTACGTCGAGGCGCTGACCGACAAGATCGAGGCCGAGGCGAACGCGATCTTCGAGAAGATCCTGGCGATGGGCGGGTCGACGCTCAAGGCAACCGATCACGCCGGACTGGCCGCAGCCACGGCCAACGGCGAGAACCCGATCACCAAGGGCCTGCTGCGCGGGATCGAGGACGGCTGGTTCATGTCCGAGATCGCCGAGGCCGCCTTCATCTACCAGAAGGCGCTGGAGAAAGGCGACAAGAAGGTCGTCGGCGTCAACGTGCACCTGGACTCGGTCACCCACGACCTGGAGATCCTCCGGGTCTCGCACGAAGTCGAGGTCGAACAGGTGCGCGCGCTCAAGCAGCGCCGTGCCGAGCGCGACGACGCCGCGGTCGAGGCTGCTCTTGCCGAGATGCTCGCCGTCGCGCGTACGGACGGCAACATGGTTCCGGCGATGCTCGCCGCCGCGCGCGCCGAGGCGACGCTCGGAGAGATCTGTGACGCGCTGCGCGCCGAGTGGGGCGAGTACCGGGAGCCGGCCCGCTTCTGATCAGGACGATCTAGCGGCTCAGCCGGGCTGGCTCGCCGGCGCGGCCACATGCAGGTGCAAGCGCGGCGGCGGAGCGACCGGGAGCTTGAGCACGAACGCGGTGCCGATCCCGTTCGGGCCTTCCTCAGCGGTGATCGTGCCGCCGTGCCGTTCCACGATCCGCCGGCAGATCGCCAGTCCCAGGCCGGTGCCGTGGTAGCCGCGGTTCGCCGCCCGGTGGAAGTTCTCGAAGACCTCTTCGCGCTGGCCCGCAGGGATCCCGATCCCGTTGTCGGTCACGCGTAGGTCGAGCCAGCCGTCGCTGTCGCGCCCCGTGATCGAGACCGCGGGGCGCACCCCGGGAGCGACGTA
>JAKFBZ010000004.1:0-5677 GCA_036676945.1 Marmoricola sp.
ATCGGGCACGAAAGTGACGGTGCCATCGGCATTCAGCACCGCGGTTCCGCCGGTGGCGCCGACGATGCGGGAGATGGTCAACGCGTCGCCGTCCACGTCGCGGTCGTTGCCCAGCAGGTCGGCTGCCGACCAGGTGGTCCCCGTGTCTTCGACGCCCTGGAGCTCGTCGTCCAGCGCGACCGGCACATCGTTCACCGGCGCGACGAACAGGCTTGCCGTTCCCGCGATGGTGTCACCGCCCGAGGTGATGGAGAAGCCGAAGGTGACGGTGCCGTTGAAGTTCGCGGCCGGCGTGAAAGTCCAGGTGCCGTTGCCGTTGTCGGTGAGCGTGCCGCTGCCTGCGCCGCTGGTGATCGTCACTCCCGAGAGCCTCAGCGCCGTGCCGTCCGCATCGGTCGCGTTGCCCAGCAGTTGCGCCGTGGTGATCAGCACCGCGCCGCTGTCCTCGGCCACCGGATCGAGCGTCACGTCGGAGGTCGTCGGAAGGTCGGCAACCGGGGTCACTTGCAGGGTCGCCGTCCCGGCGACGATGTCGCCGCCGGAGCGGACGTTGTAGTTGAAAACGACCGTGCCATTGAAGTTGGCTGCCGGCGTGAAAGTCCAGGTGCCGTCGCCATTGTTGACGAGCGTACCGCTGCCCGATGCGATCGTCACCGCGGCGACCGTCAGCGGCGTGCCATCGGCGTCGGAAGCATTGGCGAGCAGTTGCGCTGCCGTGATCAGAAGCGCACCGCTGTCTTCCGCCACCGGGCCGAGCGTCACGTTCGAGGTGGTCGGCAGGTCGGCGACCGGCGTCACCACGAGGCTCGCCGTGCCGGCGATGGTGTCGCCGCCGGAGGTGATGGAGTAGCCGAAGGTGACCGTGCCGTTGAAGTTGGCCGCCGGCGTGAAGGTCCACGTGCCGTCGCCGTTGTCGGTCAGCGTACCGCTGCCGGCGACGCTGGTGATCGTCACGCCTGACAGCGCCAGCGGGGTGCCGTCGCCATCGGTCGCATTGGCCAGGAGCTGCGCCGTCGTGATCACGATGGCGCCGCTGTCTTCCGCGACCGGGCCGAGCGCCACGTTGGAGGTCGTCGGCAGGTCGGCGACCGGCATTACCACGAGGCTGGCCGTTCCCGCGATGGTGTCGCCACCCGAGGTGATGGAGTAGCCGAAAGTGACCGTGCCGTTGAAGTTGGCGGCCGGGGTGAAGGTCCAGGTGCCGTTGCCGTTGTTGACCAGCGTGCCGCTGCCGGGCGTGACCGTCACCCCGGACACGGCCAGGGGCGTGCCGTCGCCGTCGGCCGCATTGGCCAGCAGTTGCGCAGCCGTGATCAACAGGGCGCCGCTGTCCTCCGCCACCGGGCCGAGCACCACGTTGGATGTCGTCGGCAGGTCGGCCACCGGCGTCACGACCAGGCTCGCCGTCCCCGCGATGGTGTCCCCGCCCGAGGTGATGGAGTAGCCGAAAGTGACCGTGCCGTTGAAGTTGGCCGCCGGCGTGAAGGTCCAGGTGCCGTCGCCGTTGTTGACCAGCGTGCCGCTGCCGGCGACGCTGGTGATCGTGACTCCCGACAGCGACAGCGGGGTGCCGTCGCCATCCGTCGCGTTGGCCAGGAGCTGCGCCGTGGTGATGACGATGGCGCCGCTGTCTTCCGCCACCGGCCCGAGCGTCACGTTCGAAGTCGTCGGCAGGTCGGCAACCGGGGTCACGAGCAGGCTGGCCGTTCCCGCGATGGTGTCGCCACCGGAGGTGACGGAGTAGCCGAAATTGACCGTGCCGTTGAAGTTGGCCGCCGGCGTGAAAGTCCACGTGCCGTCGCCGTTGTTGACCAGCGTGCCGCTGCCCGAAGTGATCGTCACTGCCGACACCGTCAGCGGCGTGCCGTCCACGTCCTGCGCGTTCGCCAGCAGCTGCGCAGCCGTGATCACGAGCGCGCCGCTGTCTTCCGCCACCGGGCCGAGCGTCACGTTCGAGGTGGTCGGCAGGTCGGCGACCGGCGTCACCACGAGGCTTGCGGTGCCGGCGATGGTGTCCCCACCCGAGGTGATGGAGTAGCCGAAAGTGACCGTGCCGTTGAAGTTGGCCGCCGGCGTGAAGGTCCACGTGCCGTCGCCGTTGTCGGTCAGCGTACCGCTGCCGGCGACGCTGGTGATCGTCACGCCCGACAGCGCCAGCGGGGTGCCGTCGCCATCGGTCGCATTGGCCAGGAGCTGCGCCGTCGTGATCACGATGGCGCCGCTGTCTTCCGCCACCGGCCCGAGCGTTACGTTCGAAGTCGTCGGCAGGTCGGCGACCGGCGTCACCACCAGGCTGGCCGTTCCCGCGATGGTGTCGCCACCCGAGGTGATGGAGTAGCCGAAAGTGACCGTGCCGTTGAAGTTCGCCGCCGGCGTGAAGGTCCAGGTACCGTTGCCGTTGTCGACCAGGGTGCCGCCGGCCGGCCCGCTGGTGATCGTCAGGCCCGACAACACCAGCGGCGTGCCATCGGCGTCGACCGCATTCGCGAGCAACTGCGCGGTCGTGATCACGATGGCGCCGCTGTCTTCCGCCACCGGGCCGAGCGTCACGTTGGAGGTCGTCGGCAGGTCGGCAACCGGCGTCACGACCAGGCTCGCCGTCCCCGCGATCGTGTCCCCGCCCGAGGTGATGGAGTAGCCGAAGGTGACCGTGCCGTTGAAGTTGGCCGCCGGCGTGAAAGTCCACGTGCCGTCGCCGTTGTCGGTGAGCGTGCCGCTGCCTGCCGTGACCGTGACGGCGGACACGGTGAGCGGCGTGCCGTCCACGTCGATCGCGTTGGCCAGGAGCTGCGCCGAGGTGATCAGCAGCGCGCCGCTGTCTTCGGTCACGGACCCCAATGCGACGTCCGACGTGGTGGGGAGGTCGTTGACGGGAGTGACCGTGATATCGACCCTGTCGATGGTCGGCCGACCCGGTCCGTCGATCGAACGCACCGTCAGGGTGTCGGTACCGAAGAAGTCCTGGTCGCCCTGGTATTGCAGGGTCGCCAGCGCCGCATTGATCTGGGCCTGGGTGCCGGAGAGCGTCAAGCTGCCGCTCCCATTGGCCCCGCCGATGATCGTCGCTCCGCCGGAGAGGTCCACGGTGAGGCTTCCGTTCGCCACGCGCACCCTGGTCGCCGAGAGGTCCCCGTCCGCGTCGGCGACGCTGAGGCCCCCGATCGCCAGCACGGTGTCTTCCGCCACGGTCTGCGCCCCCGGCACCGTGTGGACCGGGGCGTCGTCGTCCAGCGGAGTGACGTTGAATGTCAGTACGTTCGCCGTGGCGTCCTCGTCCAACCCGCCATTCGAGGTGCCGCCGGTGTCCACCACCTTGAATTCGAATGAGGCGTAAGCGGTTCCGTTGGCATCGGCGGGCGGCGTGAAGACCAGCTTGCCCGCCGCGATGTCCGTGGCCAGGACGAGGCTGCCGGCGGTGACTGCCACGCCGTCGTTGGTCAGCGTGCCTGCTGCCGGCAGCGACGTGATGCGCACGGCGGCCAGCGTGTCGCCATCCGCCGCGTCCGTGAAGCCGAAGTCGGCGACCGTCAGCACGTGCGCGCCATCCTCGTCGATGGTGATGGTGCCGTCGGCGCCCTCGGGGGCGTCGTTCACCGACGTCACCGTCAGCGTGAAGGTCGTGCTCGTGCTGCGCGACCCATCGGAGACCATCACGGTCACGGTGACGGGCCCCCCCTTGGCGTTGGCGACGGGCGTGAGGGTCAGGGTCCGGTTCGCGCCGGAGCCGCCCAGCAGCATGCCGCCGGAGGCAAGCAGTGCCGTATCCCCGGAACTCACCGTCACGACGAGGTCCGCCGCGGCCGTTTCGGCGTCACCCACGACGAACGCGATGGAAGCGGTCGGGGTGTCCTCCAGCGTCACCTGGTCGGGGATGGCGGTGATCGTGGGAGAGGTGTCCTGGAACTCGAAAGACCCGATGTCGGCGATTCCGTCCCGGGCTTCCCCGCGCTGGTCCGTCGCTGGCGCGGTCGGCGCGCCGGCATCGATGGCGTCCGAGCCGGCGAGCAGCGCGTGGGTCGGTGCGAATCCGCCGTTGTCGGCGAGGGCCGCAAGTCCCGCGGAAGCCGGATGCAGGTCGGTGGCCTGGAGCAGGCCTGCCGTGTTGTCCGTGTCGAGGTTGTAGCCCTGCGATTGCTGCGCTTCGTTGCTGTTGCCGCCCGTGTTGTCGGCGAGGATCGTGCCCTTGAAGGTCAGGGAGGCGCTGCCGGCGGTGAAGACCCCGCCTCCGGCCGCCGCGCTGTTGAACGCGATCGTCGAGCTGGTGACCTGGCCCGACGACTTGCTGTAGATGCCCCCGCCTTCGATCGTTGCGGTGTTTCCGCTGACGGTGCTGTTCTCCAGCGTCAGCGACCCGCTCTTGCTGTAGATGCCGCCGCCGATGACCGCCTGGTTGTCGCTGACCGTCGTGCGGATCAGCGTCATCGTGCCGTCGTTGACCAGGCCGCCCCCGAGGCCGCTGCCGGTCGCCTGGTTGCCGTCGATGAGCACGTCGCGCAGCAGCAGGGTGCCGACGCTGTAGATGCCGCCCCCCAGTTCGGCTTCGTTGCCTTCGACGACCACGCGGTCCAGCGTCACCGTGGATGCGCCGTCGAGGAGGTTGATGCCGCCTCCCATGTTGACGCCTCCTCCGCCGGTGATGGTGAGGTCGGAGAAGCTGACGTTGCCGCCGCGGATGTCGAACACGCGGTCCGTGCCGCTGCCCATCACGATCGTGTTGCCCGCGCCATCGCCCTGGATGGTGACGTCGTCGGTGATGTCCAGGTCGCCCAACAGGTTGGCGTCATCGCCTCCCAGGAGGGTGATCTGGAACGTCCCGGCCGGCAGGACGATGGTGTCGGCGCCGGCGCTGGCATTCGCCTGCTGGATAGCCCAGCGCAGGGTGCCGACGACGGTGAGGTCCAGCGGGTTCGTGACGGTGTAGGTCGTCAGCGACCCCTGCCAGGCGAGTTGCGCCGCCGAACTGATCGCGGTTGCGGCCTCGATCTCGCCGGTGCGCACTTCCAGGGTCCAGTCGCCGCCCGCGTGGCGGGCGCCGGTGAGGTCTGAACTGCCGGCAACGTCCGCGCCGGTCAGGGTGCCGAGCCGGGCCAGCAGCAGTTCGCCCTCGGCGCTTCCGGCTACGTCGCATCCGTACAGCAGCAGGTCTGCGTCCGGGTCCAGCGCGGCGCGCCAGCCCGCGATCTCTGCGCTGCGCGCGCTCAGCGCCGCCGCGTCCAGCCAGGCGGCGCCGAGCTGCACGCGCCCCTCGGCGCCGTGGCTGAGGACATGCAGGCCGGTCACCCCGCTGCGCGCGGCCAGGGTTTCGGAAATGACGGCGATGCCGTCCTCGCCCGCCTCGATGCGCACGATGTCGATCAGGCGGCCGGCATTCCGCTGGTCCTGCAGGTCCTGCAGCAAGCGATCCGCGTCCGGGATGCCCATGTCCACGAACACGATTTCGCTCGCCGGCAGGGAGACGCGCTGGACGGCAGCGGGCTGCGCATACTCCCCATCCGGTGCCAGGGTACGGTGCTCGGCCGGCGCATCCACCGCCCCCGCGAGCGCCAGGGCTCCCGCGAGGTCGGCGGAGTAAAGCAGCCGCGGCTCCATCGGCTCCGCCACGGGCCCCACCCGTCGGGCCGGGTTCGTGCGGAGTCTGCGCAGCCAGCCCATGGACGGACCTAGCGATGGACGGCCG
>JAKFBZ010000005.1:0-3046 GCA_036676945.1 Marmoricola sp.
TTCTCCATGGGCAACCCGTTCTCCATGGGCAACCCGTTCTCCATGGGCAACCCGTTCTCCATGGGCAACCCGTTCTCCATGGGCAACCCGTTCTCCATGGGCAACCCGAGTCCGGCCATCGCCAGCTACGGCTTCCCGGGCACGGGTGGTCGGCAGCCAGTGGCCTACATCGGCCCCAAGCCCCCGCGCACCCCGAACAAGGACCTCAAGGGGCGCCGCCCGGTCGTCGCCATCCTGGACACCGGCTGCGGCGAGCACCCGTGGCTGGACGGCTATGTGCGCAAGAACGTGAAGCTGGACGGGAAGCCGATCGGTTACACCGACGAAGCGACCAGCCCCGAGGTCGACGCCGACCAGGTCGGGCCCGCCGATGGCAGCATCGACCAGTACGCCGGCCACGGCACCTTCATCGCCGGCCTGGTCCGGCAGGCGAACCCGGACGCCGACATCATCTCGTGGCGGATCACCCCGCCCGAGGGCCCGATCGTCGAGAGTGACCTGGTGGACGCCCTCGCCGACATCGCCGAACTGGCGCGCCGGCACCGGGACGGTGAGAAGGGCGGCCAGGCGATCGACGTCCTCAGCCTGTCGTTGAGCTACTACCACGAAGCCCCCGAGGACGTGGCCTTCGACAGCACGATCTACGCACCGCTCCGCCTGCTCGGCGAGTGCGGCGTCGCCGTGATCTGCTCGGCCGGCAACGACGCCACCACCCGGCCGTCGTACCCGGCCGCGTTCGCGCCGTGGTCCAACGGCAAGGGCACGATCAAGGCGCAGAAGAACGTCGTACCGATCGTCTCGGTCGGCGCCCTCAACCCGAACGGCTCCGACGCGATGTTCAGCAACGCCGGCCCGTGGGTGCGGGCGCACGCACCGGGCGCGTCCGTGCTGAGCACGGTGCCGCCGTTCCAGGGCGGCCTGCAGCCGATGGCGGCCACCGTCCTGGACGGTAGGGTCCGGCAGGCACCGGACGCGGACGACTTCCGCAACGGCTTCGCGCTGTGGAGCGGTACGTCGTTCGCGGCGCCGCTGTTCGCGGGATGGCTCAGCACGGCGCTCAAGCCGATCAACGCGAAGAGCGACAATCGGAAGGCGGCCGTGGCGCGGGCCTGGGACGCGGTGCAGGCTGGTACCGACATCAAGCCGTGAGACCCACAGGGGGCGAAGCACGGGTGGCCGAAACGAACGACCGTCACACCGCTGAGTCTCTCCACGCGCAGGCGGTGACAGCGGGGAACGACAACAAGTACGGGCTGGCGCTGGAACTCATCGCGCAAGCGCGCGAGCTCACCGACGACCTCGACCTGCTCAGCCGGCTGGACATCACCGCGACCTACGGCATGGCCGAGACCGGCGACCAGGCCGGCGCTGTCGCGTTGTGCCACGACGTCCTCGCCCGGCCCGGGGTCAGCCCGCTCGCGGCCGGGCTCGCCGAGTCCCAGCTCGGACTGCTCTACATGCGCAACGCCGAGCACGACGCGGCGCTCGCTGCGATCAGCCGCGCGCTGGACCTGCTCACCGACGAACCCCGGCACGGCGCGGTGGCCTTCATCAACCGCGGGAACCTCTACCTGGACCGGCGCGACCCGGATGCGGCCGCGGCCGACTTCACCATCGCGGCCGAACTGCTCGACCAAGTCGGCGACACGATCGGCCGCGCGAAGGCGGTCTTCAACCTCGGCTACTCGAACCTGCTGCGCAACGACCTGGTCGCCGCGATGAAAGGCATGGACGAGGCCGGCGAGATCCTCGCCGCGCAGTCCACGGTCAACCGGGCGATCATGCAACAGGACCGTGCCGAGGTGCTGCTCGCCTCCGGGCGTGCCCGGGAGGCCGCCGAGGCGCTGGAGACCGCCGCGGCGGCGTACGGCAGTGAGAAGCTGCGCCGCTACCAGGCCGAGTGCGAACTGATCCTGGCCCGGACGCTGCTGGCCGACGATCCGGCGCGAGCCCGCGCCGTGGCAGGCCAGGCTGCCCGTCGTTTCGAGTCCCAGGGGCGCGAGATCTGGGCGGTCCGGGCGCGCGCGGTGGCCGTCATCGCCGAGATCGAGGACGGCGCCACCGCACCCGCCACCCTGCGGCGGGCCGACGACCTGGTCCCGCGCCTGCGCCGCTCGGGCCACCGCGAGGAGGCCGACCGGCTCGCCCTGCACGCGGCCCGGCTGGTGATCCGGCGCGGCGATCTCACCGACGCCACCGCGCGGCTGTCGAGGGTGCGGACGAACTCCGACTCCCCCGTCATGACCAGATTGCTGACCCGCGAGGTGCGGGCCGAGCTCGCCGAGGCCCAGGGCCGCAACAGCCGGATGCGGTCCTACGCCCGCCGCGGCCTCGACGAGCTGCACTCCTGGCAGGCCACGTTCGGCAGCTTCGATCTCCAGTCCTCCGCCGTGGGACACGGCCAGCACCTGGCCAGGCTCGGCCTCCGTGCCGCCATGGCCGACGGTGCTCCCGAGGTCGCGTTCGAATGGTCCGAGCGGGCCCGGGCGCTCGCATCCCGGGTCACCGCGCTGAGGCCTCCGCCCGATCCGGCGCTGGCAGCGGACCTCACCGAGCTGCGGATGGCCGATCCGTCCGACCGGGTGCGCGCACGGGAGCTGAAAGAGCGGATCCGGTCGCACAGCTGGTTCTCCGCGGCCGGGACGATCGGAGAGCCCATCGACCTCGCCGCGCTCCGTGAACGCCTGGCCGCCGACGACTCGGCCCTGGTCGCCCACATCGTCCTCGACGGCACCATCACCGCACTCGCCGTGACCGCGTCCGACTTCGGCGTCGTCGGGCTCGGGCCCGCCGAACCGGTCCGCGCGCTCCTCGACCGCGTCGCCGCCGACCTCGATTTCGCAGCGCAGAACCGGACCGGAGACATCGCGGACGCGGTGCGCGGGTCACTGCGGTCGGACCTCGCGTCGCTGTCCGAGCTGCTCGTCGCGCCCTTGCTCGACATCATCGGCGAGCGCCGGCTGGTGCTGACGCCGTCGGCGCTGCTGGCCGGCACCCCGTGGACCTGCCTGCCGGGCCTGATCGGGCGTCCGATCACCATCCCGAC
>JAKFBZ010000006.1:0-6722 GCA_036676945.1 Marmoricola sp.
ACGAAGTGGTTGTCCATCACGTCCACGTGGATCCAGTCGGAACCGGGGATGCGCGCGACCTCGTCGGCGAGGCGGGACAGGTCGGCGTTCAGGACGCTCGGCGTGATCTGGATACCCATGACGAGCCTGATCCTAGTGGGCGCGGACCTCAGTCGACGCGACGGAGCAGCGCCATGAACATCGCGTCGGTGCCGTGCCGGTGCGGCCAGAGCTGGACCGCGCCGGGCAGGTGGGCGGACTCGGCGTCGCTCACGTCGCCCAGCAGGTCGAGCGCCGGGACGAGAACGGCGTCCGCCCGGCGGCGGAGGACCTCCTCGACGACTCCTGCGGTCTCGGCGACGACCGGCGAGCAGGTGGCGTAGAGGACCACGCCTCCCGGGCGCACGGCACCGACCGCGGAGTCCAGCAGCGCGACCTGCAGGGCAACGAGTCCTTCCACGTCGGCTGTCGAGCGGCGCCAGCGGCTCTCGGGCCGTCGCCGGAGGGCTCCCAGGCCCGTGCAGGGCGCATCGACCAGGACGCGGTCGAACGCGTTCTCCGCCCAGGCGGGCCGGGTGCCGTCGCCCGCCACGACGCCCAGCACCCCGCTGGTCGCCGCGCGGACGCCCTGGGCGACCAGCTGGGCCCGGTGCGGCTGGCGTTCGTTGGCCAGCACCCGGGCGCCGCGCTGGGCTGCGAGCGCTGCGAGGAGCGCGGCCTTGCCGCCGGGACCGGCGCACACATCGAGCCAGCGCTCGTCGCGGCCGGACAGCCCGGCAGCCGCCAGTACCAGTGCGACCAATTGCGAGCCGGCGTCCTGGACACCGGCCCGGCCCTCGCGCACGGCCGGGATCGCTCCCGGGTCGCCCGACTCCAGCGACACGGCGTACGGCGAGATCGTCAGCGGGGTACCGCCGAGCTCGACCCGCTGAGAGAGTCCCGGACGCGCCACCAGCGTCACCGCGGGCCGGGCGTTGTCGGCCGCGAGCAGGGCCTCCAGTTCGTCGGGACGATCCAGGGCCGCTGCGAGGGCGGCGACGATCCAGTCGGGATGCGAGCTGCGCACGGCCAGCGGCCGATCGACCAGCCAGGCGTCGAGCTCCTGGGCGGAGACCTTGCGCAGGACCGCGTTGACGAGCCCCGACGGCTTGTGGCCGATCTGGTCCTTGACCAGATCCACGGTCGTCGTCACGGCGGCGTGCGTCGGCACCCGCATCGAAAGCAGCTGATGCACGCCGAGCCGCAGCGCGTCGCGGACCGGCGCCTGCAGATCCCCCTTCACCAGGCGGTCGAGGATGTCGTCGTAGGACCCCTGCAGCCGCAGCGTGCCGCCGACGAGCTCGGTCGCGAGCGCGGCGTCGCGACCCCCGAGTCCGCGCTCGCGCAGCAGCCGGGACAACTCGAGGTTCGCGTAGGCGTCCTTGTCCCCGACGGCCCGCAGGACGTCGAACGCGACCAGGCGCGCGGGATCAACCTTCGGCACGGTCACGCTCTGCGAGGAAGGTCTTCACCAGGCTCTTCGGCGCGCAGGCACACCACGCGTCGGTGATCACCTCGGCCAACTCGTCGTACGAGATCTCCCCGAGCCGCGAGAGGCGGACCAGGACGGCGTTGAAGCCGTTGAAGTGCGGGATCGTGAAGAACGGGCCGTCGGCCGCGATCAGCGCCTGCTTGTCGTCGTCGTTCGCGGTCCGGATGACGAGCAGGTCGTCGTACTCCTCGCCGGTTTCGGGATCGACGGCGCTCTTGTGCGGCTTGCGGTAGAGCACGAAGCCCCGTCCCTTGTCGCGGTGCGGCACCAACCATGTCGGGACGTCGCCCCAGCTGGTGCCGAACCAGGTCTCCGGCAGGGCGCCGCAGAGCGCGTCGACGTCTGCTGCTGCAGCTGGCCTGTCCACGTCAGTCCCCGACGTCCGCGCCGAGGCGTTCGCCCGAGGTCAGCCGGACGCCTCGTGCCCAGTCGGCGGCCGGCATCTGCTTCTTGCCGAACGGCTTGACGTCCCCGAGCCGCACCGGGGTACTCCCGGTGCCGACGTGGACGGCGTTCTTGGTGACCTCGAGGACGCCCGGAGCGAGTGCTTCGTGGTCCGCGGCGATCCGCACCGGTCCGATCTTGATCCGTTCCCCGGCGTACGTCGACCAGGCTCCCGGGCCGGGCGTGCACGCCCTGATGCGGCGGTCGACGCCCAGTGCGGGGTCCTCCCAGTCCACCCGGGCGTGCTCGACCAGGATCTTCGGGGCGTAACTGACGCCGTCGGCCGGTTGCGGACGCGCTTCGATCGATCCGTTCTCGATGCCGTCGAGAGTGGCGACGAGCAGGCCAGCCCCGCCCTCGGCGAGCTTGGCCAGCAGGGTGCCGGCCGTGTCGTCGTCGTGGATCAGCTGGGTCATCAGACCGTAGGTCGGGCCGGCGTCCAGTTCCTTGACGATCCGGAAGGTCGTGGCTCCGGTGACCTCGTCGCCGGCCCAGATCGAGTGCTGGACCGGCGCTGCGCCGCGCCAGTTCGGGAGCACCGAGAAGTGCAGGTTCACCCAGCCGTGCGCCGGGATGTCGAGCGCGGACTGCGGGAGCAGCGCGCCGTAGGCGACGACCGGGCAGACGTCGGGGCGCAGCGCGGCCAGTTCGGCCTGGAAGTCGGGGTCCCGGGGGTGCTCCGGCTTGAGCACCGGCACGCCGAGCTCCTCGGCCCGGACCGCCACCGGGGAGGCCACCAGCTTGCGCCCGCGGCCGGACGGCGCGTCCGGCCGGGTCACCACGGCGACGAGGTCGTGCGGACTGGCGGCGATCGCGTCCAGTGCGGGCAGCGCGACCTCGGGGGTGCCGGCGAAGACGACGCGCATCAGCCTAGAGCCCGAGACCGTTGGTGCCGTGCGGGGAGATCCGCACCTGAGTGTCGGCGCCGAACCACTCGGCCTCGCGGATCGTCTTCATCGCGGCCTTGCGTGCTTCCCGGTCGAGCCGGTCGATGAACAGGATCCCGTCGAGGTGGTCGGTCTCGTGCTGGATCGCCCGGGCCAGGAGTTGCGAGCCCTCGATCCGGACCGGGTCCCCGTGCATGTTGAACCCGTCGGCCACCACGGAGAGCGCCCGCACGCAGTCGATCGACAGTCCGGGCAGCGACAGGCAGCCCTCCTCGCCGTCCTGGGTCTCGGAGGACAGCGACAGGACCGGGTTGATCAGGTGCCCGAGCGAACCCTCGACGTGCCAGGTGAAGACACGCAGGCCGACGCCGATCTGCGGAGCGGCCAGGCCGGCACCGGGGGCGTCCAGCATGGTGTCGGTCAGGTCCGCGACCAGGGACCTGAGCTCCTTGTCGAAGTCGGTCACCGGGGCGGCCGCGGTGCGCAGCACCGGGTCGCCGAACAGCCTGATCGGCCTGATGGCCACGTGCATCTCCTTCGTCGCAGGACCCAGGAAGTCTAGGGCGTGCCCGAAGCAGCGTTATCCGAGGTCTGGTGGGTCTATCTGAGTCCTCACGTGCGGCTCCTTGCGAGCCGAGCGCTGGGCCTGCATCGCGACCAGCGCGGCCGACAGCGCCGCACCGGCGGTGCGCGGGACCCGGACCACGAGGCGCTGCTCCGGACCGGGTCTCTCCCCCGGCACCGGCTCGAGCGGGACCGGACCGAGGACCTCCGCACCGGCCGGGAGGACCAGCATCGCCAGTGCCTGCTCGAGCAGATCGGGCTCTGCGGTCAGGGTCGCCACCCGCGACGCGGGCGGCAGGTGCGCCTCGCGGCGTTCGGAGATCTCACGCTCGGCGAACCCGGACTGGTCCCAGCGCACCAGCGCCTGGAGCGCCGGATGGGCCGGGTCGCCCACGGCGATCACCCGCGGCGGGTCACCACCGTCGGTGGGTCGCACCAGCGCCGCGGCGTTGCTCCACCGGCGGAGCGCTTCCTCGGCAGCCCGGAGGTCCGAGCGCGCCAGCAGGAGCCAGGAGTCGAGCAGGACCACAGCCGCGTACCCGCCGACGGCGACCGGCTCGGCTCCGGGCGTCGCCACGACGATCGCCGGACGGTCCGGCACGTCCGCGAGCACATGGCCGCCGGCCGAGTTGCGGACAGGCACCGACGGGAAGGCCCGCCCGAGCTCCTCGGCGGTCCGGGAGTCGCCGAGCACCGGTGCGCGCAGACCACGCCCGCCGCAGCGGTCGCAGTGCCAGCCGGGCGCGGACGTGCCGCACCAGGCGCACTCCGGCGCCGTACCGGCCGAGCGGACCCGCAGCGGTCCCTGACAGGCGCCACAGGCGGCCGGCGTACGGCAGCGGTCACAGCTGAGTCTGGTCGCGTAGCCGGCACGCGGCGTCTGCACCAGCACCGGGCCGCCGGCCAGTCCGGCCCTGATCGTCTCGAAGACCTCTCGCGGCAACCGGGCGCCCTGCGCGGCGTCGCGTTCCCGGGCGGCGTCGGTCTCACCGGCGACGCTCACTCGTACCCGTCGGCGCAGGGTGTCGCGGGGCAGCACCACCTCGGCAGCCCACCCGCTGCGGACGAGGTACTCGGCCTCGACGCTGCGGGCATGGGCGCCGAGCAGCGCGGCGCAGCCCAGCGCCTGCGCCCGCATCAGCAGCACCTCCCGCGTGTGCGGGTACGGCGCCCGGGGATCCGCGAACAGGTCGTCCCCGTCGTCCCAGAGCGCGACCAGCCCGAGGTCGCGCACCGGGGCGAACGCCGCTGCCCGGGTGCCGATGACGATCCTGGACGTCCCGCGCGACACCGCCAGGAACGCCGCGTAGCGCTTCGCAGGGCCGGCGTCGGCCGTCAGGACCACGTGGGCGCCGGCGCCGATCCTGGCCAGCAGCGCTGCGTCGAGGCGGTCCACGTCGCGGCGGTCCGGGAGGCAGGCCAGCGCCCCCCTGCCAGAGGAGGCGACCGCGACGACGGCTTCGGCCAGCAGCGCCGCCCAATCGTCGCCAGGCCCCGCGGTCCACACGACCCGTGGCGACTCCCCTGCGGCCAGGCCGGCCAGCGCTTCGCTACCCCCGACGTACGCCGACCACGCTGCGGGACGGGGTTCGCACCTCAGCGTCGGGGCGGGCGGCGGAACGGCCTTCTCGGTGGTGGCATGGCGCGCGGGAACGGCCAGGCGGAGCACGTCGGAACGGGTCCCGACGTAGCGGGCGGCGACCTCCCCCACCAGGGAGGCGATCTCACCGGAGAGCACAGGTTCGGCGCTCACCACCCGGCGCAGCGGCTGCAGCCGGCCCGGGTGCTCGCTGTCGGCGGTCCGGGCCAGCACGAACCCGTCCACGTCCTGTCCGGCGAACCGCACCTTGACCCGGGCCCCGGGTACGGCGGTCGCCGCCATCGTGGCCGGCACCGCATAGTCGAACGGGCGGTCCAGG
This sequence comes from Marmoricola sp., assembly GCA_036676945.1. Taxonomy (GTDB): domain Bacteria; phylum Actinomycetota; class Actinomycetes; order Propionibacteriales; family Nocardioidaceae; genus Marmoricola. The sequence continues at coordinate 5,325 of JAKFBZ010000006.1, forward strand.
TGGGCCAGCGGCAGGTCGACGAGCACCTGAGCAACTGGGTCGGTCTCGGCGCGCGCGACCGGCTTCTTCTCCGGTGGCGGCTTCGCTTTGCGGGCCTCGGCACGGACCAGCCCGGGCAGTGAGAGCTGCTCGTCCTGCTCTGGCGCCGACCCGGTCATGGGCACATCAAAGCAGCAGCCCCCGGCGGAACCCGAGCCCGGCAGATCAGGCCGGTGGAGCCAGCGTTCCGGGGATGGTGTGGAAGTTCCAGTCGTAGAGGAAGTCACTCGGCATCTCACCGGGAAGGCGGGTGCGCCTGTCGCCGTGGACCCAGTCGAGCGCGAAGGGCGGAGCGTCGATCACCTCCGAGTCCGACGGCACCACCTCGATCCGGTCATCCTTGCCCTGCCACCAGGTGAGCGCGTCATCGGTGCCGTCGACCAGGGACCAGCTGCCGTCGTACTGCCAGACGCCCTTGTTCGTCTCGCCGCGCCGGTAGCGGACCAGGACCCGGTCGTCTGACTTGTCGACCTCGACGACCTTCCACTTCTTGTCGTAGCCGGCCGGGGAACCGTATGTCGCGGCGATCTCGCCGTTGCGCGGGTCGATCTCGACGATCCGCTCGGCCCGGTCGCACTCGCTGCAGTCCTCGTCCGGGTCGACCCGCTGCAGCCCCAGGAGCGCACTGCCGTCACGGGCGACCCAGAGGTCGAGGATCCCCTGGTCGACCAGGACCTTCGTCCATTCGTCGGTCCCGCGCCTGCGCATCACGTACCCGTTGTGCGCGGTGCTCTCCTCGTCGCCGACGCTGAACCGGAGGTAGTCCCAGTCGCCGATCGAGTGGACGACGCGACCGAAGCTCTTCACGTAGTACTGCTCGTCCTCCGCGAAGACCGGGTCCTCGATCCGGATCGGCGTGCTGAGGTCGGGCGCGTAGCTGTAGGTGATTTCCACGGGCGCGTCGAAGGTGGGCTCGCTGACGCGGAGGTTGACCCGGCCCGCGGTGGTCTGGCCACCCGGCTGGGTGGTCAGCTTGGCGCCGCGCTCGAGACCCGGGACCGTGCCGGCGGATCCGCCGTCGAGGTCGAGCACGAGCCCGGAGAGGCGGCCGCAGTCCTCGCTGTCGTCCTGGCGTCCCGGGCAACGCTGGGACACCTCGCGGTTGATCACCACGCGACCGTCGATGAGCCACACGCCGCCGGATCCGTCGAAGACCGTGCGCTGCTGGTCTCCACGGCGCGCGAGCACCCCGTCGCGGGGCAGATCGGCCACGTACTGGGGCGCGACCACGCTGACCTCGACCGGCTCGACGACGGACGCGAACACCGCGGACCCTCCGTCCCCGCACGCGGAAACGCCGAAGGCGAGGACCAGGGCCAGAACAGCCCCGATCCCCGCCTTCAAGAAGCGGGGCACCCT
>JAKFBZ010000007.1:0-31250 GCA_036676945.1 Marmoricola sp.
CGTCATGGGTATCCAGATCACGCCGAGCGTCCTGAACGCCGACCTGTCCCGCCTCGCCGACGAGGTCGCGCGCATCCCCGGTTCCGACTGGATCCACGTGGACGTGATGGACAACCACTTCGTCCCGAACCTGACCCTCGGGCTACCGGTCTTCGAGTCGCTGGCCAAAGCGACTCACCTGCCGCTCGACGCGCACCTGATGATCGCCGACCCGGACCGGTGGGCCCCGGCGTACGCCGAAGCCGGAGCCGGCTCGGTCACGTTCCACGCCGAGGCCGCGGCCGCCCCGGTCCGGCTGGCCCGGGAGCTGCGTGCGAAGGGTGCCCGTGCCTCGATGGCGCTCAAGCCCGCCACCGGGATCGACCAGTACGCCGACATGCTCGGCGAGCTCGACATGCTGCTGATCATGACCGTGGAGCCCGGCTTCGGCGGCCAGAAGTTCCTCGACCTCTGCCTGCCGAAGATCCGCCGGGCCCGTGAGCTGATCTCCGCAGCCGGACTCGAGGTCTGGCTGCAGGTCGACGGAGGAGTCTCCCTGGAGACGATCGAGCGTTGCGCCGAGGCCGGCGCCGATGTCTTCGTCGCGGGGTCCGCGGTGTTCGCAGCGGAGGACCCGGACGGCATGGTGAAGGCGCTGCGGGAGAAGGCCGTCGAGGCCTCCTCCGGGCATCCGTGAGGAGCCTCACAGACACCGGACGAGCCCGATGTGGCAGGCTTGTCCCTGACGAGTGAACAACTCGCGTGCACTGGGATCGGTGAAAGTCCGAGCCGGCGGTTAAAGTCCGCGACCCGATCGCAGCCAGCGATCGGTTGACCAGGTGAAACTCCTGGACCGACGGTTAAAGTCCGGATGGGAAGTCGCACGCTGGGTCGTCGACGGACTTTTCCGACGTCCGTCTGCGTACCTGTGCGTCCCCCTCCCTCTCAGAGCCCGCGGGCCGAGACGAGAGGCAGGACGCATGAGCATCGACCACAGCACGCTCGAACGTGCCATGCGGCGCGCCCTCGACCTCGCGGCCACCCCCGGTGTCCCTCGCGGCCCCAATCCCCGGGTCGGCTGCGTCCTGCTCGCGCCGGACGGCAGCGAGATCGCCGAAGGCTTCCACCGTGGCGCCGGCACGGCCCACGCCGAAGCCGCGGCCCTGGCCGAAGCAGGGGAGGCCGCCCGTGGTGCGACCGCGGTGGTGACCCTGGAGCCGTGCAACCACACCGGCCGCACGGGTCCGTGCGCGCAAGCGCTGATCGAGGCTGGTGTCGCCCGGGTGCTGTTCGCCCAGCCCGACCCGAACCCGGAGGCCGCCGGGGGAGCCCAGGCGCTGCGCGACGCCGGGATCGCCGTCGAGATGGGCCTCTTCGAGCGCGAGTCCCGTCGGCTGAACCGCGCCTGGACCTTCGCCATGGAACACGGCCGGCCGTTCGTCACCTGGAAGTTCGCGACCACCCTGGACGGGCGCAGCGCCGCCACCGACGGGTCCAGCCGCTGGATCACCGGAGAGGCGGCCCGCCGTGACGTGCACCGGCTGCGTGCCGAGTGCGACACGATCCTGGTAGGGACCGGCACCGTGCTCCGCGACGACCCGGAACTGACCGTCCGTGACGAGATCGGCGAGCCGGCACCCCGGGAGCAGCAGCCGCTGCGCGTGGTGATCGGCGACCGCGAGGTCCCCAGCGGTGCCAGCGTCCTCGACGACGCCGCGGAGACGTTGCACCTGCGCACCCGGGACGTGGCCGAGGTGCTCGCGGAACTGCACCGCCGCGGCCGCAGGCACGTGTTCCTGGAGGGCGGGCCGACCGTCGCCGCGGCGTTCCTCAGCACCGGCCACGTCGACGAGGTCGTGGCGTACGTCGCCCCCAAACTCCTCGGGTCAGGGCGCAGTGCCGTCTCCGACCTGGGAATCGAATCGATCACCGGAGCGCTGGACCTGATCGTCGAGGACATCACCGTCCTCGGCCACGACGTCCGCATCACCGGGCGTCCGGGCCAGATCCCGGGCCAAAGCCCGGGAAGGAAGGACTGAGATGTTCACCGGCATCGTCGAAGAACTCGGTCAGGTCTCGCACATCGAGCCGCTCACCGAAGCGGTCCGACTCTCCGTGCGGGGGCCTGAGGTCGCGGGCGACGCCCGTGCCGGCGACTCGATCGCGGTCAACGGGGTCTGCCTGACGGTGGTGACCAACAAGAAGGGCGTGTTCACCGCCGACGTGATGCTGCAGACGCTGGCCAACACGGCGCTCGGGTCCCTGAAGGTGGGCACCCGGGTCAACCTCGAGCGCGCCGTCACACCCGCGACCCGGCTGGGCGGCCACATCGTCCAGGGGCACGTGGACGGCACCGGCGAGATCCTGTCCCGGACGCCGAGCGAGCACTGGGAGCTGGTCCGGATCTCGCTCCCGTTCGAGCTGAACCGCTACCTGGTCGACAAGGGCTCGATCACGGTCGACGGGATCAGCCTCACCGTCGCCGAGATGGACGCGGAGTCCTTCACGGTCAGCCTGATCCCCGAGACCCTCGCCCGCACCACGCTGGGCTTCAAGCAACCCGGCGAGAGCGTCAACCTGGAGGTTGACGTGATCGCGAAGTACGTCGAGAAGATGGTGAAGAACCGATGACCGATCAGAGCGGCCTCAGCGGGCAGCACAAGGGCGTCCGGCTGGACGACATCGAAGAGGCGATCGCCGACATCGCCGCCGGCAAGGCGGTCGTGGTCGTCGACGACGAGGACCGCGAGAACGAGGGCGACATCATCTTCGCGGCGGCCAAGGCCACGCCCGAGCTGATGGCGTTCACGATCCGGCACTCCTCGGGCGTGATCTGCGTCCCGATGCCGGCGGAGATGCTCGACCGGCTCGAGATCCCGCTGATGACGCCGCACAACAAGGACAAGCTGCGCACGGCGTACACGATCTCGGTCGACGCCCGCGACGGTGTCAGCACCGGCATCTCCGCCGCCGACCGGGCTCACACCGCCCGTGTCCTGGCGGACTCGGCCACAGAGCCCTGGGAGATCACCCGCCCCGGGCACGTCTTCCCGCTGCGCTACCGCGAGGGCGGCGTGCTGGTCCGTCGCGGACACACCGAGGCCGCCGTCGACCTGGCCCGGATGGCGGGGCTCACGCCGGCCGGCGTCCTGGTCGAGGTGGTCAACGACGACGGCACCATGAAGCGCGGACCCGAGTTGCGCGCCTTCGCCGACGAGCACGGCCTGAAGATGATCTCGATCGAGCAGATGGTGCACTTCCGCCGCCGGACCGAGACCCATGTCAAGCGGGTCGCGGAGACCCGGCTGCCCACCAGCCACGGCGATTTCACCGCGTTCGGCTACCGGATCACGGTCGACGACTCCGAGCACATCGCGCTGGTGTACGGCGACCCGGCCGAGCTGCGCAACGGCGAGCCGGTGCTGGCCCGGGTGCACAGCGAGTGCCTGACCGGCGACGTCTTCGGATCCTCCCGCTGCGACTGCGGCCCGCAGCTCGACGAGGCCCTGGAGCGGATCGCCAAGGAGGGGCGCGGCGTCGTGATCTACCTGCGCGGGCACGAAGGCCGCGGGATCGGCCTGCTCGCCAAGCTCCAGGCCTACCAACTGCAGGACGGCGGGCGGGACACGGTCGACGCCAACCTGGACCTCGGCCTGCCGGCGGACGCCCGTCACTACGGCGCAGCGACCCAGATCCTCCGGGACCTGGGCGTCTCCTCGGTGCGGCTGCTGACCAACAACCCCGACAAGACCTCGAGCCTGGCGTCGTACGGGATCACGGTGACCGAGCAGGTCGGGCTGACCCCGCGCCCGAACGGTCACAACATCGCCTACCTCCGGACCAAGCGCGACCGGATGGGCCACGACCTGCCCGACCTCGCCGCCGACCAGGCAGCCGGGCAGGCAGCCGGGCAGGACGACGCTGTGGCGGACGCAGTACCGACGACAGGAGCGACCTCATGAGCGGCGACGGCACCCCCGAGGACCGCCCCTTCGACTGCCACGACCTGAGGGTCGCGGTGGTGGCGGCGAGCTGGCACGAGAAGGTGATGACCGGGCTCCTGGACAGCACCCTGGAGGCGCTCAAGCGCCACCAGGTCGAGTCCCCGGTCGTGGTCCGTGTGCCGGGGTCGTTCGAACTACCGGTCGTCGCCGACGCGCTCGCGCGGCAGGGCTTCGACGCGGTCATCGCCCTCGGGGTGATCATCCGCGGCGGCACCCCGCACTTCGAGTACGTCTCCTCGGCCGCCACCGACGGCCTGAACCGGGTCGCCCTCGACCACGGCGTGCCGATCGGTTTCGGCCTGCTCACCTGTGACGACGAGGAGCAGGCGCTGGACCGGGCCGGGCTCGAGGGGTCCGCGGAGGACAAGGGGTACGAAGCGACCTCGGCGGCGCTGCAGACCGCGGTCACGCTGCGCAAGATCAGGCGCCGCGAACACCTCGGCGGCTGACCGCCTCGTTCGCCGAGCTTGTCGCTGCGAAGCGACGGGGGAGCGGAGCGACCGACCGTAAGACGGGTGAAAACAACTCGCGAACCCCCACTAGGCTGGTCGGCGTGAAGACGTTCGAGGAGTTGTGGGCCGAGCTCAGCGAGAAGGCTGAGACCCGCCCGGAGGGCTCCGGCACCGTGGCGGCGCTCGACGCCGGCGTGCACACGATCGGCAAGAAGCTGGTCGAGGAAGCAGCCGAGTCCTGGATGGCCGCCGAGTACGAGGGCCATGAGCGGGCGGCCGAGGAGATCAGCCAGCTGCTCTACCACGCGCAGGTGCTGATGCTCGCCGCCGGAATCTCGCTCGACGACGTCTACGCCCACCTCTAGGACCTGAGATGACCAGCACGACCAACGCGAACGGCGCCCCGCTGCTCCGGATCGCCCTGCCCAACAAGGGCGCCCTGTCCACCGCGGCGTCCGAGATCCTGCGCGAGGCCGGCTACCGGCAGCGCTCGGACTCCAAGGAGCTGACCCTGCTCGACACCGCCAACGGCGTCGAGTTCTTCTACCTGCGCCCGCGCGACATCGCCCTGTACGTCGGCGAGGGCACTCTCGACATCGGGATCACGGGCCGGGACCTGCTGCTCGACTCCGGTGCGAAGGCCGAGGAAGTGCGCGGGCTCGGATTCGGTCTGTCCAAATTCCGGTTCGCCGCCCGCCCGGGCGTGCTGGACACGCTGGACCAACTGGCCGGTAAGCGGATCGCCACCTCGTACGTCGGGGTGGTGGAGCGCTACCTGGCCGAGCAGGGGATCGACGCCTCGGTGGTCCGCCTCGACGGCGCCGTCGAGACCAGCATCCAGCTCGGCGTCGCGGACGTGATCGCCGATGTCGTCGAGACCGGGAGCACCCTGAAACAGGCGGGCCTGGTCATCGTCGGCGACGTGATCATGGAGTCCGAGGCGGTCCTGATCACCCGGAGCGTCGCCGCCGAGCCCGAGGGGTTCGACATCTTCAAGCGCAGGCTCGACGGCGTCCTCGTCGCCCGGTCCTACCTGATGATGGACTACGACATCCCGATGGAGCGCGTCGAGGAGGCAGTGGCTCTGACTCCCGGTCTGGAGAGCCCGACGGTCTCGCCGCTTCATCGGGAAGGCTGGGTGGCGGTGCGCTCGATGGTGCCGAGCGCGGGTGCCCAGCAACTGATGGACGACCTCTACGGGATCGGCGCCCGCGCCATCCTGCTCACCGACATCCACGCCTGCCGGCTCTGACGTGTCCGAGCCCGTGACCCTGCCGCACACCTGGCGCCCGTTCGGGGCCCGGATGATGGGATCGGTCGCCGGCGCGATGGTGCTGATCCTGTTCCTGACGGTCTGGATCGCGTGGGGTCCGGACGTGCGGGCCAAGTTCACGCCGTTCCAGAAGGGCACCCTGGTCTTCCTGGGCCTGCTCGCGCTGGCGGTCTGGTTCGCGCTGATGCGGTCCCGGGTCACTGCTGCCGAGTCGGGGCTGACGGTCGTCAACGGTTACAAACGGCGCGACTACGACTGGACGCAGGTGATCGCGATCAACCTGCGTCGGGGAGCCCCGTGGGCCGGGATCGACCTCTCCGACGGCACCTCGATCTCGGCGATCGCCATCCAGGGCTCGGACGGGGACCGGGCCGTCCGGGCGGTCCGCGAACTGCGTCGCCTCGTCGAGGAGAACTCGCAGGTCGAGCGCGACGACTGACCCTGCCGCAATTGCCGCCCGGTCGGGACGCCGTGTCAGGTCTGCACGAGCAGATCGGCCGCGGACCGGTCCGCGGCCGTGGCCAGGTAGGCCGTCTCGGCAGCCGCCCAGGCGTCCCAGTACGGCGCGAAGGTGTCGCCGTCCCGGGCCAGGGCGAGCGAGCGCCGGGTGTCGGTAGGACGCTCGAGCCAGACCAGCGCCGTCCGCCACGGACGCAGCGAGGTCGCGCCGGCGCCGACGCCCTCGATGACCAGCAAGTCGCACGGCGCCACGACCACCGCCTCGGCGACCGCACCGGCGACCCAGTCGTAGCGGGGGTAGGTCCCGGGCCGCCCGGCTGCCAGCGGCGCGACCAGGGCGGCCAGCAGGCCCGGCACCTGGGGGAGGCCGTCCCAGCCGGGGCAGAGGTCGTCGGTGTGCACGACGGTGGCGCCCTCGTGCGCCGCGATCTCGGCAGCGAGGGTGGACTTCCCGCTCCCGGCCCGGCCGTCGACGCAGAGCAACCGCCCGCCGCCGAGCGTCGGTGACGACTCCTCCAGGAGCCTGAGGACGGAGCCGGCCGGACTCACCAGGCGCAGCCCAGGCCCCGGTACGACGGGACCGACTCGACGACCCGGTCACCGGCGATCAGATGGACCGTGTTCGTGTGCTCGGCGATCTCACCGGACTTGGCGTGCCGGAACCAGACCCAGTCACCGATCCGCAGCCGCGCGGCACCCGGCCCGGTGAGCGGCGACTGGACCTCTCCGGCGCCTTCGAGCCCGGTCAGGTGCAGACCCGGAGGCGCCCACGGCGTCGGCGCCCGGTCCTTGCCGGACGGTCCGCTGGCGATGTAGCCGCCGCCGGCCACCGTGGCGATCCCGGGTGAGGGCCGCCGGACGACGGGCACCCCGAAGTAGGCCGCCGGACGTGGCCGGAAACTCTCGTAGTGGTCGAACAGCGTCGGCACCAGCAGGCCTGAACCCGCCGCCACCTCCGTGACGGCCCGGTCTGCCGCCGTCGCCTCGACGCTCCCCGAGCCGCCCCCGTTCCAGAACTCGAGCTTCACGATCTCGCCGAGCGCGTCAACGATCTGACCGCGGCGCTCGGCCAACTGGGCCATCGAGGCGGACTTCAGCTTCCGCACGACGGCGGACTTGGCGCGCTGGCCCGGGACCGAGTCCTGCACCCCGGCCACCTGGCCCTCGTAGGTCATCACTCCGACGAGCGCGAAACCCGGACGGCCGACGATCTGCCGGGCGAAGGAGAGCACCTCGGACGGGTCGTGCAGCGGCGAGCGCTTCGGACCGACGTGGGAACGGCCCAGCCGGAGGCCGGCGTCGATGTCCAGGGCGACGCGGACGGCGGACCCGTCCGACCCGCGCAGGGCGTCGATCACGTCGAGGTGCGCGGGGTCGTCGACCATCAGTGTGACCGAGCCGAGCGCACGTTCGTCGGCGAGCAGGCGGCCGAGCGCGCCGCGGTCGACGGTCGGGTAGCCCATCACGACGTCGTCAGTGACCTCGTTCTCCACGAGCCACAGCGCCTCGCGCAGGGAGTAGCCGAGGACGCCCGCGAACCCGGGCCGCGCCAGCGCCCGGGTGATCAGCGCCGGGACGCGGAGGGACTTGGACGCGACCCTGATCGGCGTACCGCCCGCTCGCCGGAGCAGGTCGTCGGCGTTGGCGTCGAAGGCGTCGAGATCGACGACGACCATCGGGGTGGCCGGGTCGTCCAGGGCGGACACGGCGTCGGTGAGGCGGCGTGCCAGCCGCTCCCGTTCGGGATCGCTCATGCGAGCAGCCTACGGATGCGGTGTCCGGGTCCGGCAGTGCGGTTTGAGAGGGCGGTTTGGGAGGATGGGCAGGTGGCCCCTGACTCTCCGCTCGAACGCGTCATCCCCGACCCCGGCTTCGCCGGCGACGACGGCTCGGCCGCACCCGACCTGGCCGCGGCGCTGACGGCGTACGCCGCGGACCCGAGCCGCTACCCGGACGCACTGGCTGTCCTCCAGGGCTCCCGGGTGCTGGTCCCGGTGCTGGCCGTCCTCGGCGAGGTCGAGTACGACGAGGCCGGACTGGCCCACGACAAGACCAGCGACATGGCGACGGTGCTGGTCACCGGCCGCGACGGGCGCAAGGCACTGCTCGCGTTCACCTCGATGGCTTCGTTGCAGGCGTGGAACCCGGAGGCGCGTCCGGTGCCGGTGCCCGTCACGCAGGCCGCAGCGTCAGCCGTGCAGGACGGTGCCGAGGGGCTCGTCGTCGACGTCGCCGGCCCGGTCCTCTTCGCGGTGGAGGGGGAGGACCTGCGCTCCCTGGCCTCCGGTCACGTCCTGCTCCGGGTCGGGGACGGCTGGGGCTGGACGCGCCCGATGTGACTCGACGGGGCGGAGCCTGTACCCTTGTGAATGACCGATCGGACGTCTGACGTCCGGTCTGACAAGCGGAGGCCTCCTCCCACCCGCATCGACCGTCGCACCATCAGGTCGTCGGGTCCGGTCCAGCGAAACGGCGCACGCCGCCGTCCCGCTGCATCCAGGGGCTCCCGCGCATCAGCACGGGGGCCCTTCGCTGTTGGAGGGCCATCGCTGCGGTCGACCACGAAAACGACCCAGGAGGACACATCAGCACTGAGCTGCGCATCAACGATCGGATCCGGGTACCCGAGGTCCGGCTCGTTGGACCCAACGGTGAGACCGTCGGCATCGTGCCGACAGACCAGGCACTGAAGCTTGCCCAGGAAGCCGACCTCGACCTCGTCGAGATCGCTCCGCAGGGTCGGCCGCCGGTCTGCAAGCTCATGGACTACGGGAAGTTCAAGTACGAGAACGCCCAGAAGGCCCGTGAGGCTCGCCGTAACCAGACGAATGTGGTCATCAAGGAGATGAAGCTCCGGCCGAAGATCGACGCGCACGACTACGAGACCAAGAAGGGTCACGTCGTGCGGTTCCTCCGCCAGGGCGACAAGGTCAAGATCACCATCATGTTCCGCGGCCGAGAGCAGCACCGCCCCGAGCTCGGGTACCGGTTGCTGCAGAAGCTGGCCGAGGAGGTCACGGAGCTGGGCTTCGTGGAGTCCTCGCCGAAGCAGGACGGGCGCAACATGACGATGGTGATCGGGCCGCACAAGAAGAAGGCCGAGGCCAAGGCCGAGGTGAAGGCCGAGAAGGTCGAGCGCGCCGCCGAGAAGGCTGCGGAGCAGGCCGAGGTCGAGGCCGAGATCAAGGCCTCGCACACCGGGCCGGCCGCGCAGAAGAAGGAGCGCAAGCGCTCCGAGAACCTCGATCCCGAGATCGAAGCCTGACCTGAACTGAACTGATTCCGGGGCGCCACAGCTCCCCGGGACCGTCACCAGAGAGAAAGAACGAAGATGCCGAAGAACAAGACGCACTCCGGTGCCAGCAAGCGCTTCCGCGTGACCGGCTCGGGCAAGATCCGTCGCCAGAAGGCGGGCCTGCGCCACAACCTGGAGAAGCAGTCCTCCAACGTGAAGCGCCGCCTGTCCGGCACGACCGAGGTCGCCAAGGCCGACGTCCCCCGCGCGAAGAAGCTGCTCGGTCTCTGACCGGTCTCACAACCATCACCGCTGGTTCTGACCGGCATCAGATCGTCAAGGAGTAACACAACATGGCACGCGTCAAGCGGGCGGTAAACGCCCAGAAGAAGCGCCGGGTAATCCTCGAACGGGCCTCCGGCTACCGCGGGCAGCGCTCGCGTCTGTACCGCAAGGCGAAGGAGCAGGTCACCCACTCCCTCGTCTACAGCTACAACGACCGTCGCAAGCGCAAGGGCGACTTCCGCAAGCTGTGGATCCAGCGGATCAACGCCGGTGCCCGTGCGAACGGCCTGACCTACAACCGCTTCATCCAGGGCCTCAAGGCCGCGGGTGTCGAGGTCGACCGCAAGATCCTCGCCGACCTGGCCGTCAACGACCTGCCGGCTTTCGTCGCGCTCGTCGAGGTCGCCAAGGCCGCGCTCCCGGAGGACGTCAACGCGCCGGTCTCGGCCTGACGACCTTCCGAACTCCATGACTCCACTGACCACGGGCAACGCCCGCGTCAAGGAGGCCAGGAAACTCAGCCGCCGCTCGGAGCGCTCCGAGCGGCGGCTTTTCCTTGCCGAAGGCTGGAAGGCCCTCGCCGAAGCGGCCGCCGTACCCGGCTGCGTCGTGGAGGTCTTCGCCACGCAGGCCGCTGCCGAGGAGCACGCCGCCCTCCTGGCGGACCTGCCGGTCAGTCTCGTCGAGGACCGGGCGGCGGCGTCGTTGGCCGGCGCCGTCAACCCGCAGGGGATCGTGGCGGTCTGCCGCTTCGTGGACCGTCCGCTCGAGGTCGCCCTCTCCGGGCGCACGGTGGTCATCTGCGCGGACGTCCGCGATCCCGGGAACGCCGGCACCATCATCCGAACGGCCGACGCGATCGACGCCGGCGGCGTGGTGCTGGCGGGCGACAGCGTGGACGCGTACAACGACAAGACCGTGCGTTCCTCGGTCGGCTCGCTCTTCCACCTCCCGATCACGGTGGAGGTGCCCGTCGAGGGTGCGATCGCGGCAGCGAAGGCCGCCGGGTTCACCGTGCTCGCCGCCGCCGGGGCCGGGGAGACCAGCCTCTTCGACGCCGATCACCTGCTCGCCGGCAGGGTCGCCTGGCTCTTCGGCAACGAGGCCCGGGGGCTCCCGGACCACCTCGCCGCGCTGGCCGACCACCGGGTCTCGATCCCGATCCTCGGGCGCGCCGAGAGTCTCAACCTCGCCACGGCGGCGGCGGTCTGCCTCTACGCCTCGGCCCGCGTCGGGGACGCCTCGTGAAGGCCTCGCTGCTCTGGCCGCTCGGCCTGGTCCTGATCCTGGTCGGGGGCGTCTGGACAGGCCAGGGTCTCGGCTGGATCGAGGGCAGCCCGATGACGGACGAGACCCTCTGGGCGATCGTCGGGCCGGTCGTGATGGTCATCGGAGGGCTCCTCGCGTTCGCGGGCCTGCGCCGGACCCGCTGAGCGGGCAGCGGGACCTTCCCGGCATGCCGCGAGCGGCCTACCCTGGACGCATGACCCCGGACTACTCGCACCTTCCCGAGCCGATCCGGCTCGAGGACACCGTCACCGAGGTCGACACCCGACCGGTGCCGGACCCGGAGGCCGGGCAGAACCCGGAGCAGAACTTCGTCCTTCGCTACGCGGCCGGCTGACCCGCACCGCCTACGCTGCCCCTGTGGACGAACCCGGCGCAGCTCACCCTGACCCGGCGCTCTGGGACGCCCTCCCGGACGGCGTCGTCGTCGCCGACGGTGACGGCACGGTGCTGCTGGTCAACGCGGTCGCGCGCCGGATGCTCGGTGAACGCGCGACCGTGGGCGCGGCGCTCCGCGACGCGGTGACGCTCCAGGACCAGGACGGGGCCGACTGGTTCGACGAGGTCCTGCCGTTGCGCGGGATCCGCACCCGGACCGGCATACCCGAGCAGTCGTGGCTGCTGCCGGACGGGACCGAGGTACTGGTGGCCGCGCGTCTGGAGTGGGACGCCGGACGCGAGCGGGTGCACCGGGTGGCTGTGGTCATCCGCTCCGGCCGGGGCCGGGCGCGTCTGGACCGTGAACGCTCCGACCTGGTCGCGACCGTCGCCCACGAGCTCCGATCCCCGCTGACCGGGGTGAAGGGCTTCGTCACCACGCTGCTGAGCAACTGGGAGCGGCTCAACGACGACCAGAAGAAGCTGATGCTGCACACGGTCGCCACCGACGCCGAACGGCTGTCGCGGTTGATCACCGAACTGCTCGACGTGGCCCGGATCGACACCGGCCGGTTGCCGCTGTACCCGCGGGAGGTGGACCTGGTCCCGATCCTGGAGCGGATCGCCGACCTGAGCCGGGCGGGCACCAACCGGACGATCACGCTGCGCCACGAGGACCCGGCAGTGACCGTCTTCGCGGATCCGGACAAGCTCGTCCAGGTGGCGACGAACCTGATCGACAACGCCATCCGGCACGGCGAGGGCGAGGTGACGGTGGTGACCGGCCCCAGCAAGGGAGGAGTGCGGATCGTCGTCGACGACGAGGGCGAGGGCATCGCTCCCGAGCTGCGCGCCCGGGTGTTCACGAAGTTCTGGAAGCACGGAGTACGGGGCGGCTCCGGTCTCGGGATGTACATCGTGAACGGCCTCGTCCGCGCCCACGGAGGCGAGCTGCGGATCCTGGACGCGCCCGGCGGGGGAGCCCGGATCGAGCTCGACTGGCCCGCTGAGGACCGCCGTACGTGAAACCGGTTCGTCGGCCCCGCGTCTCACGGTCGCGACTTCGCAACCTCCGTCGCGCTGACGACGTCGAAACCCGTGCGAGTTCGGGGTTCCCGGTCTCCTAGACTCTTCCCGTCCCGCCCCGTCACGAGAGGCTGCCATGTCAGCGCCGAACAACTCCTTCGACCCCGTTCAGGTGACGCCGCTCGGGGAGGAGCAGGTGTTTGCGATGCGCGATGAGGCGCTCAGCGCGATCGCCGCGGCAGCCGATCTCGACGCGCTCAAGCAGGTACGCGCCGACCACGCCGGCGACCGTTCGCCGCTCGGCCTGGCCAACCGCGAGATCGGCGCCCTGCCTCCGCAGGCCCGCAAGGACGTCGGGATGCGGGTCGGACAGGCACGTGGCGCGGTGAACCAGGCGCTGGCCGCCCGCCAGGCTGTGCTCGAGGCGGCGGCCGAGGAGCGGATGCTGCTCGAGGAGAGCGTCGACGTGACGCTGCCGTGGGACCGCCGCGCGCGCGGGGCACGACACCCGATCACCACCATGGCCGAGCGGATCGCCGACATCTTCGTCGCGATGGGCTGGGAGGTCGCCGAAGGTCCCCTGGTGGAAGCCGAGTGGCTCAACTTCGACGCCCTCAACCTCGGTGCGGACCACCCGGCCCGCACGATGCAGGACACCTTCTGGACCGAGCCGGCCGAGAACCACCTGGTCCTGCGCACGCACACGTCGCCGGTCCAGGCCCGCACGATGCTGACCCGGACGCCGCCGATCTACGTCGTCTGTCCCGGCCGGGTCTTCCGCACCGACGAGTACGACGCCACGCACAGCCCGATGTTCCACCAGGTCGAGGGCCTGGTCGTCGACGAGGGCATCACGATGGCGCACCTGAAGGGTTCGCTCGACCACTTCGCCCAGGCGATCTTCGGTGAGGGCATCACCACGCGGTTCCGGCCGTCGTACTTCCCGTTCACCGAGCCCAGCGCCGAGGTGGACCTGATCTGCTTCGTCTGCCGGGGCAGCGGTCTCGCCGAGGGTGGCGAGAGCAGTTGTCGCACCTGCCGTGGTGAGGGCTGGATCGAATGGGGCGGCTGCGGCGTGGTCAACCCGCGCGTCCTGGTCGCCTGCGGCGTGGACCCCGAGCGGTACACGGGCTTCGCCTTCGGGATGGGCATCGACCGGACGCTGATGTTCCGCCACGGCGTGGCCGACCTGCGGTCCTTCTTCGAAGGTGATGTCCGCTTCTCCCGCGCTTTCGGAACGGAGATCTGAGCCCGATGAAGGCACCCCTGTCCTGGATCCGTGAGTACGTCGACCTGCCTGCCGACCTCTCCGTGGCCGACCTGACCGCCCGGCTGACCGCGCTCGGTCTCAAGCTCGAGGCCCTGGAGTTCCCGGGCGCGGACATCAAGGGCCCGTTGGTGATCGGTCGGGTCCTCACGATGGAGCCCGAGCCGCAGAAGAACGGCAAGACGATCAACTGGTGCACCGTCGACGTCGGCGGGGCCAACGGCACCGGTGAACCGCAGGGCATCGTCTGTGGCGCCCACAACTTCGTACCGGGTGACCTGGTGGTCGTTGTCCTCCCCGGCGGCGAACTGCCCGGAGGCTTCGCGATCTCCGAGCGGAAGACCTACGGGCACGTCTCCGCGGGCATGATCTGCTCGGCGAAGGAGCTCGGTCTCGGCGACGATCACGCGGGCATCATCGTGCTCCCGGCCGACGCCGGCGAGCCCGGCGACGACGTCTTCGAGCTGCTGCACCTGCGCGACGTCGTGATCGAGTTCGAGATCAACCCGGACCGGGCGTACGCGCTCTCACTGCGCGGCGTCGCCCGCGAGGCGGCTCTCGGCACCGGCGGGCTGTTCTCCGACCCGGCGGCCAGGATCGTCCCGGAGCCGAACGGCGACGGGTACCCGGTCCAGATCGACGACCCGAACGGCTGCCCGGTCTTCGTCGCGCGCACCGTCTCCGGGTTCGACCCGGCCGCGCCCACGCCGCGCTGGATGGCCCGGCGGATCCAGCTCGCCGGCATGCGCCCGATCTCCCTGGCCGTGGACATCACCAACTACGTGATGCTGGAGATGGGCCACCCGATCCACGGGTACGACGCGGACAGGCTGACCGGCCCGATCCGGGTCCGGCGGGCCACGGCCGGCGAGCACCTGACCACGCTCGACGACGTCGACCGCGAACTGTCGGTCGAGGACCTGGTCGTCACCGACGACTCCGGCCCGATCGGCCTCGGCGGCGTCATGGGCGGCTCGACCACCGAGATGTCCGAGACGACCACCCGGATCCTGGTCGAGGTCGCGTCCTGGGACGCGGTGTCGATGTTCCGGACCGGCAAGCGTCACAAGCTCACCTCCGAGGCCGGCAAGCGCAACGAGCGCGGCGTCGACCCGACCATCCCGGAAGCTGCCGCCGACCGGGTCGTCGAACTGCTCGTCGCCCACGGCGGCGCCACGGCCGACCCCGGGGTCACCAAGGTCGGCGAGGCTCCGGTGCGTCCGACGGTGCGGATCAGCGCGGACCTGCCCGGGCGGATCACCGGCATGGAGATCTCCCCGGCACAGGTCCTCGAGAACCTGGTGGCGGTCGGTTGCTCGGTCGACGGGGACGAGGACCTGGTAGTCGTCCCGCCGCCGTGGCGACCCGACATCTCCGACCCCTTCGACCTGGTCGAGGAAGTGGCCCGGATCGTCGGCTACGAGAACGTGCCGTCGGTGCTGCCACCCGCGCCCGCCGGTCGGGGCCTGACCGTCGAACAGCAGCTCCGGCGCCGGGTCGGTCGCACCCTGGCCGGTGACGGTTACGTCGAGGTGCTGACCTTCCCGTTCGTCGGTGCCGAGGCCTTCGACGCACTGGAACTCCCTGCCGACGACCCGCGGCGGACCGCGCTGCGCCTGGCGAACCCGCTGTCCGCGGAGGCGCCGTTGATGACCACGACTCTTCTCCCCGGCATCCTGGAGACGGTCGCGCGCAACGTCGGTCGTGGCAACGACGACGTGGCGCTCTTCGAGGTGGCGACGGTCACCCAGCCCCATCTCGGCGTGGCCGCGCCGATCCTCCCGGTCGACCGGCGTCCGACCGACGGGGAGTGGGACGACCTGAACAAGGCTCTGCCGGCACAGCCCCTGCACCTGGTCCTGGCACTGGCCGGCGACCGGGATCCGGGCGGCTGGTGGGGGGAGGGTCGCGCCGTCGCCTGGAGCGACCCCGTCCAGGCCGTCCGGGACGTCGCCACATCGCTGGGCCTGACCGTGGACGTGCGCAAGGGCGCGGCCGCCCCGTGGCACCCGGGACGCTGTGCCGAGCTCGTCGTCGGCGGGGTTTCGATCGGGTATGCCGGGGAACTGCACCCGCGGGTCTGCAAGGCCCTGGGCGTCCCGGCCCGGACCGCCGTCGCCGAGATCGACCTGAGCGCACTGCTCGCGCAGGCCGTCACCGTGGTGCCGGCGCCGGACTTCTCGACCTACCCGGTCGCGAAGGAGGACGTGGCGCTGCTCGTGGCCGAGGACGTGCCGGCCGAGGACCTGGCCCGGACGTTGCGGGAAGGCGCCGGCCCGCTCTGCGAGTCGGTGCGCCTCTTCGACGTCTACACCGGAGAGCAGGTCGGTGCGGGCCGCAAGTCGCTCGCTTTCGCGTTGCGCTTCCGCGCTCCGGACCGGACCCTGACCGAGGCCGAGACGGGAGCCGCCCGCGACGCCGCGGTGGCCCTCGCCGTCGAACGGCACGGGGCCGAACAGCGCTGATCAGGCGTCAGCGGCGGGCCGCACCGCTGAGCTGGGCCGTGACGACCCGTGCCGACCCGGTGGGGTTCCCGGCGGCGTCGTACCGGACCCCGATCAGGACCAGGCGACCCGGCACCTTCGCGGTGACGGTCGGGTCGTCGAGGATCCCGGAGGTCTGGCGGTCCTGGACGCTCCGGACGGTGTAGGTCATTGTCCCTTCGTCGGTGCGCAGCACGATCCGGGCCCCGGGCTCGAGCCGCGGGAGGTTCCCGAACCCGCTGTCACCGTCAGCCGCGATCCGCCCGACGACGAAGACGGTGTCGGTGCCCGGACTCCCCGGCGTGCCGCGGCTGCCCCACCGCGACAGCTCGGCGGTCGACCGCGAGACGAGACGGCCGCCGGTCGGCTCGATCGAGTCGTCGAAGCCGACGTCGATCAGGTTGCCCGCACTCAACCGACGGGGCACCGATGCCGGGACCCGGGGGAGAGCCGGCCGGGTGACCGTGGGAGTCGGGGTGGGAGTCGGCGTCGGCGTCGGCGTGAGCGAGGGACTCGGGGTCGGAGCGACTGTCGGCGTCGGGGTCACTGTCGGCCCCGTCCCGGCCTCCTTCGCGTCGCCGTCCACCAGGGACGGCCCGAGCAGGAACGCAGCCACGACGGCAACGAGGACGACGGCGCCCGCGAACACCCACCGGGGTACGCCGGCAGTGGGTTGCTGCTGCGCGCGATGGCTTCCGGCCAAGGGATTCGGATCCTCGCTCGGGGGAGGTTGAATGGGTGCGGTGAGTGTAGTGGGCGAAAGTGGGCGAAACGTCGTACGACAACCCCTTCGCGGAAACATACATTCGTATGTATAGTCATGCACATGAGTCCGATCAGCGTTGCAGTCGCCGGTGCGAGCGGGTACGCCGGCGGTGAAGTGCTGCGCCTGCTCCTCGGGCACCCCGACGTGACGATCGGGACCCTGACCGCGGGCAGCAACGCCGGTGAACTCCTGGGGCCGCTTCAGCCGCACCTGATCCCGCTCGCGGACCGGGTCCTGGCGGAGACGACCACCGACGAACTCGCCGGACATGACGTCGTGTTCCTGGCCCTTCCGCACGGGCAGTCCGCGGTGTATGCCGAGTCGCTCGGTGAGGACACCGTGGTGATCGACTGCGGTGCCGACTTCCGGCTCACCGATCCGGCCGCCTGGGAGCAGTTCTACGGATCCGCGCACGCGGGGTCGTGGCCCTACGGCCTCCCCGAACTCCCCGGCCAGCGGGCGCTACTGCAGGGCGCTCGCCGGATCGCCGTCCCGGGCTGCTATCCGACGGTGTCGACCCTCGCCCTGGCCCCCGCGGTCGGCGCCGGCCTGGTCGATGCCGGCGATCTGGTGATCGTGGCCGCCTCCGGTACCAGCGGTGCCGGTAAGGCGGCGAAGACGAACCTCCTCGGCAGCGAGGTGATGGGCGGCACCTCGGCGTACGGCGTCGGAGGAGTCCACCGGCACACACCCGAGATCATCCAGAACCTCGGCGGCCTCACCGACCAGCACGTCCGGGTCAGCTTCACCCCGCTGCTGGTGCCGATGCCACGCGGCATCCTGGCGACCTGCACCGCACCGATCGCCGACGGCGTCAGCCTCGAGGACCTGCGGGTCGCCTACACCAAGGCGTACGCCGACGAGCCGTTCGTGCACCTGCTGCCCGAGGGCCAGTGGCCGAGCACGAAGGCGGTCTTCGGCTCGAACAGCGTGCACCTCCAACTGGCTCTCGATGAGGCGGCCGGCCGGGTGGTCGTGATCGGAGCGGTCGACAACCTCGCCAAGGGCACCGGCGGCGCCGCGGTGCAGTGCATGAACCTGGCGCTCGGACTTCCCGAGACCGCCGGCCTGACGACCGTGGGAGTGGCACCGTGAACGAATCCGTGACCGAGACGGGGAACGACGCCGTCGGCACGTTCACCCTGCACCAGTACCCGGAGAAGCTCGTCGTGGCGAGCCTGCCGGCGGGTGCGGAGATCCCGGCGTGGGCCGAGTCGTCGTCCCTGTTCGCGATCGTCGCCACGGCGCACGAGACCACCGTGATCTGCGCCGGCCGGTCCGTTCCGGCGAAGGTGCGCAAGGAGGGCCCGTTCACGGCGTTCGCCGTCGAGGGGCCGCTCGATTTCGCGTTGACGGGCGTCCTGCACACCCTGCTCGGCCCGCTGGCGGAGGAAGGGATCAGCGTCTTCACGATGTCGACGTACCCGACCGACTGGATCCTGGTGCCGATCGGCAAGGCCGAGGCGGCGGGCGAGGCGTGGCGACGACGAGGGCACACGGTCGTGCCCGCCCCCGTCGCCAAACCTTCCAAGAACTGAGAGAACCACGATGAGCGTGACCCACCCCGCCGGCTTCGTCGCTGCCGGTGTCGCCGCCGGCCTGAAGTCGACCGGCGCCCAGGACCTGGCCCTGGTCGTGAACCAGGGACCGGCCTTCGATTCCGCGTCCGTCTTCACCGCCAACAGGTGCAAGGCCAACCCGGTGCTCTGGAGCCAGGAGGCGGTGAAGGACGGGGTCGTCCGCGCCGTGGTGCTGAACTCCGGCGGCGCCAACTGCTACACCGGGGCTGACGGCTTCCAGACCACCCACGCGGTCGCCGAGCAGGTGGCCGCGGGACTGGGGATCGGCGCGATCGACGTCGTGGTCTGCTCGACCGGCCTGATCGGGCTGGCGAACCCGCGGCAGAACCTCCTCGACGGCGTCGACGCCTGCGTCGCCGGGCTCGATGCCGACGGGGGAGCAGACGCGGCCGCGGCGATCATGACCACGGACACCGTGCCCAAGCAGGTCGTCGTCGAAGGGGCAGGCTGGAGTATCGGCGGGATGGCGAAGGGCGCCGGCATGCTGGCCCCGCAGCTGGCCACGATGCTCGTCGTGATCACCACCGACGCGGTCGTCCCGGCCGCCGAGCTCGACGCGGCACTGCGGGCGGCGACCCGGGTGAGCTTCGACCGGCTCGACTCCGACGGCTGCATGTCGACCAACGACACCGTGACCGTGATGGCCAGTGGTGCCAGCGGGATCACCCCGACGCCGCGCGACTTCACGCACGCGCTGACCCAGGTCTGCACGGACCTGGCGATGCAGCTGCTCAAGGACGCCGAGGGCGCGGACCACGAGATAGCGATCAGCGTGCTCAACGCGGCGAGCGAGGACGACGCCGTCGAGGTCGGCCGCAGCGTCGCCCGGAGCAATCTGTTCAAGGCGGCCGTGTTCGGCCGAGACCCGAACTGGGGCCGGGTGCTGGCCAGCATCGGCACCACCGATGCCGCCTTCGACCCGGCCGACCTGGACGTGGCGATGAACGGGGTCTGGGTGTGCCGGAAGTCCACACCCGCCGAGGACCCGGCCGGCGTCGACCTGTCCGCCCGGGAGGTCACGGTGACGATCGACCTCAAAGCGGGTACGGAACGGGCGACGGTGTGGACCAACGACCTGACCCACGCCTACGTCCACGAGAACAGTGCGTACAGCTCATGAGCGCCCACGAAACGAACCCGAACGAGAGCGATGAGATGCGTCCGGCGGTCGAACCCGCGAAGGCAGTCACCCTGGCCGGGGCACTGCCCTGGCTGAAGGCGTACCACGGCAAGATCGTGGTGGTGAAGTACGGCGGCAACGCCATGGTCGACGACGACCTCAAGAAGGCCTTCGCCGAGGACATCGTGTTCCTGCGGATGGCCGGTTTCAAGCCGGTCGTCGTCCACGGCGGCGGCCCGCAGATCTCACAAATGCTCGACCGGCTCGGCATCGAGAGCGAGTTCAAGGGTGGCCTGCGGGTCACCACCGACGAAGCCATGGACGTGGTCCGGATGGTGCTGGTCGGGCAGGTGCAGCGCGAGCTGGTCGGCCTGATCAACCAGCACGGCCCGCTCGCGGTCGGCCTCTCCGGAGAGGACGGCGGCCTGTTCACGGCCCAGCGCACCAACCTGGTCATCGACGGCGAGGAGATCGACCTCGGCCTGGTCGGGGAGGTCGCCTCGGTGCGCCCCGAAGCCGTCCAGGACGTCATCGACGCCGGCCGGATCCCGGTGATCTCCTCGGTCGCGCCGGACCCCGAGGGAGCGGTGCACAACGTGAACGCCGACACCGCGGCGGCCGCGCTGGCTGTGGCGCTCAAGGCGGAGAAGCTGCTCGTCCTGACCGACGTCGAGGGGCTGTACCGGGACTACGGCAACAGTGACGACGTGATCGGCGAGATCAGCCCCGAAGCGCTGGCCGAGCTGATGCCGTCCCTGGAGAGCGGCATGGTCCCGAAGATGGCAGCGTGCCTCGCGGCACTCAACGGGGGAGTGCCCCGCGCGACCGTCGTCGACGGCCGGGAGCCGCACGCGGTGCTGCTGGAGATCTTCACCGACGAAGGCGTCGGCACCCAGGTGCTGCCCGGCGTCCAGACCAAGATCCGGAAGGCGAAGGGCTCCGCATGAGTACCTACAAGGACCGCTACACCGACGCGCTGATGAACACCTTCGGGCCACCCAAGCTCGCGCTCGTCCGCGGTGCGGGAGCGCACGTCTGGGACGAGGACGGCAAGGAGTACGTCGACCTGCTCGGCGGCATCGCCGTGAACGCCCTCGGTCACGGCCACCCCGCGCTGGTCGAAGCGGTCACCCGGCAACTGCAGACGCTGGGACACGTCTCGAACTTCTTCACCTCGCCGCCCCAGGTCGAGCTCGCCGAGAAGCTGCTCGCCCTGGTCGGCACGCCGGGACGGGTCTTCTTCACCAACTCCGGGACCGAGGCCAACGAGGCCGCCTTCAAGATCACCCGGCGCACCGGCCGCACCCAGATCATCGCCGCGACCGAGGCCTTCCACGGCCGCACCATGGGCTCGCTCGCGCTGACCGCCAAGGCCGCTTACCGCGAACCCTTCGAGCCGCTGCCCGGTGACGTCGTCTTCGTCCCGTACGGCGACGCCGAGGCGCTGGCCGCCGCGGTCACCGACCGGACCGCAGCCGTCATCCTCGAGCCGCTCCAGGGCGAAGCCGGGGTGATGGTGCCGCCGGACGGCTACCTGGCCGCTGCCCGGCGGATCACGTCCGAGCACGGCGCGCTGCTCTGGCTCGACGAGATCCAGACCGGCATGGGCCGCACCGGCCGTTGGTTCGCCGCGGCCGGCGACCCCGAGGTGGCACCCGACCTGGTCACCGTGGCGAAAGGCCTGGCCGGCGGATTCCCGATCGGTGCCTGCATCGCGCTCGGCGACGCGGCCCACCTGCTGGAGCCCGGCAACCACGGCACCACCTTCGGCGGCAATCCGGTCGCCTGCGCGGCTGCCCTGGCCGTGATCGGTGCCATCGAGGCCGAGGACCTGCTCGAACGCACCGTCGTCCTGGGACAGAAGATCCGTGACGGGCTCGCCGCCGACCCGCGCGTGCTCGAGGTCCGGGGCGAGGGGCTCCTGATCGGGCTCACGCTGTCCGCCCCGGTCAGCGCCGAGGTCGCCGCCGCAGCCCTCGACGCCGGTTTCATCATCAACAACGCGACGCCGGAGCGGATCCGACTGGCGCCGCCGCTCGTGCTCACCGACGCCGATGCGAGCGCGTTCCTGGAGGCTTGGTCCGGCCTGCTGGACACGGCCTACGGAAAGGGGGAGTGATGCCGGCATCCATCAGGCACTTCCTGCGTGACGACGACCTGAGCCCGGCCGAACTGGTCGAGGTCCTCGACCTGGCCGCTGCGATGAAGGCGGCTCCGTTCGAGAGCAAGCCGCTGGCCGGTCCGAGGACCGTCGCGATCATCTTCGACAAGCCGACGCTGCGCACCCAGGCCTCGTTCGTCGCCGGTGTCGCCGAACTCGGCGGCCATCCGATGGTGGTGGACGGCAACCTGGCCCAGATCGGCACCCGGGAGTCGATCGCCGACGTCGCCCGGGTGCTCGGCCGGCAGGCGAGCCTGATCGTCTGGCGGACCCACGACCAGAGCCGGATCGACGAGATGGCCGCGTACGCCGGCGTCCCGGTCGTCAACGCGCTCACCGACCAGTTCCACCCGTGCCAGACGCTGGCCGACCTGCTCACCATCCGGGAGCACAAGGGCCGCACGGCTGGTCTGACGATGACCTTCCTCGGGGACGCGGCCTGCAACATGGGCCACTCCTATCTGCTGTCCGGAGCGGCAGCCGGGATGCACGTGCGGGTCAGCGGCCCCGATGGCTTCCAGCCCGATCCGGAGATCGTCGTACGGGCCCAGGAGATCGCCGCGAGCACCGGTGGATCCGCCGAGATCGTGTCGGACCCGAAACAGGCTGCCGACGGTGCCGACGTGCTGATCACCGACACCTGGGTCTCGATGGGCAAGGAGACCGAGTCGGCCGACCGGGCCGAGGTATTCCGGCCCTGGCAGCTCAACGAGGACCTGCTCGCCCTGGGTGCGAGCGACGCGATCGTGCTGCACTGCCTGCCGGCGTACCGGGGCAAGGAGATCACCGCCGGGGTCCTCGACGGCCCGCAGAGCGTGATCTGGGACGAGGCCGAGAACCGACGGCACGCCCAGAAGGCGATCATGAGTTGGTTGCTGCGATGACTTCCCACGCCCCGCTCACGAAGACCGCTCGCCAGCAGCAGATCATCGAGCTGCTCGCGACCACCGAGGTGAAGTCGCAGACCGAGCTCGCCGACCTGCTCGCCGCGGCGGGTGTGAGCGTCACCCAGGCGACCCTGTCGCGCGACCTGGTCGAACTGGACGCGCTCAAGGTGCGTGCCGCCTCCGGCGCGCTCGTGTACGCGGTGCCCTCCGAAGGCGGCGACCGGACACCCGTCGTCGCCCGTGAATCCGCTGCCTCCGAGGCCCGGCTCGCCCGGCTCTGCGCCGAGCTGCTCGTCACCGCCGACGCCTCGGCGAACCTGGTCGTGCTCCGTACGCCGCCCGGGGCGGCGAACTTCCTGGCCTCGGCCCTGGACAAGGCCGAGCTCGGCCCGGTGCTGGGCACGATCGCCGGCGACGACACCGTGATGGTGATCTCGCGCGATCCGATGGGCGGCGAGGCCCTCGCCCAACGGCTGCTCGGACTGGCCAACGGCACCCAGACAGACTGACCGGTCGTAAGACGCCCGCAGCGAAGAGGACACGATGAACGAAGGCACGACCAACACCGGCAAGCTCTGGGGCGGCCGTTTCGCCGGCGGCCCGAGTCCCGAGCTCGAGGCACTGTCGCGGAGCACCCACTTCGACTGGCGGCTGACGCCGTACGACCTGGCCGGCTCGAAGGCACATGCCCGCGGGCTGCACACAGCGGGCCTGCTCACCGATGCAGACCACGCCGAACTGCAACGCGGCCTCGACGTGCTGGGGGAGCGGTTCGCGGCCGGCGATCTGCACCCGGACCCGAGCGACGAGGACGTGCACGGCGCGCTCGAGCGGCTGCTCCTCGACGAGATCGGCCCGGAGATCGGCGGCAAGCTGCGCGCCGGCCGGAGCCGCAACGACCAGATCGCCACGCTGTTCAAGGTCTTCCTGCGTGACCACGCGCGGATCGTGGCAGCCCAGGTCCTGACCCTGGTCGAGGCGCTCGCCGACCAGGCGGAAGCCCACCTCGGCGCCGTGATGCCCGGACGCACGCACCTGCAGCACGCGCAGCCGGTGCTGCTCTCGCACCATCTGATGGCGCACGCCTGGCCGTTGCTGCGCGACGTCTCCCGGCTACGGGACTGGGACGCGCGAGTCGCTGCCGAGTCCCCGTACGGCGCCGGGGCGCTGGCGGGATCCAGCCTCGGCCTCGATCCGGGGCAGGTGGCGGCCGACCTGGGATTCACCGGCTCGGTCGCGAACTCGATCGACGGCACCGCTGCCCGCGACTTCGTCGCGGAGTTCTCCTTCGTGTCGGCGATGATCGGCGTCGACGTGAGCCGGATCGCCGAGGAGGTCATCCTCTGGGCGACCAAGGAGTTCGGCTTCGTGGCACTCGACGACGCCTACTCGACCGGGTCGAGCATCATGCCGCAGAAGAAGAACCCGGACATCTCCGAGCTCGCCCGTGGCAAGGCGGGTCGGTTGATCGGCGACCTCGCCGGGCTGCTGGCGACGCTCAAGGCGCTCCCTCTCGCGTACAACCGCGACCTGCAGGAGGACAAGGAGCCGGTCTTCGACGCGGTCGACACCCTCGAAGTGCTGTTGCCGGCCTTCGCGGGCCAGATCGCCACCCTCCGGTTCGACGTCGACCGGATGGCCGAGCTCGCGCCGCAGGGTTTCTCGCTCGCGACCGACATCGCCGAGTGGCTGGTTCGCGAGGGCGTGCCGTTCCGGGTCGCCCACGAGGTCGCCGGCGCCTGCGTGCAGCGCTGCGAGGAGCTCGGTATCGAACTCCACGAGCTGACCGACGACCAGTTCGCGTCCATCGACGAGAACCTCACGCCTGCGGTCCGCGAGGTCCTCACCGTCGACGGGTCTGTCTCCTCGCGCACCGGCCGGGGCGGAACCGCGCCCGTCCGGGTGAGCGAGCAGCTCGCCGAGCTCCGCGAGCGGATCGCGGCCGAGCGGGCATGGCTCAGCCGGTGACGCTGCCGCTTCCGAGCGTGTAGCGCATCTGCCAGACCAGCCGACAGCGACCGTCCTGCCGGGTCCTCTCGAGGACCTCCGCAGCAGCCGCGAGCACGCCGGGCTTCTCCTCCTCCGGCACGTTGGCCCACATCGCACGCTGACCGGTCGACATCGAGAACCGGTGCCATTCCGCGACGTCGGCGAACTCGAGGACAGCCGGCTCGACGACGGTCCGTACGTCGGCCGCGCCGGCGGCCCGGAAGAGGTCTTCCATCCCGGCGTCGCTGGCGAACGGCCCGCTCATGCCACTGGTCCGCGCGTCGAGGAGCGCGGCAGGCTGGTGCGGGGCCAGGAGGTCGTCGAGGGCGCCGGTGGCCCCGTCGAGCGGTCCGAAGGTGGTGAGCCCGATCCGCCCGCCCGGAGCGAGCAGGGACACCCAGGAGGCGAGAGTCGTTGCTGGGTCGGCGACGAAGAACAGCACCAGGGACGCGGTGATCACGTCGTAGGGGCCGTCGCCGAGAACGTCCCGGTCGGAGACGTCCCCGACGGCGACGGTGACGTTGTCCAGTGACAGGTCCTGCGTCACGGACCTGGTCGCGGCCGCCATGGCCGGCGCCAGGTCCATCGCCGTGACGGATCCCTGAGCACCGACGGCCAGAGCCAGTGGCACGGTCGCCGCGCCGCGGCCGCAGCCGAGGTCGAGGGCATTGTCTCCGGGTGCCGGACCCACCAGCGTGACCAGGCGTTCGCCGACGGGCCGGAAGAACGACACCCCGGTCTGGTCGTAGGTGCCGGCGAGGGAGTCGAACACCTGAGCCACGGTAGGGCCGGGCGAAACGGGCTGGTCGGCGTCGGTCATGGGCCGATCGTGCCCTCGTGCGGTCCGACCGGCAAGGTCTCAGACTCCGGCCAAGTACTGAGCCGCGACCGACTTCGGCACGCACATCGTCCAGGCATCGGTGATCAGCTCGCGCAACTCGTCGACGTCGAGCGCCTCCATCCGCGCAGCGACCCACTGGTAACGCATGTCCGACGGGCGGGGGAGCAGGAACTTCGCAGGCTCGCTCGCGACCAGGGCGGCCCGCTCCTCCCGCGGGAACCCGAAGCCCAGCTTGGTCTCGTCAGGGGAGATCGCCGCGAAGACGATCCGCCCGACGCGGAACTTTCGGGTGTCGCGGACCCAGGCCTCGTAGGCGCGCGGCAGTTCGAGCGCGATCGTACGGACGTCCTCCACTGTCACCGGCATACCTCAGATCCTGGCACCGACCGGGGACAATTCCCGGGCCGCTCGTGTGAGACTGCCGCGCGTGAGCGAGAACCTGCGCGACCTCCTCTCCGGGCCTGTCCTGGGGGTCGCGCCGCGCCTGCTCGGAGCGACGCTGCGCCACGGCGAGGTCGCCGTCCGGATCACCGAGGTCGAGGCGTACGACGGTGCCGACGACCCCGGGTCCCACGCCTACCGCGGCAGGACGCCGCGCAACGAGATCATGTTCGGGCCGGCAGGCTTCCTCTACGTGTACTTCACCTACGGGATGCACCACTGCTGCAACGTGGTCACCGGACCGGAGGGCAGGGCGTCCGCGGTGCTGATCCGCGCCGGCGAGGTGGTCGACGGCATCGAGACGGCACGTGAGCGCCGTCCGGGCGCGGGCGACCGCGACCTCGCGCGCGGCCCGGCCCGGCTCTGCCGGACCCTGGACATCGCGCTCGGCCAGAACAACGCGGATCTGACCGCACCGCCCCTGACGCTCAGCCCGGGCGAGCCTCTGCCGACGACAGCGATCCGGACCGGCCCCCGGGTGGGACTGCGCCTGGCTGCAGACCGGCCCTGGCGGTTCTGGATCGACGGCGAGAAGTCGGTCAGCCGCTACGTCGCGGCCAAGCCCCGGTCGTCCCGGTCGACCTAGGCGATCCCGCAGGCGTCGGACAGGACCCGGGACCCGATGACATCCGAACTAGAACGAGTTACAGTTTCGCCATGAGCCTGCCGTCCTCGATCACCCCTGAACTCCTCGCGAAGCTGACCGGAATGGTCGTTTCCACCAGCGGTCGCACCTACGACCTGCTCGAGGTCTACACCGGCGAGAAGGTCCTCGACCTTCCGCAGTCGAGCCCCGAAGATGTCGAGACCGCGTTCGCCGCGTCGCGCAAGGCCCAGGCGGTCTGGGCGTCGTGGCCGGTCAAGCGCCGCATCGACGTGATGAAGCGCTTCCACGAGCTCCTCCTCCAGAACGGCCTGATCATCGCCGACCTGATGCAGGTCGAGACGGGCAAGGCGCGCCGGATGGCGTTCGAGGAGACCTGCGACGTCCTGATGGTGACCAGCCACTACATCAAGGCGGCACCGCGGATCCTCAAGGAGAAGAAGCACGGCGGCGTCGTGCCGATCGTGTCCACGTCCACCGAGGTGCGCGTGCCCAAGGGCGTCGTCGGCCTGATCTCGCCGTGGAACTTCCCGTTCGCGACCAGCCTGTCCGACGCGATGCCGGCGCTGATCGCGGGCAACGGCATCGTCCTCAAGCCGGACAACAAGTCGACCCTCAACGTCGCGTACGGCGTCGGTCTGCTCTACGAAGCCGGGCTGCCCGCCGGCCTGCTGCAGATCGTCTGCGGTGAGGGCCCCGACATCGGCCCGACCATCGTCGACAACGCCGACTACGTCATGTTCACCGGCTCCACGGCGACCGGGCGGACCATCGGCGCGCAGGCGGGCCAGAACCTGATCGGATGCACCCTCGAGCTCGGGGGCAAGAATCCGTTGATCGTCCTCGACGACGCGAACATGGACGAGGTCATCGCCGGCACGATCATGGCGGCGTTCCTCAACACCGGCCAGGCCTGCATGCACATCGAGCGGATCTACGTCTCCGAGAAGCGGCGGGACGAGTTCACCAAGCGCTTCGTCGAGGCGGCACAGGCGATCGAGGTCGGCGCGACCTACGACTTCAGCCCGATGATGGGCTCACTCGTCTCGGTGTCGCAGCGCGAGCGCGTCGAGTCTCACGTCGAGGACGCGGTCGCCAAGGGCGCCACTGTCCTGACCGGCGGCAAGGCACGTCCGGACCTGGGCCCGGCCTTCTTCGAGCCCACGGTCCTCACCGACATCACCCCGGACATGATCCTGGCCAAGACCGAGACCTTCGGTCCGGTCACGTCGATCTACACCTACAAGTCCGTCGACGAGGCGGTCGCCCTGGCCAACGACACCGACTACGGCCTGAATGCCAGCGTCTGGGGCAAGGACCTCGCCGCTGCCGAGGCAGTGGGTCGCCGCATCGAGGCCGGCAACATCAACATCAACGACGGCCTGGCCGCGTCGTACGCGAGCAAGAAGAGCACCTCGGGCGGGTTCAAGACCTCGGGGGTCGGCAGCCGTCACGGCGACGCGGGCATGCTCAAGTACACCGACGTCCAGAACGTGGCCGTGCTCAAGAAGCAGGTGCTGAGCAACCCGCCGGACACCGACTGGAACAAGAACGTCGACAAGACCGTGAAGGGCCTCCGCTTCATGCGGAAGCTGGGCATCCGCTGAGACCGGTTCGACCCTGACGACAGGGATACGGCAGGCTTGACCTGCTGTATCCCTGTTCTCTTGGAAAGGTTCCCCGTGACCGTCGACCCCTCCCTCCTCGACGACCTCGAGTGGCGCGGCCTGATCGCGCACTCGACGGACCTCGACGCGCTGCGTGACGCGCTGACGCAGGGGAGCGTGCGGTTCTACGTGGGCTTCGACCCGACCGCCCCGAGCCTGCACATGGGCAACCTGGTGCAGATCCTCACCGCGCGCCGGCTCCAGCTCGCCGGGCACACGCCGTACGCACTGGTCGGCGGCGCCACCGGCATGATCGGCGACCCCAAGGAGTCCGGCGAGCGCACCCTGAACTCCCTGGACACCGTCAAGGACTGGGTCGCACGGGTCCGCGGTCAGATCGAACCGTTCCTGGAGTTCGAGGGCGCGAACGCGGCCACGATGGTCA
Source organism: Marmoricola sp. (assembly GCA_036676945.1). Lineage (GTDB taxonomy): Bacteria > Actinomycetota > Actinomycetes > Propionibacteriales > Nocardioidaceae > Marmoricola. Next base: position 28,570 of record JAKFBZ010000007.1, read on the forward strand.
ACAACTACGACTGGACCGCGTCGCTCTCGACGATCGATTTCCTGCGCGACATCGGCAAGCACTTCCCGGTGAACCGGATGCTGGCGCGGGACGTGGTGAAGAGCCGGCTCGAGGCCGGGATCAGCTACACCGAGTTCAGCTACGTGCTGCTGCAGTCGATGGACTTCCTCGAGCTGTACCGGCAGCACGGCGTGACGTTGCAGTTCGGCGGCTCGGACCAGTGGGGCAACCTCACCGGCGGGGTCGAGCTGATCCGGCGCGCCGACGCCGGCAAGGCGCACGCGTTCGCGACGCCCCTGGTCACCAAGTCCGACGGCACCAAGTACGGCAAGACCGAGGGCGGGGCCCTCTGGCTCGATCCGGAGATGATGTCGCCGTACGCCTTCCATCAGTTCTGGCTCAACGCCGAGGACGCCAAGGTCGGTGAGTTGCTCCGGATCTTCACCTTCCTCTCCCGCGAGGAGATCGAGGACCTGGAGGCGCAGACGGCGGAGAAGCCGTTCCTGCGCGCGGGCCAGAAGGCGCTGGCTGATGCGGTGACGACACTGGTGCACGGGGCCGACGAGACCGAGCACGCGAAGGCGGCCGCGGCGGCGCTGTTCGGCGGTGGAGAGCTGGGTTCGTTGAACGCCGCGACGCTCGCCGCGGCCCTGCGCGAGGCAGGGTCGACCCAGGCGCCACCGGGGACGCCGTACGTCGACCTGTTGGTCGCCACGGGCCTGGTGAAGAGCAAGGGCGAGGCGCGCCGGACGATCACCGAAGGCGGCGCGTACCTCAACAACGAGCGGATCACCGACCCCGAATTCGTCCCCGGTGAGGAGCACCTGCTTCCGGGAGGCTGGCTGTTGCTGCGCCGCGGCAAGCGGAACCTGGCCGGCGTCGAGGTCGGCTGATTCATGACCGACAGCACCTGGCTCGCGTCCCTCGAGGACGAGGCGCGCCGGGTGCTGCCGCCCGAGGTGTACGGCTACTACCGCCAGGGATCCAGGGCGGGGACGACCGCTGATGAGGCCGTCGCTGCCTGGCATCGGCACCGACTGCTTCCTCGGGTGCTGACCGACGTACGGACGATCGACCTGAGCACGTCGCTGCTCGGTGCCGCGATGCGTACGCCGTTCGGTGTCGCGCCTACGACCTTGCAGCGGGCCGCGGACCCCGGAGGTGAGGTGGCGATGGCGACTGCTTGTGCCGCGTCCGGAGTCCCGCTCGTCGTCTCCAGCAACGCGTCCGCGTCGTTCGAAGAGATCGCTGCGACCGGCGTGACCTGGTGGCTGCAGGCCTACCTGCCCCAGCAGCGCGAGCTCGCCGAGCCGATGCTGGCAGCCGCTGTGTCCGCGGGCGCCGGCGCGATCGTCCTGACCGTCGACACCCCGGTCGTTGCCACGAAGTACGACGGGGGCGCGATCTGGGCGGCGACCCCTACCGAGTGGTTGCGGGTCAACCTGGGGCCCGCCGCAGACGCTCCGAAAGCCCGCGATCTCGGTCCCGCGGACTTCACCTGGCTCGCGCGGGTGACAGGGTTGCCGGTGGTCGCGAAGGGTGTGTTGAGCCCCGAGGCCGCTGCCGCCGTCGTGATCGCGGGCGCGGCCGCGGTATGGGTCTCGAACCACGGCGGACGCCAACTCGACCGTACGGCGGCAACGGCGGACTGCCTCGCCGCTGTCGTGGAACGGATCGACGGGTCGGTTCCGGTGCTCGTCGACGGGGGAGTGCGTGACGGGATCGCTGCTCTGACGGCGCTGTCGCTGGGAGCCGATGGAGTTTTTCTGGGCCGTCTGCCTCTCTACGCACTGGCAGTCGGCGGATCCGACGCCGTGGAACGGATGTTCTCGGCGCTGTCCGACGAACTCGAGGAAGCACTGAGGCTGGCCGGATGTCGCGATCCGCGGACCGCCCGCGGTCTGGTGGCACCGAATTGACGAATCCCATCGTTGTGGTCCGCTCACGCCGTTGACGGCTCCCACCGGCTCCGTCAGCGCTCTCCGGGACCGCCGTTCACCCCGCAAAACCGCCCCTGACCTGCGACAACGCTGAATGTGGCCCGGACCACACTGACTCGATTTGACGCGTTGCGAAACATGCCCCTAATGTTCTCCATGTCGCCACGGAGCGGCGGGACGCAAGGCCGAGAGGCCGGGTGGCCGGCCCCGAGGCGAAACCCCCTGCAAGATCACCTCAGCCGAGGTGGAACGAGTGCGCGCTTTGTCGGCCTCAGACCAACTCGGTGGGGCTGACTCGCGCCGGGGGACGGGACGAAGAAGCCGATTTGACTCGGCCGAGACGGACCGGTAAGTTTTACCAGGTTGCCCCCCAGCAGGCCGAGAGGCTGCGTTGCGGTGCGCGCTTGATCCTTGAGAACTCAACAGTGTGCCAAAAGTCGACGAATTAGTTTGATACCCGTTGACACGATTCGTCCGGTTCGCCGGGCGATGATGGTCAATGGTTCCTTTGGTAAGAAACGATGATTCCGACAATATTGTCGGCGATTCGGTCTCTTGCTGGGAAAAGCTATCTAAGAAACTTGTCATCCGCTTCGGTGGGTGGCGCAAGATTTCAATGGAGAGTTTGATCCTGGCTCAGGACGAACGCTGGCGGCGTGCTTAACACATGCAAGTCGAGCGGTAAGGCTCCTTCGGGAGTACACGAGCGGCGAACGGGTGAGTAACACGTGAGCAATCTGC
>JAKFBZ010000008.1:0-25375 GCA_036676945.1 Marmoricola sp.
CCCTCACCACCACCGTGCGGGTGGTCGACCGGGTTCATGACGACACCACGGACGGTCGGGCGCTTGCCCTTCCAGCGCATGCGGCCGGCCTTGCCCCAGTTGATGTTGGACTGCTCGGCGTTGCCGACCTCACCGATCGTGGCGCGGCAGCGGACGTCGACGTAGCGCATCTCGCCGGACGGCAGCCGCAGCTGGGCCCGGGAGCCTTCCTTGGCGACGAGCTGGGCCTTGTTGCCGGCCGAGCGAGCCATCTTCGCGCCGCCACCGGGACGGAGCTCGATGCAGTGGATCGTCGTACCGACCGGGATGTTGCGCAGCGGCAGGTTGTTGCCGGGCTTGATGTCGGCGTTGGCGCCCGACTCGATCGGCGTGCCCTGCGTGACCCCGTTCGGCGCGATGATGTAGCGCTTCTCGCCGTCGGCGTAGTGCAGCAGCGCGATCCGAGCGGTGCGGTTCGGGTCGTACTCGATGTGAGCGACCTTCGCCGGGACGCCGTCCTTGTCGTAGCGACGGAAGTCGATCACGCGGTACGCACGCTTGTGACCGCCACCCTGGTGACGGGTGGTGATCCGGCCCTGGTTGTTCCGGCCGCCCTTCTTGGGCAGCGGACGCACCAGGGACTTCTCCGGCGTGGTCCGGGTGATCTCGGCGAAGTCAGCGACCGACGAGCCACGACGGCCCGGGGTGGTCGGCTTGTACTTGCGGATAGCCATAGTCAGATTCCTCTACTCAGCCCGGTCAGGAGACCGGACCTCCGAAGATGTCGATGCGGTGACCCTCGGCCAGGCTGACGATCGCGCGCTTGGTGTCCTTGCGCTTGCCGACGCCGCGCGCCGTACGACGCGCCTTGCCCTGACGGTTGAGGGTGTTGACGGAGGTGACCTTGACGTTGAACACCTTCTCGACCGCGATCTTGATCTCGGTCTTGTTCGCGTCCGGGTGGACGATGAAGGTGTACTTGTTGTTGTCGAGCAGGCCGTAGCTCTTCTCGCTGACGACCGGCGCGATCAGAACGTCGCGGTGGTCCTTGTGCAAGGTGCTCATTCGGCAGCCTCCTCGGTGGTCTCGGTCTCGGCGACCTCAGCCTCGGCAGCCGGCTCTTCGACCTTCTCGGCCTTCGGAGCAGCCTTCTTGGCGGCCTTCTTCGCAGCCGGCTTCTTCTCCTCCACGACCTCGGCCTCGACACCGACGAACGCGTCGTACGCGCCCTTGGTGAAGATGACGTCGTCGGAGAGCAGCACGTCGTAGGTGTTCAGCTGGTCGACGGCGAGCAGGTGCACGGTCGGGACGTTGCGCAGCGACAACCAGGTCATCGCGTCGTCACGCTCGAGCACCACCAGCTGGCGGCGACCCTCGGTCAGACCGTTGAGCAGTGCGACGGCGGCCTTGGTCGACGGCTTGTCACCGGCGGCCAGGGCAGCGACGACGTGGATGCGTCCGGCGCGGGCCCGGTCGGAGAGGGCACCGCGCAGGGCGGCGGCCTTCATCTTCTTGGGGGTGCGCTGGTCGTAGTCACGCGGCTTGGGACCGTGGACGACGCCACCGCCGGCGAACTGCGGCGCGCGGGTCGAGCCCTGGCGGGCGCGACCGGTGCCCTTCTGCTTGTAGGGCTTGCGGCCACCGCCGCGGACCTCGCCGCGACGCTTGGTCGAGTGCGTGCCCTGACGTGCAGCGGCCTGCTGGGCCACGACGACCTGGTGGATCAGCGGGATGTTGGTCGCCGCGTCGAAGATCTCAGCCGGGAGGTCGACCTTGACGACCTTCGCGGTTGCAGTCTTGGTAGCCATGCTCAGGCCTCCTGTCCGGACTTGGCGGCGGAGCGGATCATGATCAGGCCGCCCTTGGGGCCGGGAACGGCACCCTTGAGCAGGATCAGGCCCTTCTCCACGTCGACCGCGTGCACGGTCACGTTCTGGGTGGTGACGACGTCCGTACCCATCCGGCCGGCCATCCGGGTGCCCTTGAAGACGCGACCGGGGGTCGCGCAGGCACCGATGGAACCGGGCTTGCGGTGGTTGCGGTGGGCACCGTGGGAGGCGCCGACGCCGTGGAAGCCGTGACGCTTCATGACACCGGCGTAGCCCTTGCCCTTGCTGGTGCCGGTCACGTCGACGTCGTCGCCGGCGGCGAACAGCTCGGGGCTGATCTCCTGGCCGACCTGGTACGACGCGGCGTCAGCGGTACGGATCTCGGCGAGGTGGCGACGCGGGGTCACACCGGCCTTGTCGAAGTGACCCGCCGACGGCTTGGTGACCTTGCGGCCCTCGATCTCGCCGTACCCGACCTGGATGGCGTTGTAGCCATCGGTCTCGGGTGTGCGGACCTGCGTCACGACGTTGGTGCTCGCGGCCACCACGGTCACGGGGACGACGCGGTTGTTCTCGTCCCACAGTTGGGTCATGCCGAGCTTGGTGCCCAGCAGCCCCTTCACATTGCGTTCGAAAGTCATCTCTATCGACCTCAGAGCTTGATCTCGATGTCGACGCCGGCAGGCAGGTCGAGGCGCATCAGCGAGTCGACCGTCTTCGGCGTGGGGTCAATGATGTCGATGAGGCGCTTGTGCGTGCGCATCTCGAAGTGCTCGCGCGAATCCTTGTACTTGTGCGGCGAGCGGATCACGCAGAAGACGTTCTTCTCGGTGGGCAGCGGCACAGGGCCGGCCACCTTCGCGCCCGTACGGGTCACGGTGTCCACGATCTTCCGCGCCGAGGTGTCGATCACCTCGTGGTCATAGGCCTTGAGCCTGATGCGGATCTTCTGTCCCGCCATCACGCGTCCTTCACTTCTCGTCTCACGACTGTCTCGTCCCATCTCGGTGAGATGGTCCGCCCTGCTCTCCCCCAGGTCGATCCGGGCGGTTTCCCGCCTGAACCTCCGACCCCCGCGGTCGGGCGTGTCGCGCTCTGCTGACGCGCAGAACCACACCTGACGCTTCGGTCGTTGTCTGGGGTTGTGCCCGACGGGGGTCGGGCTGAACGGGATCTCCAGGTGCGGCACGGACACGCAACCACAGCGCTCCCTTGAACCAGGGAGCCAGGAAATCCTGTTCAGTAGTCAAATATCCGTGCCCCGGCAATCCCGCCGGAGCAACCGGACTATCTTGGCAGAGATCCGCCGCAGCGCCAAATCGGGCTGCGGGGGGCCCGAACGCGGCTGCGACGAAGGCCGCCGAGCGTGGCACCCGGGGTCCGGTTCCCTGGCAGGATGACCGCCTAGGACGAGCCAGGGAGGGGACCACGTGACCGACGGCAACAGCATGCCGCCCGCGCCCGATCAGCGTCCCCCGGGGTGGCAGCCGCCGCCCGCCCCGGCACCGGGCTGGCCCGCGCCGCCCACCGGCCCTCCGCAGGCGCCGTACGGGCCGCCAGGACAGCCGCAGCAGGCCTATCCCGCCCAGCCCTACCCTCCGGGCGGCTACCCGCAGCCGGGCTACGGGTACGGCGTTCCCCTGCACCAGGCCCGGCCCGTCTACAAGCCGGGCACGATCCCGCTGCGCCCGCTCACCCTGTCCGACATGTACAGCGGCGCGGTCGAAACGATCCGCCGCAACCCGCGAGCGACCCTGGGCGTCGCCGCCGTGGTCCTCAGCGCGTTCCTGGCGATCCCGACGATCGGGACCCTGCTCTGGGGGACGATCGCCGGCTTCGGCAGCCGGCTCAGCAGCAGCGGCGAGCTCGGCGGCACCAATCCCGAGGACATCGGGCTCGGCGTGACCGTGATCGGCGGAGCGGTGCTGGCCGGGCTGGCCACGGTGGTCCTGACCGGGATGATCGTCCGTGTCGTCGAGCACGCGGCCCGCGGCCAGAAGCTCTCGGCAGGCGAGGCCTGGCGACTGACCCGGCCGCGCATCTGGCGGCTCCTCGGGCTGGCGATCCTCTCGGGGCTGGTGCCGTTGCTGCCGTGGATCCCGATCGTCGCGTTCATCTTCGCCGCCGCGGCGATCTCCCCGGTCGCCGGCTGGATCGTGGGGATCGCCGGGTTCTTCGGCGGTGTCGCGGTCATGGTCCTGCTCTGGGTCCGCCTGTTCCAGCTCGCCGCCGCCAGCCTGGTCCTGGAGGGACTCGGGGTGTTCGCGGCGATCGGACGCTCCTGGGCGCTGACCCGGAACGCCTTCTGGCGCACCTTCGGGATCAGCCTGCTGACGCTGGTGGTCACCTCGGTCGCGGCGCAGTTCCTGACCTTCCCGTTCAGCATCCTCGGCGCGGCCGGGAGCCTGATCTGGCCCGACACCCTGGCCGGGATCCTCGTGATGCTGCTGACCCAGAACATCGCCCAGGTGATCTCCGGGGCCCTGACAACTCCGTTCTCGGCCTCGGTCGCGGCACTCCAGTACCTCGACCAGCGGATCCGCAAGGAGGGCTACGACATCGAGTTGATCGCCCACGGCCCGGCGTCCGCACCGGCCCCGCCGGGGGCTCGGTGACGGCGTCGGCGCTCGTCGTGGCGGCGCTGCGCCCTGATCCCGATCAGGCGCAGGACTGGGTCCGCGCCGAGCTGGCCAAGCGCGAGTACCAGCCGACCCTCCTCGAACGCGTGATCGGCTGGTTCATGGACTTCCTCCAGGGGATCCTCGACACCGCCAGCGGCTTCGGCCGGCTCGACCCGGCGATCGCGCTCGTCGCCCTGGCGGCGCTGGTCATCGGTCTGGCGGTCGTCCTCGCCCGGCTCCGCCCCGACCCCACGAGGCGAACGCAACCGGGTCCGGTGCTGGCCGAGGCCCGGGTCAGCGCCGCCGAGCACCGGGCGCTGGCCGAACGCGCCCGCGCGGAGGGCCGGTTCGACGACGCCGTGATCGAGGCGATGCGCGCGATCGCGGTCGGCCTGGTCGAACGGGCGGTCCTCGACGACCGGCCCGCCGCGACCGCTCGGGAGGTCGCCGCGGACGCGGCGACGGCGTTCCCGGCGTACGGCGACCGCCTGCGCGGCGCGGCGGACCGCTTCGACACCGTCCGGTACGGCGACCGGCACGCTGACCGGGCGTCCGCGGACGAGCTCCTCGACCTGGAGGCGTCAGTGCGCCGGACGCGCCCCGTGGAAGCAGCCGGAGCCGGACCGGTCCTGGCGGTGCCCCGATGAGCACCCCGATGAGCACGCTGACGGCCGAGCCCGCGCCGACGGGCCCGAGCGGCGGCTTCGTGCGCCGCAACCGCGTCGCCCTCGGCCTCACCCTCGCGGTGATCACGACACTGGTCCTGGTCAGCTGGGCGAACCGCGACCAGGCCGGGAGCGGCGGGTCCCTGGACCCCGAGAACGCCGGCCCGTCGGGCGCCCGCGCCGTCGCCCAGGTGCTCGAGGACCAGGGGGTCCCGGTCGAGATCGTCCGCGGGCGGGCAGCACTGGAGGCCGCGACGCTCGACGAGGACACCACCGTCGTGATGACCAACCCCGAACACCTCGGCGAGAGCACCTGGAGCGATCTCGACACCCGGGTCCGTCGAGCGGGCGCGGTCCTGGTCGTGGCGGGCCTGAGCCTTCCGGTCGCCGACGGCCTCGGGCTCGGCGAGAGCGACCTGACCCCCGGACCCTCCGAGCGCACGGTCGCCGCCGACTGCAGCCCGGAGGTCGACCTGATGGCCGGGCTCTCGTTGACCTCGGAGTGGGACACACCCGGGGTGAAGGGCGACGGCTGCTTCGGCGACGCGATCACCGGTCGCCAGCTCCTGGTGGACCGACAGGAGCACCGCTGGGTGCTGACCAACCCGCACCCGGTGAGCAACGAGGACGTCGACCTCGGCGAGAACGCGGCGGTCGTCCTGCGGCTCTTCGGGCAGCGCGACCGGGTGGTCTGGTACGTCGCGAAGGTCGACGACACCCTGGTCAGCGACGGCGTGGGGCTCTCCCGGTTGCTCCCGCCGTGGCTCGTCCCGTCACTGTGGCTCCTCGCGGTCGCGACGCTGGCGCTCCTCCTGGTCCGCGGACGACGCCTCGGGCCGCTCGTCGTCGAACCGATCCCGGTGACCATCAAGGCCCTGGAGTCGACCACCGCACTCGGCCGGCTCTACGAGCAGGCCCGCGACCGCGTGCACGCCGCTGATCTCCTGGTCGACGGGACCGCGCGACGACTGGGTCTCGCCCTCGGGCTCGCGGAGTACAGCCCGCGCGCCGATCTCGCCCGGGCGGTCGCGGACCGCACCGGGCGGGGTCTGGCCGAGGTCAGCGCCCTGCTCCCCGACCGCGGCCGGATCGCCGAGTCCATCCGCAGCGACGCCGACCTGGTGGCGCTCGCCCAGAACCTGCACCAGCTGGAAGAAGAGGTACGCACCCGATGACGACCGTCCCGCCCAACGTTGAGTCCGGTATCAGCACCGATGAGGCACGTGAGGCCCTGCACGCCGTCCGGGCCGAGGTCGCCAAGGTGGTCGTCGGCCAGGACGCGGCGGTCTCCGCACTCCTGGTCGCCCTGCTGGCGAAGGGTCACGTGCTCATGGAAGGAGTGCCCGGGGTCGCCAAGACGCTCCTGGTGCGCTCGCTCGCCGCGACCCTCGGCGTGGAGTCGCGCCGGGTCCAGTTCACCCCGGACCTGATGCCCGGAGACATCACCGGCTCGATGGTGGTCGAGGGCGGTCGCTTCGACTTCCGCCCCGGCCCGGTGTTCACCAACCTCCTGCTCGCCGACGAGATCAACCGGACCCCTCCCAAGACGCAGTCCGCGCTGCTCGAGGCGATGGAGGAGGGGCAGGTGTCGGTCGACGGGGTCAGCCGGCCGCTCCCGACGCCGTTCCTGGTCGCTGCGACCCAGAACCCGGTCGAGTACGAGGGCACCTACCCGCTGCCGGAGGCTCAGCTCGACCGGTTCCTGATGAAGGTCGTGCTGCCGCTGCCACCCCGCGATGAGGAGCTCGCCATCGTGCGCCGGCACGCGGACGGCTTCGACCCGCATGACCTGGCCGCGACCGGGATCAGCGCCGTCGCCGGTCCCGGGCATCTGGCCGTCGCGTCACACGCCCTGGGCACGGTTCGGGTCAGTGACGAGGTGGCGACGTACGTCGTGGACATCGCCCGGGCGACCCGCTCCTCCCCCTCGCTCAGTCTCGGCGTCAGCCCGCGCGGGGCGACCGCGCTGCTGCGCACCAGTCGCGCGTGGGCGTGGCTGTCGGGCCGGGACTTCGTCTCCCCCGACGACGTGAAGGCGCTCGCGCACGCCACCTTGATCCACCGGCTCGGGCTACGACCGGAGGCGGCGCTCGAAGGGGTCGACGTGGCACAGGTCCTCGCGTCCGCCCTCGGCTCCGTCCCGGTCCCGCGCTGAGGCGGCTGTGGCCCTGACCTGGCGCGTACCCGTGCTGCTGCTCCTGGCGGTGGCACTGGTCGTGGCGCGCCCGCAGGCGAGCACGGTCTGGACGATCGTCCTGGTCGTGATCGTCCTGGTGGCCGCCGACCGCTTCGCAGCACCCCGGGCCGACTCGCTCGCCATCACCCGTGCCCCGACCGGCACCACCAGGCTCGGCGAGCCGAACGAGACGGTCCTGCTGGTCGCCAACACCGGGCGCCGCCGTATCAACGGGCTGCTCCGCGACGCCTGGCAGCCGAGCGCCGGGGCGACCCGGAACCGGCACCGGCTCCGGCTCCCTCGCGGCGAGCGGGTCCGGCTGAGCACCCCGCTGCTCCCGGTCCGTCGCGGCGACCTCACCACTGACCGGATCACCCTGCGGCTCCCTGGGCCGCTCGGGCTGGCCGCCCGCCAGACCGCGGTCGTCGTCCCGGGATCGGTCCGGGTCACGCCGGCGTTCCCGTCACGCCGTCACCTGCCGTCCCGGCTGGCCCGGTTACGCGAACTCGACGGCCGGGCAGCCGTCCGGATCCGTGGTCAGGGCACCGAGTTCGACTCCTTGCGCGAGTACGTGCGTGGCGACGACGTCCGCAGCATCGACTGGCGGGCGTCGGCGCGGAGCCGCAACGTCGTCGTACGGACCTGGCAGCCGGAACGGGACCGGCGCGTGGTGATCGTGCTGGACACCTCACGCACCTCCGCCGGCCGGGTCGGCGACGTGCCCCGGCTGGACTCGGCCATGGACGCCGGGCTGCTCCTCGCCGCCCTGGCGGCGCGTGCCGGCGACCGGGTGGACTTCCTGGCCGGGGACCGGACCGTGCGGGCCCGGGTCCGCGCCGGACACCGCGGCGACGCACTGGCCGGCATCCAGGAGGCGATGGTCGCGCTGGAGCCGGAACTGGTCGAGGCGGACTGGCGCCGACTGGTCGGCGCGGTGGACGCGATGGGGCGCTCGCGGGCCCTGGTCGTCCTGCTCACGCCGCTGGAGCCGGCCGCGATCGAGAACGGCCTCCTGCCGGTCATCGGCCACCTGAGCAGCCGCAACCGGGTCGTCCTGGCCTCGGTCCGGGACCCTGAGCTGGCCCGCCTGGCCGCGGAACGTACCGACCTGCCCTCGACCTACCAGGCCGCTGCGGCCGAGCGGACCATCGCCCGGCGGGCCGAGACCGGACGACTTCTCGGTGCCCTCGGCATCGACGTGCTCGACGAGGGCGCGGACGTGCTCCCGGTCGCCCTGGTCGATCACTATCTGGCCCTGAAGGCCCGCGGACTCCTCTGATCAGCCGCGTCGTCAGACGTGGTGCATGGCAAGGCGGAGGAGCGAAGGCGACCTTCAGCGGAGCGCAGCGGAGCGGTCGTCGAGTCGACGACAACGCAGCCAGGTGCCGCGTATGGCGGCGTGGTCAGGCGGCGGTGGCGACCCGGTCCTCAAGCATGTGATCCGGGATGTCGCCGGTGTAGCCGGCGCGAACCGCGCGCCGGCCGAGTACGAACACGTAGGTCAGGAACGCGGCCTCGACGGCGACGCCGATCCCCACCCGGGCCCAGGTCGGCAATCCGGACGGCGTCACGAACCCCTCGATGATCCCGCTGATCAACAGCACCACGACCAGGCCGAGGACGACGCCTCCGGCCGACCGCCCTTCAGCCGCGAGCGACTGCGACCGGGTCCGCGGGCCGGGCACCACCCAGGCCCACATCAGCCGGAGTCCGGTGCCCGCGGCGATGAAGACGGCCGTGAGCTCGAGCAGACCGTGCGGGATGATCAGGCCGAAGAACAGCGAGCCACGGTCGTGCCTGATCATCAGCGATCCCATCACCGCGAGGTTCATCATGTTCTGCCAGAGCAGGTAGACGACCGGCAGCCCGAACACACCGAGGGCGACGCAGAGCGCGCTCACATAGGCGTTGTTGGTCCACACCTGCGCCGCGAAGTGGGACGCCGCCGACTCCGAGTAGTAGTTCTCGAAGTCGGAGTTCACGAGCTGCTGGACCTGCTCCGGGGACATCATCGTCGCCTCGACCTGCGGGTGCTGGAGCAACCAGACGATCATCACCGCGGTGACGGCGTACGAGACCAGCATGACGCCGACCCACCAACGCCACGTCCGGTAGAGCGCGGCCGGGAACCGGCGCACCACGAAGTCGGCGAACGCGGCCCGGGTCAGCACCCGGCCACCACCGGCCCGGGTGCGGGCTTGCGCCAGCAGCGCGCTCAGGTACCCGATCACGGACGCGTCCGGGGCACCGGACCGGATCACGCTCAGGTGGGTGGCGACCTCCTGGTACAGGGCGGTCAGCTCGTCCGACTCCGGCCCGCTGAGTCGACGCCGCTTGGCCAGGCCCTCGAGCCTGACCCACGCCGGCTGGTGCGCGGCGACGAAGGCATCGAGGTCCATGGACCCAAACTATCCGGCCGCTTCCTCTAGGGTGGCCCGATGGCCGACCTGTACGTCGAGGGGATCGACGAGCTCGTCACCGGTGAAGCGGTCACCCTGGACCTTCCACCGGCCGCCCTCGGCCTGCACATCGCCTCGGCGGTGATCGACGTCCTGGTCTCGGTCGCGTTCCTGGTGGCCGGGTTCTGGCTCACCGCGGCCCTCGCCACCGACGACGCGACCGCAGGGGTCGGCTCGATCCTCACCCTGGTCGTCGCGATGCTGGTCGTTCCGACCGCTGTCGAGACGACCAGCACCGGCCGCTCGCTCGGCAAACTCGCCACCGGCCTGCGCACCGTGCGCGACGACGGCGGGCCGATCTCGTTCCATCACGCGTTCGTCCGGGCACTGATCGGGCTCGTCGAGATCTGGATCCTGTGGGGCGTGCCCGCCTTCATCTCGGGTCTGGTGAGCCGCAAGGGCAAGCGGATCGGTGACTACGCCGCCGGCACGTACGTCGTCCGGGCGCGGGTACGCCTGGTTCTCCCGCCGCCGCCGCTGATGCCGCCGCCACTGGCGGCCTGGGCCCACGCGGCCGACATCGCTCCGCTTCCGGAGCGACTGCTGCTCTCGATCCGTCAGATCCTCGGGCGGAGCGATTCGCTGGCGCCGCAGACCCGGGCCGTCCTGGCGGCGCGGCTGGCCGCCGACCTCGGAGCCTTCGTCTCCCCGCCCCCACCGACGGGCACCCCGGCGGAAGCCTTCCTGGCGGCCGTCGTCGCTGAGCACCGGGATCGTGACCATGCCCGGATGCAACGCGAGGCGGAGCTGGTCCAGCGGCTGACCACGGCCTCACGCCACGGTCGTTGACCCCTCGGCCTGATCAGCGGCGGCGGTAGCAGAGGTCGGTGATGGTCCGGCCGACGGCCAGTCCCTTGCGTTCGAACTTCGTCACCGGGCGATCCGCCCAGCGTTCGACCGGACCTCCCTCGAGAGCAGGCTCGGCGTCGAGGACCTCGATCATCTGCTCGGCGTAGTCGGCCCAGTCCGTCGCCAGCCGCCACAGACCGCCCGGGCGGAGCCGGGCAGCCACGAGGGCGGCGAAGGCCGGCGCGACCAGCCGGCGCTTGTGGTGCTTGGTCTTGGGCCAGGGGTCCGGGAAGAAGGTCCACAACTCGGCCAGACCGCCCGGTGCGACCAGGTTCTCCAGGGACCAGATGGCGTCGACGCTGAGGAACCGCACGTTCTGCGCACCGGCCTCGGCGGCGAGGCCGAGCCCGGTGGCGACGCCGGGACGCCAGACCTCCAGGGCGAGCACGTTCGCCTCGGGACGGCCGGCGGCGAGCACCGCGGTCGCCTCGCCGATGCCGGATCCGATCTCGACGATCAGCGGAGCCTCCCGTCCGAACCAGTCCGCGACCCGCATCCCGGGGACGTCGACGGCCTCGTCCGGGATGACCCAGTCGCGGTGATGCTCGTCCCAGGCCTGCCGCTGGGCCGGGGTGAACCGGCTGCCCCGGCGGGCGTAACTGAGCACCTCCCGCATCCGGCGCCCGTCCTCGGTGAGCCGCTGGTGCGGTCGGGGCGGTAGCTGTTCGGACACGCCCCGAAGGCTACGGGGCCGACGATGCCGGGCAGAAAGCGGACCGGTTCATCGAAACGCCTGCCGGATCGGCGGCCGCGTCGGACGATTGTTCAGTGAGGTCGCAACGCTGGCGGGGGACGCCGCTGCTGGCAGCGCTCGCCGGCGTGCTGGTGACGCTGGCACTGACCGGTGCCGGGCTGGGACAGCGCGCGGACGGCACCGACTCCGAGCGCTGCGCACGGTTCCACTTCCAGTCCGCGGCCAGGGAACGCGTCATCACCGGCCGCGGGACACCTGTCGCCGTCCTCGGCGACTCCTACGCCGTCGGGCTCGGCCTGGCCGACCCCAGCAGCTCCTGGCCCGCACGCCTCGACGGCCGGACGACGGTGCTCGGATTCTCCGGCTCCGGCTTCGCCGCGGACTCCTCTCCCTGCCGCGGCGCCGCGTACGTCGATCGGGTCCGACGAGCGGCCGGGACGGCTCGCACGGTCGTGGTCGAGGGCGGCCTGAACGACGTGGACCAATCTGACGCCGCGATCCGCTCGGGGGTGCGAACGGTGCTGGCCGCGCTGCGGGACCGCCAGGTGCTCGTGGTCGGTCCGACCCGGGCACCGGCGAGAGCGGGGCAGGTCGCCCGCGTCGACCGGTTGCTGGCTTCCGAATGCGCTCGCGCAGGGGTCGCGTACCTGTCCGTGCGGTCCCTGGAGCTGCCTTACCTCACTGACCGGCTGCACCTGACCCGAGCCGGGCACCGGCTCTTCGGCGAGACGGTGGCCGCACGCCTGGCCGAGCTCAGCTGAACCGGCCACCCTCACGGAAAGCAGAACGACCCCGGACCGAAGTCCGGGGCCGTTCCAGTGAAGCGTTAGATCACTTGTTGATCTTGGTGACGCGCCCGGCGCCGACCGTGCGGCCACCCTCACGGATGGCGAAACGCAGGCCGTCCTCCATGGCGATCGGCTGGATCAGCACGACCGACATGTCGGTGTTGTCGCCCGGCATGACCATGTCGCGACCCTCGGGGAGGGTGACGACGCCGGTCACGTCGGTGGTCCGGAAGTAGAACTGCGGACGGTAGTTGTTGAAGAACGGCGTGTGACGGCCACCCTCCTCCTTGGAGAGGATGTAGACCGACGCGTCGAACTCGGTGTGCGGGGTCGTGGTGCCCGGCTTGATGACGACCATGCCGCGCTCGACGTCCTCGCGCTTGGTGCCACGAAGCAGCAGACCGACGTTCTCGCCTGCCTGGCCCTCGTCGAGGAGCTTGCGGAACATCTCGACACCGGTGACCGTCGACTTCTGCGAGGTCTCGCGGATGCCGATGATCTCGACCTCCTCGTTGACCTTGACGATGCCGCGCTCGATACGACCGGTGATGACGGTGCCACGACCGGTGATCGTGAAGACGTCCTCGACGGGCATGAGGAACGGCTTCTCGGTCTCACGCACGGGCTGCGGGATGGACTCGTCCACCGCGTTCATCAGCTCGAGGATCGAGTCGCCCCACTTGGCGTCGCCCTGCAGCGCCGGGAAGGCCGCCACGCGGACCACGGGGATGTCGTCGCCCGGGTACTCGTACTCGGAGAGGAGCTCGCGCACCTCCATCTCGACGAGCTCGATGAGCTCCTCGTCGTCGACCATGTCGCACTTGTTCAGAGCCACGACCAGGGCCGGCACGCCGACCTGGCGCGCGAGCAGCACGTGCTCACGCGTCTGCGGCATCGGACCGTCGGTGGCGGCGACCACGAGGATCGCGCCGTCCATCTGGGCCGCACCGGTGATCATGTTCTTGATGTAGTCGGCGTGACCCGGGCAGTCGACGTGCGCGTAGTGGCGCTGCTCGGTCTGGTACTCGACGTGCGCGATCGAGATGGTGATACCGCGCTGACGCTCTTCAGGCGCCTTGTCGATCTGGTCGAACGCCGAAGCTTCGTTCAGGTCGGGGTACTTGTCGTGCAGCACCTTCGTGATTGCTGCGGTCAACGTCGTCTTACCGTGGTCGATGTGACCAATGGTTCCGATGTTGACGTGCGGCTTGGTCCGCTCGAACTTCGCCTTAGCCACTTCTGGCTCCTCCTGGTTGTGTGTTACTTGACTCGTAAATAGAACGTTTGTTGCAGCCGAGGTACGCGGGGAGAACTACTCGCCACGGACCTTCTTGATGATCTCGTCGGCGACGTTCGAGGGAACCTCGGCGTACGAGTCAAACTCCATCGAGTACGAGGCCTGGCCCGAGGTCTTCGACCGCAGATCCCCAACGTACCCGAACATCTCTGACAGCGGCACCAGTGCGTCGACGACCATGTCGCCGTGACGCTCCTCCTGGGACGTGATCTGGCCGCGGCGCGAGTTGATGTCGCCGATGACCGTACCCAGGAAGCTGTCCGGGGTCACGACCTCGACCGCGAACACCGGCTCGAGGAGGACGGGCTTGGCCATCCGTGCCGCTTCCTTGAACGCCTGCAGGCCCGCGATCTTGAACGCCAGCTCGGAGGAGTCGACGTCGTGGTACGCGCCGTCCTCCAGCGAGACCTTCACGTCGACCATCGGGTAGCCGGCGAGGACGCCGAACTCCATGGCCTCCTGGGCACCCTGGTCGACCGACGGGATGTACTCGCGCGGAACGCGTCCACCGGACACGTTGTTCACGAACTCGTAGCCGGCACCGGTGCCGGTCTCCGGGTCGATGTTCGGCCCGATGCTGATCAGCACCTTCGCGAACTGACCCGAACCACCGGTCTGCTTCTTGTGCGTGTAGGAGTGCTTCACGACCTCCTTGCGGATGGTCTCGCGGTAGGCGACCTGCGGCTTGCCGACGGTGGCCTCGACGCGGAACTCGCGCTTCATCCGGTCGACGAGGATCTCCAGGTGGAGCTCGCCCATACCGGCGATGATCGTCTGACCGGTCTCTTCGTCCGCCTTGACGGTGAAGGTGGGGTCCTCGTCGGAGAGGCGCTGGATCGCGGTGCCCAGCTTCTCCTGGTCGCCCTTGGTCTTCGGCTCGATGGCGACCTCGATCACCGGGGCCGGGAAGGTCATCGACTCGAGCACCACCGGGTTCTGCGGGTCGCAGAGGGTGTGACCGGTCTTGGTGTCCTTCAGGCCCATGACGGCGACGATCTGGCCGGCGCCGACCGATGCGATCTCCTCACGCTTGTTCGCGTGCATCTGGTAGACCTTGCCGATCCGCTCCTTGCGGCCGTTGACCGAGTTCATCACGGTGCTTCCGGCCTCGAGCTTGCCCGAGTACACCCGGACGTAGATCAGCTTGCCGAGGTGCGGGTCGGTGGCGATCTTGTAGGCCAGACCGGAGAACGGCTCGTCGTCGGACGGCTGCCGGACGATGACCTCGTCCTCGCTCTTGACCGAGTGACCCTGGATGCCGTCGATGTCCAGCGGCGAGGGCAGGTACTTCACGACGGCGTCGAGCAGGGGCTGGACGCCCTTGTTCTTGAACGCGGTGCCGCAGAGGACCGGGTTGAGCTTGTCGGCCAGCGTGGCGCGACGGATCGCTGCCTCGAGGGTCGGGACATCGAAGACGTCGCCCTCCTCGAGGTAGACCTCCATGATGTCGTCGTCGGCCTCGGCGAGGGTCTCGACCAGCTTCTCGCGCCATTCGGCGGCCTGGTCGGCGAGGTCGGCGGGGATCTCCTCGACCTCGTAGTCCTCACCCATCGTGGTCTCGCCGCGCCAGGTCAGGGCACGCATGCCGACCAGGTCGACGACACCGAGGAAGTCGGACTCGGCGCCGATCGGGAGCTGCAGGACCAGCGGGGTCGAGTTCAACCGCTCGACCATCATGTCGACGCAGCGCCAGAAGTCGGCGCCGGTGCGGTCCAGCTTGTTGACGAAGCACATCCGCGGAACCGAGTACTTGTTGGCCTGACGCCACACGGTCATCGTCTGGGGCTCGACACCGGCGACACCGTCGAAGACGGCGACGGCGCCGTCGAGGACACGGAGCGAACGCTCCACCTCGGCGGTGAAGTCGACGTGACCCGGGGTGTCGATGATGTTGATCTGGTGGTCCTTCCACCAGCAGGTCGTCGCGGCGGACGTGATCGTGATGCCGCGCTCCTGCTCCTGCTCCATCCAGTCCATCGTGGCTGCGCCCTCGTGGACTTCACCGATCTTGTAGGTGATGCCGGTGTAGAAGAGGATGCGCTCGGTGGTCGTGGTCTTGCCGGCGTCGATGTGCGCCATGATGCCGATGTTGCGGACCTTGTTGAGGTCCGTAGTGATGTCGACTGCCACTGCGGTCTGCGTTCCTTAGAAAGTGGTTTGTTGGTGTCTCCCGCGGGCCTGCCGGTCTGGCCGGCCCGCAGGAGGAGGTCACCAGCGGTAGTGGGCGAAAGCCTTGTTGGACTCGGCCATCTTGTGCGTGTCCTCGCGCTTCTTCACAGCGGCACCGAGGCCGTTGCTGGCGTCGAGGATCTCGTTCATCAGGCGCTCGGCCATGGTCTTCTCACGACGCTCCGCGGCGTAACCGACGAGCCAGCGCAGCGCGAGCGTGGTGCCGCGGGTGCCCTTGACCTCGATCGGGACCTGGTACGTCGCGCCACCGACACGGCGGCTCTTGACCTCGATGGCCGGCTTCACGTTGTCCAGCGCACGCTTGAGCGTGACCACCGGGTCGGTGCCGGTCTTCTCGCGGGTGCCTTCGAGCGCCGAGTAGACGATGCGCTGGGCGACCTGCTTCTTGCCGTCCTGGAGGACCTTGGAGACGAGCTGGGTGACGACCGGCGATCCGTAGACCGGGTCGACGACGATCGGGCGCTTGGGAGCGGGACCCTTGCGAGGCATTAGCTCTTCTCCTTCTTCGCGCCGTAGCGGCTGCGGGCCTGCTTGCGGTTCTTCACGCCCTGGGTGTCGAGCGTGCCGCGGATGATCTTGTAGCGGACACCGGGAAGGTCCTTCACACGGCCGCCGCGGACGAGCACGATCGAGTGCTCCTGGAGGTTGTGACCGACACCCGGGATGTAAGCGGTGACCTCGACGCCACTGGACAGGCGCACGCGGGCGACCTTGCGCAGAGCGGAGTTCGGCTTCTTCGGGGTGGTGGTGTAGACGCGGGTGCAGACACCGCGTCGCTGGGGCGAACCCTTCAGGGCAGGCGTCTTGTTCTTCGACACCTTGTCCTGGCGGCCCTTACGGACCAACTGATTAATGGTGGGCACCGGGTGGTTCCCTTTCATGTTGACTCTCAGTACCTGGCGCTCTGCCGGGCACGATGATGTTGCGTAATGGTGCTTTGTGGATGCGCGGCCCGATGAGGGCACGCAGACACGCCTGGATACGCCCAGACACAAGGAACGAGATTACCGGCTGGCCAGGGCAGGGTCAAAACGGCCGAGCCCCGCTCGACGCCGGGGAGGCCGCCGTTCACCGGGAGTTCGCGTCCCGGCCCCTCACAACCGCCACTCTGGCCCCGTGATGACACCGTGACGCACCGTTTCGTGGCCGTCGGCGATTCCTTCACCGAAGGCGTCGGGGACTGGGACGAAAGGTTCCCCAACGGCGTGCGCGGCTGGGCCGACCGGGTCGCCCGCCAGCTCGCCAAGGCGGACCCGGGGACCGAGTACGCCAACCTGGCGTTGCGCAGCCGGGTCCTGGACGACGTTGTCGAGCACCAGGTCGGCCGGGCGGTGGCGCTGGAGCCGACCCTGGTCTCGTTCTTCGCCGGCGGGAACGACATCCTCCAGATCCGCACCGACATGGCCGACGTACTGGCCCGGTACGAGGACGCGGTGGCCCGGCTGACCTCGAGCGGGGCCCGGGTGCTGCTGTTCACCAGCTACGACCTCCGCCTCTCCCCGGTGCTCGAGCCGCTGCGGCTGCGCAACAACCAGTTCAACCGGCGGGTGCGTCAGGTGGCGCTGGAGTACGACGCGCTACTCATCGACCACTGGGCGATGCGCGCCTTCACGCACCCGCGGATGTGGGAGCCGGACCGGTTGCACATGTCCCGGCACGGGCACCGATACCTCGCGGCCGCGATCCTGCGCACCCTCGAGGTCGACCACACCATCACCCTGCGCGACCTCGGCGAGATCCCGCCGAGGGGATGGCGGGAGTGGCTGGCCGACGAATGGGACTGGTGGGACGGCTGGGTCCGGCCGATGCTCGGACGCCGGTGGCGGCACGCCCCGCTCGGGGCGGGCCTGGAGGCGAAGTGGCCCGAGCCGATCCGGCCGGCCGACGGGATGAAGCGCCAGGCCAGGGCCCGGGATCAGACCTGACCGCGTCTCAGTGTCCGGGGCCGGTGACGATCTGCCGGCGCTCGAACTCGTGCGCCCCGCCCTTGGCCGCCAGTGTGGTGCAGGCTTCCTCGATGTCACGCGCGAGGGTGTCGACGTGCTCGCGGCTCATCGTCTCCTTGACCAGAGCGCGCATGATCGTCACCTGCTCGGCGTTCGGCGGGAGGGTGTACGCCGGCACCATCCAACCGCGCTCTGCCGAGAGCTGCCAGGCGATGTCGAACTCGTCGTAGTTCTGCGCCTCGGCGAGCCGGAAGGCCACCAGCGGGAGCTGCTCCTCGCCGCTCCCGATCACCTCGAAGCGACCCATCGCTTCGAGCTTGTCAGCGAGAACCCGCGCGTTCTGCTGCATGATCCTCATGATGTAGGTGTAGCCGGTGCGGCCGTACCGGACGAGGTTGTAGTACTGCGCCAGCACCATCGCCGAGCCGGTCGAGAAGTTGAGCGTGAAGGTCGAGTCGGTCTTGCCGAGGTAGTTCTCCTTGAAGACCAGGTCCTCGGCGAGGTCCGCGGTCTCCCGGAAGATCAGCCAGCCGATCCCCGGGTACACCAGTCCGAACTTGTGCCCGGAGACGTTGATCGAGCGGACCTGCTCGAGCCGGAAGTCGACCGGCGAATCGGGATAGAGGAACGGCCAGACGAACCCGCCGCTGGCACCGTCGATGTGCAGAGGCACGTCCAGGCCGCGCTCGTTCTTGATGCGCACCAGCAGGTCGTTGATGCCGACGATGTCGTCCTTGTGCCCGGTGAAGGTGGTCCCGAGCACGGCAGCCACGCCGATCGTGTTCTCGTCGACGTGCGGTTCCACGTCGTCAGGGCCGATCGTGTACTTGCCCGGACTGAGCGGCACGATCCTCGGCTCGACGTCGAAGTACCGGCAGAACTTCTCCCAGACCACGTGCACGTCGCCGCCGAAGACGAGGTTCGGACTCGCCGTCGACTGACCTGCGGCCTCACGGCGCTTCCGCCAGTTCCATTTCAGCGACAGGCTGCCGAGCATGATGGCCTCGGACGAGCCCTGGGTGCGGGCGCCGGTCGTCTCCCCGGGCGCGTGGAACAGGTCTGCCAGCATCCTGATGCAACGCTGCTCGATCTCGGCCGTTCGGGGGTACTCCGCGTGGTCGATGAAGTTCCGGTGCAGATTGGCAGCGATGATCTGCCGGGCCTCCGGCTCCATCCAGGTGGTCACGAAAGTCGCGAGGTTTCGGGCCGGATCACCCTCGAGCGCCAGGTCCTCACTGACCAACCGCAGCGCATCGACCGCGGGCATGCCCGATGCGGGAAACTCCTTCGTCGGCACTTCGGCGGTCAGGAACCTGTTGCCGAACATGGCCACGTCGGCTTCGTTCATGTGCAGGGCGTCATACATTCGCTGCTCCTTCGGTCGGCGCTCTGCCGCTGACGCAGAGGGAGCACACGGAGACGCGGCAGACCTCCTTCATGCTAGCGACCGCTCGCAGTTCTGACACCGGTCAGTTCGCGCCTCCAGGCCGGCAGCATCAGGGCGGCGCCGACCAGGAAGCAGAGCGCACCGAGCAGGGTCCCGGCGACCGATCCCCGGGGGTCGATGAGCTCGCCGGTGTTCGGCAGTACGTAGCTCGCGAGCGCGGACCACATGAAGAACACAGACCCGGCCATGTTCAGCCAGGCGATCCACCAGGGCAGCGAGCGCACCCGGAGACTGAGGAAGCGACCGCCCAGGGCCAGGATGGCGTACGCGCTCGCCACCAGGAACAGGGTCGAGCCGAAGAAGTCGGGCCGCCAGACGTGCCGGTCCTCTGCGGCGGTCGTCGCGTTGATCACCAGCACGGCACCGGTGCTGAGGTTGAAGAAGAGCGTGCCCGGGAACTGCGTGGCCGCGGCCAGCCAGCCGCGATCCTTCGGCAACCACGCTGCCAGCCGCACGGCCGACGGGACGTGCTGCTGCTCCATGGCTCCACCGAGCATCCCCGGGCTCTGGACCTGGACGAGCTGGCAGAACGAGGCAGCGGTGAAGAAGATCGAGCCCACGAAGTAGGTCACTGCATCGACGACCCCGCCGACGGCGTGGGCGTAAGCAGGCACCGAACCCACCACGAAGCAGGACGAGCCCACGATGAAGAGCCACGCGATCGCGGCGTTGAGCCGCACCGGTCGGACCTTCATCCCCCCTCCCTGGATCACCTTGGGGCGACCGGGTCCGGCTGTCCATCGCCGGCCAGCACCTGCGCCAGGTGCACTGCCCGCACGTCGGCGAGGTCGGCCAGCTGGGTCCGGCAGGAGAACCCGTCCGCGACGACCAGTGCGCCAGGACCGGCCGCGCGCACCGCCGGCAGCAGCGCGTGCTCGGCGACGGCGACCGAGACCTCGTAGTGGCCTTTCTCCATGCCGAAGTTGCCGGCCATGCCGCAGCAGCCACCGAGCCGGGTGATGGTCGCCCCGGTGCCGCGGAGCAGGCGCTCGTCGGCCTCCCAGCCGAGCACCGAGGCGTGATGGCAGTGCGGCTGGACGACGATCTCGGTCCCGGTGAGGTCCGGGGGCGTGTAGCCGATGGCCTCCAGGTGCTCCGCGAGGGTGCGGACCTGGGCCCGTCGGCCGACCAGCCACTCGGCGTCGTCACGCAGCACCGCCAGGCAGGACGGTTCCAGCATGATCACCGGCGTGGAGGCGTCGGCCTCGAGCGCGACCAGCGTCGCGGTCAGTTGTGCCCGTGCCCGGTCGAGCTGCCCGGTCGAGATCGAGGTCAGCCCGCAGCATTCCGAGCCGGTCCGGACCGCGACCTGCTGGCCGGCAGCGGAGAGCACCGCGACCGCGGCGTCGACGGTCTCCGGGGAGAAGTGGTCGCTGAACGTGTCGACCCAGATCACCACGTCGGGGCGGTCGGGTGCCCGCGGGGCCTGTCTGCGCACCGGCACCGGTGCCAGCCGCGGCAGCGAGCGGCGCCGGTCCACCCCCGCGGCGGCCTTCGCGAGCGGGCCCAGCGCGAGACCTGCGTTCGCCAGTCGCGCCGGCACCCGGCGTACCAGGTCGGGCAGCCGGCCCAGCGCCAGGTGCGAGCGCGGCCGCCGCCTGCCGGCGTACTTCGCGTCCAGCGTCTGTGCCTTGTAGGTCGCCATGTCCACGCCGGTCGGACAGTCCCGGGAGCAGCCCTTGCAGGCCAGGCAGAGATCCAGGGCGTCGGTCACCGCTGGCGCGGTGACCGGGAGCAGGCCGGCCGTCACGTCCTGGAGCACCCGGGCCCGGCCGCGGGTCGAGTCCTTCTCCGCCCCTGTCGCCACGTACGAGGGACACATCACGCCCCCGGACGCGGTGTTGTCGGCCAGGCACCTGCCGACCCCGGTGCAGCGGTGCGCGTCGTCGTAGAGCGCGGCCAGCGGGCCCGCCGGGCGGACCGCGAGCCGGAGCGCGTGGTCGACCGGGTCGGGATCGACCAGGACGCCCGGGTTCAGCAGGCCGTCCGGATCGAGGGCGTGCTTGACCCGGCCCATCAGGGCGAGCGCGTCGGGCGGGTACATCCGGTCCAGCAGCGCCGACCGCGCCCGGCCGTCACCGTGCTCACCACTCAGCGACCCGCCGTACGACGCCACCAGTTCAGCGCCGGCCTCGAGGAAGTCGCGGAACCGGTCGCGGCCGGCGCTGTCGTCGAGTTCGAAATCGATCCGGACGTGCACACAGCCGTCGCCGAAGTGCCCGTAGGGCACCCCGTCGAGACCGGCACCGGCGAGCAGGGCGTCGAAGTCGCGCAGATAGTCGCCCAGGCGTTCCGGCGGCACGGCGGCGTCCTCCCATCCGGAGTGCGCCGGCCGGCTCAGCGAGCGGGCGGCGAGCCCGGCCCCGTCTTCCCGGATACGCCACAACGCCGCCTGCTCCCCCGGATCGGTGACGACCCGGGCCGGTACGCCGGCGCCGGTGGCGACGGCGTCGGCCAGGCCCCGGACCTCGGCCGCCGTCGAGCCGACGACCTCCGCGAACAGCCAGCCGTCGCCCGCAGGAAGGTCGGGGGCCGACGCGACCAGGTCGGTGATCCGCCGGTCCAGCCCCTCGCACGCGGTCAGCGGATGTGCCAGCAGGTCCGGCACGGCGTCCGCGGCATCGGCCATCGACGCGTACCCGAGCACGACCAGTGCCCGGTGCGGCGCGTCCTCGACGAGCCGGACGGTCGCCTGGAGGAGCACCGCCAAGGTGCCCTCGGTCCCGGCGAGGAAGCGATCGAAGCGCCTGCCGTTCTCGGGCAGCAACTGCTCCAGCGCATAACCCGACCCCTGGCGGGAGAAGGTCCCGAAGGAGGTCCGGATCAGGGCCAGTTCGGCGTCGACCAGCGCGCCGAGCCGCTCGGGCATCGGCGTGCCGGGGCCGGCGTCGAGGACGGTCCCGTCGGCCAGTGCGACCCGGAGCCCCTCGACGTTGTCCGAGGTCCGTCCGTACGCGAGCGCCCGGGACCCGCAGGCGTTGTTGCCGATCATGCCGCCGACCGTGCACCGGGTGTGCGTCGAGGGATCGGGGCCGAACCGCAGCCCGCGCGCGATCGCCTCGCGTTGCAGAGCGGCGTGCACGATCCCGGGCTGGACGCGGGCGGTGCGAGCCTCGACGTCGAGGTCCAGTACGGCGTTCAGGTGGCGACGGAAATCGAGGACGATGCCCGGACCGATCGCGTTGCCGGCGATCGACGTCCCGGATCCGCGGGGCGTGATGGGCACCCCGCCGTCACGCGCCACCGCGATCGCGGCGAGGACCTCGTCCTCGTCGCGCGGGGTCACCACGACGCGTGGCTCGATCCGGTAGAGCGAGGCATCGGACGCGTACAGCGACCGCGCCAGTCGACTGTCGTCCGCATCGAGACCCGCCTGCCTCAGGGCTGCGACCAGGTCGCGCGAGTCGATCCGGGTCACCAGAGCTCCAACGAGCGCTCCAGGATCCCGGCCGCGTCCTCCGCGGTCACCTCACGCGGCGCGGTGGCCAGCAGTCGCTGCTGCTGCATCGTGCCGGTGACCAGGTCGTCCACGTCGCTCTCGCCGTACCCGACCGCGCCGAGCCCGTTCGGGATCTCGATGTCGCGCATCAGGTCGGCCAGTACCTGCGGCAGCGCGTCCGGACCGTCGTAGGTGTGGTCCGGCGCGAGCAGCGAGGCTGCGCGCAGGTGCCGCTCCGGGCTGGACTCGAACGTCCACCGGAAGGCCTCCGGCGCGGTCAGCGAGACCGCCATCCCGTGCGGGACCATCGGCTCGTCGGCCGGGTACCCCGCCGGCCGGAAATCGGGACAGCGGTCGTGGACCCGCCCTGCGATCGGGTACGCGTTGGCGTGCGGGATGTGCACCCCGGCGTTGCCGAAGCCGAGCCCGGCCATCGTCGCCGCCAGCGCCATCCGCTCCCGGGCGGACGCGTCGTCGCCGTGCCTCACGGCCTGCCGGAACGTCGTGGAGAGCAGGCTCATCGCCTGCTCCGACCACAGGTCCGAGATCGGGTTGGAGCCGCAGTAGGGCACCCGTTGCTCCGGGGACTTCCGTTCGTAGGAGCTGAACGAACGCGCGGTGTAGGACTCGAGCGCGTGGCAGAGGATGTCCATCCCCGCCGCCGCCGTCACCCCGGCCGGCTGGGTCAGGGTGAGCGCGGGATCGACGACGGCCAGCGTCGGCCGCAACCGGGGGTGACTGATCCCGGTCTTCACCTTCAGCGCCAGCACGTCGAGGACGCAGATCGTCGTCGACTCGGCACCGGTCCCGGTCGTCGTCGGCACCGCGACCAGCGGCTTGAGCTGGTTCCTCGGTGCCCGCGCCCTGCCGACGGGGGCGTTGATGTAGTCCATCAACTCGCCGTCGTTGGTGGTCAGCAGGTTGACCGCCTTGGCCGTGTCGATCGTCGAGCCGCCGCCGACCGCCACGAACGCGTCCCACGGCCCGGTCTCGCGCGCGTACGCGATCGCGGCCTCGAAGGAGGCGTCGGTCGGTTCGACGTGGACACCGTCGAAGACCGCCGTCTCGATGCCGAACCCGGTCATCTGGTCGGCGATCCGCTGCGGGTGGCCGGTGGCAGCGACCCCGGGGTCGGTGAGCACCAGGACGCGCTTCACGTCGTACTGGCTCAGGTCGTAGCCGATCTCCGCGGAGGCTCCGGTCCCGAACTTCAGTCCGGGCGCGCCGTAGGTGAAGATCGACTCCTTCATGGGGCAGAACCTAACGCGTAACGAACCACCTCGGTCACCGCGACCACCCCGGAGTCGATGTCCTCGACCGGCACCCACGCGACCGCGTCCGTGGTGCCCTCGGTCTCGAGGACGCGAGGCTCGGCGTCCTGGGGAACCTCGACGGCGAAGATCAGGTTCACCGCATGGAAGTCCTCGTGGCGCCCGTTGGGGGCGGTGCCGGTGAAGTGCCGGTCGTGGACGCCGAGCAGGGTGCCGACCTGCGCCTCCAGACCGGTCTCCTCGAGCATCTCGCGGGCGAGGGCCTCCGCGGGCGGCTCCCCGTGGTCGACGCCTCCGCCGGGCAGCGTCCAGCGACCGGCGTCCACCGCTGCCGCACTCAGCCGGGCCAGCAGGACCTGGTCGCCGCGGCGGACCAGCGCCTTGGCGGCGAGCCGCTGCACCCGGGCGACGACGTGCTCCTCGAGCGCGGTGCGAACCCAGGCCACCACGGGCCAGCCGCCGTCGAGGACGGCCGCCAACGGCACCCAGCGGGCGTCGACCGTCGATCCGCCGACCTCGACCACCCGCGGCTCACCCGCATCCTTCGGGGCCCAGCCCTCGAAGACCATCCGGACCGCGTGCATGTCCGTCCCGGCCGCTCGCGTGCGGAGCGGGGACGCGTACCGGCGCGCGGAGTCGATCCAGGCCCGGTCCCCGACCGTCACCGACAGGCCGGTCTCCTCGTAGACCTCGCGCACCACCGCGTCGCGGGGGTCCTCTCCGAAGTCGATCCCCCCGCCGGGAAGCGTCCACTGCTCGGAGTCGACCAGGTACGGCGCCAGGCGCGAGAGCAGCACGTCCTCGTCGCGCAGGATCACCGCGTACGCGGCGACCCGTTGCCTGCGAGGTAGATCACCCTCTCCGGAGGCATCCTGAGGAGCATTCGCGGGTACGTCGGACACATGGCGACTCTACGCAGCGCGGCGCAGCCACGGGTGGGCGCCGTGGCCGAGCGTGAGTCGCGTGTCGATCGGCCGGTCGAGCCGACCGGCTCCGGGGGTCGCGACCCGTGGTTCGACAACATCAAGATGACGCTGGTGACGCTCGTCGTGGTCGGGCACGCGTGGACCCTGCTCCCCCACAACCTCCTGAACGACTGGGCCTACGACTTCCTCTACGCGTGGCACATCCCGGCGTTCGTGATCCTCACCGGTTACCTGTCGCGGAGCTTCACCTGGACGGTCCCGAAGCTCAGTGCCCTGGTGCGCACCGTGGCCTTGCCGTACCTGGTCTTCGAAGCCGCGCTGGCCTGGTTCCGCTACCAGGTCGGCGGCATCGAGCTCGACGACCTGTTCACCGATCCGCACTGGCCGATGTGGTACCTCGCCGCACTGTTCTTCTGGCGGCTCTCGGCACCGGTCTTCACTGCCTTGCGCCCGCAGGTGGCACTTCCCCTGGCGGTCACGATCAGCCTGGTCGCCGGTCTGCAGGCCGGAGACACCTTGGACGCCGCGCGCATCCTCGGACTGTTGCCCTTCTTCGTCCTCGGCCTGAAGCTCGATCCCGGACACTGGCGCCGGCTGCGGGAAAGCCGCCTCGTGCCGTGGGCGCTAGCCGGCATCGCCATGGTCCTGGTGGCCACCTGGTTCACCGACGACTGGATCGCGACCGAGTGGTACTACTACCGGTCCCGGTACGACGTCCTCGAACCCGACGACCCGAAGGCGATGACGATCCGGCTGGTCCTGCTGACGGTCGGACTGCTCGGCGCGCTGTGCGTCTTCG
>JAKFBZ010000009.1:0-51359 GCA_036676945.1 Marmoricola sp.
GTGGACTTCCCGGCACCGTTGATCCCGACGAGCCCGGTGATGCCGGGAGCGAGCGAGAACCTGAGACCGTCGAGGGCGACGTGCTGGCGATAGCGGAAGCCGAGATCGTCGGCCTTAACGGTGCGTGCGTGGTCGGTCACTGGCGCCGATCAGTACGAGAACGTCGGGAACGCGGTCGCACTGCACGGGTCGTTCCACATCGGCCTGATCTTGCAGATGTTGATCCCGCCGCGTGCCCCACTGGCCGCGCTGTGGAGGTTGCGCGCCCGTGAATCCGTCACCCACTTGGCTTCGTCCGTCTCCTCAGTCTGTTTCGAGACGTCGAAATTCCAGCATTCGCCGCCGCCGTCATTGCACAAGTTGTCGTACTCACGGAAGAAGAAGTCCGTCTCCACCCTGACGTTCTGACCTCCGGGCTGCAGGTCGTACTGGTAGGTGGTGCTCATCGCGCGGACGCTGCCGTCGTTGTAGAAGTTGCCGTAGGTCTTTCCGAAGGCCTTGCCGTCCTGGTAGCCGTAGAGCGGGCTGGTCCTCGACTTCCAGGCGACCCCCGCGGCCGGTGAGGCGGCCGCGAGACTGACCCCGAGCACGACCAGGCTGGCGACGACGGGCTTGATGCGGTTCATGAGGTTCCTTCCCTGTTGGAGTGGAAGAGAACGTAACAACAGGGAACACCGCGGACAATCAATCGGCCGTCGGAGGCCGATGTTTTTTCTAGCCGGGCGGGACCCGCTCCAGATCGGCGAGCCAGACACGCGCGTTGGCGTCCGACGGCATCCGCCAGTCCCCTCGCGGCGACAGCGAGCCACCGGCGACGACCTTCGGGCCGTTCGGGAGCGCCGAGCGCTTGAACTGGCTGAACCCGAAGAACCGGTTCACGAAGACTTCCAACCACTTCCTGATGGTCGCCAGGTCGTAGGCGACGCGACGCTCGGCCGGGTATCCGGGCGGCCAGACCCCCGCCTCCGCGTCGGACCACGCGTGCCGGGCCAGGAAGGCGATCCTGCTCGGGCGGAACCCGTGCCGCAGCACGTAGTACAGCGTGAAGTCCTGCAACGCGTACGGGCCGATGGTGGCCTCGGTGCTCTGCGGTGTCTCGCCGTCCTTGGTGGGGACGAGCTCGGGGGTGATCTCCTGATCGACGATCTCGATGAGGACGTCGTCGACCTCGCCGTCACTCGGCCCCTCATGAAACTGCTCGCTCGTCACCACCCAGCGGATCAGGTGCTGGATCAAGGTCTTGGGCACGCCGGAGTTCACCGTGTAGTGCGACATCTGGTCGCCGACGCCGTAGGTGCACCAGCCCAGGGCGAGCTCGGAGAGGTCGCCGGTGCCCAGGACGATGCCGCCCCGGTGGTTGGCGATCCGGAACAGGTAGTCGGTGCGCAGACCCGCCTGGACGTTCTCGAAGGTGATGTCGTAGACGTCCTGCCCGTCGGCGTAGGGGTGACCGAGGTCGTCGAGCATCTGCCGGGCGGCCGGCTTGATGTCGAGCTCCTCGAAGCTCACCCCGAGCGCCTTGCACAACCGGGTGGCGTTGTTCTTGGTGTAGTCGGTGGTCGCGAAGCCCGGCATCGTGAACGCCAGGATGTCGCTGCGCGGCCGGCCGAGCCGGTCCATCGCCTTCGCCGCGACGATCAGCGCGTGGGTGGAGTCGAGACCGCCGGAGACGCCGATGACGACCTTCGGCTGACCGATCGCGCGCAGTCGCTGCTCCAGCCCGGAGACCTGGATGTTGTAGGCCTCGTAGCAGTCGAGCGCGAGCCGCTCGGGGTCGTCGGGCACGAACGGGAACCTGTCGACGTGGCGGAGCAGGCCGATGTCGCCGGCCGGCGGCTCCAGCTCGAACCCGAGGCGCCGGTGCGACTCGCCGTCCTGGTCCTCGAACCTCCGGTTGTCCTCGAACGTCCCCTGACGCAGCCGCTCCTGGCGGATCCGGTCGAGGTCGACGTCCACGACGGTGCGACGCGGGCCGTCCGGGAACCGCTCCGTCTCACCGAGGAGCTCGCCGCATTCGTAGACCATCGTCTGGCCGTCCCAGGACAGATCGGTGCTCGACTCCCCCTCGCCGGCGGCGGCGTACAGGTAGGCCGCCAGGCAACGCGCACTGGCGCTGCGGACCAGCAGGCGCCGGTCCTCGGCACGGGCGACGGTGATCGGGCTCCCCGACAGGTTGGCCAGCACGGTGGCGCCGGCGAGTGCGGCCGACGCGCTCGGCGGGACCGGCACCCACATGTCCTCGCAGATCTCCACGTGCAGGGCGAGGCCGGGGACGTCGGTGGCTTCGAAGATCAGGTCCGGGCCGAACGGCAGGTGCTCGCCGAGCAGGTCGATGCCTTCGCCGAACGCGTGGGACCCGGACGCGTAGTGCCGGGCTTCGTAGAACTCCCGGTACGTCGGCAGGTGACCCTTCGGGACCACGCCGAGGATCGAGCCGCGGTGCACCACCACGGCACAGTTGTAGAGCCGGTTGCCCTTGAGCAGCGGCGCGCCGACCACGATCACGGGTCCGAGGTCGGCACTCGCTTCGACGATGTCGAGCAACGCGGCCTCGACCGCGTCCAGCACGACGTCCTGCATCACCAGGTCGTCAATCGCGTAGCCGGTCAGGCAGAGCTCGGGGAAGATCGCGACCGCGACACCCTCGTCGTGGCACGCCCGGACCTCCGCGAGCACGCTCGCGGCGTTCGTCGCCGGGTCGGCGATGGCCACCGGGATCGTGCAGGCAGCCACCCGCGCGAACCCGTGGGCGTAACAGGAGTCGAAGTCCACCCCACCAGTCTCCCGGATAACGCTCGAAAAGGTCGAGTCGTCACCGGCGCCACCCGGCAGACTGGCTCCATGACCGGTATCGCGCCACTCCCCGAACCGCCGTACACCGCCGTGATCTTCAGCAACCTGCGCACCGCCGGCGACAACGGGTACGCCGTGATGGGCGAGCGGATGCAGGCGCTCGCCAAGGAGCAGCCCGGCTACCTCGGCTACGAGTCCGCGCGCGACGAGGCAGGGTTCGGGATCACGGTCTCCTACTGGACCGACGACGACGCGGCCAGGGCGTGGAAGCAGGTCCACGAGCACGCGATCGCGCAGCAGCGCGGCCGCGAGGTCTGGTACGTCGACTACCAGGTCCGGGTCGCGACCGTCGGACGCGCGTACGGCGCAGACCGTCCCTGAGCCGTGCAGGAGCTCACGACGTCCCGGCTGTTGCTGAGGCAGTGGCGTCCGGACGATGTCGAACCGTACGCCGCTCTCAACGCCGACCCACGGGTGACCGAGTTCTTCGTAGCGCCGTTCACGTCCGAGGAGAGCCGCGAGCAGATCGACCGGTTCAGCACGGCACTGGACGCCGGCGAGCCCAGCCTGTTCGCGGTCGAGCGCCGTACCGAAGGCGATCTGATCGGATTCATCGGCCTCAACGTCCCGCGGTTCGAAGCCCCGTTCACGCCGTGCGTCGAGATCGGCTGGCGGCTGGCCCCGCACGTGTGGCGCCAGGGCCTGGCGACCGAGGGTGCGATCGCCGTTCTCGGCCACGGGTTCGACACGCTCGGCCTCGACGAGATCGTCGCCTTCACCGCCCGGCTCAACCTGCCGTCCCAGGGCGTGATGCGCAGGATCGGGATGACCCACGACCCGGCCGACGACTTCGACCACCCGAGGCTCCCGGCCGGGCACCGGCTGCGCCCGCACGTCCTCTTCCGGATCACGCGGCCGTGAGCGCGGCCGCGTGAGCAGCGACACACGGGCTTTTCGGGCCGAACGGGTCTAGCGTTGACGCTGGTCCGGGGACTCCGTGAGGGAGCCTCGAGAGCACACAGAAGGGCTCATCGATGAGCGAGAACAATCCTGAGGTGGCCGCGCCCTACGGCAGCGGAGCAGCATCGAAGCCGGCACCGGAGGCGTCCGCGCCCCGTAAACGGATCCGAACCCACCACCTGCGCGAGATGAAGGAGCGCGGCGAGAAGTTCGCCATGCTCACCAGCTACGACATGTATACCGCCGCCACCTTCGACGAGGCCGGTATCGAGGTCCTCCTCGTCGGTGACAGCGCGTCCAACAACGTCCTCGGCAACGAGACCTCGCTGCCGATCACGGTCGACGAACTGATCCCGCTGACCCGGGCGGTCTCCCGCGCCGCGCACCACTCCCTGGTGGTCGGCGACCTGCCGTTCGGCTCCTACCAGCGATCGCCGGAGCAGGCCTACGACACCGCGGTCCGCTTCATGAAGGAGGGCGGAGCGCACGCCGTCAAGCTCGAGGGCGGTCGCGAGATGACCGGCCAGATCGAACTGCTGGCCCGGGGCGGCATCCCGGTGATGGCACACATCGGCTTCACCCCGCAGAGCGAGCACGCGCTCGGCGGCTACCGGGTCCAGGGCCGCGGCGAGACCGCGCAGCGGATCCTGGCCGACGCCAAGGCGATCGAGGCGGCGGGCGCGTTCGCCGTCGTGATGGAGATGGTGCCCGGCGACGTGGCCGCCCAGGTCACCGCCGAGCTGACCATCCCGACGATCGGGATCGGCGCGGGCAACGGCTGCGACGGGCAGGTGCTGGTCTGGCAGGACGCGTTCGGTCTGCGCACCGGGCGGATGGCGAAGTTCGTCAAGCAGTACGCCGACGTGCACAGCGTCCTGCTCGACGC
This sequence comes from Marmoricola sp., assembly GCA_036676945.1. Lineage (GTDB taxonomy): Bacteria > Actinomycetota > Actinomycetes > Propionibacteriales > Nocardioidaceae > Marmoricola. The sequence goes on from JAKFBZ010000009.1 coordinate 4,640, forward strand.
GGCCGCGTCGTACGCCGCCGAGGTGAAGTCCGGGGCGTTCCCGGGTCCGGAGCACACGTTCTGAGCATGGGCCACGAACACACGCACGAGGACGAGACCGAGCGCTACAGCCAGGCCACCTGGGACACCCGGTACGGCGCGTCCGACCGGGTCTGGAGCGGCAATCCGAACCCGCGCCTGGTCGAGCACGTCACAGGTCTGCCTGCCGGGACGGCGCTCGACGTCGGAGCCGGTGAGGGCGCCGACTCGGTCTGGCTGGCCGGCCAGGGCTGGCAGGTCACCGCGCTCGACGTCTCCCCGGTCGCACTGGAGAAGACCCGGGCCCACGCCGACGACGCGGGGGTGTCCGAGCGGGTCAGCACCGTCCAGCACGATCTGATGGCCGGCGGGCCGATCCCGGGCTCGTTCGATCTGGTGTCCGCCCAGTTCTGGCACCCGCCCGCTGACCGTCGCGCCGATTTCGACCTCGTGATCGGCGAAGCGGTCCGTCCCGGCGGCGTCCTGCTGGTCGTCGGCCACCACCCGGCCGACTTCGACACCGGCGCCCGGGACCCGCACGGCCACGCCGGCTTCCTCTTCACACCCGAGGACGTCCTCGCGGTGCTGCCGCCCGAGCGCTGGGACATCGTCGTCGCCGGCGCGCCGACCCGTCCGATCACCAAGGACGGCGCGGAGGTGACGGCGACCGACACGGTCGTCCTCGCCGTACGGCGCTAGCTGCAGCGGTTTCCCGTGCGGCACCCGGGGGTACCGTCGAAATCATGCGACGTAATGTCCTGTTCGCCGGGCTCGCCACCGCCCTCGTCACCACCGCGACCCTGGTCGCGACCACCACGCCGGGCGCCTCCGCCCCGGACCGGGCGAGCGCGTTCCCCGCGCTCAGGGTGTCCACCCAGGTGGGCGGGCTGTCCCAGCCGTGGGACGTCAAGCAGTTGCCGGGCGGCCGCTACCTGATCAGCGAACGGGCGACCCGGCGCCTGCTGATCCGCCGTGCCGGGGTCACCCGCGCGATCGCGTTCCCGTCCGCGAACGTCTGGTCCTCCGGCGAGACCGGACTGATGTCGCTCGCCGTCGACCCGGCCTTCGCGACCAACCGCCGGATCTACACCTGCCAGGGCGGCTTCACGGCGACCGGTCACGACGTCCGCGTCGTCGCCTGGCGGATGAACGCCTCCTACACCGGCGTGCGGCGGTCGCGTTTCCTGCTCACCGGCCTCCCGGCCTCCTCCGGGCGGCACGGCGGATGCCGTCTGCTGATCGCGAAGAGCGGTGCGCTGTACGTCGGCACCGGCGACGCCGCGATCAGCACCAGCGCGCAGAACCTGAGGTCCCTGGGCGGCAAGGTGCTCCGGCTCAGCCGGTTCAGCGGCAAGCCGTGGCCGACCAACGCCTGGCCGAACGCCGCGTCGCTCAAGCGCCGCTACGTCCTGACCTACGGGCACCGCAACGTGCAGGGCCTCGCTCAGCGTGCGGACGGGCGCGTCTGGTCCGTCGAGCACGGCTCGGACCGCGACGACGAGATCAACCTCGTCGTCGGCGGCGGCAACTACGGCTGGAACCCGGGCCCCGGTTACGACGAGTCGGGGCCGATGACCGACTACTCACTGCCCGGCGCGCAGATCGGCGCGCGGTGGAGTTCGGGGTTCCCGACCATCGCCACCTCCGGCGCGGCCTGGGTCTCGGGCACGAAGTGGGGCTCCTACAACGGCACGCTGGCCGTCGCCGCCCTCAAGGGCAGCCGGCTGGTCTTCTTCAAGTTCGACGCCGCCGGCAGGCTGCTCTGGTCCCGTACTCCTGCCGCGACCCGGGACTTCGGGCGACTGCGTTCGGTCACCCGCGCGGCCAACGGGGACCTCCTGGTGACCACCGCCAACGGTTCGGGCGACCGGGTGCTGCGGGTCGCGCCGCGTTGACCCGGGCTCCGGTCAGAGCCGGTGGACCAGGACGACGCCGACCCAGACCAGCACCGAGATGACACCCAGCAGCAGGACCCGGTTGGGGCGGTCCTGGAACGACCTGCACGCCAGCACGAACAGCACCAGCCAGAGCGCGAACTGCGGCAACGCACCGGCGGCGCCGTACAGCGGCCAGGTCCCGAAGATCAGGAAGGTCGCGCAGACCAGGACGCCCATGCCGACGAACGAGTTGCGGTAGGCGCGGATGTCCCCGATCCGGCCCGAGGGTTCGGTCACCACGTCACTCGACTGACGGCGGGGCGCCGCCGTCCGCCGAGGGGTCGTTCCAGGCCGGGTCGTTGTCCCAGTCCTCGTTGCGTTCCTCGACCCTGTCCAGCGCGCGGGCGGCCTCGGCCTCGGTCGGGTACGGGCCGAGGCGGTCGGCGTTGCGACAGCCCTCGGCGCCCTCGACCTGATGGTGCTTGAGGCAGAACCAGAACTCTTCGTCCACATCCCAGAAACTACACTCGCCCGGTGACTCCTGTATCCCCCGGCACGATCTCGCCGCGCCGGCCCGTCCCCGCCCACATCCCCCGACCCGAGTACGTCGACCGACCCGCGCCGACCCCGTTCACCGGGAGCGAGGTCAAGGACGCCGAGACGATCGAGCGGATGCGGATCGCCGGCCGGATCGCCGCCCAGGCGCTCGCCGAGGTCGGCAAGGCCGTGGTCCCCGGGATCACCCACGACGAACTCGACCGGATCGGTCACGAGTTCCTGATCGACCACGACGCCTACCCGTCGACGCTCGGCTACCGGGGCTTCCCGAAGTCGCTGTGCTCCAGCGCCAACGAGGTCATCTGCCACGGCATCCCCGACAGCCGGGTCGTCGAGGACGGCGACATCGTCAACATCGACATCACCGCCTTCATCGGCGGTGTCCACGGCGACACCAACGCGACGTTCCTGACCCCGGGTGTCGACCAGGAGGTGCGCGATCTGGTCGACAGGACCCAGGAAGCGCTGCGCCGAGCGATCCAGGCGGTCAAGCCGGGCCGTCAGATCAACGTGATCGGCCGCGTGATCGAGTCCTACGCGAAACGGTTCGGCTACGGCGTCGTACGCGAGTTCACCGGTCACGGGATCGGCACGTCGTTCCACTCCGGCCTGGTCATCGTCCACTTCGACGACCCCGGCTACGACACGGTGATGGAGCCGGGCATGACGTTCACCATCGAGCCGATGCTCAACCTCGGCACCCACGAGTGGGAGATGTGGGACGACGGCTGGACCGTGGTCACCAAGGACCGGCGCACCTCGGCGCAGTTCGAGCACACCCTGCTGGTGACCGACACCGGCGCGGAGATCCTGACGCTCCCCTGAGCTCAGAGCTGGCCGGCCAGCCGCTCGACCCGGAGCACGGCGAGCTCGTGCTCGGGATCACCGCTCATCGCCGCGGCCAGGCGCAGGTGCGGCAGCGCTTCGTCGTACCGGGACTGGCGCTCGAGGCTGCGTCCGAGCGCGAACCGGACCCAGTCGTCGTCGGGCCGCTCGTCGGCGAGCAGCCGCAGCTCGGCCTCCGCCTTGGTGAGCTGGACCCGGATCAGGTAGGCCCACGCGCGCAGCATTCGCAGCCCGGTGTTCTTCGGGTCCTCCGCGAGCGCGGGCTCGAGCACCACGAGCGCTTCCTCGGGTGCTCGCCGTACGAGCAGGTCGAAGGCGACCCGGTACGCCGACGTCGGGTCCTGTTGCCCCGGGAAGACCAGCGCCGGGGCTTGCAGCTCGAAACTCTCCTCCATGGTCCTCCCAACATAGAAGCCGGACCACGTGTTCCGAAACGTCTCAGGTCACCGGCGCCGCTGCCGATCGGGACGATGAGACAACTGTGTCTGTCACTCGGAGGCGGCCTTGAAGCGCAGCGGACCTGACCACACCGGCCCCGGGCGTGTGTTCGCCGTGCGGGTGCTGTTGCTCCTGACCATGTCGTTCTTCGTCGCCGGAGCGTGTCTGGCCGGGCTGCTCTCGCTCGGCTACAACCCGCTGGCCTGAGCGCCTGATCTCGGCCTGCGTCAGGGGTCAGGCGTCAGGGGTCAGGCGTCAGGCGTCAGGCGTCAGCCTGACCGAACACCATGGCTTCCATGTTCCAGTAGCCGCGCAGGTTGGTGACGAGGTGATCCTCGTTGAGCTTGTAGCAGAAGACCCCGCGCACGTGGCTGGTCAGACCGCCCTCGAAGGCGCTGTGCAGCGTGAGGATGTGCGCGACCTCGAGCTCCGAGCTGGACGGGAACGTCTCCTCGCACTCGACCCGCAGGTTGTTCGTGGCGATGTTCTTGTCGAAGAACTCCTCGACGGCCGCCTTGCCGCGCACGCCTTTGCCGTCCTCGTTCGTGATCGCGACGCCGATCGGGTCCTCGATCACGATGTCGTCGGCCATCAGCGAGAGCCAGCCCGCCTTGTCCCGGGCCTGGACGGCCTTCCAGGACGCCTGCGAGGCGGCGAGTGCGGGGGTGATGGTGGTCTGCTCGGACACCGGGTGCTCCTTGGTCGGATGTTGACGCGGGTTCGCCGTGGAGATTCTCAGTGACGGGAGAACCTCGGGTCAACACTCTCATAGAGAGATCTATGACATCCAGCGAAAGCGTCGAACACGTCACCGGGTTGTAATCGCCGGGCGGGTCACGAACCGGGGCGGCGCGGCCATGCTGGACCCATGGACTCCAACGCCTACGACTTCAGCGACCTCAAGGCCACCTTCATCAACTGCACCCTGAAGCGTTCCCCTGCCCTGAGTCACACCGAGGGCCTCGTCGACGTCAGCGCCGCGATCATGATGAAGCACGGCGTCACCGTCGAGGTCGTCCGCGCGGTCGACCTGGACATCGCCACCGGCGTCTACACCGACATGCGCGAGCACGGCTGGGCCACCGACGCCTGGCCCGAGGTGCACCGAGAGGTGATGGACAGCGACATCCTGGTCCTGGCCGGGCCGATCTGGCTCGGCGACAACAGCAGCGTCATGAAGCAGGTGATCGAGCGCCTGTACGGCGGCAGCGGCGACCTCAACGACCGCGGCCAGTACTCGTACTACGGGCGGGTCGGGGGCTGCCTGATCACCGGCAACGAGGACGGCATCAAACACTGCGCGATGAACATCCTCTACTCGCTCCAGCACCTCGGCTACACGATCCCGCCCCAGGCGGACGCCGGCTGGATCGGTGAGGCGGGCCCCGGTCCGTCGTACCTCGACCCGGGCAGCGGCGGCCCCGAGAACGACTTCACCAACCGGAACACCACCTTCATGACCTGGAACCTGATGCACCTGGCCCGGATGCTCAAGCAGGCCGACGGCATCCCGGCGTACGGGAACCAGCGCTCCGCCTGGGACGCCGGCGCCCGCTTCGACCACGAGAACCCGGAATATCGTTGACCATGGCTCGCATCCTCGTCGTCGACGACGACCACACCGTCCGCGAGGTCGCGGTCTCGTACCTGCGCGCCGGGGGGCACACCGTCGCGGACGTCGACTCGGGCGAGGCAGCACTGAAGGCGATGCGCGACGATCCCGCGGATCTGGTCGTCCTGGACCTCATGCTGCCCGGGATCGACGGGCTCGAGGTGTGCCGTCGGCTTCGCGAGCAGCGTGACGTCCCGGTGATCATGCTGACCGCCCTGGGCGGCGAGGCCGACCGCGTGGTGGGACTCGAACGCGGGGCCGACGACTACGTCACCAAGCCGTTCAGCCCCCGCGAGCTCGTGCTCCGCGTCGACTCGGTCCTGCGCCGCGCCGGCGAACGCGCCAAGCCACGTGGTGAGCCGGTCACCGACGGGGATCTCACCGTGGACGAGGCCCAGCACATCGCGACCCTCGCCGGCGCTCCGCTGTCCCTGACCGCTCGCGAGTTCGAACTGCTCCGGTTCCTGGTGGCGAACCCGGGGATCGCGTTCTCCCGCGAGGAACTGCTCCAGGAGGTCTGGGGCTGGTCGTTCGGCGACCACTCGACCGTCACCGTGCACGTTCGCAGACTGCGGGAGAAGGTCGAACGCGACCCCACGCAGCCGACCCGCCTGGTCACCGTCTGGGGTGTCGGCTACCGCTGGGACCCGACCACTGCCGTGTCGGACGACGTGGCGTCATCCGGAGTAGCACGTGACGGGTGACCAGGTCGAGATCGTCCTCATCGCCGCCGGCTGGACCGCTGCCGTCGGGGCCGTCGGCCTGATCGTCAGCCGGGTCGTCGCCCGGCGTTCGTTCCGCTGGCTGCTCGCCCTGGTCGCGCTGGTGGCGGTGGGCGGCGTGATCGCCGGGGTCGTCGCGACCGCGAACGCCATGTTCCTCTCCGGTCACGACCGCGAGGTGGTCCTGCTGGTCTGCCTCGTGGCGGGCCTGGTCGCGGTCTTCTTCTCGTACGTCGTCGGCGCGTCCGTCGTACGAGGCTCGCGGGAACTGCGCGACGACGCCCGCCGCTTCGGCGAGACGGGCGAGTACGCCTCCACGACGACCGGGCCGGCCGAGCTGCAGGAGCTCGCCGCCGAGCTCGCCCGGACCAGCGAGCGCCTGAAGGAGTCCCGGGAGCGGGAACACAAGCTGGAGGCCTCCCGACGCGAACTGGTGGCCTGGGTGTCCCACGACCTGCGAAGCCCGCTGGCCGGGCTGCGGGCGATGACCGAGGCCCTCGAGGACGGCATGGCCGAGGACCCCAGCCGCTACCACCGGCAGATGCGCTCCGAGGTGGACCGGATGGTCCGGATGGTCGATGACCTCTTCGAACTGTCCCGGATCCATGCGGGTGTCCTCCAGCTGTCGCTGCAGAGCGTGGCGCTCGGCGACATCGTCTCCGAGGCGATCGCCGGCGCCGACCCGGTGGCGAGGGCCGCCGGCGTACGGCTCGGCGGCATGGTCGAACCGGGCGCGATGGTCAACGCCGACCCGGCCGGCCTCTCCCGGGTGGTGGCGAACCTGGTCACCAACGCGATCCGGCACACGCCCGCCGACGGCGTCGTCTCGATCACCGGCCGGGTCGTCGACGACACCGTCGAACTCTCCGTCTCCGACGCCTGCGGCGGGATCCCGGACGACGACCTGGAGCGCGTCTTCGACGTCGCCTGGCGCGGGACCCACGCCAGGACGCCGGAAGTGACCCAGCACGGTGCCGGCGCCGGGCTCGGGCTGGCGATCGTCAAGGGCATCGTCGAGGCGCACCACGGCATGGTGCAGGTGATCAACGAGGCCCCGGGCTGCCGGTTCCTGGTCCGGCTTCCAGCCTGACGTCAGGCTCTCGTAAGGACTGGGTACTGGTTGCGCGAGCACGTCGGTGATGGCATGGAACCAGTCCTCCACACGAAGGGAATCACCATGACATTCATCCAGATCGTCGAAGGTCACACCGACGAATTCGACGCGATCACCGCCCTGGGCGAGGAGTGGGAACAGGCGACGGACGGCCGTCGTACGGCCCGCCGCTCCATCACCACCCGTGACCGCAAGGACCCGCGCCACTTCATGACGCTGGTCTTCTTCGACTCCTACGAGTCAGCCATGGAGAACTCGAACCTCCCGGAGACCCAGCAGTTCGCCGAGAAGCTGGCGACGCTGTTCGCAGGACCGCCGACGTTCCACGACCTCGACGTCGTCGAGGACCGGACCGAGTAGGAGCACACCATGACCACCGGACAACGCAACATCGCGACACCGCACGAGACCCGACCGTTCAAGGACCACGGGCACATGGAGGTGATCACCCTCGACGACTTCACCGTCGGTCGTGGCATCTTCGAGCCCGGCTGGCGCTGGTCGGAGGACGTGAAGCCGATCGCCGGCACGGACTCGTGCCAGGTGCGGCACACCGGCTTCTGCCTCTCCGGCCGGATGGTGGTGCGCTCGAACGACGGCACCGAGATCACCGTGGCCCCGGGCGACGTGGTCCTCATCGAACCCGGCCACGACGCCTGGACACTCGGCGACGAACCGTGCGTGCTCCTCGACACCGGCGTCGCGGCATACGCACTGCCGCCGGGTTGATCGCCCGTTAGACGCTGACCGTCGCCGGGCTCATCCGAACCCGCCCGCCGGCACCCGGGATCAGCGTGACGCCGTTCAGCCGAACCGGCTCGAGCCGTCCCGCGGCCTCGGGCAGTGCCCTCGCGAGAACCTCGCTGATCACGACCTCGAGCTCGAGCTGGGCGAGCGCGGCGCCGATGCACCGCCTCGCACCACCACCGAACGGGGTGAGGGCGAACGCGTCGTACTTGCTGTCCAGGTGGCGTGCCGGGCGGAAACGGGTGGGCTCCGGCCACAGGACCTCGTCGAGGTTCAGTGCGCAGAACATCGCGCTGACGTAGGCGCCCGCGGGCACCGGGTGACCACCCAGATCGGTGTCGGCGGTCGCGATCCGGACGGCGTCGATGACCGGCGACCGGAGCCGGGTCGATTCCTTGATCGTGGCGCGCAGATAGTCGACCGACCCGGTCCTCAGATCGTCGACCAGCTCGTCGCGCACGGCCGGGTTCTGCGCGAGCAGGTGGAACGTCCACGCCAGTGCGGTCGCGGTCGTCTCATGACCGGCCACGACCAGGCCCTTGAGCTCGTCACGGACCTCGGCGTCACTGAACCCGACGCCGTCCTCGTCACGCGCTCCGAGCAGGACCGACAGGACGTCCTCGCGTTCGGCCGCCGTCGGATCGGCACGCCGGGTCGCGATCTCCTCATCGATGAGACCGTCCAGCACGGCCCGCCTGCGCGCGAAGACCCCGCCCGGCGAGAGCGGTCCCAGGTCACGCAGCACGATCGGCGGGGCGAACAGGATCGCGGAGAGCCGCGGATCCATCACTCTGTCCAGAGCGCTGCGGTACGCCGCCCGCCGGTCTGCGTCCTCGACGCCGAACACGACCTTGAGGATCACGTCCAGGGTGAGCCGCTGGGCCCACGGGCGCACCGCCACCGACTCGCCGCCGAGCAGGTCCGGCAACTGGTCGATCACCAGGCGTCGCACCTCGTCGGACCATCGCTGGACCTTGGAACCGTGGAACGGCGGCATCAGCAGCTTGCGGTTGCGGGTGTGTTTCGGTGCCGGCGTGAGGATCAGGGAATGGGCACCGACGATCGGCTCGATCAACGAGGCGGCGTCGCCCGCGGCGAACCGTTCGCTGTCGGTCAGCACCGCCCGGTTCGTCTCCACATCGGTGGCGCAGACCAGGCCCTGGTACGGGAACAGCCGCAGCGTGAACACCGGGCCGATCGCCGACCGCGCCGCGTTGAGTTCGTCGAGCGGGTTCCGGGCGAACCTGGCCGTCTGGATCGCGCGGCTGGTGCGTGCCGTCGGCGGGAATCTCTCCGGATCCCAGCGAGGCTCAGGAGGAACGGTGCTCGTCATGTCGCAGGTCCTCTCCGGGCGCAGGTCGCGCGTCGATGCTATTGGCTCCCGGGCGCGCGGTCGACGGGCCGAACCCCTCGCCAGCCGAGGCTCGACGTGGGTAGCATCGGAATGGACCAAATGTCTGAGACGTTCCCCTCCCAGGAATCTCAGACCGGCCCCGTCACCTTGCCTCCCGGCGGGTGGCGGGGTTCTGGGGCCGGAGATGTGTGCGGACGGGCTGGCTCATAGGCCGGGTTCTGTTCCCCCCGACGCCTCACGACGCCGGGGCTGGCGATCATCCATCTCCTGGTGCCGTTGCCGACACCCTCTAGCGCCCTACCCGTGAGCTCGGGCGGGCCGCCCTCGAACGCTCACTGTCTGGACTTGCTCCGAGTGGGGTTTACCTAGCCGCGACGGTCACCCGCCACGCTGGTGGGCTCTTACCCCACCGTTTCACCCTTACCGCCGGTCGAGACCGGAGGCGGTTTGTTTTCTGTGGCACTGTCCCGCGAGTCACCCCGGGTGGCTGTTGGCCACCACTCTGCCCTTCGGAGCCCGGACCTTCCTCGACAGGTTCCTCCTTTGACAGAGTGTCCCGCCGCGATCGCCCGGCCAGCCCGTCCGCAGCGATCACGATAGTCGCTCGCCGTCGAAACCTCAGTGCCGGAACGCGACCTTGCGCGTCGCCGGGTCCGCCTCGACCAGGGTCAGGGTCAGTTCCTCGCCCAGCGGGAGGGGTCGGTCCGACGAGACGGGCGCGGTGACCGCTGGCTCACCGATCACGCCGTCGCCGCGGCGGGCGTCGTCGCGATCGGCGTCCACGACGACGCCGGTGAAGGTCTCCCCCACCCGCTCGGCGAGCGTGGCCGCCTCGACGAGGTTCAGCACCGCGTTCTCGTACGCGTTCGCCCGGCGGCCCGACGCCTGCATCACGTCAGGCAACCCCGGCAACGCCTCGCGGACCCAGGCCGGCACGTCGGTCCCGGCACACAGAGCCGCGCAGATCTCCAGCCCGAACCTGTCGACGAGCCGGCGCAGCGGCGCCGTCACATGGGCGTACGGCGACGCCAGGGCCGCGTGCTGCGGCTGGTCGGGCACGGTGCCGTCGAACGCGTCGTACCCGGCACCCCGCAACAACGAGGTCGAGGCCGTGATCATCGCCAGGTGGCGGGGCTTCGTCGGGTCCAGGTCGCGGATGAACGCCGGGTAGTCCTGTCCGCCGGGCCAGTCGATGCCGAGGGCCCGAGCGGTACGACGCAACCGCTTCACCGCGTAGTCGGGCGGCGGCGGCAGGGTCCGCAGGATGCCGATCCGGCCGTCGAGCATCATCCGGGCGGCCGCGAAGCCGGTGAGCAGCGAGATCTGGGCGTTCCAGGACTCGATCGGGAGCAACGCGCGGAACTCAAGTTTCCACGGGTGGGTCGAGCAGTCGACGTCCTGCTCGGGCATGGGCAGGTCGACTCCCCCGCGATCGGCCTCCCGGGCGAGCCGGAGGACACCGACCTCCTCGAGCAGGCCGAGGGTCGCGGCGACCGCGTCGGTCCCGGTGCGCCGATCCACGATCTGCTGGGCCTCGTCGTAGTCGAGGCGTGCGAGGGACCGCACCCGGGCCCGTTCGACACTCGCGTCGGTCGGGTCGCCGTGGGCGTCGAGCCTGATCGTCCACAGGAACGCCGGCCGCACCTGATCGGGCAGCAGGGACGCCGCGCCTTCGGACAGCGCCGTCGGGTGCAGCGGCACCTTGCTGTCCGCGCCGTAGAGCGACTCACCACGGCGCCGCGCTTCGACGTCGATCACCGAGCCGGGCTCGACGAAGGCCATCACGTCGGCGATCGCGTAGTGCACCACGAAGCCTTCGCCGTCGCGTTCGAGGTGCAGCGCCTGGTCCAGATCCATCGACCCGGCCGGGTCGATGGTCAGGAACGCCAGGTCGGTGCGATCGAGGTCCGGCAACCGCGGCGCGGCAGCGGCTTGCTCGGCGGCCGCGAGCACGTCGGCCGGGAACCCGACCTCGAGTTTCTGCTCGGCCTGGATCGCGGCGATGCCGTCCTCCACCGTGCTCACGGTGTTCACGACGTGCAGGACGCGGCTGCTCACGTGTTCCCTCCCGGACTGCGGACGAAGGTGGACGACTACCGGGGACACCCTATGCAGGACCGCCCGGGCCAGCGCCTAGGCTGCTCCGGTGCTGATCCTGCTCCCGCCCTCCGAGGGGAAGTTCGCGCCTGCGCGCGGCGCCCGGCTCGCCCTGGACTCACTCGATCTTCCGGAGCTCACCGAGGCGCGTGCCGCGTTGCTGGACCGCCTCGTCACTGCCTCCGTCGCGGATCCGGCGGGGACCGCGACCGCCCTGGGACTCGGTCCGACCCAACTCGACCTGGTCGCGCGCAACGCCGCACTGCACACCGCTGCGACGGCACGTGCCGACCGGATCTACACCGGCGTCCTGTACGACGCCCTCGACCTCGCCTCGCTGGACGGCGCGGCCCGCCGCCGGGCCACCCGCTGGATCGCGATCATGTCCTCGCTCTTCGGCGTGGTCCGACCCGGCGACCGGATCCCGGCGTACCGGCTCTCGGGAGACACCAACCTGGCCGGCGCCGGCATCGTGAGCTCGTACTGGCGCCCGTACCTGGAGCCGATCCTCACCGAGGCGGCCGGGAACGGGTTGGTCGTCGACCTGCGCTCCGGGATGTACGCCGGTTTCTGGCGACCCGGACCGGAGCTCGGCGGCAGGGTCGCGACCGTGCGGGTGCTGCACGAGTCGAACGGCGCCCGCAAAGTGGTCAGCCACTTCAACAAGGCGACCAAGGGCCGGATAGTCCGGGCGCTGCTCGAGGACGGCGGCACCCCGAGGACACCGGCGGCGCTGGCCGATCAGCTGCGCGACCTCGGCTGGACCGTCGAGGTCGCCGCGCCCAAGAAGGCCGGCACCCAGCTCGACGTGATCGTCGCCGAGCTCTGAGGGTCAGGCGAGCGCGGGCCTGACGGTCTCGCAGATGAGCCTCAGGCTCTCCCAAGACGGCTCCGGCGGGAGGCCTCCGCAGGCCGGGTGCGTGGTGACCAGACGCAGGACACCGGAGCGCATCCGCTCGATCATCTCGTCGGGGCTCAGCACCACGTAGACGCCGGCGGCGCTCATCTCCTCGACGGTCGTCGAGGTGTCCCGGACGTGGCTGGTGCCGCCCTGGCGCCAGGACTCGTAGCCGCGGGCGTCGGCGAGCAGGTGCTCGCCGTACTGGTCCCAGAACGCTTCCGGGTCCTTGCTGCAGAAGACGTTGGCGGGTCCGTCCGCCGGCGGCTGGATGACGATGCCGGGCTCACGTCCGTGCGCCCGGCACTCGGCGGCGTACAGCTCGGCCAGTTCCGGGGACGGTCCCTGCGGCGAGAACGAGAGCCCCAGTCGGGCCGCTCTCCGCGCCGCGGCCGGCGAACCACCGCCGTAGAAGAGGAACGGGTGCGGGTCGCTGAACGGCGTCGGGAAGACCCGCAGCGTGCGTCCCTCGTACTCGAACTCCTCGCCGCTCCAGGCCTGCCGGAGCACGCCGATCCGCGCCTCGATGTCGGCGCCACGCGTCGCCCATGGCCGGCCGAAGAGGTCGTACTCCTCTTCGCGGTAGCCCAGGCCGATCGTGTACGTCACCCGGCCGCCGGAGAGGTGGTCGACGACCGCGATGTCCTCGGCGAGCCGGATCGGGTCGTAGAGGTTCAGCAGCAACGCGGAGACCGAGATCGGGATCCGGCTCGTCCGGGCCGCGAAGGCCGCGGCCACCGGGATCGGGCTGGGCAGGTAGCCGTCCTCGGAGGCGTGGTGCTCGGAGAGCAGGATCGAGGAGAAGCCGTGGCTCTCGACGTACGCCGCCTGCTCGAGCGAGCGGGCGAAGATCTCCTGGCGGGTGGCTCGATCGGCCCCCGGCGCCCGGAAGTCGTACCGAGCGATGAAGTGAGAACGCGGCATGAGGTCAGCCAACCACGAAACCTAGAACGTGTTCTACCCCAGTGGGGCGTCGGTCGGGCGTCCGTTGAAGAGCCGCAGGTTGGACAACCGCTCGTTGCCGCCGTACCCGCCCTTGAAGTACGAGACGACCGTGACCGACGCCGGCGAGAGCTCCATCTTGTAGAGCGCGTCCAGCGGCGCACCGAGGGCATCGGCGACCAGGGTCTTGATCGGGGTCACGTGGCTGACCACGACGACGGTCTTGCCGGTGTGATCGGCCAGGATCCGGTCGCGCCCGGCGAGGACCCGGCTCTCGACCTCGCGGAACGACTCCCCACCGGTCGGAGCGGTCTCGAGGTTGCCCAGCCACGCCTGCAGGTCGTCGGGGTACTGCTCCTGGATCTGGGCGAAGCTCAGCCCGTCCCACTCGCCGAACTCCATCTCCGCGACGCCGTCCTCGATCAGCACCGGCTGCCCGAGGATCTCGCCGAGGATCTCGGCCGACTCACGGGTACGGCGCACCGGGGAGGAGATCAGCGCGTCGACCTGGCTCCCCAGCGGCGAGAGCCAGTCCCCCGTCGCACGCACCTGGGCTCGTCCGTCGTCGTTGAGTCCCGGGTTCGAACCGCCGAGGCCGCCGGAGAACAACCGGGACGAGGTGTGGTCGGTGACCCCGTGCCGGACCAGGATCAGCGTGGTCGGCGGGTCGGTCGGCGGGATCCAGCCGCCGCCCGGCTGGACCTGGTCCTTCTCGACAGGCTCGGTCCCGGCCTCAGGCACCGGAGCAGGCGCGCCGACGACGTGGACGCCCGGATCGCGGGTGCCGTCCAGGGCCTCGTTGGCGAGCCGGTCGGCGTGCGCGTTCTGTTCCCGCGGCACCCAGGTGTAGGTCGTGCCACCCGGAGCAAGGGTGTTCGCCCGGGCCGCGAGCGGCTGCATCGAGGGGTGCTTGATCTTCCAGTTCCCCGACATCTGCTCGACGACCAGCTTGGAGTCCATCCGCACCTCGATCGAGGCGTGCGGGGTCAGCTCCGCGGCCATCTCGAGACCGGCGATCAGACCGCGGTACTCGGCGACGTTGTTGGTCGCCACCCCGATGGTCTCGCCGATCTCGGCCAGGGTCCGTGCCGTCCGGGCGTCCTTGAGGACGGCGCCGAACGCCGCGGGTCCTGGATTGCCGCGGGACCCACCGTCGGCCTCGACGATCACGGCTTCGACGTCAGTGAAGGTGTCGGCCTCGCTCACAGCCCTGGACTCACAGGCCTGACTCTGAGGTGCGGACCAGGATCCGGCCGCACTCCTCGCAACGCACGACCTCGTCGACCGGAGCCTTCGCGATCACCTGCAGGTCGGAGGCGTTCAGGGTCAGCCGGCAGCCGCCGCACTCGCGGGCACGCAGGGCCGAGACCCCGACACCGTCCTTGGACGCACGCAGCTTCTCGTAGAGCGCCAGCAGGTCGGCCGGGATCCCGGAGGCAGTGGTCTTCCGCTCAGCGGCGACCGTCAGCAGCTCCTCGTCGATCCCGCCGGACTTGTGCGCCCGGGTGTGCTCGAGGGCGACCGCGTCCTTCTCGAGCTTCTCGAGCTCGGCGGAGTTCGCGTCGAGCGCGGTCTGGGCGGCCTCGAGCCGTTCCATCACCTCGATCTCGACGTCCTCCAGGTCGGAGATCCGGCGCTGCAGCGACTCGAGCTCGCCGAGCATGCGCTGCAGGGCCTTCGGGTCGCTGATCGAGCCGGCGTCGATCATGCCCTGGTCGCGTTCACGCCGTGCCTTGACCTGCTCCACGTCGGCATCGGCCCGGGCCTGCTCGGTGGTGAGGTCGGCGACCTCCACCCGCAGGTCGCGCACCGCGTCGTCGACCACCGATTTCTTGGCGTTCACCTCGGCGAGCGCGGCAGCCTCAGGAATGGTGGCGAGCTGACGGGTCAGGGTGTCGAGACGCGTGTCGAGCTCCTGCACGTCAAGGAGCTTCAACTGGACGAACGGGTCGGCTTTCAGTGGGGATCTCCTCGAATGGTCAGACCCGGAAGGTCCACGGGTCCGTGTTGATCGTGCTCACGTTCACGCCCACCGTATCGCCCACGGCACCGGTCAGCCGATCCCGGAGCACCGGCAGCCACATCCACTCGGCCGCCCAGTGGGCGACGTCGATCAGGGCCGGGCCGTGGTTCTCACCCGACTCCGACGCCGGGTGGTGGCGAAGATCGGAGGTCACATAGACGTCCGCACCTGCGGCGCGGGCCCGGTCGAGCAGGAAATCCCCGGCCCCGCCGCAGAGCGCGACCGTCTCGACGACCCGGTCCGGGTCACCGGCGATCCGCAAGCCGGCGGCCGTCCTCGGGAAGGTCGCCGCGGCCTGCTCGGCGAACGCCGAGAGGGTCAACGGGGCCGGGAGCCGACCGATCCGGCCCGATCCCCGTGTCGGGTCGTCCAGCCCGGCGAGCGGTACGACGTCGTACGCCGGCTCCTCGTACGGGTGAGCCGCCAGCATCGCGGCGACCACCTGCTCGCGCAGCCGGCGGTCGAGGACGACCTCGATCCGGACCTCGTCCACGACCTCGAGCTCACCGACCGTCCCGATCGCCGGGTCCGCGCCGTCCAGCGGACGGAACCGGCCCTCGCCGGGCGTGGAGAAACTGGCCGCGTCGTAGTCGCCGATCCGGCCGGCGCCTGCCTCGGCCAGGACGGCGCGGAGCCGCTCGGCCTCGGCAGCAGGCACGAAGACGATGAGCTTGTCCCGCGGTTCGAACGCGTCCGGCTCCAGCGGTCTGATGTCGATGAGTCCGAGTGCCAGCGCGATCGACTCGCTGACCCCGCCGGCCGGCGAGTCGGCGTTGGTGTGTGCGGCGTACAGAGCGCAGCCGTTGCTGATCAGCCGGTGCACGACACGGCCCTTGGGATCGCTGGCGGCGACGCTGCTGGTCCCCCGCAGGTAGAGGGGATGGTGCACGATCACGAGGTCGGTGTCCTGGGCGACCGCCTCGTCGACCACGGCCAGCACGGGATCGACGGCGAGCAGGATCCGGTGCACCTCGGCCTCGGGATCGCCGCAGATCAGGCCGACCCGGTCCCAGTCGTCCGCGCGATGCGGCGGGTACCAGCCCTCGAGGTGGGCGATCACGTCGGCGAGGCGCATGGCCGCAGAGTATCGGCCCCACTCGGCAAGAACGTGTTCTAGCCTCGGACGCATGATCCTGATCGACGCCGACGCCGTGGCCCACGACCTGCCGTCGCGCGCGGAACACGTGCAGCCCGACGCGCTGGCCGCCGCCACCGGCTGGGTGCTGAAGCCCGAGGGCTTCTGCCACGGCGACGAGTGTCGTCCGCTCTTCGGCCGGTCGGTGGCCGGTCCGGACGGCTGGATCGATCTCGTCGGGTGGGCCGACGTCACCGGCCAGCTCCTGGTCCGCGACGAGGTCCGCGACGTGGCCGCGGTGGTCGCCTCAGCCGCGGAGCACGCGGCACAGTCCGACGCCGCACCGTCGCTCGACCTCGCCGACGTGGACGGCAACCCGGTCTCCTTCGACGACCTCAGTGGTCGCAAGCGGGTCCTGGTGACCTGGGCGTCGTGGTGCGGGTGCCGGCACGAACTCGGCGCCTGGCAGGAATTGCAGGACGAGCTCGCGGACCTCGGACTCGGGATCTTCGCCGTCGCCCTGGATGACGACACGGAGGCGGCCCGCCCGTGGATCGAGCAGTCCGGCGTCACCCTGCCGGTCGCCGTCGACACCGGCTTCGTGACCGCCGAGAAGTACGGCATCACCAACGTCCCGTCCGTGGTCTGGGTCGACGAGGACGACAGGATCGTCAAGCCGCCGTCGATCGCGCCCGGCGACGACCAGTTCCGCGACTGGAGCGGGATCGACAGCCAGGTGCACCACGACGCGTTGCGAGCCTGGGTGAAGGAAGGCGTGCTCCCGGCCAGTGCCGCGAATCCGCCGACCCGGCGCACTGACGATGAGCAGCGTGCGTTGGCCGAGCGCCGGATCGCGCACTGGTGCTTCGCGCAAGGCGACCAGGCAGCCACGAGCGCGCACCTCGAGAACGCGCGGACGCTGGCGCCGTGGGACTGGACGATCCGTCGCGGCGGGCTCGCCCTGGAGGGCGAGGACACGTTCCTCGGCGACCGGTTCATCGCGTTCTGGCAGGAATGGGACGCCGCCGGCCGGCCCGGCTACTCCACGACCTGATCCGCCAGGGTCACGATCGCCGTCGCCACCAGCTCCGGCTCGTGCAGCTGGTGCAGGTGCTGCCCGGTCGACTCGATCACCGGCCAGCCGTGCTCGTACGCGAACGCGACCTCGTCGGCGTAGGTGCCGCCGAAGGCGAGGTACCCGCTGGGTCGGTCGGCCCAGCCCGGCAGCACCGCCACCCGCTCGGCGAAGTACGACAACGGGAGCCGCGTCTGCTCGGCCTCGATCGATCGCCGGGTCCCCTCGTCGGGGAAGAGCTCGCCGAGGTCCTCCCACCACTGCGTCCAGGGAGGCAGCAGGCCGTCGTCCTCGACCAGTCCTTCGAGGAAGGCGTAGAAGGCGGGCGGCGCCAGCGGCACGTCGTCGGTCGAGCCGAGCGGCAGCGCAGCGTCGACGTACACGCAACCGCGGGCGCTCACCGCCTGGGCCAGGGAGGGTGCGTAGTAGCCGGCGTTGCTGTGCGGCACCAGCACCAGGTCGGCGAGCCCGGTCGTCGCGGGTACGACGTCGTCGACGTGCGCGACGACGGCCTGGTGCCCCTCGCGCGTGAGGACGTCGGCGACCGGCGCCCATACGGCCGGGCCCAGCAACGGACTGGGTACCAGCACGAAGGTCGCCATCAATTCACCTGGCGGTCGCGGCCCTCCCAGTACGGCGCGCGCAGCTTGAACTTCTGCAGCTTGCCGGTCGCCGTACGCGCGAGGACGTCGCGGAACTCCACCGAGGTCGGCGCCTTGTAACCGGCGACCTTGGATTTGCAGTAGGCGATCAGGTCGGCCTCGGTCAGGTCCGAACCCTCGGCTTTCACGACGAGCGCCTTGATCGTCTCGCCCCACTTCTCGTCGGGCACGCCGATCACCGCGACCTCGGCGACGTCGGGGTGGGAGAAGATCACGTCCTCGACCTCGATCGACGACACGTTCTCACCGCCCGTGATGATGACGTCCTTCTTGCGGTCCTGGATCGTCAGGTAGCCGTCGTCGCCGATGACTCCCCCGTCGCCGGTGTGGAACCAGCCGCCTTCCAGGGCTGCCGCGGACTCCTCCGGCTGCTCCCAGTAGCCCTCCAGCACGACGTTCGAGCGGGCCAGCACCTCGCCGGACTCCGAGATCTTCAACGTGACGCCGAGAGCCGGGTTGCCGGCGCGGACGAGTTTGCCGGCGCGCTCCTCGGGCGACAGGTCGTCCCACTCCGACCGGCTCCGGTTGACGGTGAGAACCGGCGAGGTCTCGGTGAGGCCGTAGATCTGCATGAACTCCCAGCCGAGCTCCTCGGCGACCCGGACGACGGTCTTCGTCGGCGGTGGAGCACCGGCGACGATGATCCGCACCTTGTCCCGCCCGGGGATCTCGCCGTCCCACGTGGCGGCAGCGTCCAGGACCGCGTTCACGACAGCGGGCGCCGCACACATCACGGTCACGCCGTGCTTCTCGACCCGGCGCAGGATCTCGGCGCCGTCGATCTTGCGCAGGATCACGTGCGGCACACCGAGCCCGGTCATCGCGAACGGCATCCCCCAGCCGTTCGCGTGGAACTGCGGCAACGTGTGCAGGTAGACGTCCCGGTCGGTGACGCCGGCGTGCAGCGCGAAGGTGACCGCGTTGGTCCAGATGTTGCGGTGGGTGATCTGCACGCCCTTGGGCCGTGCGGTCGTGCCCGAGGTGTAGTTGATCGTCGCGGTCGCGTTCTCGTCGTGCTCCCACGCGCGCGGCTCCACGCCGTCGGCGTAGAGGTCGTCGTCCTCGCCGATGACGAACGTGAACTCGGCCTTCACCTCGGCGAGTGAGTCGGAGAGTTCCGGGTCGACGTACAGGACCCGGGCGCCGCTGTGCTCGACGATGTAGGCGACCTCTTCGGCCGAGAGCCGGAAGTTGATCGGGACCAGGACGCGGCCGTACCCGCAGACGCCGAAGAACGCGCTGAGCAGCCGTGCGCTGTTGTGCGAGACGAAAGCGATCCGGTCGCCCACGTCGAGGCCGAGCGAGTCGTGCTTGGCCGCCATCGCCCGGGCACGCTCCCCGAGCTCGGCGTACGTCAGGTCACCGAGGGACGGAGCCGGCTGGTCCGGCTCGTCGTACACGCCGACGCGCTCGCGGTAGACCGCGAGCGCCCGGTCGAGGAAGTCAGCGGCACTGAACGGAACGATCACGGGGCCAATCTAGCCATCGGTGCGCCGGGCCTGTCGAGCGTCCGTTCGTCGAGCCTGTCGAGACGCGGGAACCGATCTTCACCCCCAGCCGGTCCTACGGTTGTGACCGTGGACTTCGCCGAGTACGTCGCCGCCAGGCGCGCGACGCTGTTCCGCACCGCCGTGCTGCTCGGCTGTCCGCAGCAGGACGCCGACGATCTCGTGCAGGTGACGCTGACCCGCTGCTACCGGCACTGGGCGAAGGTCTCGCGTGCGAACAACCCGGACGCCTACGTCTACCGGGTCCTGGTCAACGCCTACCGCGACGCCCGGGCTCGGCACTGGCACAGCGAACTACCGACCGAGGAACTGCCCGAGGTGGTGATCGCCGACGACGACCTCGCCGCCGCACTGGCGGTCCGCAGCGCCGTCGAGGCCCTGAGTGAGGAGCACCGCGCGGTCCTGGTCCTCCGCTTCTACGCCGACCTGTCCGAGCGTGAGACCGCCCGGGTGCTCGGCCTCCCCGCCGGGACGGTCAAGTCCCGCACCGCCCGCGCACTCGCTGCGCTGAGCGCGGACCAGAACATCGTGAGGAGCAACTGATGGTGACCGAAGCTGAAGCGCGGGATCTGTTGCAGCGCGCGGCCACGACGATCGACGTGCCGCCGGCACGGGATCTGCCGACTGCCGCGCCGGAGCGCGCTCGTTGGATCGTGCCGCTGGCGGCGGCGGTCGCCGTCGTCGTCGCCATCGCAGTCGGGGTCAGCGTCAGCCGCGAGGACAGGGCCAAGGAGCCGAGTCCGACCGGTCCGAGCCCGGCTCTGCCGACGGTCAACCCCGGTTTCGTGCCGTCACCGTTCGGGATGCGGGCCGACGAAGCGACCCGGATGCTCGAGCGGGCCGGGTACCAGGTCAACGTGATCGACGAAGTCGCCGCCTGCCGCGAATCGGGCCGGGTTATCGACATCGACCCGAATCCGACAGCCCCATTGAGCGCCGGATCGACGGTGACCATCACCGTGACGCGCGAGGCCCCGACGGTCGACTGCGTTGGGAGCGTGGACACCTTTGCCTGGCAGCTCATCGATTTCGCGATGGGTCGCGGCGCTGCGCCCTCGTTCGCCGATCGCGTGCTCATCGACATCAACGGCACCACCCACATGCTGACCGGTGAGAAAGCACTCGAGTTGGTCACGCGGCCCGCTCAGGCAGGTGGCACAGGCCTGGTGCACTTCGTCACCCGGATCGCCGGCCTCGGCGGAATCGATCCTGATGCCAACGGATATCCGATCCACCAATTCGAGGTGAAGGAGAACGACGGGCGGTTTCTCCGATGCGGGAACGACCCCTGGCCGGAGGGCCTCCAGGGGCGGAGCGCGTTGTCGGTCGTCGCAGCCCCGGCGTACGTGTCCGGGTGTCAGACCATGGACGTCTTCCGCACCGGTGTGGACGGATCGTCCGTGTTCGGCACCCAGGGCCCCATCGATGCGCTGGTCTACCGCACCGGCGGACGGCTCGTGCCGTTCGAAGAGTCAGCAGGCGGCAGCGCCGTGAACCCGCCCGAGAATCCGCAGGCAGCGACCGTGGCCATGCGCTTCCTCGGATTCATGCAAGGCGTTCACAAGTTCCCCGACACCACCCATGGGTCGATTCGCCTCTACCTCGGCAACAAGTTCCAGCGGACGATCGCCGGTGACCAGACCGACGATCCGGCAGCGTGGGACATGTGTGCCACCTATGCCGAGAGCACTTGCCCGTACTCGCCCTTGCGACTGCTCCGCGAAGGCAAGGGCTTGGACGGCGTAGGCGTTGTGGGGACCGTGCCCGGTTGCCTGGACACCCTCGCGGAGCCGATCTCGCCGGGCGACGTCGGCGCACGCAACTCTGTGGTGGTCCGCCGATCGGGTCCGGGGCTCACGTGTGGCGAGAGCTGGGCCGTCCAGCTGTTCTACGACGACGACTACCGGCTGACTGCCGTGAACGTGCTGCACGGCAGCCCCTGAACCGCGCCCGAATTGTCGGTGGTCTCCCGTAGCGTTCTGGAGGTAGGGGTCGCTGGTTCGCTCGGGAGATTTCGTTGACTGCTACTGCTGTGCCTGACCTGGACGCGCTGTCCGACCACGATCTCCTCCTCGGCGGTGTCCGCGCCGCCATCACGGAGAACCGCGCCTCCGCCGACCGCTGGGCTCGGCTGGTCACCTACTTCCGTCGCCGCGAGGCCGACCAGGGAGTCCGCGAGTTCCAGGGCGGTCCCTTCTCGTTGACCGCTCGACAGCACACGGTCGTCGAGGTCGGTGAGCTCTGGGGCCTTGCCGAATCCTGGATCCGTCGCCAGCTCAACGTCGCGCTCTGGCTCGACGAGCATTTCCCGTTCGCCTGGGGCCTGTGCCGCGCCGGACAACTGGACGCCTACCGCGCGACCACGATCGCCGACACAGCCCGGCAGTCGCTCGACCTGCCCGAGGAGTACGCCGCGATCGCGAAGGCCCTCGAACGGTTCCTGACCCGCCACCTCACGACCGTCCCCGGCATCGAGGTCCCGATCGTCACCTGCACCCCGAAGCAACTGCGCAACAAGCTCGCCTACGAGATCCGCAAGCTCCGCGCGAGGGACGCCGAAGCCCGCTTCGCCCGGGCGCACGAGGATCGGAGTGTGCAGACCTCCGACGGCGAGGACGGCATCTCGTGGCTGACCTTGGCCGCGACCACGGATCAGATCCAACTCGCCCGGCACCGCCTCACTCTGGCCGCCAAGCAGCAGCGCGCACAGGGTGACAAGCGGACCCTCGACCAGCTCAGGACCGACCTGGCCGTCGAGCTCCTCACCCACGGCGTCACCACAGACCTGCCGCTGCCGACCTACGCGCGTCCGGTGATCAACCTGACCGTGCCGATCCAGACCGTGATGGGGATCAGCGACGACCCTGGAGTGCTCTCCGGCGGGACCGTCATCCCCGCCGGTCTGGCTCGGATGATCGCCCAGCAGCCCGGCGCCACCTGGCATCGAATGCTCACCGATCCGGCCGGGCAGTGCGTCGAGCGATCGACGACGAGCTACCGACCGACCCCGGCGATCTGGGGAGCCGTCGTCGCCGAGCACGGCACCTGCTTCCGCCCGGGCTGCGACCTACCCGCCACCGAGGCCGAGCTCGACCACCGCATTCCCTGGCCGACCGGTCCGACGTCACCGCGCAACCTCTGGCCCGCTTGCAAGACCGACCACACCGCCAAGCACTCTCCCGGATTCCGGATCGTCCAGACCCGGACCGGAGCCTTCGCACTCGTGACCCCCGCCGGCTTCGCTCACGAGGTCCGGCCGACCGAGCACCCGACCAGTTCCACATGGCGGGATGCCGGCCGGATTCAGTTCTCAGCGACTGAATTACTTGATGCGGTCGACCACTTGCGCGCCGCCGACGAGGCCGCGCGTCCGCTTCGCATCGACCTGCACTGGGAGTACGACCTCCCGCACTTCCGGGACAGCCGCTACGACCAGGCGTACGACGAGGCGAGCTGACCGTGGTGGGCGCGGAGGGGATCGAACCCCCGACATCTTCCTTGTAAGGGAAGCGCTCTACCGCTGAGCTACACGCCCGTGGACCGGCAAAGACTAAGGGGCGCCATCGGGCCCGGGCAAAAAGGGTCCGGAAACAAAAAGGCTGCGACCGCTGGCGTCTCGGGTCACCAGCGGTCGCAACGCCGTAATAATCGCATGCTCAACCAGCAAGGCAAGGGGTGAATCCCGATTGGCGGACGAAATGGCCCGAACTGACTAGCCGACTGATCCCAATTGGGCGGCTTGTGTACTGAGATCACGCGCTGTGCCCCGGTCGTTGTGCACCGCCCAGGCGATCCGGCCGTCGCGATCGACCACGAACGACGAGCGCTCCGGGCAGCCCTGCTCGGCGTCGAAGACCCCGTACGCCGAGGCGACCTCCCCGTGCGGCCAGAAGTCGGCCAACAACGGGAAGAAGATCGCGTCCCGGTCGGCGAAGGCCCGCTGGGTGTAGACCGGGTCGCAGGAGATCGCCACCAGCGTCGTGGTCGCGGTCTCGAACTCGCCGAGGCGATCGCGGAACCCGGTCAGCTCGCCGGTGCACACGCCACTGAACGCGTACGGGTAGAAGACGATCAGCACCGCCTTCTCACCGGCGTACGACGAGAGCCGGAACTCGCTGCCGTGCTGGTCACGAAGTGTGAAATCGGGGGCTAGGTCCCCCACCTGAAGCGGCACCTGGCTCAGCGGCCCTTGGGCGCAACCAGCTTGGTAGCCGACCAGTCCTGGCTGACCGAGACCGTCGTCGTCGTGGACAAGCCTGCGATCGGCGCTGCTTCTGCGACCTCCGACGGCTCGACCGCGTTCGCGCGGCCGACCTTCGGCGAGACGAGCCACACCGAGCCGCCGCCGACCAGATCGGTCAGCGAGTCGACCAGTGCGTCGACCAGGTCGCCGTCCCCGTCGCGCCACCACAGCAGGACCGCGTCCACGACATCGCCGTAGTCCCCGTCCACCATGTCGGCGTCGATTACATCCTCGATCGAGACGCGGACAGAGTCGTCGACGTCCTCGTCCCAGCCGAGCTCTTGCACGACCATGCCGGCTTTCAGACCCAGTCGGTCCGCCACCTGCTGGCCGGCGCCCCCTTCGGACGGGCTCACGTCGATGCCTCTTTTCTGTGCTCGCTCCGGCTCTCCCATCGAGAGCGGATGCCCAAGTTCAGCGGACGTACGTGTCCCGACGCAAGCCCAGAGGGATACGTGTCGCCTCTTGGTACGCCGCTGACCGGCTCCGGAGCGGCAAATGCCGGCTCATCCACCGGTCCCGGCCACCTACCCGCCGGTAGATTTCGCGGGCTGTTTGAACGTGCCAAGATGCAAGGGTGCCAGACGAGAACACAGACTCCGCCGTACGCTCGGCCCCGGCCGCACCCCCCGTCATCCACGAGGGCCTGCCGACCCAGCTTCCCGACATCGATCCCGACGAGACCACCGACTGGATCGACTCCTTCGACGCGCTGATCGACGACCGCGGTCGCGAACGCGCCCGTTACGTGATGCTCCGGCTGCTCGAAAGGGCCCGTCAGAAGCAGGTCGGCGTGCCGGCGCTGCGCAGCACCGACTACATCAACACGATCCCGCCCGAGCGCGAGCCGTGGTTCCCCGGCGACGAGGACATCGAACGCCGGATCCGAGCGTTCATCCGCTGGAACGCCGCGGTGATGGTCTCGGACGCGAACCGTCCCGGCCTCGAAGTCGGCGGTCACATCGCGACGTACCAGTCGAGCGCCAGCCTCTACGAGGTCGGCTTCAACCACTTCTTCCGCGGCAAGGACCACCCGGGCGGTGGCGACCAGATCTTCATCCAGGGCCACGGCTCCCCGGGCATCTACGCCCGGGCGTTCCTCGAGGGACGCCTCGACGAGCAGCAACTGCTGAACTTCCGCCAGGAGGTGCAGCACGGTGTCGGCAAGGGGTTGTCGTCGTACCCGCACCCGCGGCTGATGCCGGAGTTCTGGGAGTTCCCGACCGTCTCGATGGGCCTGACCGGGATCAACTCGATCTACCAGGCCCGGTTCAACCGCTACCTGGCCGGCCGCGGCATCAAGGACACCTCCGACCAGCACGTCTGGGCGTTCCTCGGTGACGGCGAGATGGCCGAGCCGGAGTCGCTCGGCGCCATCCGGGTCGCCGCCCGCGAGGAGCTCGACAACCTCACCTGGGTGATCAACTGCAACCTGCAGCAGCTCGACGGACCGGTCACCGGCAACGGCAAGATCATCCAGGAGCTCGAGGCCAACTTCCGCGGCGCCGGCTGGAACGTGATCAAGGTGATCTGGGGCCGTGACTGGGACGACCTGCTCGCCCGCGACGTCGACGGCGTCCTGGTCAACCAGATGAACACCACGCCGGACGGCGCGTTCCAGACCTTCTCGGTCGAGGACGGCGCCTACAACCGGGAGTTCTTCTTCGGACCCGACCCCCGGCTGCGCAAGATGGTCGAGCACATGTCCGACCGGCAGATCGAGAAGCTGCCACGCGGCGGGCACGACTACCGCAAGGTGTACGCCGCTTTCGATGCCGCCACCAAGCACGTCGGCCAGCCGACGGTGATCCTGGCGCACACGATCAAGGGCTGGACGATCGACGCTCTGGAGGGCAGGAACGCCACCCACCAGATGAAGAAGCTCAAGAAGGACGACCTCAAGAAGTTCCGCGACCGGCTCTACCTGCCGATGAGCGACCGGGACCTCGACGAGGCGTACGACGCCACCGGCACTGCGCCGTTCTTCCACCCCGGCATGGACTCCCCCGAGATCGAGTACATGCTCGAGCGTCGTCGTCAGCTCGGGGGCTCGCTGCCCAAGCGCGTCATCCGCGCCAAGCCGCTCAAGGTCCCCGGCGACGAGTTGTACTCCGAGCTCAAGCAGGGCTCCGGCACGAACAAGATCGCCACCACGATGGCGCTGGTCCGGCTGCTCAAGGACTGGATGAAGGACCCGGAGATCGGCAAGCGGATCGTGCCGATCGCACCGGACGAGTACCGGACCTTCGGCATGGACGCGATGTTCCCGACTGCGAAGGTCTACAACCCCGGTGGGCAGCAGTACGAGGGCGTGGACCGCAAGCAGCTGCTCAAGTGGCGCGAGTCGACCGACGGGCAGATGCTGCACGAGGGCATCTCCGAGGCTGGCGCGATGGCGTCGGCCACTGCGGCAGGATCGGCGTACTCGACGCACGGCGAGGCGATGATCCCGTTCTACATCTTCTACTCGATGTTCGGGTTCCAGCGGACCGGCGACTCGATCTGGGCGATGGCCGACCAACTGGCCCGCGGCTTCCTGATCGGCGCCACCGCCGGCCGGACGACCCTGACCGGTGAAGGCCTGCAGCACGCCGACGGCCACTCCCCGTTGCTGGCCGCGACCAATCCGGCCGTCGTGCACTACGACCCGGCGCACGCCCACGAAGTCGCGCACATCATGCAGGACGGGCTGCGCCGCATGTACACGGTCAGCGACGAACATCCGCTCGGCGAGGACGTCATCTTCTACGTGACCGTCTACAACGAGCCGGTCGTCCAGCCGAAGGAGCCGGAGGATCTCGACCTCACCGGCCTGCTCAAGGGCGTCTATCACTTCGCCGACGGCCCGGACCTGGGCGGCGACGCCCCCAAGGTGCAGCTGATGGCCTCCGGTGTCGGGTTCCCCTGGATCATCGAGGCGCAGAAGCTGCTCGCCGAGGAATGGGGCGTGAGCGCCGACCTGTGGTCGGTGACGTCCTGGAACGAGCTCTCCCGGGACGCGATCGAGGCCGAGCGCGACGCGTTGCTGCATCCCGACCAGAGTCCGCGGACGCCGTTCGTCACCAGCCAGCTGGACGGCGCCAGGGGCCCGTTCGTCGCGGTCTCGGACTACATGCGCGCGGTGCCGCTGCAGATCGCGCGCTGGGTCCCGGGCGACTATCACGCGCTGGGCACCGACGGTTTCGGCTTCGCCGACACGCGCGCTGCCGCACGACGCTTCTTCAACGTGGACGCGCAGTCGGTCGTGGTGCAGGCGCTGCAGGCACTGGCGGCCCGCGGCGAGGTCAAGCCCGAAGCCGTCACCGAGGCGTTCGCCCGCTACCGGATCGACGACCCGACGGCCGTCTCGGGCGTCGCCCAGGAGGGCGGCGACGCGTGAAGCTCGAGTGGACCCCGGAGCAGCAGGCTCAGTTGCTCCGGGCCGGGAAGCGCTCGGCTGCGTGGTTCGTCGCGGCCGTCGTCTTCGGTCTGCTCAGCCTGCCGGCGTTCTTCGACCTGCAGTCACTCTTCGTCGGGCTCGCCGTGGTGTGCTGCGGCTTCGGGGTCGTGACGGCGGCGTTCACCTGGTTCGACAAGACGCCGTCGCGCTGACCTCGGGCGCCGGCCTCAGGCGATGGGGACGGCGCGCGCGAGGTGCAGCTGCTCGGTGACCGGGGAGAGCGGGCCGTTGCGCAGGAGCGTCCGCCACCGACCGCGGTGGTACGACGCCGGCTGGGTCGAGCGGATGAAGTCGTTGAGGATCTTCACGAACCGCTCCGGGTGGTCCTTGTGCGGGAAGTGGCCGGCGTTGCCGAGGACCTCGACCTGGGCACCGGGCGCGATCGTCGCCGCGGTCTCCGCGTGCTTGACCGGGATGACCATGTCCTCGCTGCCCCAGACGACCAGCATCGGCATCGCCTGGGTCAGGTAGGCGCGGTCGACCATCGTGACGATCTGGCCACGGGTGTCGACGACGGCACGCACCACGTGGGCGATCGCGGCGCGCGCTCCCGGGTCCTTGAACGAGTCGTAGATCTCGGCCACCTCGTCGAGGTCGTGGGTGGCGGTCAGGCCGGAGCGGGACAGCGCGCGCATGCCGGCGATCCCGAGGTGCCGGATCCCGGGCAGGGTCAGCACCGCCATCGCTGCCTTGAAGCCGGGCAGTCCGACCGCGCGGATCATCGGCGTCACCTCCGGGCCGAGACCGCCGGGCGCGATCAGCACCATCCGCTCGGTGCGCTCGGGGAACTGGTAGGCGAACTGCATCGCCACCCCGCCGCCGAGGCTGTGCCCGACCACGGTGACCTTGTCGATGTTCAGGACGGTGAGCAGGTCGCGCATCCCGTTGGCGTAACCGCCGACCGAGTAGTCGGCCCGGGGCTTGGCGCTCTGGCCGTGTCCGAGCAGGTCCGGAGCGATCACCGTGTACTTCTTGGCCAGCTTCGCGATCACCGGGAGCCAGGTGGTGTGGTCGCACCCGAGTCCGTGCAGGAGCAGCAGTGCCGGGCCGGTGCCCATCTTCACGTAGGCGCGCTCATGCCCGTGGATCAGGACCTTCTGGACCTCGAGCGTGTCGACCACGACGTTCCCCATTTCTGGCCCCACCGACTGGTCCGGCTGTTGCCGGAGTTCTCGCAGTCAATCAGAGGTCGATGCCGTTTTCCCTGCGGTGCAAGGCAATTCACACGAATGTGTGACAGAAGTGACGCATGTGACCGGCAACCCACCCGCCCGGTTCAGCGCCCCGAACGCGCGGGTAACCGGCTCTACCGGGCAGGATGAGGGCGTGACCCGGACGCGCGCTCAGATCGCCCAGCGGCTGACCCGTGCCAGCGGCGCCCTCTCCACCGCGGCGCTGAGCCGGATGGAGGTGGACATGCCCTGGGTCACCCAACTGCCCGCCGAGGACCGGTCCTGGATCGGACTGATCGTCCAGGCCGGCATCAAGTCCTTCATCGACTGGTACCGGAACCCGGACGGGTCCACCACGATCCGGGCCGAGGTCTTCGGCGTGGCGCCGCGCGAGATGGCCGGTGAGATCACCCTGGAGCAGACCGTGGCGATGGTCCGGCTCTCGATCATCGTCGTCGACGAGAACCTGGATGAGGTCCTCGGCGACGACGCCGAAGCGGTGCGCACACCGCTCAACCGCTACGCCCGCGAGGTCGCCTTCGCCACCGCCGAGGTCTACGCCCGGTACGCCGAGCAGCGCGGCGCCTGGGACGCCCGCCTGGAGGCGCTGGTGGTCGACTCGCTGCTGCGCGGCGAGGGCGACGAGACCATCTCCTCACGCGCGAGCGCTTTGGGCTGGGACGGGACCGGCAAGGTCGTGGTGATGGCCGGTCGCCTCGGCGAGGGCAGCGCCGTCGACGACGTACGCCGGATCGCCCGCGAGCACCGGATGGACTGCCTCTGCGCGGTCCAGGGTGACCGCCTCCTGGTGATCCTCGGCGGGGTCGACCGGCACGGCAAGCCGGCGGCGACCATCACCAGCGCCTTCGCGGACGGCCCGGTCGTCGTCGGGCCGGTCGTCACCGCGCTGACCGAGGCCCGGATCTCCGCCGACGCCGCCCAGGCCGGGCTCCGGGTGGCCCACGGCTGGGCGGACGCACCACGACCGGTCGCGGCCGACGACCTCCTCCCGGAGCGCGCCCTGGCCGGTGACGAGGAGGCTCGCAGGACCCTGATCGAGCAGGTCTACACCCCGCTCGCCGAGGCCGGCGGGTCCGTGCTGGAGACCGTCGAGTCGTACCTGGCCAACGGGTCGTCGATCGAGGCCACCGGGCGCCGGTTGTTCGTGCACGCCAACACCGTGCGGTACCGGTTGCGGCGCGCTGCCGAGACCACCGGGCTCACTCCCTCGGACGCACGCGACTCCTACACCCTTCGGGTGGCGTTCACGCTGGGACGGTTGCAGAGCACGGATTTGTAGACCTCCTACAAAAACCCGCCCCAGGTTTTCGTGCGCTGCGCAGGCGTCGTACCACGAGGTAGTCGGCAACAGTAGACATGTGCTGATCATCGTCGCCCCCGGACAGGGAGCCCAGACCCCCGGTTTCCTCGAGCCCTGGCTCGAGTACCCGCAGTTCGCCGAGCGCCTGAACTGGCTCTCGACGGTGGCCGGGATGGACCTGGCCCACTACGGCACCAAGGCCGACGCGGACACCATCCGCGACACGGCCGTGGCCCAGCCGTTGCTGGTCGCCGCCGGCCTGGTCTCGGCGCTGGCCCTGTACCCGCACCCGGCGGATGCGTTCAGCAAGATCGGCGCGGTCGCCGGCCACAGTGTCGGCGAGCTGACCGCGGCGACGGGCGCCCGGGTGATCACCGCGGAGCAGGCGATGGTCCTGGTCCGCGAGCGCGGGAAGGCGATGGCTCACGCAGCCGCCGCCGTCCCGACCGGGATGACCGCCGTCCTCGGCGGGGATCCCGAGGAGGTGATGGCCGCGCTCACGCAGCACGGCCTCACCCCCGCGAACGTCAACGCCGAGGGCCAGATCGTCGCCGCCGGCACGCTCGCCCAGCTGGAGGCGTTCGCCGCGGCTCCGCCGGCCAAGGCCCGTCTGATGCCGCTCCCGGTGGCCGGCGCGTTCCACACCGAGCACATGGGCCCGGCGGTCCAGGTGCTCGCCGACCTCGCGGTGGCCGTCTCGACGCACGACCCGCGCACCCCGGTGATCTCGAACGCCGACGGCAAGATCGTCCACGACGGTCGCGACGTGCTGCGCCGGATCGTCACCCAGGTCGCCAACCCGGTCCGCTGGGACCTCTGCCTGCAGACGATGCGCGACCTGGGCGTCACCGGGATCCTCGAGATGCCGCCCGCCGGCACGCTCACCGGGATCGCCAAGCGCGCCCTCCCGGGCGTGGAGACGTTCGCGCTCAAGACGCCCGACCAGCTCGAGGCCGCCCGCGACTTCGTCGACAAGCACGGGACGCAGTCCTCGATCGACATCCACCCGACCTGGCGCCTGCTGGTCGCCCCGACCAAGGGCACGTTCGTGCGCCAGGCCGGCGGCGAGGGCGCGTCCCTCGCACCCGACAGCACCATCGGCATCGTGCGGTCCACCCGTGACGAGACCGCGGTGCTCGCCCCGCACGGCGGCACCGTCGTCGAGTGGCTCGTCGAGGACGGCGACCTGGTCTCCCCCGGTCAGCCCCTGGTCCGGTTGCACCCCGAGGCGGTGCCCGCATGAGCGAGTCCAAGGACATCACCTGGACGATGCCGACCCCGTCACCGCACGCGGCGATCCTCGGCCTCGGCACCGAGCGCGGCAAGCGCATCGTGCCGAACTCCGAAGTGATCGAGGCGATCGACTCCAGCGACGAGTGGATCCAGCAGCGCTCCGGCATCAAGGAACGCCGCTGGGTCGGACCGGGCGAGACGCTCGAATCGATGTCGCTGGCTGCCAGCGAGAAGGCGATCGCCGCCTCCGGAATCGAGGCCGCCCAGATCGACGCCGTCATCGTCGCCACCTGCACGCACACCATGCAGACCCCGGCCCTGGCCACCAAGCTCGCGCACCTGCTCGGCACCCAGAGCCCGGTCGCCTTCGACATCTCGGCCGCCTGCTCCGGCTTCTGCCACGCGCTCGGGCTGGCCAACGACATGGTCCGGGCCGGCACCGCCCGGCACGTGCTGGTCGTCGGCGCCGAGCTTCTCTCCGAGATGACCAGCCGCACCGACCGCAGCACCGCCTTCATCTTCGGTGACGGCGCCGGCGCCGTGGTCGTCGGTCCGTCGCAGACGCCCGGGATCGGCCCGGTCGTGTGGGGCTCGGACGGCGAGCAGTACGACGCGATCCGGCAGAGCGTCGACTGGCGCGACGTGCTCGCCTCCGACGTTCCCGAGATGCCCTTCATCCAGATGGACGGCGGCACCGTGTTCCGGTGGGCCTCCTTCGAGATGGCCAAGGTCGCCCAGGCCACCCTGGACCGCACCGGGATCACCGTCGACGACCTCGACCTGTTCGTCCCGCACCAGGCCAACATGCGGATCATCGACGCGATGGCGCGGGCGATGAAGCTCCCCGAGCACGTCCGGATCGCACGCGACGTCGCCGAGCAGGGCAACACCTCGGCCGCCTCCGTCCCGCTCGCGCTGGGCCGGATGTACGAGGAAGGGACCGCACGCAGCGGCGACCTCGCCCTGCTGATCGCCTTCGGCGCCGGGCTGTCCTACGCGGCCCAGGTCGTCCGCGTCCCCTGATCGACCCCTCCCCCCGGTTTTCACCAATCAACAGCAGTACCCCCAGAAAGGAACCAGCCGACATGGCAACCACCGAAGAGATCCGCAACGAACTCGCCGAGATCGTCAACGAGGTCACCGGCATCCCCGCCGCTGACGTCCAGTTGGAGAAGTCGTTCACCGACGACCTCGACGTCGACTCGCTGTCGATGGTGGAGGTCGTGGTCGCCGCCGAGGAGAAGTTCTCGGTGCGCATCCCCGACGACCAGGTCAAGAACCTGAAGACCGTCGGCGACGCCGTCAACTACATCGAGAAGGCCCAGGCGGCCTGAAGCACGCCAGGTCCGATCGAGCCAGAGGAGCAGCATCATGAGTCGTCGCAGAGTTGTCGTCACCGGACTGGGCACCACCAGCCCGGTCGGCGGGGATGTCCCCAGTACCTGGAACGCCCTCGTCGCCGGGAAGTCCGGCGTACGCCACCTCTCCGACGCCTGGGATGACGAGCAGCCGGTCCGCATCGCCGGGACCGCGCTCGTCGACCCGTCCGAGGTGCTGGACCGGGTCAAGGCCCGGCGCCTGGACCGCTCCGCCCAGCTGGCGATGGTCGCGGCCATCGAAGCCTGGACCGACAGCGGCCTCGCCGACGGGGGACACGTGGACCCCGAGCGGCTCGGGGTCGCTGTCGCGTCCGGCATCGGTGGTGTCACCACCCTGCTCTCCAACTTCGAGATCCTGCAGCAGAAGGGCCCGCGGCGGGTCTCCCCGCTCGCGGTCCCGATGCTGATGCCGAACGCGCCGGCCGCCAACATCGGCCTGTACGTCGGCGCCAAGGCCGGCGTGCACACGCCGGTGTCGGCCTGCGCCTCGGGCAACGAGGGTGTCGCCCTCGCCGTCGACCAGATCCGGCTCGGCCGCGCGGACGTCATGGTCGCCGGCGGCACCGAGGCGGCCATCCACCCGCTGCCGATGGCCGCGTTCGCCCAGATGATGGCGCTCTCGAAGACCGGCAGCGAGGAGGGCGGCGACCCGACCAAGGTCTCGCGTCCGTGGGACACCGGCCGCGACGGGTTCGTCCTCGGCGAAGGTGCCGGCGTCCTGGTCCTCGAAGAGCTCGAGCACGCCCGCGCCCGTGGCGCCCGGATCTACGCCGAGGTCCTCGGCACCGGGATCACCAACGACGCGCACGACATCGCACAGCCGGACCCCGAAGGACGTGGCGGCACCCGCGCGATCCAGCGGGCGCTGGAGGACGCTGACGTCGCTCCGGCTGACATCGCGCACATCAACGCGCACGCAACCTCGACCCCGCAGGGCGACGTGGCCGAGGGCCTGATGATCCACGCGACGCTCGGCAAGTTCGCCGAGGAGGTCGTGGTGACCAGCACCAAGTCGATGACCGGGCACCTGCTCGGCGGCGCCGGTGCGCTGGAGTCGATCGCGACCGTGCTGGCGATCCATCACCGCCTCGCACCACCGACGATCAACCTCGACAACCTCGATCCGGCGGTCGAGCTCGACATCCCGACCACCGCTCGGGAACTGCGCGGTGGCGACATCGCCGCGCTCAACAACTCGTTCGGGTTCGGCGGCGCCAACGTCGCCGTCGTCTTCGGGAGCCTGTCATGACCCAAGCACCTGAGAAGCCCACCGCCGCGAAGCCGCCGCGTGAGGAAGACCCGCGTCACCCGCTCCAGCGGCTGGCCGCGTTCTACGACGACGGCATCTTCTCGCCGATCTCGGCGATCGACGACTCCGGGATGCTCGCCGCTGTCGGCCGGGTCAACGGCAAGACCTGCGTCGCGTTCTGCTCCGACCCGACCGTGATGGGCGGCGCCATGGGCGCCGACGGCTGCAAGGTGGTCGTCGCGGCGTACCAGCGGGCGTTGACCGACCGGGTCCCGATCATCGGCCTGTGGCACTCGGGCGGCGCCCGGCTGGCCGAGGGCGTGCTTTCCCTTCACGCCGTCGGCGAGATCTTCCACGCGATGAC
Source organism: Marmoricola sp. (assembly GCA_036676945.1). Classification (GTDB taxonomy): domain Bacteria; phylum Actinomycetota; class Actinomycetes; order Propionibacteriales; family Nocardioidaceae; genus Marmoricola. The sequence goes on from JAKFBZ010000009.1 coordinate 38,606, forward strand.
GCGTGCGTCCGGCACCATCCCGCAGATCTCCGTCGTGCTCGGCCCGGCGGCCGGCGGGGCGGCGTACGGACCGGCGCTCACCGACGTCGTGATCCTCGGGCCCGAGGGCCGGATCTTCGTCACCGGACCGGACGTGGTCCGTTCGGTCACGGGCGAGGACGTCGACATGCTCCGCCTCGGCGGCCCGGAGCCCCACGGACGGCGCTCCGGCGTGGTCCACGTGCTCACCGAGTCCGAGCGCGAGGCGCTCGACAAGGCCCGCGACATCGCCTTCCTCCTCGGCGCCCAGGGCACCCTGGACGTGGCGGCGGTCGAGGACATCGACCTCGCCGACCTGCTCCCCGACAACAAGAAGCGCGCGTACGACGTGCACCCGCTCGTCGACAACGTCCTCGACGAGGGCACCGCGATCGAGTTGCACGCCAAGTGGGCCCCGAACATCGTCACCACCCTCGGTCGCTTCGGCGGTCGCACCACCGGCGTGATCGCGAACAACCCGCTGCGACTCGGCGGCTGCCTGGACTCGTTGTCGGCGGAGAAGGCGTCCCGGTTCGTGCGGATGTGCGACGCGTTCGGGATCCCGCTGATCGTGCTGGTCGACGTACCCGGTTACCTGCCTGGCGTCGGCCAGGAGTGGGACGGCGTGGTCCGTCGTGGCGCGAAGCTGCTGCACGCGTTCGCCGAGGCCGTCGTCCCGAGGGTCACCGTGGTGACCCGGAAGACGTACGGCGGTGCCTACATCGCGATGAACTCCCGCTCACTGGGCGCGACCCGCGTGTTCGCCTGGCCGGGTGCCGAGGTGGCCGTGATGGGTGCCGTCGCCGCGGTCCGCATCCTGCACCGTCGCAAGCTGGCCGAGGTCGCTCCCGAGATCCGTGGTGTCGTCGAGGCCGAACTGGCCGAGGAGCACGCCCGCATCGCCGGTGGCATCGACAAGGCGATCGAGATCGGTGTCGTCGACGAGGTCGTCGAGCCGGACGCGACGCGCTCCGCGATCGCGCACGCGATCGCCGGTGCCGGTCTGGTGCAGCGCGGGACGCACACGAACATCCCGCTTTAAGCCCTCAGACGACCTGGTGCAACCACCGGACCGAGACGCCTTCGCCGGCGTAGCGGAACGTCTCGAGCTCGTCGTCCCACGGCTTGCCGAGGAGCTTGTCGATCTCGAGCTCGATCGTGGTGTCCCCGAGCGCGGCCTTGATCACGGCAGCCTTCAGGCGGTCCTCCGGGATCATCAGGTCCCCGTGCAGGCCGGTCACGGCGTGGAAGACGCCGAGGTCGGGGGTGTAGGAGAAGCGGGCGCCCTCGGTCGCCGGGGTCGCCTCCTCGGTGACCTCGAAGCGCAGCTGGTTCCACCCGCGCAGCGCGGACGCGATGGCGGCAGCCGTGCCGGCGTCGCCGGTCCAGGAGTACTCGGCCCGGTAGCTGCCGGCCTGCGCCGCCTGGGGCGTCCATTCGAAGTTCATGGCAACGCCGAGTACGCCGCCGGCGGCCCACTCGACATGCGGGCAGAGCGCAGACGGCGCCGAGTGGATGTACAGGACTCCACGGGTTGCATTGCGCGTCATTTCAGCCTCCTCTGACTCCGGCGTTGAGCTACGCCTTCCCCAGCGGGCTCAGTCCATGTCGAGGTGTTGAAGTGACGATTGTGAACTTGTGGTCCCATTGTGGCCCATGACGTCGCGTGACGCCAGTGGTACACGGCCGGTTTCAGGGCTTTCGTACGGCGCGAACGGTGGCCGTTTTGCCCGTTCCACCCTTTTTCGCCGCCGTCTTTCGCACCGGCTTGCGCGGTCCGAGCTCCATCAGCGTGCTGAGCACCTCGGTCGCAGCGCCGAGTCCGCCGAGGTGGGATTCGCCGTCGATGGTCGCGAACTCGGCGTCCGGGAGGCGCTCGACCATGTGCACGCCGTGGGCGTGCGGGATGATGTGGTCCGCGTTGCCGTGCCACCAGCGGACCGGGACATGGACGTCCGCGGCCTCGAAGCCCCAATGCTTGGTGAACAGCAGGATGTCGGCGAGCGGGGCGCCCACCTGGAACCGGGCGCCGTGGATCAGGTCGTCGAGGAACATCGCCCGGAACTCGGGGCGGGCCAGCAGTTCCTTGTCGCCGCGCGGCTGGACCGCGGCGTAGGCGTCGATGCCGACGCCGGCCAGCGGCTTGACCAGTCGGATCGCGGCGGCGAGCGCATAGCTGAGCGGGATCCGGGTCGCACCGATCAGCGGGGCGAGGTACGGCGCCACCTCGACCAGGCCGCCGCGGATCGCGTCCGGGCCCTGGGTGGGGGCGACACCACCGAGGACGCCGACGCCGTGGACCCGGTCGGCGAGCGCCGCACCCGCGGCCAGCGCGTACGGACCGCCGCCGGAGAGGCCGATCACCCGCATCGTGTCGATGCCCAGGTTGTCCGCCAGCACGGCCAGGTCGCCGGCGAAGTCGAGGACGTTCTCGTACAGGTGCGGGGTCGAGGTGCCGATGCCGGGACGGTCGACGCCGATGATCCGTACGTCGTTCTCCTCGGCGTACAGCCGTGCCTCGACGGGGATCTGCCGACGTCCGCCCGGGGTGCCGTGGAGCCAGAAGATCGCGGCACCGCGCGGAGTGCCGAACTCGGCGAAGGAGAGTCGTCGCCCTTCGCGGACGGCGACGGAGCCTTCGAGGCGGGGACGTGCGATGTCAGCCATGTCGGCCATTCTCCCCTGCCGCCCGGCTGAGTGGAACACGTTCCACTGTGGAACCCGACACGCCCACCCGCTCAGCCCGCGTCGGAGCTGATCGCGCCGGGGTCGACCACGTTCTCCGGTTGCATGACCGCGCCGAGCAGGCGCCCGTCCGCACTGACCGACGGCCCGTCCACCACGGTCGCGACGATGCAGGTGATGTTGTCCCGCCCGCCCCGGGCCAGCGCCGCGGCGATCAATGCGGGGACCGCGTCGTCATCGTTGCGACGGCGCAGCACTTCGTCGATCTCGGCCTCGCCGACCAGGTCGGTGAGCCCGTCGGTGGCGAGCAGGAGTCGATCGCCTTCGGTCAGGTGCAGGGCGAGGACGTCCGGCTCGGCGTCCACGTTGCCGTTGACCGTGCGCAGGACGACGTTTCGCCACGGGTGGTCCGGCACCTCGTCCGGGTCGAGGCGTCCGTCGTCGACGAGGTCCTGGACGTAGGTGTGATCGCGGGTGACGAGGGTCAGCGTCTCGTCGCGGAACACGTAGCCGCGCGAGTCGCCGAGGTGCGCCAGGGCGAAGTCCTCGCCGTCGGTCACGACCGCCGTCAGGGTGGTCGCCATCCCGGCTCTGCTGCGGTCGGCGCTGATCCCGGCGGCGACCTGGGTCTGGGCCAGCTGGACCGCGTCGGTCAGGACCTCGACCGGATCCTGACCGGAACGCTGCATCACCATCTTGGCGACGGCGTACGCGGTGGTGGCCGATGCGACCTCGCCGGCGGCTCCGCCACCGACGCCGTCAGCGATCAGGATGCACGTCGGTCCGACGAAGCCTGAATCCTCGTTGCCGGACCGGACCAGGCCGACGTGGGAGTCGCCGGCACCGGAGAGTCTGAGCATCACCGCCCCTTTCCGCCCCACTTCGCACGTCCGGGAAAAGCATTCCGACCTTCTCACGGTTACCCACGGTGTGTCTCCGGTGAGCGCATTTGGTCCAGACCCGCAACAATGGCCGCATGGAGTGGCTGCTGCTTGGCGTGTCGCTGGCGCTGACGGCGGCCTGCGGTCTGTTCGTGGCGGCCGAATTCGCCCTGGTGACGGTGGACCGCGCGGAGGTCGCCCGCGCCGCGAAGGCCGGTGACCGCAGCGCCGCCGGGGTCGAGACCGCGCTGCGCTCACTGTCCACGCAGCTCTCCGGTGCCCAGGTCGGCATCACGCTGACCAACCTCGCGATCGGCTTCCTCGCCGAGCCCGCCATCTCCGACCTGCTCCAAGGACCCCTGGAGGCGATGGGCCTGCCCGAAGGCGCTGTCCGTCCCACCGCGGTCGCCCTCGGCATGGCACTGGCGACGTTCATGACGATGATCTTCGGCGAGCTGGTTCCCAAGAACGTGGCGATCGCGCTCCCCCTGGCGACCGCCAAGGCGACCCAACGCGCCCAGCGCGGGTTCACCACCGCGATGGGCATCCCGATCCGGCTCCTCAACGGTTCGGCGAACGCGATCGTCCGCTCGCTCGGCGTCGAACCGCAGGAGGAACTGCGCTCGGCCCGCTCGTCGGAGGAGTTGTCGTCGCTGGCCGGCCGGTCCGCCTCGGAAGGCACTCTGGACACCGAGACCGCCCACCTGGTGCAGCGCTCCCTCGCCTTCGGGCCGCGGACCGCCGGCGAGATCATGACCCCGCGGATGCGGATGGCCGCCGTCGACGCGGGCGACCCGGTCTCCGCGATCATCGACCTGTCCGCCGCGACCGGGTTCTCCAAGTTCCCGGTCACCAAGGGCAGCACCGACAACATCGTCGGCTCGGTGCACGTCAAGCAGGCGGTCGCGGTCCCCCGTGCCGAACGAGCGTCCACGCGGATCCGCGAGGTGATGGTGCCCGCGACCGTCGTCCCCGAGTCACTGCGCCTCGACCCGCTGCTCGCGCTGCTGCGGGGCGAGGGCTTCCAGTTGGCGATCGTCTCCGACGAGTACGGCGGGACCGCCGGCATCGTGACCCTCGAGGACGTCGTCGAGGAGATCGTCGGCGACATCGCCGACGAGCACGACCGCAGCGGCGCCCGGCTGCGCCAGCGCCCGGACGATTCCTGGATCGTCTCCGGGCTGCTCCGGCCCGACGAAGTCCTGGACGCCACCGGACTGGCCCTGCCCGAGCACGAGGACTACGACACGGTCGCCGGCCTGCTCGTCCAGACGCTGGGCAGGATCCCGGTGCGCGGGGACGTGGCGATCGTCCCGCTGCCTCCCGTCCCGGGCGAGGACGACGACGACGAACCGATCGAGGAGTTCGCCCAGCTCAGGGTCGAGCTGATGGACGGCCTCCGGGTCGACCGGATCTCGATCCGCAAGGTGCACCGCTCCGACGACGACTCAGGAAGTCTGGAATGAGTACCCAGGCAGCCCTGATCCTCGGTGGCGTCCTGCTGCTCGGCAACGCCTTCTTCGTCGGCGCCGAGTTCGCACTCGTCTCGGCCCGTCGTACCCAGATCGAGCCGCGCGCACAGCAGGGCTCCGCACTGGCCCGTCAGGCCCTGCGTGCCATGGAACAGGTCTCCTTGGTGATGGCCGCAGCCCAGTTCGGGATCACCGTCTGCTCGCTCGGACTCGGCGCCGTGGCCGAGCCCGCGCTGGCTCACCTCCTCGAGCCACTGGCCGAGGAGCTCGGCCTCCCCGACAGCGCCGTGCATCCGCTCGCGTTCGTGATCGCCCTCGCGTTCGTGGTCTACCTGCACGTCGTCCTCGGCGAGATGGTCCCCAAGAACCTCGCGCTGGCCGGGCCGGAGCGTGCCGCCCTGGTCTTCGGTGCGCCGATGAACCTGATCGTGATCGCGCTCAAGCCGGTGGTCTACTTCCTCAACGCCACGGCGAACGCCATCCTGCGCCTGCTCCGGATCGAACCGCAGGACGAAGTCTCCTCGACGTTCACCCGGGAACAGGTCGAGGCCTTCGTGGACGAGTCGCGGGCCGAAGGACTTCTCGAGGAGAGCGAGTACGAACGGCTCGCAGGTGCACTCGGCTTCACCTCGCGGGCGATCACCGACGTACTGCTCCCGACGAGCGCCGTGCAGACAGTGCCGCGGGGAGCGCGCGCCACCGAGGTCGAGGCGATCTGCGCGGAGACCGGGTTCTCCCGGTTCCCGGTCGTCGGAGCTGACGGCACCCTGAACGGCTACCTGCACATCAAGGACGTGCTGGCGCACGATGCGCTCGGGCGGGCCCAAGTGGTCGAAGACCGCTGGATCCGGCCCTTCGCGAACGTGCTCGCGACCGACACGCTGGTCACCGGACTTCAGACGCTGCAGTCGAAGGGTGCGCACATGGCGCGGGTCGTGGACGGCGGCGGCGCGGTGATCGGGATCGTCACGCTCGAGGACGTCATCGAGGAACTGGTCGGCGAGATCCGCGACGCGGCCCACCACTGACCGGGTACGCGCGCGTCAGGGCTGCGCGCGTGGGCCGGTTCAGGCGGAGATCGGGACCTGTTCCACGTGTCCGTCCGGGGCCAGGTAGAGGCCGTCGTCGAACAGGATCACGCCGTTGCACAGCTGGCACCAACCCTGCTCCGAGTGGTCGGAGACGGTGTGTGCGTGGCAGCAGTCGCGACTAGTGGCATCCGGGCAAGCCGGGGAATGGGTACACGTCATTGTGACCCTCCCTTCCAACGATGATTGAGTGCTTCACTAATAGAACACCCTCATCGGCAGTTTATGACGGCAATTGCGCAAAACGGACATGAAAAGTCGCAGGATCCACTGACCGGTCTACTCAGGCCGGGCCGACGAGAGCCGAGATCCGGGCCGCGTCGCCCCACGACAGGGTGAACCCGGCGCCCCCGTGTCCGTAGCAGGCGAACACCGGCTTCGGGTGTCCGTCGACGGGTTCCACCCGCACGCCGGCCCGGCCCGGGCGAAGACCGACGGCTCGGGAGAGGACCGGTTGGCCCTCCAGGGCGGGGACCAGCGCGCACACCCGTCGCAGGATCGCGGCCTCGACGTCGGGGCGGACCACCTCGTCCCAGGACCCGACCTCCCCTGTCCCGCCGCAGACGACGTCACGGTCGCGGGGAATGACGTAGGTGAGGCCCTGGGGGTTGTCGTCGTCGGTGATCCACTCGGTCAGGCCCGGGTTCGCCAGCCGGACGACCTGGCCCCGGATCGGGTACATCGGCTCGTCGTCGCCGAGCAGCCCGGCCGAGTCCAGTCCGGCCGCCACCACGACCGCGTCAGCGTCCCCGAACAGGTCCTCCAACGCGGTGACCGCCCCGGCTCGGACCTCCACTCCCAGGGCGAGTACCGCGGCGAGCAGCCAGTCCAGGTAGACATCGGTGACCAGCAGCGGGACGGTGCACCGCACCCCGGACGCGCCCTCGGGCACGTCGGCGCTGTCGAGCCGCGCGTGCTCCGGGACTGCCCCGGTCCAGGACAGATCGGGATCGGCGCGCCGGGCGAGCACCGTGCCGGTGCGCAACCGGACTCCGGTCGCAGGATCCTCGGCCAGGCGCACGAGGCGCTCGTACGTCGTTCGGGCCGAGTCCAGGACCTGCGCGGAGCGCTGGACGTCGTGCGGGAACCAGATCGCGGCGGCGACACCCGAGACGCTCTCCTTCGCGCTCCGCGCCGCCAGGACCAGCACCTGGTGACCGGCCAGCGCCAGCTCGTGCGCGACCGTCAGCCCGATCACTCCCCCGCCGACGACCGTGATCCTGCCCATGCTGGATCAGAGCCAGCCGAAGCGCGCCGCCGCGACGAACGCGGTGGCCACCGCGAGCACGATGTTGAGCCCGATCAACGAGGCTTCCCCGCGGCGCAGGTGCACGGGGATCGCGAGCGCCTGGATCAGGAACAGGCCGGTCGCAGCCAGGCCCGTCAGGGTGCCTTCGATGCCGGACTGCTCGTCGATCACGCCGAGCAGCTTGGGCAGGATCAGGCCGGCTGCGCCCAGCATCTCGGCCGCGCCGATGCCCCGGACCAGCCCGAACGGGATCTCGTCGACCCAGCCCATCGTCTCGCGCAGTTTCGTGATCGGCTGGGTCAGCTTGGTGAAGCCGCCGACCGCGAACAGGACAGCGAGCACGCCGGAGATGATCCAGACGGCGAGGTTCATCGAGCACCTTTCGAGGACGGGGTTCGAGCAGATTACGGCGTGCGGAAGTACGACGGCATCTTCAATCCCCACCACGGGCGCCGTCCGTAGGCGACCATGCTGCCGGTCAGGGCCGGCCGCAGCGGACCCAGCCGGCCGTACAGCACCAGCATCATCTCGTGGCCGCGGCCTGCGATTCGGCAGTCGACCCGCCCGCCAGGCTTGTCCTCGACCGTCAGGATGCCGTCGGCGATGACCAGGTAGAGGCGTTCGGGCCGGGTACGGATCCGCATCTCGAACCGGCCCCTGAAGTCGCCGGCCGCTTCCGGGTCGAGGAACAGTGGAAGGAGCGGCTTCAAGGACTGCAGCGCCTGGGCCGTCGAGTCGGCGGAGATGACCCACGGCAGACCGACGGCGTGCGCAACGTCGTACCCGTGCACCTCGGCCTCGCCGATCAGCATCCCGGCCAGGGCCGAGACCGGCACCTGCGCGCCCCCGTGCCAGCTGACCTGTGCGCCCGGGGCCTGTGCGGCGACGGCCTCACGGAACCGCGACCAGCCCGACTCGATCTGGTCCGCGAGCGCACCGAGCTCCTGGGTCCCCGACGACCCGAGCATCGCCGCGTTCATCGCGGCCACGTCGGTGACCGACGCCAGCGCGGACGGCTCGCCGGAGGCATACCCGGCGTAGAGGTCCAGTCCGTTGACCATGTGTGCGGCGACGTCGCGGACCGTCCAGGCGTCCGAGACCGCACGGTCGGGATCGATGTCGCGACGGAACATCGCGACCTGGCGGCGCATGCCGTCGTCGGCGAGCAACATCGTGGGGTCGGTCATCAGGATCCGCCCTCCCTGTTCAGTTTCCGGACCACGCGACGGAGATCCCCCTCCTCGAAGAAGTCGACGGCCACCAGGTTCACCGCCTGGCCCCGCGCACTCGCGCAGCGCCTGGCGCGGGTGAGCAGGACGTCCTCAGCGTTCGCCGTGGCCGCGGTCTTCTCGTCACCCGGCGAGAGCCAGTGGTTGAGCAGCAGCATCGGCGCGTCCGCGGACCCTCGGTTCGGGCGGCACGAGGTCGGCAGCCTCAGCGCGGTGATCGACGCGAAGTTGAACGGCGTCTCCTGCACCAGGCCGTCGTCGTACACGTTGGGGAGGCGCGGGCCGAGGTCACCGTGCTCCAGGCCGATCACCACCCGGTCGCCGGACTCCACCATCGATTCCAAGGTCGGCAGTTCCTTGGTGGGGTCGATGGTCGCGATGTACCGGTCCAGGACCTCGAGTTCCGGGGTGAGGGCGCGTGCGTCGAGTTCGTCCTGGATGACGATGAACAGCACCTCGTCAGGGTTCTTCTCGAGGAAGGCTCGGAACGTCTCGACCACCCGGCTCATCAGGACCGCGCCGAGCTCGCAGAAGTTGTGACAGAGGTAGACGTCCTGCGGCTCGCCGGCCGGAGGCGGGCCGACCTGCGCGCGCCGGCGTAGCGCTTCCTGGGCTTCGGAGGAGGTGAGGGTCTTGACCATGCGGGAGAGCGCGGAGCTGTTCAGCTGTGTGTAGACGACGTCCTCGCCCCTGGCGGAACGCACCGTCCCGAGGAACGCATCGATCAGGAACCCGCGCACACCGGCGTCCAGTTGGGCGGCGATGTCGGATCCCTGGTCGGGATAGATGAACCCGCCCTCAGCGGAGTTCATCGCGTTGTGCGCACCGGCGAAGGCGACCTGGTCGAGGCGGAGGTCGCAGAGACGGGCCGACCCGTTGCACTCCCGGGGATCGTCATCACCGAGCTCCGCGCAGGCCGTGACCATCACGATGGCAGCCAGCACCGCGAAGATCAGAAGGAGCCGTTTACGCACCGGGCCAGTCTGCTCTGCCGGACGCCCTTCATGGAGCGCCATTCCGGAAAAGGTCAGTCGTCGTCGGTGCTTTCCCTGTCCTGGAGGCCGACAGCGGCGCGCAACTCGGCAGCATTCTCGCGAACCTCGGCCGATGACGATTCGGCCGCCATCGCGGCCAGCACCTCCGCGAACGCATCGAGCTTGCGGTGAACAGCCTGCTCGGAGCGGCGGTTGTGGTTCTCGATCAGCGCGACCAGGAGCAACGTGATGATCTCGACCGGGATCACCAGCGTGATGTACCAGTGGGTGACCGAGTCGAAGAGGAAGTAGCTCAGCGCCCACACCAGGGTGAGGATCACCATTGCCACGAAGAACAGGTTGCGGGACGTGACGTCGTAGGCCTGCGCGGCGAGTTCGTCGAACCAGTTACGGCGTGCGTCGACCTCGGACGGTTCCCGGTGCGGTGCGGTTCGGCTCACCTGGGACCAGTTACCCAGAGCCACAGGTTTCAATCTCGCTGGCCGCTCGTCGGAACCCGCTCCTGGGATGCACGAGGGCCGAGCCACGTAGGGTCGGCCTGGTGATTCGTCGGACTACGGGCTCGGTGCTGCCTTGGTTCTTGGTGGTTGTCGCGGTCGTGGCATCGCTTCACTCGGTCGATGTCGGCTTCCGCGACATAGCGGTTTTCGTCCTGGTCCAGCTGATCTGCTACTCCCTGCCGGGGTTGCTGTTGTGGCGTGCGCTGCGAGGCCGTTCGTCGTCGTGGTTGCACGACATCACCTTCGGGACGATCCTGGCGCATGCGGTCACGATCGGCGTCTATGTCGCCGGGCGCTGGGCCGGCGTCCCGCTCGCAGTCTGGGTGGTGCCGACCGTCACGGTCGGGGTGTTCCTCGCGGTGCCGCCGCTCAGGGTCTATTGGCGTTCTCACGCGGGAGAGCCTGAGCCGGCCTGGTTCCACTGGGGAATGGCTTTCTGCCTCACGGTGCTGAGCGCCTGCTTTGCGGCCAAGGTGCCGCTCGGCATGATCCCGCTCGCAGGGCCGAACCTTCTGGGCCCGGCGGCAGATCATGCATTCCTGCTCTCGTTGACGGGCGACCTGCGCCACCACATGCCGGCGACGACGCCCTACGTGGTCGACGAACCCCTGCAGTACCACTGGTTCGCTCTGGCCGACCTGGCCGCGATGAGCTGGCAAGGCGGCCAGGAGCTCGACGTGCTGCTGCTGAGACTCGGGCCGCTCTGGGCGATGCTGAACGGGTTCCTGGCGTTCGCCTACCTCGGCGAGCGGCTGGCCGGAAAGAAGGCAGCCGGCTTGCTGGCCGTCGCGATAGCGGTGTTCGTCGGCAGCATCAGCCTGCTGAACGGCGCTGCGACCAACGTCGTGGACAGCACCCTTCTGCGGATCAACTGGGTCGGCAGCCCGACCCAGGGCTTCGGACAGTTGTTGGCAATCGCGGTGCTGTTCGTCGCAGTTGGTCTGCTGCGTCGCGAAGACACCGGGGCCCGACCGTGGATGCTGTTCGTCGTGCTCAGTTTGGCGTTGATGGGCTCCAAGGCAACGTTCATCCCGGTGATCGGGGCCGGCGTAGCGCTGGTGGCCGTTGTCGAACTGGTGCGCTATCGCCGACTCCAGCGAACGGCATTGTCGATGGGTGCGATCCTCGCTGCCGAGCTCGTCTTCGCCCAGGTGGTGCTCTTCGGCGGCGCCAGTCAGGGCGTAGTCGTCGATCCCGGAGAGGACATGCGTCGTCTCGGCACCTGGATCGGCATCCCTGCCGAGGCCGGGACCCTGCCGCTGATCGCGGTCTCGGCAGCGATCGTGTTCGGCTGGCTGGCTCCGTTGGCCGGGGCGAGCATGCTGTTGCTGCGTGGCCAGTCGAAGACTGACCACGACGGTTTGGTGACCAGCCGTCCCGGTCCCGGTGACCCCGCTTCCCAGGCAGTGGTGGCCATGGTGGTCTCCGCGATCGCTGTGTGTCTGCTCCTGAGCCATCCGGGCTTCAGCCAGTACTTCTTCCTACGTTCCGGCCTCCCGTTCGGCTGTCTGCTCGTGGCCTGCGGCCTGGTCCGGTTGCCGGAGTTCGTGCCGTGGCGCGCCGCAGCCCCTGCTCTGCTCGTGGCGGCGGTTACCGGCGGCGGCTACGTGGTCGTGGCCCGGCATCTGACCCAGGAGCAGGTCGACCCTCACGAAGCCGCCTCACGAGCGCTGGCGATCCTGGGCGGCGCGTGCGTGATCGGCGTACTGGCCTGGATGGTGGGCTTCCTAGCAGCCCGCGGACCGCACCGGAGCGCCCGGTTCGCCCTGGCACTGGCCTGTCTGTCCGTCGCGCCGCTCGCCATGGGCGCCGCACGGACTGTCGACCTGGCCAGGATGGTTCCGCTCCGTGATGCAGCCGCAGCAGCGCCGGCGGCCGGGATCGTCCGGCCGCTTCCGTCGGGTGCGTTGCCGGCAGCACGTTTCCTCCGTGACCACACCGATCCCGACGACATGCTCGCCACCAATGCGCACTGCAACCGTCCACGCCAGCCCAGCTGCGACATCCGTGCATTCTGGATGTCAGCCCTGACCGAGCGCCGGTTCGTGATCGAAGGCTGGGGTTACACAGCAACCGCCAACGGCAAGGCGACGTCGCCCGCCGAGTCGTTGACGCTTCCGTACTGGCGACCCGAACTGCTGGAGCTGAACGACGCGGTCTTCACCAACCCGACGCCGGCAACGCTGGCGGCGCTGACCGACCGCTACCCGGTGCGTTGGCTCATGGTCGACCGGCGCTTCCCAGTGGACCTCAAGGGGTTGGCGGCTCTTCTCCCCGAGCACCGGAAGTTCGGCCAGGTGACCGTCTTCCGGGTGGGCGGGAACACCGACGGATCCTGACCCGGATTACCGGGTACTCATGCCGCTCCTTCGTAGGGCGGGTGGGGCTCGAACCCACGACCCAAGGATTATGAGTCCTCTGCTCTAACCGACTGAGCTACCGCCCTGCACGGCGCCGGGGCGCCGCGAGGGCGAGCCTATCGAGGTACGGCGGCCCGATCAGCCGTTGGCCCCGGCGAAGGCCGCAGCGGCTCCGTACAGCTTGTAGAGCGCGAACGCCCCGGCGTAGCTGGTGGAGCACCGGCTGTCGAAGAGCCCGACGGTGCGATCGTCGTTCAGGACGTTGCCGTAGCCGGCG
>JAKFBZ010000010.1:0-56122 GCA_036676945.1 Marmoricola sp.
TCGATGCGGTGCTTGCGCTCCTTGAGCTCGACCTCGGTGGCCGCGCCGACCTTGATCACCGCAACACCGCCGGCCAGCTTGGCCAGGCGCTCCTGCAGCTTCTCGCGGTCGTAGTCGGAGTCGCTCTTCTCGATCTCGGCACGGATCTGGTTGACGCGACCGGCGATCTGGTCGGCGTCGCCCGAACCCTCGACGACGGTGGTCTCGTCCTTGGTGATGACGACCTTGCGCGCCTGGCCGAGCAGCTCGATGCCGGTCGACTCCAGCTTCAGGCCCACGTCCTCGGAGATGACCTGGCCACCGGTGAGGATCGCGATGTCCTGCATCATCGCCTTGCGGCGGTCACCGAAGCCCGGAGCCTTGACGGCGACGGACTTGAAGGTGCCACGGATCTTGTTCACGACGAGCGTGGACAGAGCCTCGCCGTCGACGTCCTCGGCGATGATCAGCAGCGGCTTGCCGGACTGCATGACCTTCTCGAGCAGCGGGAGCAGGTCCTTGACCGTCGAGATCTTCGAGTTCGCGATCAGGATGTACGGGTCGTCGAGGACGGCCTCCATACGCTCCGGGTCGGTCATGAAGTACTGGGAGATGAAGCCCTTGTCGAAGCGCATCCCCTCGGTCAGCTCGAGGTCGAGCCCGAAGGTGTTCGACTCCTCGACGGTGATGACGCCTTCCTTGCCGACCTTGTCCATCGCCTCGGCGATGGCGTCACCGACAGTGGTGTCGGCGGCGGAGATCGACGCGGTGGCCGCGATCTGCTCCTTGGTCTCGACGTCCTTGCTCATCTCGAGCAGGGCGTCACTGACCGCCTTGACGGCCTGTTCGATACCCCGCTTGAGGGCCATCGGGTTGGCGCCGGCGGCCACGTTGCGCAGGCCCTCGCGGACCATCGCCTGGGCCAGAACGGTCGCGGTCGTCGTACCGTCACCGGCGACGTCGTCGGTCTTCTTCGCGACCTCCTTGACCAGCTCGGCGCCGATCTTCTCGTAGGGGTCCTCGAGCTCGATCTCCTTGGCGATCGACACACCATCGTTGGTGATGGTGGGCGCTCCCCATTTCTTCTCGAGCACGACGTTGCGGCCCTTGGGGCCCAGGGTGACCTTGACGGCGTCGGCGAGCGTGTTCATGCCACGCTCGAGACCGCGCCGGGCCTCCTCATTGAAAGCAATCAGCTTCGGCATAACTCGTGCGATTCCTCACGCAGATGAGTTGGACGGCCGGTTCGTCGCCCGCGACGGACGGCCCGGGCTGGACCCGGCAGACCCTTCCCGCCGGCGCCTTCGGACCTCGACTCACTCGGCCCTTGATGGTGCTTGGTTGTCACTCTCTCATCGAGAGTGCCAGCCCCAATTGTTAGCACTCGGCACCCGAGAGTGCAAACGATCAGGGGCGGCCGAGGGATCGGACCACCAGGTCGGCGAAGGCGGCGCCGTTCCCGGGGAGCTCGTCGAGGTAGAGGCCGGGCTCGGTGACCTCGAGCTCGCCGACCGCCAGCGTGCCGTCGGCCAGGCGCATGAGGTCGACCCGGGCGTAGTCGAGCGAGCTGCCGAGCATCTGCTCGGCCACCGCCGCGGTCCGCCGGGCCAGATCCGTCGCCTCGGCGGTCGGCACCACGGCGATCGTCGTCCCGCCGTACTGCTCGTGGACGCGGATCTCGTCGCCGGTCGGGAGCTTGCGCACCATCGAGACCGGCTCGCCGCCGAGGACGAAGACCGAGTACTCGCCCTCGGTCCGCACCGACTCGACGAGCGGCTGGACGATCCAGGGCCCCGGGCCGAGTTCCGACTCGTCGAGATCCGGCGGGCCGCCGTCGGTCCCGTCGAAGACCACCACCCCGCGGCCACCGGCCCCGACGCGTGGCTTGACGACCGCCTTCTCGAACTCGGCGATCGCAGCGGGCAACTCCTCCTCACCGTCGACGACCAGGGTCGGGACGACCGGGAGACCGGCATCCGCCAGGTCGGGGAGATAGCGCTTGTCGGTGTTCCACGCGAACACCGCGGCACTGTTGAGCAGCCGGGGTACGGAGCCGGCCCAGGCGAGGAACTCGGGAAGCCGCTCGTGGTAGTCCCACGTCGAGCGCACCGCGACCAGCGCGGATGACCAGTCGATGTCGGGGTCGTCCCAGCAGACCCAGCGGGCACTGACCCCTCGGGCGGCCAGCGCCTCGTCGAGGGCGGCATGACCGGGTTCGCCGTCGGGCCAGGTCGAGGAGGTGACGAGCAGCAGGTCGACGTTCACACCGACAGCCTGCCAGCAGTGGCTGCCGGCCACGAGGCTCCCCGATCACTGACTAGGGTCGGCGCATGGACGCACTCCTCATCGACGCCCGCGACGGCCGGGACCTCGAGGTACTCGTCGGCGGTGACCCGGACGGTTTCCCCTGGCTGTACCACGGTGGTACGCCGAGCGCGGCGGTCGGATCGGAGCTCCTCGACCGGATCGCGCGCGAAGCCGGGCTGCGGTTGATCACCTACTCACGTCCGGGCTACGGGGCGTCGACCCCGAGGCCGTGGCCGAGGCCCCGGATCGCCGACGACCTGGCCGACTCGATCGTGATCCTGGACGCGCTCGAGGTCGACGACTTCGTGACGCTGGGGTGGTCCGGCGGTGGTCCTCGCGCCCTTGCCTGTGCTGCCCTCCTCCCGCGACGTTGCCGGGCGGCGGCCTCACTCGCCGGCGTCGCCCCGGCCGACGCTCCCGACCTGGATTTCACCGCCGGCATGGGGCCCGAGAACGTCGAGGAGTTCGCGGCCGCGTCAGCCGGCCCGGAACCCTACGGTGCGTTCCTCGCCGAACCGGTCGCCCGGCTCGCGACGGTCACCGGCGAGGAGGTCGCGGCGTCGCTGGGCGAGCTGATCACCCCGGTGGACGCGGCAGCCCTGACCGGCGAGTTCGCCGACTGGCTGGCCTCGACCATGCGGCACGCCGTCGCCCAGGGCGCGATCGGCTGGCGCGAGGACGGCCTCGCGATCATGGGTCCCTGGGAGTTCGGGCTCAGCGACGTCCGCGTGCCGGTCTCGATCTGGCAGGGCCGTCAGGACGCGATGGTCCCGTTCAGCCACGGGGAGTGGCTGGCCGCGAACGTCCCCGGCGCGCGGGCCCACCTCTCCGAGAACGACGGACACCTTTCCCTCTGGAGCCGGATCCACGAGATCCTCGCCGACCTCAAGGGGTCGGCCGGTCTCCCAGCTTCCGGTCCAGCCTGACCGCGCCCCAGGCGAGCGCGAGCATCAACACCGCGACCCCGAGGCAGTTCAGCAGCACCACGCCGTAGCCGTGCTCGCCGACGTCGATGAACGGGTACGGGTACCAGTCCACGAACGCCCCACGGACCAGCGTGTAGCCGAGCCAGACCACCGGCACCACCAGCGACGGCCCGATGTCAGCGGTGGACGCACGCCCGCGCGGCCCGAAGACGAGCCAGCCGACCACCGCGACGGCCGGGACCACCATGTGCAGCAGTTTGTCGGCGAGCAGGTCGGCGCCCTCGAGGTCCAGCAACGGGCGCAGGAAGAAGAAGTGCACGATCGCGATCAGCGCGATCAGCACCACCGCGTCCAGGCGCAGGGCGCGCCAGACGCGGCTGTCCCGATCGCGCCCGACGGCGAGGGTGAGCGTCGTCCACGCCACCAGGACGTTGCCCCAGATCGTCAGGTAGGAGAAGTACCGCACCAGTCGCGTGCCGGTGTCCGGCCGGTTGTGCTCGTCGAGCACGTTGTGGCCCTGCGCGACGAGCACGAACTGCAACACCAGGGCGACGGTGGCCACGAGGAAAGTCAGCAGGTGGAACCAGCGGGCTCGGGTCACGTTCGCAGGCTAGAGGAAAAAGTTCCGCGAGAAGTTGTAAGAACGCGGCCGGTCGGCGCTCCTACCCCCGTCAACCACACAGGAGCGGACCGAAGGGGTCCGCCGGGATCTCAGGAGTAGACATGAAGAAGCTCAACCGCACCGGCACCTTCGGCACCGTCGTCGCAGGCGCAGTCGTCCTCGCCGTCTTCGGCACCGGCAGCGCCGTGGCCGGCAGCATGATCACCAGCGCGAACATCAAGGACAACACGATCCGCAGCGTCGACCTCCAGACCGGCTCGGTCCGCAGCGTCGACGTCCGGGACAACTCGGTCGGCACCGTCGACCTGCGCGACGGATCCGTAAGCGGCACCGACATCGCCGACGGCTCGCTGTCGAACCAGGATGTCGGGGTGCTGTTCGCCAGCGTCAACCAGGACGGTGCGCTCGAGAACAGCAGCGGCAACGTGCAGGTCACCCGGACCGCGCTCGGCAACTACTCCGTCGACTTCGGCCGCGACGTCCGCAAGTGCGCGTTCGTCGCCACCGGCGGCGGCGTGCAGGTCGGCACCGCCGAGGGCCAGGTCCACGTCTCGGACAAGGCGCAGAACTCCGAGGCCGTGTTCGTGGCCACGACCGACAGCGCCGGCGTCAGCAAGGACCTGGACTTCCACGTCCTTGCCGTCTGCTGATTCGCGAAGGTCCGCAGCAGTTCTCAGGCCCCGCCGGCCCCCCGGCGGGGCCTGAGCAATTTTCCGGAAGGGCTACCCAGGACGGTTCCTCGCACGCCAGGGTGGACCAACCAGCGTCTCGGGGCCCGGGGGATCTCCGAACGCGCCCAACCCCACGGAGGTCTCTTTCGATGAAGTTCCAGCTACGCGGTTCGTCCGCCCTCGCGGTCGCCGCTGCTGCCGCACTGTTCCTCGCCGCCGGCGCCGGCGGAGCCGTTGCCGGCAGCCTGATCACCAGCGCCCAGATCAAGAACGGCACCATCCAGGGCATCGATGTGAAGGCCGGAGCCCTGCTCGGTTCCGATCTGAAGAACGGCACCGTGCGCGGCGCCGACGTCGCCGACTACTCGCTGACCAACCAGGACGTGAACGTGCTCTTCGCCAGCGTGCAGAGCGACGGGACTCTCGAGTCCAGCAGCGGGAACGTGACGTCGGCCCGGACCGCCACCGGCATCTACACCGTCCGCTTCCTCGGCCGGGACATCAGGAAGTGCGCGGTCACGGTGCAACCCGGAGACGTCGCCGACGGTTTCGACTACGGGGTGAGTGGAGTCGCCGACCTCGAAGGAAGCGTCGACGGGGTGTTCGTCGGCACGAAGACCGACGCCGGCACCAACGCCGACAAGGACTTCCACCTGGTCGTGGTCTGCTGAGCCTCAGCTGACCAGGCGGGCGGCGTACGCGACGTCGAAGCCGGCGCACACCGGGGCGTACCAGTCCGGGAGCCGGGAGTCCTCGCTCGGCCCCTGGCCGAAGTCGAACAGCGCGTGCGCCGCCCAGCCGGCGGCCAGGAGGCGTCGCCCGGTGGCCGGGCGACGTCCTGCCGCGATCGCGGCGAGCGCGACGGTCGCCAGCACGACACCGTCCTCGACCCCGAGCGACACGGACGGACGGTGGTCGCGTCTGGCGGCCGGGTAGATCACCGCGGCGGTCACCAGCGCGGCGCCGGCTCCGATGACCGAGCCACGATCACCCAGTCGCCGGACGGCAGCAGCACTGACGTGCCCCAGCACCGCGCCGCCGACCAGGGCGGGCAGGGTGGCGGAGGCAGTCATGAGGGCTCAGCCCTTCAGCAGCCCCCGGCGACGGCCGGGATGATCGAGACCTGGGCGCCGGCCGGCGTGGCCGTCCCGAGGTTCTCCAGGAAGCGGACGTCCTCGTTGCCGACGTACACGTTCACGAAGCGGCGGATGTCGCCGGCGTCGTCGAGCACCCGGGCCTTGATCCCCGGGTGGTTCGCCTCGAGGTCGTCCAGCACCGCAGCCAGGTCCGCACCCTCGGCGGTGACCTCGGAGGCGCCACCGGTGTAGGTGCGCAGGATCGTCGGGATGCGGACGGACACGCTCATTGCAGCTGCTCCTCGGTGAGTTCTGGTCTTCAGGTCAGACGATGCCCGACGCCACGAAGGCGTCGTAGGTCGGAGCGATGGTCGCGACCGCGCCGACCCGGTCCGAGATCGCGTCGAGCGTCTTCAGACCATGACCGGTGTTGATCACGACCGTCTCCAGGGAGGGGTCGAGCTGGCCGGTCTCGACGAGCTTCTTCAGGACCGCGACCGTGGTGCCGCCGGCGGTCTCGGTGAAGATGCCCTCGGTGCGGGCCAGGAGCACGATGCCGGCGCGGATCTCGTCGTCGGTGACCTCCTCGACGGCACCACCGGTACGGCGGGCGATGTCGAGGACGTAGATGCCGTCGGCGGGGTTGCCGATCGCCAGCGACTTGGCGATCGTGTCCGGCTTGACCGGGCGGATCGCGTCGACACCGGCCTTGAAGGCGGTGGCCACCGGGCCGCAGCCTTCGGCCTGGGCGCCGAAGATCTTGTAGGGCTTGTCCTCGACGAGCCCGAGCTTGATGAACTCCTGGAATGCCTTGTCGACCTTGGTGAGCTGCGAGCCGGACGCGACCGGGATGACGATCTGGTCGGGCAGCCGCCAGCCGAGCTGTTCGGCGATCTCGTAGCCCAGCGTCTTGGAGCCCTCGGCGTAGAACGGGCGCACGTTGACGTTGACGAACGCCCAGCCGTCCTCTTCTCCGGCGATCTCGGAGGCGAGCTTGTTGACGTCGTCGTAGTTGCCTTCGACCGCGACCAGGGAGTCGGTGAAGATCGCGGAGTTGACCTGCTTCGGCTGCTCCAGGTTGCTGGGGATGAAGACGACCGTCTTGATCCCGGCCCGTGCGCCGGCAGCGGCCACGGCGTTGGCGAGGTTGCCGGTCGACGGACACGCGAAGACCTTGGACCCGAACTCGACGGCGGCGCTGAGCGCACACGCCACGACCCGGTCCTTGAAGGAGTTGGTCGGGTTGGTGGAGTCGTCCTTGACCCAGAGCTTGTCGATGCCGAGCTCACGGCCGAGGTTGTGCGCGGCCAGCAGCCGGGTGAACCCGGGCTCGGTGTTCGGCGAGGACTCGATGTCGTCGGGCACCGGGAGGAGCGCCTTGTAGCGCCAGATGTTGGCCGGGCCGGCCGCGATCTGCTCGCGGGTCACCGCCGGGAAGTCGTAGGCGATCTCCAGCGGACCGAAGCACTCCGGACACGCGTAGTGCGGGCCGAGCTCCTGGGTGGTGCCGCATTCGCGGCAGACGAGTCCGGTGGCGTTGCCGAAGGCGCCGTCCCTCAGGACGGTGCCACTGGACGTCTCTGTGACGTTGCTCAAGGAGGCCTCCTTCTCATCTTCCCCGGGGACCGACTCTCGGCGCGGGACGGATTTGGCACCACACCCGCGAATCCGATCCGGAGTGTTCCGGTGGCGGAGGCTCGCGCGGCGGTTGCCGGGACTTCAACGGGCCGTATCCCTCAGTCCCTCTCGATGAGCTGTGCACCAGCGTAGAGAGCGGCCTCGTGATCCGCACATCGATTCCGAAATGCGAGATAGCCGTCTCACTCCTCGGTCAGGCAGGGGCGGCATCGATCGCGGACGTCAGACCGGTGAGGAAGTCCATCACCCCGTCGGGACCGGTCACCACCAGGTCGCTCATCGGGCGCAGCGCCGACTGCTCGTCGGAGCCCGAGCAGACCAGCAGTGCCGGCATCCCCGCCGCACGAAGCTCGCGCACCGCCTCGAACGCGGGCACGTCCCCGAGGTCGTCGCCGACGAAGACCACGGCTTTGGCGCCGGCCTCGTCGACCAGACCGCGCAGCGCGATCCCCTTGTCCATCCCGGAGGCGCGGACCTCGATCACCATCCGTCCCGGCTCGACAGTGAGGTGGCGCGCCTCGGCGGCCTCGGTGAGCACGGGCAGCAAGCGCTCGAAGGAGCCGACCGGGTCCGTCGAGCGCCGGGTGTGGACCGCGACCGCCAGACCCTTCTCCTCGATCCAGGCGTCCTGGACCTCGGCTCGACGCAGCAGTCGCGGCAGATCGCCGATCAGGCCGGCCAGGCCGGCCGGGGGCTTCGGTGAGACGACCCTGCGCTGCGCGGAGGTCCAGCGCTCGTTGCCGTACTGACCGAGGACGACGAGCTCCTGGCCGTGCTCGCCGATCGCATCACCGACCTCGTCGAGGCCACCGAGGGCCAGCACCTGCCGGGCCGGACGCCCGGTGAGGACCGCGATCGTCCGTACGCGCGCGGCCAGCTCGATCAGCACCGCCGCGGCCCGGTCGTGGATGTGCGCCACCTCGGGATTGGCGACGATCGGCGCCAGGGTCCCGTCGAAGTCCAGCGCGACCAGCAACCCGCCGCCGGCATGCACGACAGCGTCGTACTCGCGTCGGGCAGCCTCGGAGGCGATCTCCATGAGGCCACTCAACCACCACGCGCGTCCCCGCGTCGCGACAGGTCCGCGTGGACTAGGAGTAGTCGGCGGTGAGGATGACCGTCACGCGGTCCGCGCGCATCGGGTCGACGGCCGGCTTCACCGAGGTGATGCCGAGATCCTTGGCCAGCATGGTGGCGGCGTCCTTGAGCTTCGGGCCGAAGTAGACGGTGCTGGTGTCGACCGTGCCGTACCAGTTGTCGGAGCCGACGACGTTCCACCCGGCGCCCTGGGCGCGGGAGGCGGTCTTGCCGGCCAGGCCCTTGACGTTGGAGTTGTTGAAGACCACGACGAAGACCTGGTTGCGCCGGACCGGCGGCCGGGGCTTCGCCGTCACCGTCGGGGTGACGACGACCTCCGGTGCGGTCGTGGCGTCATCGGCCGGCGACGGCGTGCTCTTCTCGGTGGGCCGGGCGGCGGCCGGCGTCGCGACGTCGCCGTCCCCGCCGTCGTGCGTGGCGACGAAGAGCAACCCGGCGAGCGCGACCGCCGAGATGCTGAACACCATCAGCCGGGTCGGCAGCACGAAGCCGTGTTCGTCACGGACCCGACGTTCGCGCCTCATCGCCCCAGCGCTCGGATCAGAGCTCGAAGCCGAGGCGGCGGGCCGAGCGCTGGCGCTGGCGGGCGGCACGGAGGCGACGCAGCCGGCGGACCAGCAGCGGGTCGTGGGCGAGCGCCTCGGGACGGTCGATCAGGGCATTGAGGACCTGGTAGTAGCGAGTCGAGCTCATGTCGAACTTCTCGCGGACCGCGGTCTCCTTCGCGCCGGCGTACTTCCACCACTGGCGCTCGAAGTCGAGGATGCCCCGATCGCGCTCCGAGAGCTGGCCCGAGCTCTCGGGCTCGGAGTTGTACGCGTGACTGGCGACCATGGTCGTCGGCTCCTCAGGTTCATCCATAGGACTTCGCCGTCATCCTAGGCGACGAACCACACCGATGTCATTCGACCCGTCGGAATGTCGCTCCGAAGCCGTCGATGCCCGTTTGGTCCGTTTCGGCAGGGCTCGCGCAGAAGCCCTAGGCTGGCAGCGTGATCGCATCTGGCCGCCGCCGCGCAAGCGCTCCCGCACGCGCCGACCTGGTGATCGTGGCGAACCGGCTCCCCGTCGACCGGGTGGTCAACGCGGACGGCTCGGTCACCTGGCGCCGCTCACCGGGCGGACTGGTGAGCGCACTCGGCCCGGTGATGCACGACGAGCCCGGCGCCTGGATCGGCTGGCCCGGCGACGACGGGGACGACCTCGAGGCCTTCGAGCACGACGGGATGACCCTGGTCCCGGTCTCGATCTCGACCAGCGAGTACGAGGAGTACTACGAGGGCTTCTCCAACGCCACCCTCTGGCCGCTCTACCACGACGTCGTCGCGAAGCCCGAGTTCCACCGTGAGTGGTGGGACGCCTACGTCACGGTCAACCAGCGCTTCGCCGAGGCCGCGGCCGCCGTGGCCGCCGAGGACGCCATCGTGTGGGTGCAGGACTACCAGCTCCAACTGGTGCCGAAGCTGCTGCGCGAGCTCCGCCCCGATCTGCGGATCGGCTTCTTCCTGCACATCCCGTTCCCGCCCGCCGAGCTGTTCAGCCAGCTCCCCTGGCGCCGCGAGATCCTCGAGGGCCTGCTCGGCGCCGACCTGGTCGGGTTCCAGCTCTCCGGCGCGGCACAGAACTTCATCCGGCTCGTCCGGCAGCGGGTCGGCCACAAGACCCATCGCGACACCGTCTACCTGCCCGACGGCCGGGTGGTGACCGCCAAGGCGTACCCGATCTCGATCGACACCGCGGCCTTCGAGAAGCTCGCCGCGAGCGAGCAGGTCCAGGAGCGCGCGGCCCAGATCCGCTCCGACCTCGGCAATCCGCGCAAGCTCTTCCTCGGCATCGACCGGCTCGACTACACCAAGGGCATCTACGCCCGGCTGCGCGCGTTCAGCGAGCTGATCCACGACGGGCACTTCACCGTCGAGGACGCGACCTTCGTCCAGGTGGCCAGTCCGTCGCGCGAACGGGTGGACCAGTACCGGATCCTGCGTGACGACATCGACCGGCTCGTCGGCCACATCAACGGCGACCTCGGCCGGATCGGCCGCCCGGCCATCTCCTACCTCAACGCTGCCTTCCCTCAGACCGAGATGGCCGCGTTGTACGTCGCCGCCGACATCATGGTGGTCACGCCGTTCCGCGACGGGATGAACCTGGTCGCGAAGGAGTACGTCGCCTGCCGGCTCGAAGGCGACGGGGCGCTGGTGCTCTCCGAGTTCGCCGGTGCCGCCGACGAGCTGCGCCAGGCCTACCTCGTCAACCCGTACGACATCAACGGCATGAAGGCCCGGATGCTCGACGCCTACCGGGCCGAGGACAAAGAGCTCGGGAAGCGGATGCGCGCGCTGCGCAAGACGGTCGCCGAGAACGACGTGTCCACCTGGGCGTCGAACTTCCTCCGCGACGTCGCCTCGGCCCGCCCGACGCACGACAAGAACGTCAAGCCGGCCCGGCGTACCTGAGGCCCGGTTTCGCGGCAGGCCTTGACGGCCTGCACCCCAGCCAGCAATGTGCGCAGATGCGCAAAGTGCTGAAGGCCAACGACTCGGCCTGGCTGTACGCCGAGTCCCACCGCACTCCGATGCAGGTCGGCATGCTGGCGACGTTCGCCGTGCCCGAGGACCGGCCCGACTTCGTCCGCGACCTGGTGGCACGCTGGCGCGACGTGCGGGAGTACCAGCCGCCGTTCAACTATCTGCTCCGGGCGACGCCGGTCCCGAGCTGGCAGGAGCTGCCCGCCGGCGGGATCGACCTCGACTACCACTTCCGGCATTCCGCCCTCCCTCGCCCGGGTTCGCAGCGCGAGCTCGGCGTCCTCGTCTCCCGGCTGCACTCGGCCCGGATGGATCGGCGCTACCCGCTCTGGGAGTGCCACATCATCGAAGGCATCGCTGAGCCTGACCAGGACGGCGCCCAGTGGTCGATGTACATGAAGGTGCACCACTCCCAGATCGACGGCGTCGGCGGCATCCGGTTGCTGAAGCGGATGATGAGCATCGACCACGACGCCCGGGACATGCTGCCGCCCTGGGCGGTCGGCACCCGCGGACCGGACCAGTCCGGCATCCCGCGCAAGGCCAGCCCGCCGGAGCAGCCGAAGCAGCGCGAGCGGGTCTCGGTGCGCTCGCTGACCTCCTCGCCCGCGGCGGTCCTCGGCTCGCTGGGCCGCACGTACACCGAGAGCGTGGTCGGCAGTAAGGACCCCGATCGCGCCGTCCCGTTCAAGGCGCCCAAGACGCTCTTCAACGGCCGGATCCACACGCCGCGGCGCTTCGCCACCCAGCACTACTCGATCGAGCGGATGCGGGCAGTGGCCGCGGCCAGCGGCGGCAGCCTCAACGACGTGTTCCTGGCGATCTGCGGCGGTGCGATGCGGCGCTACCTCGCGGACGCGGGCGAACTACCGGCCGAGCCGCTGATCGCGAACGTGCCGGTGTCCGTGCGGGAGAGCGAGGGCGCGGGCGTCGGCAACGCGATCACGTTCCTCTACTCCACCCTGGGGACCGACGTCTCCGACCCGATCGACCGGATCCGGGCGATCCAGGCCTCGACCCGACTCGGCAAGGAGCGACTCCCCCAGGTCGGCGGGCTCGCGATGGACGCCTACACCGCCGTCCTGATGGCGCCGTTCCTGAGCCAGTCGATCCTCGGGTTCGGCGGCCGCGGCCGGCCCGCGTCGAACGTGGTGATCTCCAACGTCCCGGGACCGCACGAGCCGCGCTACATCGACGGTTCCCGGCTGCTGGAGATCTACCCGGTCTCGCTGCTCTTCAACGGGCAGGCGCTGAACATCACCGCGGTCTCCTACGACGGCGAGTTCAACATCGGCTTCACCGGCTGCCGGGACTCGATCCCGTCCCTGCAGAAGATCGCGGTGAACGCCGGCGAGGAGCTCGCCCTGCTGGAGCAGGCCTACGGACTCTGAGGTCGCAGCCGCGGCTAGCGACTGCCGTACATCCGTGAGATCACCTGGTCGAAGATCCGGTCCGGGGTGTAGTCCCGGCTCAGCGTGATCGACCGCGCTCCGCGTCCGACCGGGTAGCGCGGAGCCGGACGGGAGGTGGTGGCGGCCTTGCGGATCTTCCTCGCCACCGTCTCGGGCTTCGAGGCGCGGCCGGGCTTGTCGAACTCGGTGAGCATCCGGTGCGCCTTCCTGGCGTACGGGCCGTAGTCGCCGGATCCTGACTGCTCGAGGAGCGAGTCGCGGGCGATCTCGTTCCACTCGGTGAGGATCGGGCCGGGCTCGACGATCACGACCTTGATCCCGAACGGCTTGAGCTCCATCCGCAGGCAGTCGCTGAAGCCCTCCACCGCGAACTTGGTCGCGTGGTACCAGGCGCCGAACGGCTCGTAGAACTTCCCGCCGATCGACGAGATGTTGATGATCCGCCCGGACCCCGCCGCCCGCATGTGCGGAGTGACCAGCTGGGTCAGCCGGGCCAGGCCGAAGACGTTGACCTCGAACTGGCGGCGCGCCTCGTCGATCGGGACATCCTCGACGGCGCCGTACGAGCCGTAGCCGGCGTTGTTGACCAGGACGTCGATCCGCCCCTGCTCGGCGATGATCCGGTCAACGCCGGCGACCATCGACGCGTCGTCGGTGACGTCCATCGCGAAGACATGGGCGCCCTTGTCCGCCAGGGCGCTCATCCTCTCGACGCGTCGCGCCACCGTGTAGACGGTGAAGCCGGCGTCGAGCAGTTCGAGGACGGTGCACTCACCGATCCCCGATGATCCGCCGGTCACCAGGGCGACGGGTCCGGACGCGGTCATGACAGCCTCTTCGAGTTCATGGGCTTGTCCTACCGTTGCGCGCGCCCGGGTGTCCATGGCCGGTATCAGCGGCTCCGCGACAGACGGGGCGAATCGCCCATCGCCGAGACGAGTCTCCGGATCCGCCCCGAGTTGGTAATTTCGAGCCATGGATCTGATCCCGAAGCCGGACCAGGTCGCCTCCGCCGCCAGCAACGTCGCCCACAAGGTGCTCTACGGCGGGCTGGCCGACTTGCGCCCCATGCCCCGAACCCTCATCGACGACGGGGCCCTGCGCGAGGTGTATCACTACCGCCCGCAGAAGCAGGTGAAGGCAACCGGGGACCCGGTCCTGCTGGTCACCCCGCTCGCCGCTCCGGCGATCTGCTTCGACCTGCGCCGGGACTGCTCGCTGGTGGAGCACTTCGTCAAGGCCGGCCGGCCGACGTACCTGGTCGAGTACGGCGAGATCTCGTTCAAGGACCGCAACCTCGGGATGGAGCACTGGGTCGACGAGGTCGTGCCCGAGGCGATCAAGGCGGTCAGCGAACACGCCGGCGGCCGCCCGGTGCACGTCATCGGCTGGTCGTTGGGCGGGATCTTCTCGGTCCTCGCCGCGGCGTCCGCACCCACGTTGCCGATCGCGTCCCTGACCGTGGTGGGCTCACCGTTCGACGTCCGTGAGGTCCCGCTGGTCGCACCGCTGCGCCCGATCCTCAAGCTCACCGACGGTGGCCTCGTGACCCGGATCTACCGGGCGATGGGCGGCGCCCCGAAGCCGCTGGTCCGCCGGGCCTTCCAGCTCAGCAGCGGCACCAAGCTGCTCACCAAGCCGATCGCGACCCTGCAGCACCTCGACGACGCGGAGTGGCTGGCGCAGATCGAAGCCGTGGACCGGTTCACTGCGAACATGATCGCCTACCCCGGCCGCACCTTCGGCCAGCTCTATCACCGGATGCTCAAGCACAACCAGCTGAAGACCGGGAAGGTGAACCTGAGCGGGCACGAGATCAACCTCGCCGACATCAAGGCCCCGGTGCTGGTCTTCGCGGGCAACACCGACGGCATCGCGCCGATCCCGGCCGTGAAGGCGATCATGCCGCTGCTCCCGAACGCGCACGAGGTGCGCTTCGAGATCGTTCCCGGCGGTCACCTCGGGATGCTCACCGGTCGCGCCGCCCGCAACACCACCTGGGTGGTGATGGACGAATGGATCGCCCAGTACTCGACCCCGGACGACCGCGAGAAGCCGACCGCCGACGCGAAGGCGGTCGGGACGAAGACCGTCAAGAAGGCGTCCGTGAAGAAGGCGCCCGTCAAGGCGAAGCCACGGGGGAGCGAAGCGACCGACCGTAAGAAGGCGCCCAAGAAGGCGACGGCCAAGAAGGCGCCCGCCAAGAAGACCGCTGCTGCGACGGCGGTGCCCACGCCCCGGGCCGCGGCCGAGGTCGCGCCGGACCGGTCGGCGATCGGCTCCAACCGCGACCGACGTTTCAACTCGGCTCCGTCACGCGACCTGGCGCCCAAGCGGTGACCCGGCTGATCCGTCGGGGTCTCGCCGCCGCCCTGACTCTCCTCGTCGTCCCCGCCGTCGCCGGTTGTTCCGCGGGCGGCTTCGGCTCGTCCCATCCGGAGGCCAGCGAGCACACCATCAAGCGGTACGTCGCCATCGGCGACGGTTACGCAGCGGCGCCGTTCATCGGCACGGTCGACAAGGCCCGCGGCTGCCTGCGTTCTGCGAGCAACTACCCGGCGCAGGTCGCGGAGAAGCTCGGCGCCGAACTGATCGATGTGACCTGCACCGGCGCCGACACCACCGCGGTCCTGGACGGGCAGAAGGCCCCGACGGGCAAGGGCCGGCTCCCGGCCCAGCTCGACGCCGTCACGGCCGACACCGACCTGGTCACCATCACCGTCGGCGCGATGGACGACGACCTCCTGTACCGCGGCTTCTACGTCTGCATGGGCTTCCCGTGCGCCGAGAACACCATCCCGGCGACGAAGCTCGGCACCGAGGTCGCCCAGTCCGGCGACCGCGTCGACGACATCGTCCGGAAGGTGCAGTCCCTGGCCCCGCGCGCACAGGTGGTGCTGGTCAGCTACCCGCAGATCTCACCGCGCGAGCAGACCTGCTCCAAACTGCCACCCATGGACGAGCTGCAGCTCGTCGGCGTGAACGCGATGTTCGACTCGCTCAACGGGAACATGCAGGATGCCGCCGGCGCGACAGCGGCCGACTACATCAACCTCGCGACGGTGAGCGCCGACCACGACGTCTGCGCCACGGTCCCGTGGGTCCGGGGCATCCGCCCGCCCGAAGGCCCCAAGGCGGTGCTGCACCCGCTGGCAGCGGAACAGAAAGCAGCGGCCGACGCCGTCATCGCCGTGGTCCAGCGACAGCGCTGACCGGATCACCGGTGCCCTCGCCCGACCCTGACGAACACCCGGGGGACGGACCGGGGACGTCCCTGATGTCGTCGCGTCGCCGACCGACCACGATGGAGCCATGGACAACGCCCACGGCCGGACCGGTATCCGCACCCCTGCCATGATGAGGCCATGATCGTGACCCGACGACGTGCCCGCACCCCACTCGCCGTGATCCTGCTCTCGACCATCGCGCTGCTCGCCGCAGGCTGCGGCAAGGAAGAGGCGGCGCCGCCCTCCGGCCCGGTCAAGCAGTACGCCGCCCTCGGCGACTCCTACGCGGCCGGCCCGGGGATCCCGCCGGTGGAGGACGCCGGGTGCTACCGGTCGGGAGCGAACTACGGCTCGCTGGTGGCCGACGACCTGAACATCCCGGACTACGCCGACGCCACCTGCGGCGGTGCCAGTTCGAAGGACCTGCTGACCGGGCAGGTCACCCAGGCCGGCGACCGGATCAACGATGCGCAGCTCGACGCCGTCACGAAGGACACCGATCTCGTCACGCTCGGCATCGGTCTCAACGAGGGCGGGTTCTCGGTCCAGGTGATGTACATCTGCCTGCCGGAGATCAACCAGGCTGCCGCGTGCCAGGCGTACCTCAACCGCCCGGACAGCGACCTGAAGAAGGCCCTCG
Source organism: Marmoricola sp. (assembly GCA_036676945.1). Taxonomy (GTDB): domain Bacteria; phylum Actinomycetota; class Actinomycetes; order Propionibacteriales; family Nocardioidaceae; genus Marmoricola. The sequence goes on from JAKFBZ010000010.1 coordinate 16,125, forward strand.
AGGTGATCGGCGACCGGGTGGCGGGCTCGATCAAGGCGATCCGCAAGAAGGCGCCGTCGGCGAGGGTCGTGCTGGTCGGCTACCCGCGGATGCTGCCGGTCGAGGGCGAGTGCCCGGACGTGATCCCGCTGACCGGGAAGGCGGCCGACCGGCTCAAGCAGACCTCGTTGCTGACCTCTGAGATCTTCAAGGTGGTCGCCGAGCACGAGAACGCCGACTACATCGACATGTACACCCCGTCGGTCGGCCACGACGCCTGCTCGAAGGACCCGTGGGTCAACGGCATCGAGAACAAGAGCACCACCGGCGAGGGCGCGGCACTGCACCCGACTCCCACCTTCATGCGCGAGGTGGCGGACCGGATCGACGCACTCGTCACGAAGTGACCGAACCGATGGGCGCGCTCGTCGACCTGGTCGACAAGGGTCTCGTGGCCGAGGACTGGGCTCGCGCCCTCGCTCCGGTGGAGCCCGCGCTCGTCGCGATGGGGTCGTTCCTGCGTGCCGAGGTGGCCGCGGGCCGGGGCTACCTCCCGGCCGGCGACAACATCCTGCGCGCGTTCAGCCGGCCTCTCGCCGACGTGAAGGTGCTGATCGTCGGACAGGACCCGTACCCGACGCCGGGACACCCGGTCGGGCTGAGTTTCTCGGTGGCTCCCGAGGTGCGTCCGCTGCCGCCGAGCCTGGTCAACATCTACAAGGAGCTGGTCAGCGATCTCGGCGTACCGGCGCCGGCCAACGGGGATCTCTCCGCCTGGGCCGACGCCGGGGTGCTCCTGTTGAACCGGACCCTCACCGTCACGCCGGGCGTCTCGAACGCCCACCGGGGCAAAGGCTGGGAACCGGTCACCGAGCGCGCCATCACCGCTCTCGCCGAGCGTGGCGGTCCGCTGGCGGCGATCCTCTGGGGACGGGATGCGCAGTCGCTGAAGCCGAAACTCGGTCCGATCCCCTGGGTCGAGTCGGTCCACCCGAGCCCGCTCTCCGCGCACCGCGGCTTCTTCGGCTCGCGGCCGTTCAGCCGGGTCAACGCCCTGCTGGCTGAACAGGGCGGGGAGCCCGTCGACTGGACGCTGCCCTCCTGACTCATCGAGCCCGTCGGGGCACCTTGAATATTGTTGAACCTTAAACTATTCTGGATCCATGACGACCGACCGGATGCCCGCGCTCTACATCGGCCACGGCGCACCACCTCTGCTGGACGACCCGGTGTGGTCGGGGCAGCTCCGCGACCTGGCGGCCGGCCTCCCCCGCCCGAAGGCGATCCTGATCGTCAGCGCGCACTGGGAGTCCGCTCCCCTGTCGCTGAGCGCCAGCGGCCCCGGCACCGAACTCGTCTACGACTTCGGCGGCTTCGACCCGAAGTACTACCGGATGCGATACGACACCCCGGACGCGACCTCGCTCGCGCAGCGGATCGCGGCGATGATGCCGGACACCGAGCAGGTCCACCAGCACGCCAGCCGCGGACTCGACCACGGCGCCTGGGTCCCGCTGAAGATCATGTACCCCGATGCGGACATCCCCGTCCTGCAGATGTCCCTGCCCACCGACGACCCCTACAAGCTGCTCACCCTGGGCAGCCGGCTGCGGGAGCTCCGCGACGAGGGCGTCCTGGTGATCGGCTCCGGCTTCCTCACCCACGGGCTGCCGTTCCTCAGGGACTTCCGGATCGAGGCCGAGGCGCCGGGCTGGTCGAAGGACTTCGACCTCTGGGCAGCCGATGCGCTCACCCGCGGCGACGTCGCCGAGCTCGCGGCGTACCGCACCAACGCGCCCGGCATGCCCTACGCACACCCGACCGTCGAGCACTACACCCCGCTCTTCGTCACCCTCGGCGCTGCCCTCGACCCCGAGGCCCCCGGCGACCAGATCATCGACGGCTACTGGCTCGGACTGTCGAAGCGGTCGTTGCTGGTGGCGTGAGCGGCGCGGTTTCACTGGTTAACCAGTGAAACCCAGGCGGAGCACACGAAGCTTCGCGTGTTCCGCCTGGGTTTCAGGTGTTCAAGGCGTACGGCGGGCCGGTCAGTTGCCCAGGATGAGCTGAGCTGCCCTCTCGCCGATCATGATCGCCGGCGCGTTGGTGTTGCCACCCGTGATCGACGGCATGATCGAGGCATCGGCGACGCGCAGGCCCTCGACGCCACGCACCTTGAGGTCAGGCGAGACGACCGACAGCTCGTCGACGCCCATCCGGCAGGTGCCGACGCCGTGGTAGATCGACGTCGCCCGGTTGAGGATCTCGTTGCGCAGCTCGCTGCCCTGCAGCGCGATGCCCGGGTGGATCTCCTCCTTGACGTGCCCGCCGAACGCCTTGTTGGCCATGAACGCGCGGGTCAGCTCGGTGCCCTCGACCAGCGTGTCCAGGTCGGAGGTCTCGGCGAGGTAGTTGAAGTCGATGAGCGGGGTCGAGGTCGGGTCGGTGTTCGCCAGCCGCAGCGTGCCCCGGCTCTTCGGGTAGATCAGCGAGACCAGCACGGTCATCGCGGTCCGCGGGTCGACGTCATGCATGATCGGCTCGTCCTGGTTCGGCGAGACGTACGACCACGGCAGCATGTGCAGCTGCAGGTTCGGGACGTTGTTCTCCGACTGCGACGTCTTCACGAAGCCCACCGACTCGAAGACCGAGTTGGCCAGGAACGTCGTACCCGGGCGCAGCACCTCCTTGGCGATCCCCTTGGCGAAGAACCAGGGGCTGCCCTTCATCTTGGTCGAGGTGGTGTGGAAGGTCAGCGCGTGGAACATGTGGTCGTGCAGGTTGTCCCCGACCGGGAGGTCGGAGACGACCTGGATCCCGTGGTCCTTCAGGTGCTGGGCGTGGCCGACACCGGAGAGCATCAGGATCTGCGCGGAGCCGACGAAGCCGGCCGAGAGGATGACCTCCTTGCCGGCGCGGATGGTGCGGGTGCCGCCGTTCTTGTCGGTCACGTTCACGCCGGTGGCGCGGCCGTTCTCGATGTTGACCTTGGTGACCAGCACTTCGCTCTGCAGCTCGAGAGTCGCCGGCGCGAGGTTGTGCACGTAGCCGCGCGAGGCGCTGTAGCGCAGCCCCTCGGCAGCGTTCTGCTGCATGTAGGAGATGCCCTCCTGGGAGGCGCCGTTGTAGTCCTCGTTCACCGGGACGTCGAGCTCGTTCGACACCGCCTCGATGAACTGGTGGGTGCCCTCCTGGGGGAACTTGCACGTGCTGATCCGGATCGGGCCGCCGGCGCCGCGGAAGTCGTCCGCGCCGCCCTCGAAGTCCTCCATGCGCTTGTACGCCGCGTTGACCGAGTCGGCGTCCCAGCCGGTGTTGCCCTCCGCGGCCCAGGAGTCGTAGTTGGCGCGGTTGCCGCGCACGTAGACCATGCCGTTGACCGAGCTCGAACCGCCGACGACCTTGCCGCGCGGGACCGGCATCTTGCGGTCGAGGATGTGCTTCTGCGGCACCGAGTAGTAGCCCCAGTCGACGGTCTTCTTGATCTGCGGAACGGCGTGCATCGGGCCGATCATCCCCGGCTTCTTCACCAGGAACTTCTCGTCGCTCTTGCCCGCCTCGAGCAGGATCACGCTGTGCCCGGCCTCCGCCAGACGGCCCGCGAGCGCACTGCCCGAACTGCCGGATCCGACGACGACGTAGTCCGCTTCGCTGGACCGCTTCTTTGCCATGGTTGCCTCATTCATCCGCACTGGTGAGCCGGATCACCCCGGCCGGATAACTGTAACAAGTTCTATTTTGGCAGTCGAGAGCGGACCGACCGGTCTCGAAACCGCGATCGGACCCTGCCGGTGGCAGGATCGACCGCGTGAAGATCCTGTCGATCCAGTCCGCCGTCGCCCACGGTCACGTCGGCAACAGCGCGGCCGTCTTCCCGCTCCAGCGGATCGGGCACGAGGTCCTGCCGGTCTTCACCGTGCAGTTCTCCAACCACACCGGGTACGGCGCGTGGCGGGGGCCGGTGCTCTCCGGGACGGACGTGCACGACGTGATCCTCGGGATCGAGGAGCGCGGCGTCCTCGGCGAGGTCGACCTCGTCCTCTCCGGCTACCAGGGCAGCCCGGCGATCGCGGACGTGATCCTCGATGCGGTCGAGCGCGTCAAGGCAGCGAACCCCGCCGCGACGTACGCCTGCGACCCCGTGATGGGCAACGCCCGCAGCGGCTGTTTCGTCGACCCGGCCATCCCGGTGCTGATCCGCGACCGGGTCGTCCCCCGCGCCGACGTGATCACGCCGAACCAGTTCGAACTCGCCTACCTCACCGGGGTCTTCGACGGTTCGGCCGACGTACCGGCGCCGGAGCTGGCGACCGTCCTGGACGCGGTGACGGCGGCCCGCGCACTGGGCCCGGAGACAGTGCTCGTGACCAGCGTCGACGTGGCCGGACAGCCCGACGACGAGATCGCGATGATCGCGGTCACCGGGGACGGCGCCTGGCGAGTGCGCACTCCGCGGCTGGCGCTGAAGGCGAACGGGTCCGGTGACGTCACCGCGGCACTCTTCTCCGCACACCTGCGCACCACCGGCGACCCCGGGGCAGCGCTGGCCCGGACGGCCTCGAGCGTGTTCGATCTGCTCGACAACACCCTGGTCGCCGGGGCGCGTGAGCTCCTGCTGATCGAGTCGCAGGAGGCCTATGCGAACCCGCGTCTCCAGTTCGAGGTCGAACGCCTCGACTGATCCCGGTCGGCTCAGTCGCCGTAGTAGGCACGGACCTGCCGCGCCTCGTCGGTGGTGATCGCCCGGGTGCGCGCGACCGACGTACGCCACTTGGGCGGCAACGCCGCCGAACAGGCAGCACCGGCGCAGCCCTTGTAGCGGAACCACAGCTCCTGCATCTGGGCCAGGACCGCAGCGAAGGCCGGATCGCCGGCCAGGTTCTCCAGTTCCAACGGATCCGTCGCGAGGTCGTACAACTCGCTCTCGCCGGTGGAGTACTCGGTGAGCTTCCACCTCCCGAGGCGGAGACCGCCCGTGTTCAGAGCGGAGTCGAAGCCGTGTTCGTCGCCCTCGGCAGGGGTCGGGTACTCGTTCATCATCCCCTCGGTCACGACCGGCCGGATCCAGCCGCGGTCACCGTGCGTGATCACCCGGGTCAGGTCGACGCCGTCGGCTCCCGGCATCGGACCGATCCCGGCGAGCGCCGCGAAGGTCGGGGCCAGGTCGACTGTGGTGATCGGGTCGAAGCGCCTGCCATGACCGATCCCGGGGCCGCTGATCAGGAACGGCACCCGCAGCGACGGCTCGTGCAACTCGATCTTGCCCTGCCGCTTGCGGTGCTCGCCGAGGTAGTAGCCGTTGTCCGAGGTGAACGCCAGCACGGTCCGGTCGTACTGACCGGTGCGGCGCAAGGTCTGCAGCGTGGCCCCGATCTGCTTGTCGAGGACGAAGAGCGCCTCGGCGCGCTCCCGGCTCAGGACCGTCACGGCGTCCTTCTCGGCATCGGTCAGCTCAGGCAGCTTGCGCACCCAACGCGGCTTGTCGGAGACGTCCGCCTCCGCCGAACCGGTCGGCGGAGTCCCCGGAGCGTGGGTGATCTCGGCATCGAACCGCCCCTTGACCCAGTCCGGCCGCGCCGGCGTCTTCCACTTGGTCGTCCTGCCGTCGAAGCGAACCGAAGCCACCGGGTCGTCCGGCTCGCGCGGCGTCCCGAAGTGCGGCGCCACCGGCGTGAACCAGATGAACCACGGCTGCTGCTCCGCACCGAACCGGGTGATCAGCTCCCGGGTCTGCTCGGCGAGGACGTCGGTGCTGTACTCCCCTTCGTAGTTGTGGAGCCGGCCGTCGATGTTCTGGGTGAAGTCGAAGTACGCGTAGGTGCTGCCGTGCATCGGCTGACCGCGGTACAGCTCCCCCGGACCCCAGACGTGATCGGAGCCGGCGTACCAGGCGGTCCAGCCGGGAGGGACGTACTCCAACGAGGAACGGTCGGTCCCGTGGACCGCCTGCTTGCCGTAGCCGTTGAGGTACTTGCCGACCAGTGCCGTGGCGTATCCGCCTTCCTGGAGCCGGGTCGCAAGGGTGACCGAGTCGTCGAAGGAGGCGAACCCCCACGGAGGCGTGTGGTTGAGGACCTGGTGGTTGTGGGCGTACTTGCCGGTCAGGAAGCTGGCTCTGGACGGACAGCACAGCGGGTACGGCGCGAACGAGTTCTCGAAGGTCAGTCCCCGGTCGGCGAGATAGCGGCGGACGTTCGGCATCCAGCGCAGCTCGTCGGTGCGCATGTCGTCGGCTTCGATCACCAGGAAGTTCGGTCGCTGTCCGGGCGGGAGCGTGTTCACGACCGGCGGCGGCACCGCGCCGGCCCCGTCGGTCGACGGGCGCGCCGCAGGGGCGCCGGAGCTGCCCGTACAGGCGGCCAGGGCGACCAGCAGGACGCCCACCAGCGCGGCCGCCACGACCCGCACGGACAACGCTCTGTTCACGGTCTCTCTTCCGTACGGTCCCGGTGCCTTCGACCCGGCCCAGCGTACGTCGCGATCCCTCGTGGATCGGGCATGCTTGCCCCGTGATCCACCTGCGCGTGTCCGTCCGGAAGGACCTCGCCGAAGACGTCATGCGCACGCTCGAGGCGGAGCCGTCGGTCAGCAGCCTGGCGAGGATCCGCGACGCCAGCGTGCGACCGGCCGGCGACCTGATCCTGGCCGACGTCGCGAGAGAGGCGGCGAACGGTCTGATCGAGACCCTGCACGAGCTCGGGACAGCCGAAGAAGGCACCATCCACATCGAGGATGCCGAGGCGTGGCTCTCGCGGCCTGGTCTCGCGGCGGCCCGCGAGGCGCCCGGCAGCGGGGCCGACGCAGTGGTCTGGGCGGACGTGACCCTGCGCTCCTACCGGGACTCCGAGCTCAACGGCACCTTCACGGCGTTCATCACGCTGGCCACGATGATCGCCGGGATCGCGATCGTCCTCGACTCCCAGATCCTGGTGATCGGCGCCATGGTCATCGGCCCGGAGTTCGCGCCGATCGCCGCGCTCGGGGTCGCGCTCGTGCGGCGCCGACGCCGGCTGTTCACCCTGGCATCCAGGACTCTCCTGTTCGGCTTCCTGACCGCGATCGCGCTCACCACCCTCGCCGCTCTCGGCGGCCGGGCACTCGGCTGGGTCACCGAGGCCCAGGTGCTGGCCGACCGGCCGGCCACCGACTTCATCTACACCCCGGACAAGTGGTCGTTCATCGTCGCCGTGATCGCCGCGTGTGCGGGCGTGCTCTCCCTGACCTCGTCCCGGGTGGGCGGCCTGTCCGGGGTGTTCATCTCGGTCACGACCGTGCCCGCCGCGGGGAACATCGCGCTCGGCATCGCCTTCGGGATCGAGAGCGAGATCGTGGGCAGCACCGCCCAACTGCTGGTGAACATCTCCGCGATGACACTCGCCGGCTGGGCGACCCTCGCGCTCCAACAGGCGATCTGGTCGCGGGTCGCGGCGCGCCGGAAGCGCAAGCTGCATCCGAGCTGACCCGGCTCAGTTCTGCTGCGACGCCTCGTCGATCTGCCAGGCGATGTAGCTCTCGGCGCGCTCGCGGACGCCGTCCCACTGCTCGTCCGACAACCCTGCGGGCCGGTTGAAACGCAGAATGTCCTCGTCGTGATCGCCCGTCGGTCGGGGCGCACCGATCGTCACCGAAGGCTCCGGGGCCGGTCCGCCTGCCGCGATCGCACGCAGCGTCCCGGCCGGCCATTCGAGCGCGCGCTCGATCTTGCCCTGGGTGCCGAGCTTGGGCCAGCGCTTGCCGTTGAGGAAGTCCCCGATCGTCCCCGGATCGGCACCGGTGGCGGTGACCAGCTGGGTGTTGTTCCACTCCAGGTGCGCCATCCGAGCAGCGACGGCGTCAGCTGCTCGTCTCTGGTTGTTCGTCTGGGCCATGGACCTCTGCGCTCCGGAGTTCTGCCAAGGGACTGGAGATCAGAGGGAACATCACGCGCCGCGGCGTTGTACACCGCGGAATAGACCGGCGAATCATTGGGTAGATCGACGTGAGGACGCCTGTGGATCGACATACTTCACAACGATATCCGACGGTCTTCCCGTATATTCGTCCTACAACTGGGAAGAACGCGCCTAGCGTCGGGGCGCACCAGGGTGGAAAACACCTGATTCGCCCGGTGTGTCCGCTGACCTGGCGCCTCGTCGGCGTACCGGTCAGCTCCCCGGCGCCTCCGCCGCCGGTGGCCCGTCCATCGATCGCTGGAGCACGTCCAACGGGGTGGTCGGGATCTGGATGAAGCCCCGCGTCGGACGGTCGAGGTCCAGCGAGACGAACAGCAGCAGAGTCAGCATCGCCGCGGTCACCAGCGCCGCGCCCATCCCGCGCGAGAGCAGAGCGAGGTAGAACGCGAGCAGTGCCAGGGCCGCGGCGGCGCCGAACACCTCGAACAGGACGATCTCGTACGGGACGCGGTTGTTCAGCGCGGCGACCCGCGTCGTCTGCATGTCGATCATCTCGTTCAGGCTCTCGACGTAGAGCCTCGGCGCCGACGCGTTCGGCGCCGCGTCCAGCGCCGCACCGGCGTGGTGCCAGAGTTCGCGCTGCAAGGCGGAGCCGGCCGCGATCGCACGCTTCTGCGCCGCGCTGCCGGGAACGGCTTCCGAGAGTGCCAGGCTCTGCTCGGTGTACTGCGCCAGCAGCGCCAGGGACCGGCTCCGCTCCGGTTCGGCGATCGTCTGCGCACGCAGGTACGTCGTACCGATCGCGTTGGCGTCGTCGACCAAGGCGGTCCGGCGGGCGTCATGACGACCCACCGCCATGGCGAGCCCGAAGGCGAGGACCAGCGCGACCAGCGTGAGCAGGGTGCCCTGGACCACGCCCAGGGCCTCGCGCAGTTCGTCGCGCCGGTGGCTCAGCCTGCGCCCGACCCAGGTCCCGAGGAACGTCGCGCCGAGCATGATCGCCGCGAGCACCAGAGCGAGCCCGAGCGTGCTCAGCGAGAAGAACACCGGATCTCCCCGGGCGCGGTCCTAGACCACGTCCCCGTCGTCGTCCTCGTCATCGCCCTCGTCGTCAGAGTCGATCGACCACTTGAACTGGAACTCGACCTCCTCGGAGTCCTCGCCGCGCTCGTGCTCGATCGAGAACTCCGCGCGCACCGGCACCCTGATCCGTTCACCGGCGATCTGGATGCGGAAAGGCTTGTCCTCTTCCAGGGCGTCGGCGAGGCGGCGCAACTTCGCCACCAGATCCGCGGTGGAGTAGAACTTCTCGACGTCTCGACTGGCAGCCACAGTGATCCCCTTGCTGGTGGAGGGCGGTTGCCACACCCTCCTGCACCCGCGGGCAGAGCGTCAACCGACGTCCCAGGGACGTCGGCCGAGCGGTCGCGTCAGGACTTCTTGTCCTTGTCGGCCGCCGCGTACAGCAGGTCCCCGAGCGTGCGGGTCTGCTTGCCGTCGCGGGACACGATGCGCGCGCGTCCGATGTCCGGAAGGCCGCCGTCGTTGTCGCGGAAGATCTTGTTCAGCTCGTCGGCGACGATCTTCCGGATCTTCGCTTCGTCTTCCTTGGTCACCATGAGTGCCTCCGGTGGTGGGATCTTCACGAGCGGATCGGGTCGCCGCTCGTAGTCGTCGAGCGGGCCCTTGAGGCCGTCGCCGCCGCCGAGATAGGAGTTCCAGATGATCGTCGCCATCGGCGAGAGCTCCGCATCACTACCGAGCGTCAGGTGCAGGTGCGGGTCCATGTCGCCGTGGCGGGCCGTCCTGTCCCGGCGCCAGGCGGCCGCGCCATGGGCCCGGAACTCGTCGACCATCGCGTCGATCTCTTCCTTGGTGCGGTCCTTGGTGCGCAGGTCGAGGCTGCCGCCGCCGTCGTGCGCTCCTTCGCTCGCCCTGGCTCCGCCGCCGGCCTTGGTCATGAAGGCGCCTTGCACGATGACCGGTCTGAAGCCGAGGTTCGCGACCCGCGCCTCGAACCAGTCGTGCATGTACTGCGTCATGAGAATCTCGCGTCCGGACGTGTCGGTGCCGAACTGATGGACGGTGAAGTCGTTCACATCTGGCTCCTCACTGGCAGGCAGCGGGCGGTCTCCAGACTCAGGATCCCGTATTGACGGCCGAGGTCAACCCCCCGACTGGGCCATGTGATCAGTACGGGCCGCTGCTGGGCCAGCCGAACTCACCGACGTACCAGACCGCCGAGGTCCACACGACGCAGACGAGGGTCGCGAAGAGCAGGCCCCCCGCCACGGGGAGCATCCAGCCAGGCGCGGCCTTGCTCCGCACGGCGACGACCTTCACGACCAGGGCCCCGTAGACCGCACAGCCGACCACCGAGTGGACGAGAACCCGGGTGGGCGTCCCCTCACCCGACTGGAAGCCGAGCGACCACAGGCAGTGGTACGCGACCGGCAGCGAGAGCAGGATGGCGATCAGCCCCGACGCCCGGTGTCCGATACCCAGCCACGACGGCGCCCGGATGCCGAGCTTGCCGTAGAGCCAGAGTGCGCCGACGAGCTGCCCGATCGCGAGGACGCCGACGGCGAAGGCCAGGTAGACCTTCATCTCGATCATCGAGCCGAACCCGAAGGTCGTGATCTCGTCGAACGTCGGCTCGTGCTGGCTGCCGTAGACGCCGAGCAGGAGCGAGACGAGGCCACCCGCAACGAGTGCGGCGAGCGGCACGACCATCCGGGGCTCGGCCCTGTCTGTCATGGACCCATAGTGGCCCACCGAAGCCCTGACGGGGAGTAGTGGAGCCGGTGACAGGAGTCGAACCCGCGACATCCTCATTACAAGTGAGGCGCTCTACCAACTGAGCTACACCGGCGTGCGCGGCACGTGGCCGCGGCGGCGCCATCGTAGCCGCGTCGGGTCAGGGCAGGTCCTCGAAGGGGTCGCTCAACAGCGGCTCTCCCGGGGAGCGCTCCGGCCAGGCCACCACGGACCAGTCCCGGCTCACCACACGTGCCCACTGCTCGGGGTCGTCCGCGAAGTCGGTCATCACGTGGTGCTGGCTCCGGTGCTGCATCAGCCCGGCCACGATGCGGTCGGCGACCGGGCGCGCGTCGAAGACGAGCCCGATCTCCTCGTCCGGGATGCCGCGCATGTGATAGCGCTGCGTGGGGTCGAACGGTTCCAGCCCCTTCTCGGCGCGCTGCCGCTGCCAGCGCTCGAAGACCGACGCCGGGATCGCCCCGTGCAGCAGCCGGCGGAACGCCGTACCGCTCGACGAGGCGAAGCGAGCGAAGGCAGCGTCGGTGGCGGCGCCGATCGTGATGTGGTCCGGGTGGTCGAAGATCCCGTCCGGGCCGAACGTGCAGACCACCGTCGGCTGCTCGTCGGCCAGGATCGCCGCGACCCGGTCCACCAGGTCGTCGAAAGGACAGTCCTCGAGCTCGCCGTCCGGGTATCCCAGCCACTCGTGCCGATCAGGCTCGCGGCCGAGCGCTCGCCAGCCGGCCTCGTCCTCGGCGCGGCGGATCCCGCCGAGGGTCTCCCTGGTCGCCGGGAACCCCGGTCGGATGTCGCCGCCCTCCCCGTCGGTCGCGTGGATCAACACGAACCGGAAGCCGGGATCGTCCGCATGCAGCGCCACCATCCCGGCGAACCCGTAGGCGTCGTCGTCGGGGTGCGCGACGACGACCGCGATGCTCAGCCCTTCGGCCATGGGTGAACGCTAGCCGCGGAGACAGTCACCGAGGGTGGTCCAGAGGGATCCGGCGGTTCGGTGGCGGGACAATCCGGACATCAGAGAGGATGACCGCGTGGACCATCTCCTGTTCGAGCCGCATCACGACGGATCGCCGCTCTATCTGAAGCAGGAGACGGCGACGCTGGGTGACCACGTGCACGTCCGGGTCCGCACCCACGCGTCCCAGCCGGTCGACGCGATCTGGCTGCGGACCGTCGAGGACGGCGAACCGTTCTTCACCGCGTGCGAACTCGAACTGACCGTGGGCGAGACCGCGTGGTGGGGCGCCCACGTGCACGTCCGCAACCCGGTCCAGCGCTACCGGTTCATGGTCGTCGCCGGAGACTCGTTCCGGTGGCTCAACCAGGCCGGCGTCCATGACCGGGACGTCACCGATGCCCACGATTTCCGCATCTCCACGTACGCCGCAGCGCCGGACTGGGGTCGCGACGGTGCCGTCTACCAGATCTTCCCGGACCGTTTCGCGCGCTCGGCCGCAGCCGACGAACGACCGATCCCGGACTGGGCGGTGCCCGCACAGTGGGACGACGACCCGATCCACGTCGGGCCGCACACGCCGCTGCAGTTCTACGGCGGGGACCTCGACGGGATCACCGAACACCTCGACCACGTCGTCGCGCTCGGGTTCGACACCGTCTACCTGACCCCGGTCTTCCCGGGTGAGTCCAATCATCGCTACAACGCCAGCACCTTCGACGAGGTCGACCCGCTGCTGGGCGGCGACGACGCCTACCGCCGGTTCATCGATGCCGCGCACCGGCGCGGCCTGCGGGTGCTCGGTGATCTGACCAGCAACCACACCGGCGACACCCATGAGTGGTTCCAGGCCGCCACGGCGCGCAAGAGCAGCAAGGAACGCGGTTTCTACTACTTCGACGCCGACGGCAACCACGAGGGCTGGAAGGGTCACGGCACCCTCCCCAAGCTCGACCACACCTCGCGCGAACTCGGGGTCCGGTTCCGCGACGTGGTGACCCGCTGGCTGGAGTTCGGCATCGACGGGTGGCGGATCGACGTCGCGAACATGACCGGCCGGCACGCGGACGTCGACATCGCTCACAAGGTCGCCCGCGAGATCAGGGACGCGGCGACCGCGGTCCGCGATGACGCGCTGGTCCTCGCCGAGCACGGGCACGACGCGACCGGTGACCTCGACGGCGACGGCTGGCACGGGACGATGAACTACTACGGCTTCTCGTTCCCGGTCTGGGAATGGCTGCGCGACCCGCGCCGGCCGGTGCCCAGCTTCGGCCTGCCCGTCGGGGTGCCGCGACGCGACGGTGTCGCCGCCGTCGCGGCGATGCGCGAGTTCACCGCGAGCTTCGGCTGGCGCGCGACCTCGAACAGCTGGAACATCCTCGGCTCGCACGACTCTCCGCGGATCCGCACCACCACCGGCTCGGACGCGCTTCAGCACCTGGCCGCGGTGCTGCAGTTCACCCTGCCCGGCGTGCCGATGGTCTTCGCCGGCGACGAACTCGGGTTCGAGGGCACCGACGGCGAGGATTCGCGACGGACGATGCCGTGGTCGGACTCGGACGTCTGGGAGCTGCGCACCGCCGCGGTCTACGCGGCACTGGCCCGGTTGCGGCGCGACCACGTGGCGCTGCGCCGCGGCAGCCTGCGCTGGGTCCGGATCGGGCCCGACGACATCGGCTTCCTCCGCGAACACCCGCGCGAGACGCTCCTGGTGACCGTCAACCGGACCGGCGTACCCGACGTCGACCTACCCGGGATCGTCCGCAAGCAGCAGCTCTACTCCGTCGGCGACGCCGGACGCGCTCCGAAGGCCTCGGTCTGGCGGGTGGGTCCCTGAATCCCTGAGCCGATCCGGCTCAGTGGGACCGGCTGTCCCCGGACTGCCAGGCGTCCTCGTCCGCGGTGCGGCTGGTGACCGACTTCGGCAGCTTGCCGTCGGCCAGCTGCTGGATCGACACCCGTTCGAAGACCTCGCGCAGCGACGAGCGGCCGGCGATCCAGACGTGCTGCAGGACCGAGGCGGCCTCGTTGTACTCGACGGCCTCGGGGCGCATCCCGTAGACGGAGACCAACGGCCCGTCGACGGCGCGGATCACATCAGCCACCGAGATGTCCGCGGCGTCGCGGTTGAGGCGCCACCCGCCGGACTGCCCGCGCTGCGCCATCACGTAACCGGCGCGTCGGAGGTCGGCGAGGATGGCCTGCAGGAAGCCGTGCGGGATGTCCTGGAGACGCCCGAGTTCCTCGGCACTGACGGGGGCCCCGTCGCCCCGGCGCGAGATCTCGATCAGAGCTCGCAGGGCGTAGTCGGACTTGGCGGTGACGCGCATGTACCAAGTCTCTCAGATCAGTCGGCTTGGGAGAGCATCCGACAGGCAGCGGGCCGTCAGCGGGCTCCCCGATCAGCCGAGGTCGAGCGCGATGTACGCACCGACGGTCATCACGCCCCGGGTGTTCACGGTGACCGGCTGGATCCCGACGGGTCGTCCGTCGGCGTACGTCACGAAGGTGAACTCTGCCTCGCGACGCAGTTTGCCGCCGACCGCGACCGCGTAGGCGGCGCCTCCGGTCGTGCCGTTCGTGTAGCTGTAGCCGACCGAGCCGTTGGACCCGGTGACCCGGTCCGGCCCGACCTGGACGTGGAGGTGCCCGGCGACCACCAGGTCGACACAGCCCCGGTCCAGCGCCGGCCGGGCCATGTTGGCGTCGTGGACCACGAGGGTCGCGACCCGTTCGCCCTTCGCGTCGAGGGCGCAGACCTCGTCCGCGGTCTGCGCCTTGACCTCGTCGAAGGTCGGTCCGCGGACGTCGCGGTAGGCGCCGAGGCCGCTGGACCGGGGGTCGTCGACGCCGTAGAACCGGACGTCGAACGCGGTCGCCGCGACGTGGTCCAGGTGCGTCCAGCCGCGCCGGCGGAGGTAACCGCTGACGTACCCGCCGTGGTCGTGGTTCCCGGCGACCATGAGCCGGGTCTCGTAGTCGCCGAAGGCCTCGTCCAGGGACTCCAGGCTGAACGCCTCCCAGGACTCACCGGTCGAGGTGTCGTCACCGGCGTCGATCACCGCGGACGCGCCGGCCAGATCGGCGACCGTGCGGACCACCTCGTCCATCCCGATGTTGTCGTGCCGGTCGCTGACCAGCACGGCGACGGTCTGATCCTCTTCGGGCACATGGAGAAGCGGTGCCAGCTCCGGCGCCTTGTCGACCAGCGCCGCGTAGAAGGCCTTGCTGCGGTCGAACGCGTCGAAGGCGCTGGCGATCAGCTTCCGGGTGCCCTGGGTGAGCGCACCGCCCTGGACCTGTACGTCGGACAGCTCGGCGGGCACCGTGATCTCGGGCACCGCGTCGGTCAGGTCGATCCACGTGCTCGGCTGCACCCGCGGGGGTTCCGGCTGCCACGGCTGGACGACGACCAGCACGACAAGGCCGGCGGCCACCGCGACGACGATGCCCTTGCGCGGGCTCGGACGGAAGAGCTCCGCACGCCGCCGGGCGCCGAGCAGTTCCCACAGGGCGATCGGGACCAGCGCGAGCAGTCCGGCCCGGAGCGCTGCGTCCACCGCGAGGCCCTTGACCTCACGGGTGACCGCACGGACCTCGGCCTCGGGGTGGTTGCCGATCACCACGTAGCGCTCGATCAGCTCGGTCGTGGTCTCCGACCGGGTCTTGCCCAGGTCGATGCGGACGCCGAACCGGCCCGCGGTCGGCATCCGCAGATCGGGCAGGTACGGACCGGTGGCCAGCCGGACGTGACTGTCCAGGGTCGGCTTGACCACCGCGTCGTGGCCGGCGACGACCATCGACGTCTGCGAGTTCAGGAACAGCACGAACCACAGCGGCACGGCGAGCAGCAGCCACACCGCGAAGAGGAGGAGTGGTCGTCGCACGGGCCCTTAGAGCGCGGCGCGCTTCTGGGCGACGGCGTACAGGGTGACCGACGCGGCAACGCCGGCGTTGAGCGATTCCAGCGCCGACGAGATCGGGATGGAGACCAGCTGGTCGCAGGTCTCCGCGACGAGGCGGCCGAGACCGTCACCCTCGGACCCGACGACGATCACCAGCGGACCGTCGGCCAGGTCGAGGTCGGGCAGCGAGACGTCGCCGTCGGCGGCGAGCCCGATCACCATGCAGCCGGCCTCCTTGTACGCCTTGAGCTGCCGGGTCAGGTTCACCGCCTGGGCGACCGGGATCCGGGCGGCAGCGCCGGCCGAGGTCTTCCAGGCGGCAGCCGTCATCCCGGCCGCGCGGCGCTCCGGGATCAGCACGCCGTGCGCGCCGAAACCGGCGGCGGAGCGCACCACGGCACCGAGGTTGCGCGGGTCGGTGACCGAGTCCAGCGCGACGATCAACGCCGGTTCACCGAGCTCGGCCGCGCGGTCGAGGAGATCGTCCGGGTGCGCGTACTCGTACGGCGGGATCCGCGCGGCGAGACCCTGGTGGACACCGCCGGAGGTCATCCGGTCCATCTCGACCCGGGGGACCTCCATCAGCGAGACACCCTGCTCGGAGGCCATCGCGAACGCATCGCGGAGCCGGCCGTCGCGCTCGGCGCCTTCGGCGACGTACAGCGCGGTGATCGGCATCTGCGCCCGGAGCGCTTCCACGACGGAGTTGCGGCCGAAGATCCATTCCGAGTCGCCGCCGGCGCGGGTGGTCCGCTTCGGGCGGCCGGTGCTCTTCTCGGCGCGCTTCTTGGCCTTGTGCGCCTTGTGGTACGGCCGGTCGGTCGCCTTCGGCGTCGGGCCCTTGCCCTCCAGGCCGCGCTTGACCCGCCCGCCGGACCCGGCGGTCGGGTTTCCCTTGCCGGTCTTCTTGATCGCTCCGCGACGCGCAGAATTTCCAGGCACTTCAGATTCCTTCGGTTGCTGAGCTTGTCGACGCCGCCAAGGTCCATCGCGGTCCCGCGGCGGTGTCCTCGATCTCGATACCGGCCGCCGCGATCTGGTCGCGGATGCCGTCGGCGGTGGTGAAGTCCTTGTTGGCGCGGGCTGCCTGGCGCTGCTCGAGCAGCGCGCGGACCAGCACGTCGACGGCCTGGGTCAGGTCCTCGGCGGCCGAACCGCCGTCGGCGCCCCAGTGCGGGTCGGCCGGGTCGAGGCCGAGGACGTCGAGCATCGCCCGGACCGCGGAGGCGAGCCCGGTCGCGGCCTCCGCGTCGTTCTCGGCGAGGAACTTGTTGCCGTCGCGCACGCAGGTGTGGATCACGGCGACCGCCGCCGGCGTACCGAGGTCGTCGTCCATCGCCGCGGTGAACTCCTCAGGCAGGACACCCTCGGCAGCCGTACCGCCGGCGCGCTCGAGGAAGTTCTCGATCCGCCGGAAGCCGATGGCCGCCTCGTCGAGCGCCTCGAAGGAGAACTCGACGTGGGACCGGTAGTGCGCCGCGACCATGTAGTAGCGCAGTTCGATCGCGCGGACCTTCTTGAGAACCTCCGGCACGACCAGCGAGTTGCCGAGCGACTTGCTCATCTTCTCGCCCGACGTGGTGATCCAGGCGTTGTGCATCCAGTACGACGCGAACGGGTGCCCGGCCGCTCGGGACTGCGCCTGCTCGTTCTCGTGGTGCGGGAAGCGGAGGTCGACGCCGCCGCCGTGGATGTCGAAGGCCTGGCCCAGGTACTTGCCGGCCATCGCCGAGCACTCGATGTGCCAGCCCGGACGACCACGGCCCCAGGGCGCCGGCCAGGAAGCGGTCACCGGCTCGGAGGCCTGCTTCCAGCCCTTCCAGAGCGCGAAATCGCGCGGGTCCCGCTTGCCGCGTGGGTCGGCGTCCTCGGCCGGGGCCATGTCGTCGATGCCCTGGTGGGTGAGCTCGCCGTACGCCGGCCAGGAGCGGACGTCGAAGTAGACGTCGCCCGATCCGTCGGCGGCCGGGTAGGCGTGGCCGCGCTCGATCAGCTCGGCGATCAGCTCGACCATCTCCGGCACGTGCCCGGTCGCGGCGGGTTCGTACGTCGGCGGCAGCACGTGCAGGGCGTCGTACGCCTTGTCGAGCTCGCGCTTCATGTCGTAGGCGAGGTTGTACCAGGGGCGACCCTGGGCGGCCGACTTGATCAGGATCTTGTCGTCGATGTCGGTGATGTTGCGGATGAAGGTGACCTCGTCGCCGCGCCTGAGGAACCACCGGCGGAGCACGTCGAAGTTGACCGCGGAGCGGACGTGGCCGACGTGCGGCTCGCTCTGCACGGTCAGACCGCAGACGTAGACGCCGACCTTGCCCTGCTGAAGCGGGACGAAGTCGCGCACCTCGCCGGTCGCGGTGTCATAGAGCCTGAGAGTCACCGGGGGAGTCTACCGACGTCGAGCGTGGCCACGCGCCACACGAGGGTGTGACATTTGAGTACTTCTGTGACTATTGGGGTTACCGTACCGGGGTGCGCTCCCTCGACCCACGACCCCGGCTCGCAGCGATGATCCGGCACCCCCGGGTGCTCGTCTCTCTGCTCGCCCTGGTGCTGATCGTGGTCCCGCTCGGCGTCCTCAGCCACGGACTGGACGGCGACGACCCCGGCGTCCGGGCCCGCCTCGCCGCGAGCACCCCGGGGGTGCACACCTACCGGTCACTGACCTCGGACGCCGATTTCGCTGCCGGGACCGTCGCCGGCCTGCGCAGCAGCGGCGGGACCCTCGGCATCGTCGGCCCGGTCCGGACCCGGACCTGGGGCGGGCGCACCTTCGAGTACGGCGCCTGGACCTCGGCGTGGGTCTCCCCCGGTCAGACCTTCGCCGAACTGATCCCGTCCTGGAACGCGACGACGCCGCCCGGCGCCTGGATCCAGGTGCTCGTCCAGGTCCGCAGCACCACCGGCAAGGTCAGCGGGTTCAAGGACCTGGGCCGCTGGTCCACCCGGGACGGCGTCTTCCAGCGCTCCAGTGCCGGCCGCCAGGCCGACACGGTCGCCGAGGTCTCCACCGACACGTTGCGCGCCCGAACAGGGGTGGCCCTCTCCGGCTACCGGTTCCTGGTGCGCCTGATGCGGCTCCCCCAGAAGGCAGGCCCCGGGCTGCGCTCGATCGGCGCGGTGGTCTCGCGTCTCCCCGCCGGGACCCCGTCGACGTCGGGCAGGCTCCGGCGCAGTGCGATCGCGCTGCCGGTCCCGGCGTACTCGCAGATGACGCATCGCGGCCAGAACCCGGAGTACGGCGGCGGGGGTGAGGCGTGGTGCTCGCCGACGTCGCTCGCGATGGTGCTCGGCTACTACAAGCGGCTCCCGACCCCGGCTGAGTACGCCTGGACGCCGTACCGGCAGGGCTGGGTCAACCACGTCGCCCGACTGACCTACGACAACGGCTACGAGGGCACCGGCAACTGGCCCTTCAACACCGCGATCGGCGCGGCTCGGGTCGGTGAAGGCTTCGTCACCCGGCTGCCCGACCTCTACACCGCCGAGCGCTTCATCCGCGCCGGCATCCCGCTGATCGTCTCGATCCGGTTCGCCCGCGGGCAGCTCAGCGGCGCACCGATCTCCTCGACCCCGGGCCACCTGCTCGTCCTGGTCGGCTTCACCAGCACCGGCCGCCCGGTCGTCAACGACCCGGCCGCACCCAGGGACAGCACGGTGCGCCGCAGCTACGACCGGGGTCAGTTCGAACGAGCCTGGCTGACCGGCTCGGGCGGGATGGCGTACGTGATCCGCGACGCGGCGCATCCACTGCCGTGGCGGCCGGCCACCATCAAGGCCTGGTGAGGTCTCGACAGCCGATCGGCTTCAGACGCCGTAGCCGCCGTCGATGTCCAGCTTCTGACCGCTGATGAAACCGGCACGGTCGGAGGCGAGGAAGCAGACGGCTTCCGCGATGTCGACGGCCTGGCCGAAGCGGCGCAGGGGGATGTTGCCCTTGGTGATCTCGAGGGCGCGCTCGTCGAGCTCACCCGAGGAGATCAGCCGGTCGGCCATCCCGTCGGTGAGCATGCCGGGGCCGACGCTGTTGGCCCGGACGCCGAAGCGACCCTCCTCGGCCGCGAGCGCGCGGACCAGTGCTTCGACAGCAGCCTTGGGTGCCGATGAGAGTCCGTCGCGGACGGGGAACCGGGTGGTCGCGGCTGTGGTGACCGCGACGATGTTGCCCCCTGCGGCGCGCAGTGCGGGCAGCGCGGCATGGGCGATCCGGAAGAACGCCGCGGCATCGCCTTCGAGTTGCACGCCGAGTTCGTCGGGTCCGACGGTGCTCAGGTGCCGCATCGGGACGTGCGGTCCGGCGGCGTAGACGAGCGTGTGCAGCCCGCCGTACCGGGTGACGACGCGTTCGACGGCATCGACGCAGGCCCGGGCGTCGGCGGTGTCGACCGCGATCGCCTCACCGCGGACGCCGTACGCGAGCGCCTCGTCGACGGCGAGTGCGGCCTTGCCGGGCGAGGAGCGGTACGTCGCCACCACGTCGCTGCCGCGTTCGCCGAGCATCCGCACGATGGCCCGCCCGATCCCGCCGCTGCCGCCGACCACGAGGGCGGCTCCGGTGCGGTCGCCGAAGTCAGATTCCATGAACGGAGAGTAGAGGTCCGCCAGGACCGGACGTCAGTCGGCGTCGAACTCGATCGTGTGCCAGCCGGTCGCACCGCTCGGCGCGACATCGGTCCGGACCGAGGTCTGGGTGTACCCGGACTTGTCGGTGGCCCGGACGACGAGGGTGTGGCCGCCCTTGCCCACGTCGATCTCGCCCGCCCACTGGACCCAGGTGTCGAGACCGACGAGCCGGCCCAGCCGCGCCTGCTGCCAGGCGCCGCCGTCGACCTGGTACTCGACCGCCTCGATCCCCGTGTGCTGGGCCCAGGCACTGCCGCCGATCCGGACCGCGCCCGCCTGCACGCCCTCGCCGTCGCGGGGTACGTCGATCCTCGACTGGGTCAGCACCGGGCCCTTCTCGGACCAGCCGCGCTGGGTCCAGTACGCGTCGACCTCGTCGAACCGGGTCACCTCGAGGTCAACCAGCCACTTCGTCGCAGACACGTAGCCGTAGAGCCCGGGCACCACCATCCGGACCGGGAAGCCGTGCTCGATCGGGAGCGGCTTGCCGTTCATCCCCAGCGCCAGCATCGCGTTGCGGTCCGGGTCGGTGAGCGCGGCCAGGGGCGTCGCGCAGTTCCACCCGTCGTGCGAGGTCTGCAGGACCGCGTCCGCACCGGCTTCCGGCCGCGCCTGGGCAAGGACGTCACGGATCAGTACGCCGGACCACCACGCGTTGCCGATCAGGTCGCCGCCGACCTCGTTGGACACGCAGCAGAGCGTCACCCAGGCCTCGGTGATGCTGCGCGCGACGAGATCGGAGTAGTCGAGGGTGATCTCCTTCTCGACCATGCCGTGGATGCGCAGCGTCCAGTCCTTCGGGGAGATCGTCGGCGGCGTGAAGACGGTGTGGATCTGGTAGAAGTCCTCGTTCGGCGTACGCCACGGCTCGATGCCGCCGCCGAGGTTGACGCCGGCGGGCTCCAGACCGGTGGTCACCGGGAGGCGGAGGAGTCGCCGCGCCTCCTCGACCTTCCGCCGACCTTCGCTGCTCAGCCGGGCCAGGACGCCACCCGCGAAGGTCACCGCGAGCACGCCGCCCGAGCGCAACAGGAAGGTCCGGCGCGAACCGCCGCCCGTGCCGGTCGCCTCGGCCGCGTCGGATGCCTCGGTGGCCACCGGTGCGTCGGCAGGCTCAGCGTCTGCGGCGACCGTGTCCGGCGGCGACGCCTTGAGCAGCGGACCGGTGAGAAACCGGTTCACCACGATCCAGGTGATCAGCCCGACGACGACCGCGAAGTACGAGCCGGCCGTGGAGTCGTCGAGCCGCCGGACCGCGAGCAACCCGATCACGGCGAGCGCGACGTAGACCAGGTCGGCCAGCAACGGGCGCCGCCCGGCCAGGGTGCCGACCCACGCGCAGATGCCGAGCAGGATCACCGTGGTGCCGATGATGAGCAGCGGCTTGTCCGCGTGGCCGACGAGCTTGATCAGTTCATGGGCCAGGCGACCCGGCGTCTCATCGCGGACCACGCTGGCGACGGCGACCACCGGAGGATTCTCGGCCCGGAGGATCCAGGAGGTCGCCTGCGCGGCGACGATGCCGGCGATGCCGGTCACCACCCCGGCAAGCGCAAGATCCCGCGTCGGGTGTTTCACCACTCCATCGTCGCCTATCCCCCAAGGTCGCGGCACGGTCAGGGCATGATCTGGGGTATGGAGCTCCGGATCGGTATCGGTACCGACGTACACCGCCTCGTCCCTGAGCGTTCGATGCGGATCGCCGGTCTGGATTGGCCCGAGGAGGACACCGGCCCGGACGGGCACTCCGACGGCGACGTCGTCCTGCACGCGATCTGCGACGCGCTCCTCTCCGCGGCCGGCCTGGGCGACCTGGGATCGAACTTCGGTACCGCGGAGCCCGAGTGGGCCGGCGCCCCCAGTGACGCGCTCCTGGCCGAGACCGTCCGCAGGGTCGACGCCGCCGGCTGGACCGTGGTCAACGTCGCCGTGCAGCTGATCGGCAATCGGCCGAGACTGGGTTCGCGCCGCTCCGAGGCCGAGGGACGCATCCGTGAGGTCCACGGGATCGACGTCTCCATCTCCGCGACGACGACCGACGGCCTCGGGCTCACCGGCCGCGGCGAGGGCATCGCCGCGGTGGCGAACGCACTGGTCAGCCGCGGCGCCTGAGCGGAAAATACCCGAGACACGGTGTGTCAGATACTTCACATTCCCGTCCACGACCGCTGAGAACAGGCACACTCGGACCCCATGAAGACATTCGACGGGCTGAGCATCGACGTCCGGACCTACGGGCCCGAGCATGCTCCGCTCACCGTGCTGCTCGCGCACTGCTGGACCCTGAACCAGTCCGGCTGGCACTACCAGGTCCGCGATCTCCAGCGGGAGTTCGGTCACGGGATCCGGATCGTCACCTGGGACCACCGCGGGCACGGCGGCTCCGACGCCGGCGAGCGCGACGCCTGCACCGTCGAGAACCTCGCTCGTGACATGGCCGACGTGATCGACACCTACGCGGCGCCGGGCCCCTTGGTCCTGGCCGGGCACTCGATCGGCGGGATGACCATGATGGCGCTGGCCGACCAGCGGCCGGAGATCTTCCAGCGCGTGGTCGGGGTGGCCTTCATCGCGACGTCCTCGGGCCGGCTCGACACAGTGACCCTGGGTCTGCCGGAGATGGGCAAGCTCGTGAAGGCGCAGATCCCGCGCGTCCTCGCCTTCCGGTCGCGGACGCTGAGCAAGAAGGCGCGGCGGCGGGCACCGATCATCGAGCGCCAGATCGTCCGACGGTTCCTGTTCGGCGCTCCGATGCGCCTGGCCGACGCCGCGCTGACCGTCGAGGGGATCATCAACTCGCCGGGCTCGACGATGGTCGGCTACTACGAGGACTGCATGACCCACGAACGGACCCACACGCTCAAGGTTCTCGACGGCATCCCGACCGAGGTGCTGGTCGGGACCCGCGACGTCCTCACCCCGCCCGATCACGCCCGCCGGATCGCCGAGAACATCGACGGCGCCGTCCTGACCCTGGCTCCCGGCGCGGGCCACATGCTCCCGCTGGAGCGCGACGAACTCGTCTCCGGCGTCCTCATCCGGCTGATCCGCCCGCACCTGTGAGCGACCCGCGACCCGACCTCCGCGCGGCGATCGTGATCCTCGCCGCCGGGTCCGGGACGCGCGTGGGCGCCGGTACGAACAAGGTGCTCCTCGACCTGGACGGCCTGCCTGTCCTGGCGCACAGCGTCCGGACCGCGCTCACGATCGACGGCGCGCACCGGATCGTCGTCGTCGTCCGGCCCGAGGACCGCGACGAGATCGCAACAGCACTCACGCCGTACCTCGGGTCCCACGACGTCTGGGTCGTCGACGGCGGCGCCGAGCGACACGACTCCGAGGACCGCGCGCTCCAGACGCTGCGCGGTGACATCGAATCCGGGGAGATCGACCTGGTGGCGATCCACGACGCTGCCCGCCCGCTGGCCAGCGCCGCGCTGTTCGCCGCTGTCCTCGACGCCGCCGACCGGACCGGAGCAGCCGTGCCGGTCACCACGGTGCCGCGGTTGAGCAACGCCGACGGCAGCCTCGCCCCGGACGATCTGGTCGCGGTCCAGACGCCCCAGGCATTCCGCGCCGGCCCGTTGCTGACGGCGTACGACGCGGCGCGGCGCGACGGCTTCACCGGCACCGACACGGCTGCCTGCCTGGAGAGGTACGCCGGACCCGATCACCCGGTGGTCACCGCGGTCGCCGGCGAACCGGCGAACCTCAAGGTCACGTTCCCCGACGACCTCGCCCTCGCCGCCGAACTGCTCAGCGCTGCGAGCGACTGAGCGCCTCGAGGACCACGAGGTCCTCACGCCCGGTGATCCGGGCCGCCAACGCAGGTGCGGCCAGCCACTCGATCGGCGACAGCGCCGCCAGGGTCGCGACCAACGCGGCGAGATCGGTCGCATCGAGGGCGTCGAGGGACGCCAGCACTCCGGCCGGGATGACGACCGGCGAGGCGATCGAGCGCAGCGCCGTACGGTCCACGGTCGCGCCGAGGGCGTCGCCGTCGTGACGCTTGACCGTGTCCGTGACCGGACGGAAGCCGACGACGACGCGCCGGGAGGAGGCACAGAGCGCGACGGCCTCCTCGACGAACTCGACCGGGGTCAGCGGGCAGAGCGGGTCGTGCAGGACCAGATCACGTCCGGACTCACGCACCGTCCGGAAGTCGACGCTCGCGTCGAAGAGCTGGACACCCGCCTCGCCGAGCGCCCAGGACGCCGACGCCACCAGGGACTCCCCGTGCACCAGCGCGAACGGGAGTGAGCCGCGTCCGTCGACCGGGACCCATCCGAGCGGGGGTTCGAGAGCGTCGTCGTCCACGGGGCTAGGAAAGCAGAAAGCCCCCGGTCCGTGAGGATCGGGGGCTTTCCGTGTGAACTCAGGAAGCCAGCACTTCGTCGAGGATGGCCTCAGCCTTGTCCTCGTTGGTGTGCTCGGCCAGGGCCAGCTCGGAGACGAGGATCTGGCGAGCCTTCGCCAGCATCCGCTTCTCGCCGGCCGACAGGCCACGGTCACGCTCGCGGCGCCACAGGTCGCGGACGACCTCGGCCACCTTCATCACGTCACCGGAGTGGAGCTTCTCCAGGTTGGCCTTGTAGCGGCGCGACCAGTTGGTCGGCTCGTCCGGGACGATCGCACGAAGCACGTCGAAGACCCGGTCCAGTCCTTCCTTGTCGACCACGTCGCGAACCCCGACCAGATCGAGGTTGCAGGCGGGGACTCGCACCACGAGGTCCTGCTGGGCCACGATCCGCAGTACGAGGTACTCGCGCTCCTCGCCCTTGATGGTGCGCATCTCGATGTCCTCGATGATGGCAGCCCCGTGATTTGGATAAACAACCGTTTCGCCGACGGTAAAAGTCATGTGTAGAAGACCCCTTTCAAGGTGACCAGTCTAACACGCGAGGCGGCGCGTCGATTTCACGTATGCGCAGGTCAGACGGCTAATGAGGGCTTGACAATGCAACGCGTCCTATGCGTCGCGATGCGAGCTGACCTGACGACGCACCTGCCGAACACACCCGGGCCGGTGTCGGAGATGGATAGGTTTCGTCCATGAGCGAAGCGGTCGGCGTACGACGCAGCAGCCAGCGGTTGAGGGACCTGCTGCGCTGCACCCACCCGAAACAGGCAGTGTTCTTCGCCGCGGTCGTCGGCGTCCTCGCAGCCGTCGACGGGCGGCCCGAGCGCGAGTACCTGTCCGCCGCCGCCGCGGTGCTGGTGGTGCAACTGGCGCTCGGCCTCGACAACGACATCGCCGACCAGAAGCACGACTACCGGGCCCAGACCGCCGGCAAGCCGATGGCCGAGGGCTCTGTCGAGCCGTCCACCGCCGGCTACTGGATGATGGTGCTGATCCTGCTGGCCATCCCGCTGTCGGTACAGAACGGCGCCGTGGCCGGTGCCGCGCTCCTCCTGACTCTGCCGCTGGGCTGGCTGCACAACCACCGGCTGCACCGCACGGCGTACTCGTTCGTCGGCTGGGTCCTGTCGTTCGCGCTGATCCCGGCGTTCCTCGCCTACGGCGGCTGGGCGGGCGGGATGCACGGGTCGGCCCCCACCTGGGCGGTCACCGTCGCCGCAGCCGCGGTCGGTTTCAGCTTCCACCTGGCCAGCACGCTCGGCGACCTGGTCGCGGACAACAAGTCGGGAGCCCGGAACCTGCCGTTGCGGATCGCGCTGCGGATCGGCGCTCCACGGCTCCTGGTGGTCACGATCATGCTCAGCGCGCTCTCCCTGGCCGCGCTCGTCGGCGCCGTGGCCACCGTCGGCCTCCGGCAGTGATCCGCCACCCGCACACGAGACCGGACCCGGTCTCGTTGTAGCGGGGCTCACGGTCGCCCGACCGTGCTGAGGCGGTAGGCTCGGCGGCGTTCCACCGCCGTCTGCCCGACCCTCCAGCAGCCTCCCGAGAGGACCCGAGTTCTCGTGAAGACCACGTCCCAGCGCCGTGCCGCTTTCGCCGCCCTGGTGTTGGCCCCCGTGCTCACCGCATGCGGGTTCAACGTCCAGACCGATCAGGTGTACCAGCCGGCCGATGGCGTCCTCAACCGCGACGGCGACGTCTACATCCTCAACGCCCTGATCGTCAGTGGTGCCGACGGCTCGGGCACCTTCGTCGCGCAGTTCGCCAACAACAACCTGGAGCAGCCCGACCAGCTGGTCTCGGTCACCGGAGCCGAGATCACCGTGGACGCCGAGGAGATCGACATCCCCGCCGGCGGCTCGGTGAACCTCGCCGAGGAGGGCACGATCTCGGTCGAGGGCGACGAGGTCACAGCGGGGGGCTTCGTAGACCTCACCCTGGTCTTCGCGAACGGCCAGTCGACCGACCTCAAGGTCCCCGTGGTCCTCAACGACGGCTACTACACCGACGTCCCGGTGCCGGACGAGGGCGAGGCCTCGCCCGGGGACGAGACCAGCGAAGAGCCCGACGCCACGGAAGAATCCGAGGGTCACTGAGCGATGGCGACGCTTGTCCTGCTCCGCCACGGCGAGAGCGAATGGAACGCCAAGAACCTCTTCACCGGCTGGGTCGACGTCGCGCTGACCGAGAAGGGCCGCGGCGAGGCCGTCCGCGGCGGTGAACAACTCGTCGAGGCCGGGATCCTGCCCGACGTCCTGCACACCTCGTTGCAGCGTCGCGCGATCACCACCGCCGTCCTCGCGCTCGATGCCGCGGAGCGGCACTGGATCCCGGTGCGACGCTCCTGGCGCCTCAACGAGCGGCACTACGGAGCGCTGCAGGGCAAGGACAAGAAGCAGACGCTCGAGGAGTACGGCGAGGAGCAGTTCATGCTCTGGCGTCGGTCCTTCGACGTACCGCCGCCGCCCATCGACGACGCCGACGAGTTCTCCCAGGTCGGCGACCCGCGCTACGCGGACCTCGGCGACGAGATGCCGCGCACCGAGTGCCTCAAGGACGTGATCGCGCGGCTGCTGCCGTACTGGGACTCGGCGATCGTGCCGGACCTCGCGGCCGGCAACACGGTGCTCATCGCCGCGCACGGCAACAGCCTGCGCGCGATCGTCAAGCACCTCGACCAGATCTCCGACGAGGACATCGCCGGGCTCAACATCCCGACCGGCATGCCGCTGGTCTACGAACTCGACGAGTCGTTCCGCCCGACCGTCCCCGGCGGCCGCTACCTCGACCCGGAGGCCGCTGCGGCCGCTGCGGCCGCTGTCGCCAACCAGGGGCGTTGATCGAGGCTCAGTCGATGTACGTCGGCTGCTCGCCGGTGACCAGGAAGACGACCCGGCGCGCGATCGAGACCGCGTGGTCGGCGATCCGCTCGTAGTAGCGACCGAGCAGGGCGATGTCGACGGCCGGCTCCACGCCGTGCTTCCAGTCCGATCCGAGCAGCTCGCGGAACGACGACCGGCGGAGCTTGTCCATCTCCTCGTCGACCTGCTCGAGTTCCTCGGCCGCGGCGACGTCGGAGTCGGCGATCACGTGGGCGACCTTGGCGATCATCACCTCCGCGACCGCAGCCATCCGCGCGATCGTCGGGACGACCTCGTCGGGGACGGCGAGGTCGGGGACCCGCAGGCGCGCGATCTTGGCGACGTGGACCGCGAGGTCACCCATCCGCTCGAACTCGCTGACCATCCGCAGCGAGGCGACCAGCATCCGCAGGTCACCCGCGACCGGGTTCTGCAACGAGAGCAGCTCGAAGCTGTGGTCCTCGATCTGCACCCGGAGGGCGTCGATCGCGGC
Organism: Marmoricola sp.; assembly: GCA_036676945.1. Lineage (GTDB taxonomy): Bacteria > Actinomycetota > Actinomycetes > Propionibacteriales > Nocardioidaceae > Marmoricola. The sequence goes on from JAKFBZ010000010.1 coordinate 43,974, forward strand.
GTCGTCCGAGATGACCTTCTCGGCCACGGCGGCGTCGCCGTCGAGGAGGGACCGGGTCGCCTCCTGGACGGCGGTCCCGACGAGGCGGGTCATCGTGATCAGGTCGTCACGGATCGAATCGAGCTGGTCGGCGTAGGCGTCGCGCATGTACTGAGCGTAAATCGGCTCGGTGAACGCTGGGCGACGATGCGTGAACGGCGGGCGAACAGTCCCTGAAAGCCACTTCGGCGGGCCGAACAGCAGGTGAAACCCTGCGTACGATCGGTGACGTGGATCCGACGACGCAATCGCTGCTCTTCGCCCTGCTCGGGGCGATCCTCGGTGGCGGAGTCGTCCTCGCCTGGCGGATCAGCGACCAGCAGACGAGTCCCCCGGCGACGACGCCGCCCTCGGTCCCGCCGGGCGTGGCCACCGTGCTGTCGGTGCTGCGCAGCAGCGCGCTGGTCGTCGGCGGCAGCGACGAGGTGCTCAAGGCCTCCGCGCCGGCGATCGCGATGGGGCTGGTCAAGGACCGCCGGATCGCCGTACGCGAGCTCGAGGAACTCGTCCAGCAGGTACGCCGCGACGGGCAGATCCGCGAGACCGAGATCGTGATGCAGCGCGCCCCGGGCGTTCCACCCCGGCACGTCACCGCCCGGGTGGCGCCGTTGAGTTCCCAGCAGGTGCTCGCCCTCGTCGAGGACCGGACTCGCGAGCGCCGGGTCGAGTCGATCCGGCGTGACTTCGTCGCCAACGTCAGCCACGAGCTCAAGACCCCGGTGGGTGCGATCCGGCTGCTCTCCGACGCGGTCATCGACGCGGCCGACGACCCCGAGGCGGTGCAGCGGTTCGCCGGCCGGATGCATCACGAGAGCGAGCGCCTGGCCCGCCTGGTCCAGCAGATCATCGAGCTCTCCCGTCTGCAGGGCGACGACCCGCTCGACGAGCCGGTCGCGGTCAGCGTCGACGACATCCTCAGCCGGGCGATCGACGAGAACCTGACTGATGCCAGCGCCAAGGGCATCTCGCTGGTCCACGACGGCGAGCGCGGTCTGACCCTGCTCGGCAACAAGGAGCAGGTCGCGGTCGCGGTCAGCAACCTGGTCGCGAACGCGGTCGCGTACTCGCCGGAGGGATCCTCGGTGGTCCTCGCCGCGAAGGGCGGCGACACGACCGTCGACCTCACCGTCACCGACCAGGGCATCGGGATCCCGGCGGCCGAGATCGACCGCATCTTCGAACGCTTCTACCGTGTCGACCCCGCCCGGCACCGCTCCACCGGCGGCACCGGCCTGGGCCTCTCGATCGTCAAGCACGTCGCCGCCTCGCACGGCGGCGACGTCCGGGTCTGGTCGGTCGAGGGACAAGGCTCCACCTTCACTCTCACCCTGCCGAGGAAGGCACCCAGCATGGACGCGACACCCAGCATGGAGGCATCAGCGTGACCCGGATCCTGGTCGTCGAGGACGAAGAGAGCTACAGCGACGCCCTGGCGTACATGCTGCGCAAGGAAGGCTTCGAGGTCGCGATCGCCGCCGACGGGCACGCGGCCCTCGCCGAGTTCGACCGGGCGGGCGCGGACATCGTGCTGCTCGACCTGATGCTGCCCGGGATCCCCGGGACCGAGGTGTGCCGCCAGATCCGGCAGACCTCGAACGTCCCGGTGATCATGGTCAGCGCGAAGGACGACGAGGTCGACAAGGTCGTAGGCCTCGAGCTCGGCGCCGACGACTACGTCACCAAGCCGTACAGCCCGCGCGAGCTCGTCGCCCGGATCCGTGCGGTGCTCCGCCGTGGGACCGAGCCGGACCTGGCCCCACTGACCCTCGAGGCCGGACCGGTCCGGATGGATGTCGAACGGCACGTGGTCTCCATCGACGGCGAGGACGTCAGGCTGCCGCTCAAGGAGTTCGAGCTCCTCGAGATGTTCCTGCGCAACCCCGGCCGCGTGCTCACCCGGGGCCAGCTGATCGACCGGGTCTGGGGGTCGGACTACGTCGGTGACACCAAGACCCTCGACGTGCACGTGAAGCGCCTGCGCGCCAAGATCGAGCCGGAGCCCGCCGAGCCGAAGTACCTCACCACGGTGCGCGGGCTGGGTTACAAGCTCGACCTCTGACCCATAGGGTCACGACGTGGCCCGGTCCTCCCTCCTGCACGACAGTCTCGGCGTCCCCGATCCGCTCCGGCGTGCGCGGATCCCGAAGGATCTGGGCGCGGTCACCACGACCGCGACCGAGGCCGACCCGACCGACGTCGGCCTGTCCCGGGACAACGTCGAGGCGATCTGGAAGTCGGTGGAGAACCTCTACCGGTCCGGGATCCACCCCGCGATCGCACTGTGCGTGCGACGCCACGGCGAGGTCGTGCTGGACCGGGCGATCGGCCATGCCAGCGGCAACGGCCCGGCGGACAGCAAGGACGCCGAGAAGGTGCTCGCCACCCCGGAGACGCCGTTCTGCATCTTCTCCGCGACCAAGGGAACCACCGCGACGTTGATCCACCTCCTCGACGAGCGCGGACTGCTGCACATCGGCGATCCGGTCGCCGAGTACCTCCCCGAGTTCGCCCGCAACGGCAAGGCCGGGATCACCATCGGCCACGTCCTCTCGCATCGTTCGGGCATCCCGAACGCCCCGAAGGACGCGCTGGACCTGGACACGATCGGCGATTGGGAATCGCAACGCGAGTACATGTACGACGCCAAGCCGATGTCTCGCGCCGGCAAGCGGCAGGCCTACCACGCGGTCTCCGGAGGCAACCTGCTCGGCGAAGTGGTCCGGGAGATCACCGGCAAGCCGATCCGGGACGTCCTCGGGGCCGAGATCCTCGACCCGCTCGGCTTCCGCTGGATGAACTACGGCGTCGACGGGGCCGACGTACCGCTGGTGGCGCAGAACTACCCGACCGGTCCCCCGCCGATGCCGCCGTTGAGCACCTTCCTCACCCGCGCGCTGGGGGTGCACCCGGACGAGGCGACCCGGATGTCGAACGACCCGCGGTTCCTGACCGGCGTGCTGCCGGCCGCGAACGGCGTCAGCACCGCCAACGAACTGAGCCGGTTCTACGAGATGCTGCGCCGGGGCGGCGAACTCGACGGCGTGCGGGTGATGGAGCAACGCACCATCCGACGGGCCCGGATCGAGCAGTCCCACCTCGAGGTCGACCTGAGTCTCGGCCTGCCGATCGGTTTCAGCTACGGCTACATGCTCGGCGGCAGGGTCCTCAGCTTGTTCGGACCGAACACCACGCAGGCGTTCGGGCACCTGGGCTGGATCAACATCATCGGCTGGGCCGATCCGGAGCGGGCACTCTCGGCAGCGTTGATCACCACCGGGAAGTCGGTCCTGTACCCGGAGGTCGTCCGGTTCTGGGAGGTCGGCAACCGGATCGCCAAGGAATGCGCCCCGGTCGCCTGAGCGGCTGCCCTTGAACTCCTCGCGGATACTGGGGTCGTGACCACCCGGACCCGCCCCGAGGCAGCCGCGACGCTCGACGTCCTCGGCGATCGTCGTTGGCTGGTGCTCACCGGCGCAGGTGTCTCCACCGACTCGGGGATCCCCGACTACCGCGGACCGGGCGCGCAGGTGCGTGCTCCGATGACCGGCCAGCAGTTCCGGTCCGGCGTACCGGCGCGGCAGCGCTACTGGGCCCGGGCCTACCTGGGCTGGGCGACGATGGGTGCGGTCCGGCCGAACCCGACGCACCGCACCCTGGCGCTGCTGCAGGCGGCCGACCGGCTCAGCGGGCTCATCACCCAGAACGTCGACGGACTGCACACCGCGGCCGGGCATCGCGACGTCGTCGACCTGCACGGCCGGCTGGACCGGGTGATCTGCATCGGATGCGGCGCCACGTCGGCCCGCACCCGGCTCCAGGAGCGACTCGCCGACCTCAACCCGGACTTCGGCGCCGACGACCTGCGCGTGCTGCCGGACGGGGACGTGGCCCTGGAGTCGACGAGTGCCTTCGTGCTGGCCGACTGCACCGAATGCGGCGGGCCGCTCAAACCGGACGTGGTGTTCTTCGGCGAGAACGTCCCGGCAGACCGGGTCGCCGCCTGCTACGAGCTCGTCGACGAGGCCGAGGCCCTGGTCGTGCTGGGATCCTCGCTGCACGTGTTCAGCGGCCGTCGGTTCGTCAAGCACGCCCACGCACGGGGCATCCCGATCGTCATCGTCAACCGGGGCGAGACCCGGTCCGACATCCTGGCCGATCTCAAGATCGACGCCGGCTGTGCGGAGACCCTTGCCGCCTACGCGCAGTCAGCGGCGTACGCCGGCGTGCCGGCGCCGACCAGCTGAGCGGCCTCCGGGGCCGACAACGGGTCGGGGTGCGCCGCGGCGGCCGTCATCGGTCGCATCCGTACGACGGAGACGCGGTCCAGGCGGATGGTCCACGGTTCGGCGCCCTCGTCCTCGAGGAGCACGCCCATCGAGTCGATCGCGGCGACCGTGCCGCTGAGCCACTGCCCTTCGACGAGGATGTCGACCGCCCGCCCCTGGGTCTCGGCGCGACTCAGCGTCGAACCGACCGTGAACTGCATCGATGTCTGGACTGCCATCCGACTCGCCTCCCCGGGTACCTCACCACGAACAAGTCCATTTTGTCCGTTTTCAGGCTCGTCCGCACCGGGTTTCGTGAAATCGGCCGCTATCCCCCCGGCGGCACCGCGACCTTGGGCTTGCGCCGGGTCAGCAGCACGCCGGCGATGCAGAGCGCCCCGCCGATGAAGACCATCGGCGGCGGCACCTCGTCGAGGAGCGCCCAGGCCATCAGCACGGTGATCCCGGGGACCAGGAACGTCGTGATCGCTTGCTTCCCGGCGTCGGTGTAGCGCAGCGCGTAGGCCCAGGTGCTGAACGCGATGGCCGTCGGGAACACACCGAGATAACCGATCAACAGCAGCGTCTGGGTGCTCCCGTGACTGACCACATCGCCGAGGTCACCGATCCACGGCAGGCAGACCACGGCGCCGATCCAGCAGGCGTAACAGGTCACCTCCAAACCGGAGAGCCGGCGCAGCAGGACCTTCTGGCAGACGACGCCGATCGCGTAGGTGGCGGCGGCGAGCAGGGCCAGGAGCACGCCGTCGAGGTCGGAGCCGCCGTCACTGCGCAGCGCGTTGCCGATCACCACGACCCCGCCGAAGGCGACCACCATCCCGACGACGAACCAGGACGTCAGCTTCTCGCCGAGGAACAGAGCGGCCAGCAACGCGATCAGCAGCGGGCCGATCTGGACCAGCATCGCCGCGGTGGCCGCGTCGATCTTCTGCTCACTCGCGTTGAGCGCCAGGTTGTAGATCCCGAACCACGACACGCCGCAGACGACCAGCAGCACGATCTCGTTGCGGGTCAGCCGCGATCGTGGCGCCCGAACCAGCAGCAGGGTCAGAGCCAATCCGGCGATGACCAGCCGGCCCAGGCTGAGCGCGCCCGGAGACACCTCGTGACCGAGGTGACGGATCGCGACGAACGCCGACGCCCACAGGACGAGCGTGACGCCGATCGCCGTTGCCGGGAGCCACGGAGCCGGCGCCGATCCGCGAACGGTCTCGGTCACCGGATCGGGGCTCTGGGTCGCGGTCACCACCAGAATCTAGGTGCCCGCACCGACAATTCACACGCGGTTTTCGGCCGTCGCACCTCGTTATCCGGTCAGGCTTCGGGCACGACCGGATCGGCCCCGGTCTCCAGCCAGCCGCGGAACGCCTCCAGGTTCGCGGTCGACTCCCCGTTGGCGTTGCGCCAGTCCCATTCCTTGCGGATCGACGTCGCGAAACCGAGTCCGAGCAGCACGTTGAACGACTCGTCCGCGTAGGACAGCGCCGCCCCGAGCAGGCGATCGACCTCCTCCGGCGTCACCACCGAGAGGGGCAGCCGGGCGTCGAGGAAGATGTCGCCGACGGCGTCGAGCGCGAACGCGAGCCCGTACATCCGCATGTTCCGCTCGAGCATCCAGCGGTAGACGCCCTCGTGGTTCTCGTCCGGCTTGCGACACACGAAGGCGTGCATGCCGAGAGCGTGCGGTCCGACCTCGAGCCGCAGGGGCGTCTGCAGTTTGCGCTCGCCCGGCAGCACGATGTCGAAGACCCCGTCGCTCGATTCCTGCCAGTCCAGGTCACCCTCGGCGAGGACCGCGCGGATCACCGCGGCCGCCTCGACCGGGAGGGTCACCGGAAGACCTCGGCCCGCATCCGGCTCCGGGCGTGTTCGTACACCGCCAGCGTCTCGGCGGCGGTCCGGTCCCAGCTGAAGTCCGCGGCGTGCTCGATCGCGCCCGCGGAGAGGGTCGCCCGCAGGCCAGGCCCGTCCAGGATCCGGGCGCAGACCCGGGCGTAGTCGGACGGGTCGTGCCCCTCGACGAGGAAACCGGAGCGACCGTCGGAGACCGCGGTGGTCAGGCCGCCGACGGCGGCCGCCACGACCGGGGTGCCGACCGCCTGCGCCTCGACGGCCACCAGACCGAAACTCTCGTTGTACGACGGGACGCAGACCAGGCTCGCAGCGGCGTACCAGTCGGCGAGCCGCTCGCGACCCGCCGGCGGCACGAAGCGCACCACGTCGGCGATACCGAGCGACTCGGCCAGATCGGCCAGCGCGGTCGGATGCTCCAGTCCCGTGCCCGACGGGCCGCCGACGACAGCGACCAGGAGCCGCGCCCGGCGGGCCGGATCGCGGGCCAGGAGTTCGGCCGCGGCGCGGAGCAGGACGTCGGGCGCCTTGAGCGGCTGGATCCGGCCGACGAAGAGCAGCAGGTCCGCGTCGGCGGGAATGCCGACGCGCGCCCTGGCCGCCTGCATCGAGGTCGGCCGGAAGGCATCCAGGTCGACGCCTGGATGCACCACCTCGATCCGGGCCGGATCGGCCGCGTGATAGTTGACCAGGTCCTTGGCCTCGTCGTCGGTGTTGGCGATGAGCATGTCGGCGGCCGCCACGACCTGCTCCTCACCGATCACCCGGGCCAGCGGCTCGGGAACGTCACCCTCGGCGAGGAGGTCGTTCTTCACCTTCGCGATCGTGTGCATCGAGTGGACCAGCGGGACACCCCACCGGTCGCGGGCCAGCGCGCCCACCTGGCCGGAGAGCCAGTAGTGGCTGTGCACGGCGCCGTAGTGGCCGAGGTCGAACTGGGCCTCGGTGCGGAGCACCTCGCGGGCGAACACACAGAGCTGACCGGGGAGTTCGGCCTTGGACAGGCCCTCGAAGGGCCCCGCGACGATGTGCCGCACGTTGACGCCGGGGGCCAGCGGCACCGAGCCCGGCAGCCGGGAGGACGTCGCCCGGGTGAAGATGTCGACCTCGACGTCACGGGCGGCGAGTCGCCGGGCCAGTTCGGTCACGTAGACGTTCATGCCGCCGGCGTCCCCGGTCCCGGGCTGGTCGAGCGGCGAGGTGTGCAGGCTGATCATCGCGAGTCGACGCAACGGCGCGGCTGCCTCCGACCCCGTCTCCGGGCGGGCACCGTCGCTCTGCACGTCGATCACCGGGCTCTTCACATACACCTCCGCCAGCCACAACCAGGATTGATTGTGCTGCATTCCCCGGAATGAGGCCCCGTGGCCGGCCGGTTTCTCAGTGACGACGAGCGCGATGGCCCGAGGAGGGGGCAGGTTCCTCGCGTCCGGAGACCAGCAGGATCACCCCGACGAGGAGCATCAGCACCCCGGCCGCGAGGCGAGCGGTGGCCGGGCCCTTCCAGCCGTCGACCCCGCTCTCGATCGCGTCGACGACGAGCTGCCAGACCGACACCGCGAGCAGCGGCAGGCCCACGGAGACGATCAGGCGCAGCCAGACCGGCGCTCCGGCGACCATGCCGTAGCCGACCAGGACCAGGGCCCCGATCGCGACGCCGTAGCCGCCGGCGGCGGCGAGGCGGTGCCAGTCCTCCTGGCCGTCGGCCATGAACGCCATCGCGCCTGCCAGAACGAGGAGCAGCCCTCCGGTGAGCGCGAGGACGGCCGCTCCGAGACGTGTCCGCATGGAAGGATGATGCCCTGAGACAGTCCCAGGAGGAAGCAGGACGTGAGCAGCGACCAGACCCGCACCGCGGTCGTCACCGGTGCCAGCAGCGGGATCGGCGCCGCCACTGCGCGAGCCCTGGCCTCCGACGGCTACCGGGTCGTCTGCGCGGCGCGACGCCGGGACCGCATCGACGCTCTGGCCGCTGAGATCGGCGGCACCGCCGTCACCTGCGACGTCACCGACGACGCCTCCGTCGCCGCGCTCGCCACCGCGGTCGGCCCCTCGGGGGTCGACGTCCTGGTGAACAACGCCGGCGGCGCCTTCGGCGCCGAGCCGGTCGCGGAGGCCGAGGTCGCCGACTGGCAGCGGATGTACGACGTCAACGTGCTCGGCGTCCTCAGGGTGACCCAGGCGCTGCTGCCCGCACTCCGGTCCCGGCCGGCGGCGCTGATCGTGAACATCGGCTCCACCGCGGGACGGGTCGCCTATCCCGGCGGTGGCGGCTACACCGCGGCCAAGCACGGCTTGCACGCGGTGAGCCAGACGCTGCGCCTGGAGTTGAACGGCGAGCCGATCCGGGTCACCGAGATCGCCCCCGGCATGGTGCACACCGAGGAGTTCTCCCTGGTCCGCTTCGCCGGCGACCAGAGCCGGGCGGACTCGACCTACGACGGCGTCGACTCGCCCCTGGTCGCGACCGACGTCGCCGAGGCGGTCCGCTGGGTGGCCTCACTCCCCCGGCACGTGAACGTCGACGACCTGGTCCTGCGGCCGGTCGCCCAGGCCGCCCAGCACCAGTTGCACCGCGGGCCGATCTTCGAGCGCTGACGCTCAGCGGTCGAGGTAGCGCCGGATCCCGCGCACCACGCCGGTCGCGTACGTCGCACGACCGGACGTCGAGCGCATCAGCCGGGCGTCGGCGGCATTGCGCATGTTGCCGATCTCGACCATCGCGATCGGGACGTCGGAGAGGTTCAGGGTGCCCAGATCCGACCGCCGTACCAGGGCTGTGCCGCCGGCCAGGTAGGTCGAACGCAGCACCCCGCGCGCGTCGAGCCCGGCACGCAGCGCCCGGGCCAGCCGCCACGAGTCGGCGGCGATGTCGGTGGTCCACGGCGCCCGCGCGGTCGGTGCGATCACGTGGAACCCGCGCGCACCCGCTCGGGCACCGTCCGCGTGCAGGCTCACCGCGAGGTCGGCGTCGACCGCGGCTCCGAACCGGCCGCGCGCGTCGACGCACGGACCCCACAACGTCTCGCTGTTCCGGGTCCGGGTGAGCCGCACTGTGGCCCCCAGCGCACGGAGCCGGTCGGCCACCGACCGGGCCAGCTGGAAGGTGAAGGTCGCCTCGGGATAGCCGCCGTTCGTCGCCGTCCCGGTGGAGTTGCACGGCTTGGTGAAGCCCCCGGCCGGCACCTGCCTGCTGATCTGGGCCGGGAAGTTGTGGTTGCCGAGCTGATGTCCCGGGTCCAGCGCGATCCTCACGCCGGCGAGCGGCAACGCCGCCGGGACCAGGACCGTGGCCTGCCGGACCGGCGCCGGGTACAGGTCCGGCTTCCGGGCGAGGGCACCGGGGGTGGCCACGCAGACGGACGCGACCACGCACATCCCCACGAGCAGCGCGAGAACGATCCGCGACCCGCGCCGCGGAGAGCTCATCGGTCCAGACCCTTCGCGATCTGCTCGACGGCGTCGTTGATCGCGGCTGCCGCGGCGGCGTGCCGTTCGGCGCCGCGGCGGTACGGGTCAGGGACGTCCTGCTCGATCGCACCGGCCGAGGAGCGGTGCGCGCCGGCCCATTTCACGACCTCGGCCGCGCTCTGCCCTTCGGCAGCCGCGGAGAGCGCGGCGAACTCGAGGATGGTGAACGTACGGCGCAGCGCGTTCGGCGACTCCGCGAGCACCGCGGAGCGCAGCTCGCGGGTGGCGGTGAGGATCAGATCGGCCTGCTCCACCATCTCCGGCGTGAGCTGCCGGGCCGCGAACCCCGTCGAGTCCCCGCCGTAGCCGCGCAGCTCCGCGGCGGCGTACTTGCTCATCGCGTAGCCGACCATCGCCCCCACGCCCGCGCTGGAGACCTCGAACCGCTCCCCGGGCAGGCGTGCGCTCAGCAGGCGCTCACCGACCGGCGAGCGGCAGACGTTGCCGATGCAGACGACGAGCACCCGGAACACCGGAGGCCCGAAGGCGGATGGCAGGGAGGACACGAGACTCACGATAGACTCGGACGTCGTCATTCGACGCACGCACCAGACAAACGAGACCTGTCTCACCCCTGCCCGGAAGGCTCCACCAGCTCATGTCCACCACCACCCGCGTAGACCTGCGCAACGTCGCGATCGTCGCGCACGTCGACCACGGCAAGACCACGCTGGTCGACGCCATGCTTCTCCAGGCGGGTGCCTTCACGGAGCACCAGGCGGAGGGCGTCTCCGAGCGGGCGATGGACTCCGGCGAGCTCGAGCGCGAGAAGGGCATCACGATCCTCGCGAAGAACACCGCGGTGCACTACGCGGGTCCGGCCGCCGAGGGCAAGCCGATGACGATCAACATCATCGACACCCCCGGCCACGCCGACTTCGGCGGCGAGGTCGAGCGCGGCCTGTCCATGGTCGACGGGATCGTCCTGCTGGTCGACGCCAGCGAAGGGCCGCTGCCGCAGACGCGGTTCGTGCTGCGCAAGGCGCTCAACGCCGACATGCCGGTGATCCTGGTGGTCAACAAGACCGACCGCGGTGACGCCCGGATCGCGGAGGTCGTCGACGAGACCTACGAGCTCTTCATGGACCTGCTCGACGAGTCGCACAGCCAGGACGCGCTCGACTTCCCGGTCGTCTACGCCTCCGGCCGGGCCGGCATCGCCAGCCTCACCGCTCCGGAGAACGGCACGATGCCCGAGGGGACCGACCTCGAGCCGCTGTTCAAGACGATCCTCGAGACGATCCCGGCGCCGGTGTACACCGAGGGCGCCCCGCTGCAGGCGCACGTGACCAACCTGGACGCCAGCCCGTTCCTGGGCCGGCTCGCACTCGTCCGGGTGCACGAGGGCAACCTCAAGAAGGGCCAGAACGTCGCCTGGATGAAGCGCGACGGCACCACCAAGACCGTGAAGATCACCGAGCTGCTCGTCACCGAGGGCCTCGAGCGCAAGCCGGGCGAGACCGCCGGCCCGGGCGACATCGTCGCGATCGCCGGCATCCCGGACATCACCATCGGCGAGACCCTGGCGGACCCGGAGAACCCGGTCGCACTGCCGCTGATCCACGTCGACGAGCCGGCGATCTCGATGACGATCGGCACGAACACCTCCCCGCTCGCCGGGCGCGGCCCGACCAAGAACACCAAGGTCACCGCCCGCCTGGTCAAGGACCGGCTGGACAGCGAACTGGTCGGCAACGTCTCGCTCCGGATCCTGCCGACCGAGCGCCCCGACGCCTGGGAGGTCCAGGGCCGCGGCGAGCTGGCGCTGGCCATCCTGGTCGAGCAGATGCGCCGCGAGGGCTTCGAGCTCACCGTCGGCAAGCCGCAGGTGGTCACCAAGGAGATCGACGGCAAGCTCCACGAGCCGACCGAGCGCCTGACGATCGACGCCCCCGAGGAGCACCTCGGCGCGATCACCCAGCTGCTCGCGCTCCGCAAGGGCCGGATGGAGCAGATGACCAACCACGGCACCGGCTGGGTCCGGATGGAGTTCCTGGTCCCCTCGCGCGGCCTGATCGGTTTCCGGACCGAGTTCCTCACCCAGACCCGCGGCACCGGCATCGCGCACCACATCTCCGAGGGCTACGAGCCGTGGGCCGGCGAGATCCGGTCCCGTTCGCAGGGTTCGCTGGTGGCCGACCGCTCGGGTGCCGCGACGGCGTACGCGATGACGAACCTGCAGGAACGCGGCGTGATGTTCGTCGAGCCGACCACCGAGGTCTACGAAGGCATGATCGTCGGCGAGAACTCCCGCGCCGACGACATGGACGTGAACATCACCAAGGAGAAGCAGCAGACCAACGTCCGCTCCTCCACCTCGGACAACTTCGAGAAGCTGATCCCGCCGAAGAAGCTCAGCCTCGAGCAGTGCCTGGAGTTCTGCCGCGACGACGAGTGCGTCGAGGTCACCCCGGACGCGGTGCGGATCCGCAAGGTCGTGCTCGACGCCACCGAGCGCAACCGGACCGCGGCACGTGCCCGGTCCGCGGCGAAGTCCGCGGC
>JAKFBZ010000011.1:0-2432 GCA_036676945.1 Marmoricola sp.
TCGTGGTGGTGGCCAGGGGCGGGGTCGAACCGCCGACCTTCCACTTTTCAGGCGGACGCTCGTACCAACTGAGCTACCTGGCCAACAGCGCAGAAGCATACCGGGATCGTTCGGACCGACCGAATCGGGTCGGAACCCTTGCGCAGGGACGTCACCTCAGGTAGAACTGGACACGTGTCCAATCAAGTGTCCAGGCGATGCCTGGACTCGATCGCCGGGAGCACTGCCTGATGCCCAAGCCCGTCCATCCTGACCGCCGGCCGGTTGTCGTCAGCGGCGCCTCCTCCGGGATCGGAGCGACCACCGCGTTGACCCTCGCCGCGGCCGGGTTCCCGGTGGCGCTCGGCGCCCGCCGCGTCGACAAGTGCGCCGAGATCGTCGAGCAGATCAGGGCCGAGGGCGGGGAGGCGATCGCGCACCCGCTCGACGTGACCGACCAGGCCTCGGTCGACGCCTTCGCGAAGGCGGTCGAGACAGACTTCGGTGACGTCGAGGTGCTGGTCTCGAACGCCGGGCACGTCTCGCCGGGGACCATCCACGAGGTGCCGACCGAGCGCTTCGGAGCCGAGATCGACCTCAACCTGCTCGGTGCGCACCGCCTGGTCCGGGCGTTCGTGCCCGGGATGGTGGAGCGGCAGCGCGGCGACGTCCTCTTCGTGAGCTCCGACGTCGCGGTCCGGGCCCGCCCGTTCATGTCGTCGTACGCCGCCGGCAAGTGGGGCCTGGAGGGGATGGCGCACGCGATGCAGATGGAGCTCGAGGGCTCCGGCATCCGGGTCTCGATCGTCCGCCCCGGCCCGACCTGGAGCGAGATGGGCACCGACTGGCAGGACGAGGCTGCCGCCGACGTCCTCACCGGCTGGATCAAGTTCGGCCTGGCCCGGCACTCGCACTTCCTCAAGCCGACGGCCCTGGCGAACGCCATCGAGACCGTCGTCAGCGCGCCGCGCGGCGTGCACCTGAACCTGATCGAAGTGAACCCAGAAGCACCGTTGGAGGACAAGAAGTGAGCATCTCGACAAGCTCGATGTCCGGAGCCGGAGTCGACGACATCAAGGAGGTGTCGCGCCGGTTCCCCGAGAGCGAGCACGGCCACCTCGAGGACCTGCGCGACGATCCGATCGACCTGCTGCACCGGGTCCGTGACGAGTGCGGTGACATCGGTCGCTTCCGGCTGGCCGACCGCGACGTCGTCCTGGTCACCGGTGCCGAGGCCAACGAGGCGTTCTTCCGGGCGCCCGACGAGATCCTCGACCAGGCGGCGGCGTACCCGTTCATGACGCCGATCTTCGGGAAGGGCGTCGTCTTCGACACCACCCCGGAGCAGCGCCAGGAAGCCCTCAAGAACCAGGCGCTCAAGGGCGAGATGATGCGCGGCCACGCGGCCACCATCGAGAACGAGATCAACCAGATGGTCGCCGGCTGGGGCGAGGAGGGCGAGATCGACCTGCTGGCGTTCTTCGCCGAGCTGACGATCTACACGACCTCGGCCTGCCTGATCGGGATGCCGTTCCGCTCCGAGCTCGACGGCCGGTTCGCCGAGTACTACCACGAGCTCGAGCGCGGCACCGATGCGCTGGCGTACGTCGACCCGTACATGAAGGGCGTGGAGTCCTTCGAGATCCGCGACGCCGCGCGCCTCAAGCTGGTCGACCTGGTGCAGGCGATCATCGACAAGCGCCACGTGCGCGGCAAGGTACCCCGCGAGGACCGCGACCTGCTCGACGTGCTGATCTCGCTGAAGGCCGAGGACGGCAGCGACCACTTCACGGCCGACCAGATCACCGGCATGTTCATCTCGATGATGTTCGCCGGGCACCACACCTCGTCGGGCACCGCTGCCTGGACGCTGATCGAGCTGCTCCGGAACCCGGAGGCGATGAGCACGATCGTCGCCGAGCTCGACGACCTGTACGCCGACGGTTCCGAGGTCTCGTTCCAGGCGCTGCGCTCGATCCCCAACCTGGAGGCGACGCTGAAGGAGACGCTGCGGTTGCACCCGCCGCTGATCCTGCTGCTCCGCGTGGCCCAGGAGGACTTCGAGATCGGCGGGCATCTGTTGCCGGCCGGCACCATGGTCGGCGCCAGCCCGCGGGTCTCCAACCGGATCGCCGAGGACTTCCCGAACCCGGACGCGTTCGACCCGGGCCGCTACATCGACCCGAACCAGGCGGACCTGCAGAACCGCTGGACCTGGATCCCGTTCGGCGCCGGCAAGCACCGCTGCGTCGGCAACGCGTTCGCGATGATGCAGCTCAAGGCGATCTTCTCGGTGCTGCTGCGCGACTACACCTTCGAGATGACGCAGCCCTCGGAGAGCTACCGCGACGACACGTCGAAGATGGTCATCCAGCTCGCCAGCCCCGCGAAGGTCCGCTACCGCCGCCGGAACGGTGGTTGAGGTGCGAGCCTGCGAGCCGCGAAACCAGGTG
>JAKFBZ010000012.1:0-16526 GCA_036676945.1 Marmoricola sp.
GTGATCGGCCGGATCAACGACATCCAGACCACGATCGCCAGTGCGGTCGAGGAGCAGACGGCGACCACCAACGAGATCGCTCGCAGCGTGACCGAGGCCGCAGCCGGAGCCAACGGGATCGCCGAGGACGTGACCCAGGTGGCCAGTGCCGCCGAGGACACCCGTCAGGGCGCGCAGAACACGCTGCAGTCCGCGACGGACCTCTCCGGGATGGCGACCGAGCTCAAGGGCCTGGTGGGACGGTTCACCGTCTGAGGCGGACAGCGGGGGAGTGAGTGCCGGAGCAGCCCTGGGGGTGCCGCTCCGGCACTCACGACTGCGCGTGCGGCGTCAGGCCGTCCTCGCGCTGATCGCGTCGGCGATGCGGGCTTCGACCAGGTGGGGCTCACCGAGGCCGTCGACCGAGCACAAGAGCCCGCGCTCGGTGTAGTGGGCGATGAGCGGAGCAGTCTGCTCGGTGTACACCTCGAGGCGGCGCTGGATGACCTCGGCGGTGTCGTCCGTGCGTCCCTCCGAACGGGACCGGGCCGTCAGTCGTCCGACCAGGGTCTCGGGGTCGGCGACGAGTTCGACGACGGCGTCGAGGCTGGTCCGCGCATCGGTCAGCACGGCGTCCAATTCGCTGACCTGTTGGAGGGTCCGCGGGTAGCCGTCGAGAAGGAACCCGCTGGCACAGTCGGGCTCGGACAGACGCGCGCGGACCATTGCGTTGGTCACCGAGTCCGGCACGTACTCGCCGGCGTCCATGTACTCGCGTGCGACTCGACCGAGCGGAGTGGCATCCGAGACGTTGCTGCGGAAGATGTCACCGGTCGAGATCGCCACGATCCTCAGGCGCTCGGCGAGCCGCAATGCCTGGGTGCCCTTGCCGGCCCCGGGTGGGCCCATGATCAACATGCGCATGGTGTTGCCTCTCAGGTTGTTGGTTGGCCGGGCGACGCTGCCCGAGGGGCGGTTCAAGGCGTGTGGGTGTGCGAAGGTCGCGCCGCATGCAGCCGAGCGTGGTCGATGGCTTCGGGAGTCGTCGCGAAGGCATGCCGCTCGTCGGCAAGTCGGGCATGGGTGCCGAGCGCTCGCAGGATCTGGTCGTGTTCGGGCTTGATGCCGGAGAGGAGGACGGTGATTCCGCGCGATTCGAGGCGATCGATCACGTCGGCCAGCACCACAGCTCCGGTGGCGTCGACGGTCGTGACCCTGGACATCCGGAGGATGACGACTCGCACATCGCTGACCTCGACCAGCCGGAGCAGGAAGTCGTGCGCAGCCGCGAAGAAGAGCGGTCCGTCGATGCGGTAGGCCACGATGTGCTCATCGAGGAGGGGGCGTTCCTCGCTGCTGTGGTCCGGGTCGTCGTCGAGCGGAACTTCGTCGAGCCTGGCTGCGCGCGCCGTCTGGCGAAGCGCGAGGAAGCCGGCGAGGACCAATCCGACGAGCACTGCGGTGACGAGATCGAACGTGATCGTCGCGACAGCAGTGGCGATCAGGACCGCGGCGTCGCCGCGGGTGGCGCGCATCAGGGCTCGCACGCTCGAAACCCTGACCATTTGGATCGCCGTCGCGATCAGGACACCGGCCAGGGCCGAAAGGGGGATTTCGGCGACCCATGGAGACGCTGCCAGGACCACGGTGAGCAGGACTACCGAATGGACGACAGCGGCGAGCCGTGAGCCGGCTCCGGCCCGTACGTTGACGGCCGTCCGGGCGATCGCGGCTGTGGCCGGTATGCCGCCGAAGACCGGAACGACCAGGTTCGCTAAACCCTGTCCGAGCAGTTCCCGGTTCGGGTCGTGGCGGGCGCCGACCGACATGGCGTCGGCGACCGTGGCCGAGAGCAGGCTCTCGAGGGCGGCGAGGGCGGCGACGGCGAGGGCGGGCAGGAGGAGCACGTCCAGTTGGTCCAACGCGGAGGCGGGAAGGCTCGGCGCCGGGAGACCGGCCGGAATGCGGCCGATCGTGTCGACGTCGAGGCCGAAGATGCTGGCCGCTCCGGTCGCGAGCAGCACGACCACGAGCGAGCCGGGCAGGCCGGGACGGATCCGCGCCGTCAGCAGGATCGCTACCGCGCTGAGCACGGCTATCACCGGGGCGGTCCATGACGGATCGCCCACCCACGCGCGGGCCGCATCGAGGCCGAGAGTCGTGGCCTTCACGGCCCGGGTCGGCTCACCGAGCACGAACGGGATCTGCTGCAACGCGATGATCGCGGCAATGCCGAGGGTGAATCCCTCGATGACCGGGACTGGCACGTAGTGGATGTACCGGCCGATCCCGGCGTATGCGAGGGCGACCAGGGCGACACCCGCCAGCAGGCCCACGAGGAGGACACCGTCGACCCCGAAACGTGCTGCGATCGGTACGAGCACCACCGTCATCGCACCGGTCGGACCACTGACCTGGACCCGACTGCCGCCGAACACTGCCGCGACGACCCCGGCGATGATCGCGGTCACGATGCCAGCGTGCGCGCCGAGGCCCGAACTCACCCCGAAGCCGAGGGCGAGCGGCAGCGCGACCAGCCCGACCATCAGGCCCGCCGAGAGGTCGCGACCGCTGGCGGCCGTCCAGTCGGAGCGCACCGGTAGGAGAGCACGACACCTGTCCAGGAACGCACGGGCGGGGCGTTCAGGGCTCGTCGGCAACGCAGTGTTCACGGCACTCAGATCCTGACGCCGATCGCCTCGAAGATCAGCGCCATGGCCTTGAACGGACTGCCGGCGGCACTGATCGTGATCAGCTCGCGGGTCTCGCGGAGGTGGTCCACGAGTGTGACCAGGTCTGTGGTGGCACCGCCTCCTTCTTCATCGAGCACGACACCGGGTGCGCCGTCCCGGTAGCGGGCGAGCCGCTCGGCACGGATCTCGTCACTCGTCTCGAGGAGGACGACGTGGTCCGGCCGGAGGTCCGGCGCGGTGATCTCCTCGAGGGTTCGAAGCTCGGCGATGCTGCGCGGGATGCCGTCGAAGATGAGTGAGTCATATCGGTCGGCCAGTGCCGGGGTGTCGACGATCGCTGATACGGCAGGAGCCCGCAGCACGTGCGACAGAACTCTGCAGAGGGTTGTCTTCCCGCTTCCGGGGAGACCGATGATCGCGATCCGCACGATCAGCCGGTGGCGGCGACGCGCGACAGTTCTGGTGTGAGGTCAGCCTGGCTGGCGGCGATGCCGGACAGGATCGAGCGTGCCGCCAGGAGCAGGTCGCGCACCTCAGGCACGCTGACGCTGTAGACGACCTCGCTGCCTCGGCGATACGAGATGACCATCGACGTACGCCGGAGGACCGCGAGTTGTTGCGACAGATTGCTCGGCTCGATCGCGATCGATTCGAGGAGCTCGTGCACCGCGTGATCCCGGTCCGAGAGGAGTTCGAGGATGCGGATGCGCGCAGGGTGGCCCAGGGTCTTGAAGAATTCTGCCTTGGCTTGGTAGAGCGGGACTCCCATGACTGCCTCCTCTCGGCACGACTCGACCAACGACTTTAGAGTCGCATGACTTGCGAATGTTTTCAAGTCATGAAGAGAGTTCGGCATCCGAGAGTGAGGATTCTCCGTCGAGTCAGCGAGGGAGCAGGCGGGACGCCAGCAACGCGGCCTGGGTACGACGCTGGACGCCGAGCTTGGCCAGGATCCGGGTGACGTGGTTCTTGACGGTCTTCTCGGCGAGGTAGAGACGCTCACCGATCTGCTTGTTGGTCAGGCCCTCGGCCAGGAGTTCGAGGATCCGGCGCTGCTGCTCGGTCAGGCCGGCCAGCTCCCGGGGTCCCTCGGTCGACTGCTCGATCCAGGCGATCACCCGGCGAGCCATCACCGGGTCGATCAGCGAGTGCCCGTTACCGACGGCGCGCACGGAGCTCAGCAGCGAGTCGCCCTCGACCTCCTTGAGCACGTAGCCGGCCGCGCCGGCCTGGATCGCGGCGACGATCGCTTCCTCGTCGTCGTAGCTGGTCAGGACCAGGCAGCGCACGGCGGGAGCCAGGTCGCGCAGCCGGGCGCACAGCTCGATGCCGGACCCGTCCGGGAGGCGCGCGTCGAGCACGGCCACGTCCGGGGCAAGTTGCGGGATGAGCAGCTCGGCCTCGGCGACCGAGGCGGTCTCGCCGATGACCTCGACGTCCCCGTCGGACTCCAGCAGCGCCCGCACCCCGCGACGCACGATGTCGTGGTCGTCGAGCAGGAAGACGCGCAGCGGGGGGGTCACAGAGGCATTTCTATCGCGACACCGAGGCGAATGCGGCGCAAACCAGACAACCTGGGCTAAACGGGCCAATCGGTATAGACAGGTTTCGGTGAAAAATATGCAAAATCGGACGTAACCGACACTCGCCTTGCTCGTTGATCAGCCTGAAGTCACCGTGGTGGTGGCGGGTCAGGAGGGGATCATCATGGAGCTCATCGTCACCGAACTCTCGGAGTTCACGCGTCGCAGCCGCTCGCTCGTCGTCGCCCACGGCGACACCGAGCTGGGCCGTGGCCTGGAGTACGGCGAGCGCGTCCTGGTCCGCTCGGACGGCGAGTACCGCACCGCGGTCGTCGTGGACATCGACTTCGACCTGCAGGACACCCACTACCGGCTCGTGCTCGGTGGACGGGTCCCGGAGGACCTCGCGGAAGAGACCCTGATCGGCGAGATCGACCCGGCCGCGAACACGTCGGGACGGGTCTCCGTGCGGGACATCGCCGACATGCTCGCCCGCTCCGGATCGGCCCACCGCATCCCGATGCAACGACAGGCTGCGCGGCGACTGCTCGACCGATGACACAATGGTCACGTGAGTGACCTCATCGACACCACCGAGATGTACCTCCGGACGATCTACGAACTGGTCGAGGAGGGCATCGTGCCCCTCCGCGCCCGGATCGCGGAGCGGCTCCACCAGAGCGGACCGACGGTCAGTCAGACCGTCGCCCGGATGGAGCGCGACGGCCTGCTGACCGTCGAGGGCGACCGTCACCTGGAGCTGACCGAGAAGGGTCTGGACGCCGCGACCCGGGTGATGCGCAAGCACCGCCTCGCCGAGCGCCTCCTCGTCGACGTGATCGGCCTGGACTGGGAGCTCGTCCACGCCGAGGCGTGCCGGTGGGAGCACGTGATGAGCGAGAGCGTCGAGCGCCGGCTCCTCGAACTGCTGAACCACCCCACCGAGTCGCCGTACGGCAACCCGATCCCGGGCCTGTCCGAGCTCGGGGACGACTCCGCCGAGGAGTTCATGACCGGGGTCAAGGCGCTCTCCGAGGTCGCCGGCACCGACACGGCGCGGGTCCGGGTGCGCCGGATCTCCGAGGAGATGCAGAAGGACGAGACCCTGATGGGCGTGCTGCGCCGGGTCGGCGCTCAGCCCGGTGAGACGGTCAGCGTGATCGCGACCGACGAGGGCGTCATCGTCGGCAGCGGCGGCGAGACCGCCGAGATCGTCAACGAGGCGGCCGACCACATCTTCGTGCACGCGGTCTGACGCTCCCGGCGTCTCAGATCACCGCGCGTAGCGGACCTCGGCGCGGGCACGCGCCTTCGCCGCCTCGACCTCACGGTCCTTCGGCGGTGCGTTGGTCGTCAGGTGCGACAGAAGGTGCCGCGTCGCCGCGGCGATCTCGAGGACGGCGTCGTCGAACGCGGCCTGGTTGGCCTGTGACGGCTTGGACGTCCCGCTGATCTTGCGGACGTACTGCAGGGCGGCGGCGTGCACCTCGTCCTGCGTCGCGGGCGGCTCGAAGTTGTGCAGGGTCCTGATGTTGCGGCACATGCTCCGAGCGTACGCCGGAGCTCCGACGTACCGCGCGGGCTTTCAGCCGAGGTCGAGCACCCGGAGCTTGTCGCCGTTGTCGGACTCGATCACCGCGATCCGGCCGTCGTCGAGCGGAAGGGTGCGGGTCTGCCACCCACTGGAGACGTGAGCGAGTGACTGCACCCCCAGGGTCCCGTCCTTTTCGACGTGAAGCGCGATCAACCGGCTACCGGTGCGCCAGTCACGGACCGCGGTCACGCCGGTGCGCAGGTCCGGGAGCCAGGTGAAGCCGCGCGGGTCTTCGATCGCCGGGAGATGGGTCGCCGACCCGAAGCCGACCTGGCCGGTACGACGCGGCGCGGTCAGGTCGGTGATGTCGAAGGTCGCCGCCTGGGCTCCCAGCGTCCGTCCCGCGGTCGTGGCGTCGACGCCGAGGCCGAGCAGCCGGTCGTCGCCGAGCGGGTGCAGGTAGCCCGAGTAGCCAGGGATCTTCAGGGCGCCGCGGGCGATCGGGTCGGAGGGGTCGGTCAGATCGATCGTGTACAGCGGGTCGACCTGGCGGAAGGTGACCAGCACGGCGACGGCGTCGAACCAGCGCACCGCCTGGATCTGCTCGTCGACGCCGAGGCCGCGGATCTCGCCGATCCGGACCAGGTGGCCGTCGCGCTCGGTCATGGTGATGATCCCGTTGCGAGCCCGGTCACGGGTGGAGAGCCGGGTCCACGCGACCCGGAGCACTCCGTCGTACTCGTCGAGCGACCAGCGGTCCCGGACGTCGCCGGCGATCGTGCCCGAGGCGACGTACGTCGTGTCCGTGCCGTCGAGAGCGAACGCGTGCAGGTCGGTCCGGGTGATCGCGTTGCGCAGCACCAGGGGCTCGCCGAGGCGCTCGTCGTCGAAGGGGTCGTCCCCGGGGAGTTGCGCGGAGGCGACGTAGAGGCGATCGCCCGAGGAGTACGCGACCTGGGCGTCGGCGGTGATCCCGATCGAGGTGCGGTCGCCGACGGCGTCACCGGTGAAGGTCGTGACCGCCACCGTGTCCGAGCCGGCCCAGGTGTGCGGGTGCAGGACGTCGGCACAGTCCAGCAACGGCGTCGTCCGGCCGCTGGTCCTCACCGCCGGCAGCCAGTCGTCGACTGTCGTGGCGCGGACCAGCGCTTCGTTGCGACGCGCCGCCTCGGCCTCGGAGATCCCGCGGCCCGGGAAGTACCAGGGCAGGTCGGGTCGCCCGGTCGCCGTGACCAGGCGAACCGTGTCGCCGTACTGGCGGGCCGAGACGAGGCGACCGGTGTACCGGTCGACGTGCGCGAGGCGCGGCCGGGTCGGGTCGGAGATGTCGACGTCGAAGACCTTGGTCGCGCCGACCGGCGCCTTGCGGGCGATGCCGTCGTCGACGACCGTCCCGGGGCCGCCCAGCGGCCGCGGGAAGCCGGGCCGGACCCAGCGGTCGCCATCGCTCGCGAGGGCCAGGACGTGGTCGCCGACCAGGAGCAGCTCGGCCCCGTAGAACTCCTTGCCCGGCAGGGTCACCCGGCTCAACTCGCGGGGAGTCCTTCCGGTCACGTCGGTGATCGCCAGGGTGCTGTTCCCGATCAGGCGGACGACGCGGCGGCCGTCGGTCTTGGCCGAGTCGGGCTCGTCGACGTCCGCCTCCTGGGTGTTGGTGCCGGTCTCGCTGTTGGACTGCGAGAGGCTCTTGGCCGAGCGCTGCATCACCACGCTGTCCTCGGCGGCGCCGGCCATCGGCGACAGACCGTCCGTCATGCCGCGCAGGTCCGTGCCGTACGCGATCACGTCGTCGTCCCAGCCGTAGGGACCGACGTCCTCGAGTGCTCGGTCGACGTACCAGTCCAGGAGCGCGTCACAGTCGTCGAAGGCCAGCAAGCCGTCGGCCCGGGCGGACGGGGCGAGCGGATCGGCGACGACCAGGACGCTGCCGGCGAAGACGCCGCTGACGAGGAGGCCGGTGACAGTGGCCGCAGTGGCCAGGGAGCCGCCGACGGCGACCTTCGTGATCAGACGCATGCCCCTCGGACGTGGGTAGGCTGCAACCGGTTCCCCCGAGCATCAGGAGTACGTCGTGGCCAGGCAGACGAAGAAGACCAGTCCCAAGCCGAACGGCCGCGATTTCGACATCGTCGTCTTCGGCGCGACCGGGTTCACCGGTGAGCTCACCGCCGAGTACCTCGCCGCGAACGCTCCGGCGGGTTGCCGCTGGGCACTGGCCGGGCGCAACACAGCGAAGCTCGAGGCAGTGCGCACCAAGCTCGCCGCGATCAATCCGGCCTGTGCCGACCTGGATCTCCTGCACGCCGACGTCTCCGACCCGGCGACGATCGACGCCGTCGCGGCCAGGACCCGCGTGGTGATCACCACGGTCGGGCCGTACCTCGCGTACGGCGAACCGTTGGTCGCGGCCTGTGCGGCCAACGGCACCGACTACGTCGATCTGACCGGTGAGCCCGAGTTCGTGGACCTGATGTACGTGGCCCACCAGGACGCGGCCGTCGCCAGCGGTGCCCGGATCGTGCACGCCTGCGGGTTCGACTCGATCCCGCACGACCTCGGCGCCTACTTCACCGTGCAGCACCTCCCGACAGACTCGAAGGTGACGGTTCGAGGCGTGGTGCGCAGCGGTGCCCAGTTCTCCGGCGGCACCTTCCACTCCGCGATGGGCGCGATGTCGCGCCAGGGGGAGGCGAAGAAGGCCCTCGCGGCGCGGAGGCAGAAGGAAGGTCGCCCGGAGGGCCGCAAGGTCCGCTGGGTCCAGGGCAAGCCCGGCCGCGACTCGGTGCTCGGCTACTACCTGCTGCCGATGCCGACGATCGACCCGCTCGTGGTGACCCGGTCGGCAGCCGGCCTGGCCGGTTACGGTCCGGACTTCTCGTACAGCCACTTCGCGGGACTCAAGACCCTGCGGTACGCCGTCGGCGGATCGCTCGCCGTCGGGTCGCTCGTGGTGGCCGCCAACATCCCGCCGCTTCGCAACGCGCTGAAGAAGCGGATCAAGCAGGGGGAGGGTCCCTCGGAAGCACGACGCGCGAAGTCCTGGTTCACCGTCGACTTCGTCGGCGAGGGCTCCGGGAAGTCCGTGCACACCCGGGTCTCGGGCGGCGACCCCGGCTACTCCGAGACGTCGAAGATGCTCGCCGAGTCCGCGCTCTGCCTGGCCTTCGACGACAACCCGCCCAGTGCCGGGCAGGTCACCACGGCAGTCGCGATGGGTGACAACCTGCTGGCGAGACTGCAGAAGGCCGGGATCAGGTTCGACGTCGTCTGAGATTCGAGCAGTCGGCTGAGGGGTCCCGCGTCAGAGCGCGGTGACCCGGGGATCAGCCCTCGTCAGACTCCGGCTCGCCCTGGCTGGCCCGCTGCTCGAGTGCCCGGCGTACGACGAGGGCGCGGAAGATCGCGTCGACGCGCTGCTGGGTCAGGGACCCGTCGTAGTGGTGTCGCTGCGCGGGGACGATCGGCGGACCTGAGGGCTCCGCCTTGACGCTGCCACGCTGTGCAGGGTCGGTCGCTGCCACCTGCAGACCCCTCCCGATCGGCACGGTTTCTCCGCGCGTGACGCAAACCTAGTGCGGTCCGGGCGGATGCGGGCAGATATCGGTTCTTTTCCGGCGGGCGTGGTCAAGACCAGTGCGGCGGTCATGGAGACCACTGTGGTTGGTGGCCCGACAGGGGTGCCCCAGGCCAGAGTCGAACTGGCGACCTTTCGCCATCGGGCAGAGTGCTGCTCTGTCCCGACAACCTTGCAGACAGGGGTGCCCCAGGCAGGAGTCGAACCTGCGACCTTTCGCTTAGGAGGCGGCTGCTCTATCCACTGAGCTACTGGGGCGGGACCGTCGCTCGGCGGCCGGTCGGCGTACATCCTGCCACGGTGCCTGAGCGGTCAGCGTCACCCGGGCCAACCTCAACGAACCCTGAGAAAACGTGTCGGGATTTGGGACGGCATGCCGTGACCCTTCACAATGAGGGGTCACGAAGCAGAGCGCGGGCCCGACCCGTGAGGATCAGGGGTCGACGTGTCCGAGGAGGCAGTGCCGCGCCATCGCGGTCGTACGCCGCGTTCGCGGCGCGTCCTCAAGCGCACCATGGTCGTCATCATCGTCCTGCTGATGCTGCTCGCGACCGCCTTCGTCGTGATCTACAAGCAGCTCCAGGGCAACATCGACACGATCGACTTCGAGAAGGGTCCTCGGCCGGAGAAGGTCGTCGAGGGTCCGCTCAACGTCCTGGTGATGGGGTCCGACACCCGTGAGGGCGCCAACGGCAAGGCCGTCGGGGGCAGCACGCCCGGTCTGAGCGACACCACGATGCTGCTGCACCTCTCCGCGAACCGTCGTTCGGCGTACGGCGTCAGCCTGCCGCGTGACGCGATGGTGCAGCGGCCCGTGTGCAGGAAGAAGAACGGGAAGGGGACCGACCCTGGTGGCCTGACCCAGTTCAACGCGGCGTACGCGATCGGCGGCCCGGCGTGCACCGTCAAGACCGTCGAAGCCCTGACCGGTGTGCGGATCGACCACTTCGTCGTCGTCGACTTCGTCGGGTTCAAGTCGATGGTCAATGCCATCAACGGCGTGAAGATCTGCGTCCCCGAAGAGGTCAACGACACCGTCGGCAACATCAACCTGCCGGCGGGCACCTACAACGTGACCGGCCAGCAGGCGCTCGACTACGTGCGCGTGCGGCACGACCTCGGTGCGCCGACCGGGGACATCGGCCGGATGGTCCGCCAGCAGACCTTCATCTCCGCGATGATCAAGAAGGTCGTTTCCCGCGGCACACTGGCCAACCCGCTGCGGCTCTACAACTTCCTCCAGGCCGCGACCAACTCGCTCACCACCGACCCGGGCTTCGCCGACCTGAAGAAGCTCGCGTCGCTGGGCAAGTCGCTGCAGAGCGTCGGACTCGACAAGATCCAGTTCATCACCGTCCCGTGGGAGCCGTACGCACCGGACCCGAACCGGATCGTCTGGAGCCCCGACGCGGGCGAACTCTTCCGCGGCATCAAGAACGACCGCCGGCTCGCGGACAAGTTCAGCCAGGACGCGGTCAGTCCGGAGAGCCCCGGCATCGTTCCGTCGCAGACCCCCTCCGGCACGGCCTCCGCCACTGCTTCCGGCACTCCGTCCGGCACCGCGACGCAGTCCCCCTCCTCGACCCCGACCAAGTCGCAGGCCGAGAAGGACGCGGACGCGGAGGCCGCCGGACTCTGCACCTGATCCGCGATTGTTTGTCCCCGATCCCCGCCTGATCCGAGCGTGAGTCTCGGATCCGAGCCACTGTTCCGGACCCCCGGAGTTGTGCGTTACCGGGTCGTGATCGCAAGATGACGGGGTGAAGGTCGTCGTAACCGGGGGAACTGGGGTCATCGGACGAGCCGCCGTAGGCGCTCTCGTCGCGTCCGGCCACACCGTCGACGTCCTGAGCCGCTCAGCGGCGAACAGCGAGCTCATCCTCCGTCTCGGAGCGGCCCCGCGCCCGGCTGACCTCTTCGACGTCGACGCCCTCACCCGCCTGCTCGACGGCGCGGATGTGATGGTCAACCTGGCCACCAGTGTCCCGGTCGGCTACTCCGCCGTGCTGTCCCAGGCCTGGCGACGCAACGACGACCTGCGGACCCGCGGTGCGGCGAGCGTCGTCGCTGCCGCGCGCGCTGCCGGCGTACACCGGATCATCCAGGGCAGCGCGAGCTTCCTGTACGCCGACTGCGGTGACGGGTGGATCAACGAGGACTCCGCGGTCGACATCACGCCCGCGACCGAGCCGGTCGCCGTCGCCGAGTCACACGTCCAGGAATACGCCGGAGGGTTCCGCGCCGGCGTCCTGCTCCGCTTCGGAACGATCATCGGCGACGACCCGCAGACCCGCTTCTGGCTCCGGGCCGCGGCCAACGGGCGTCCGGTCGGGATCGGCCGGCCCGACCAGTGGAGCCACATCGTGCACACCGACGACCTCGGCCCGGCCGTGGTCGCGGCACTGAGCGCACCGAGCGGTGTCTACAACGTGGGCGCGGCGCCGGTGCTGCGCGGCGAGATCGTCGACGGCTACGCCAAGGCAGCAGGCGCTCCGTCGGGTGCCTTCCTCGGCCCGGTGCTGCGCCGCCTCGCCGGTGCCAGGATCGAGCCGCTGACCCGCTCGCTCCGGGTGAGTTCGGACCACTTCACGGCCCAGACCGGATGGCAGCCGGGGCGCGCCACTTTCGACGCGGCGTGGCTGGACGCGGCCGAACGGCAGCCGCAGGACGTCTGATGCCGGAACCCACGCCGGAGCTCACCCCGGCCGAACGGGAAGAGCGTCGCCGAAAGCTCGCTGCGATCTTCGGGGACTCGCTGCCCGAGCAGACCTCCGACGATGCGCCGGACCCGGCCGAGGCCGCGGCGTCGGGTGAGGCTGCGAAAGAGGAATGGCTGAAGCGGCAGGTACCGCCACACCACGGCTGAACGCCTCGTAGCGCGCGAAGTGGACACAGCCCGCAGATCATCCGGCAGGCCTCCGTCGATGTGCTCGTCCAATTCCGAGACGCGCAGTAATCGCAGGAGATTTTGCGGGGGCAGGGTTGACATGTGAGTCAGATCACCCAAAGGTGGCTCTGACCCCACCAGACGCCCTCGGAGGCACGTTCATGCGATCTATCTCGGTCCCCATTGCGCTCACGGCCCTAGTCAGTGGTCTCCTCCTCGCCGGTCCGCTGGCCTCGACAGCGCCAGCAGCGCCCCGGGCGTCGGGGGGTGGCGACGGCTTGGAGGTGTACGTCGTCGAGACACCCACCGCGAGCCTCGACGCGCTCGAGGAGGTGGGTGTCGACACCCAGCACGTCGTCCACGAGAAGGCCGGCGGCGGAAAGGTCCGGCTGGACGCGGTCATCACCGCACAGCAGGCCGAGAAGCTCCGGGCCGAAGGCGTCAAGGTGACCGTCAAGCGGGTCAACGGCAAGAAGGCATCGGTCGCCGCGCGGGAGCAGCTGGCCGCAGGCTTCGACGCCTTCCGGTCCTACAGTTCCGAGGGCGGCATCGCCGACGAACTCCGCGCCGCCGTCGCCGAGCACCCGGGGATCGCCAAGCTCGTGGTCCTCGGTCAGAGCGTCAACGGGCAGGACATCCTGGGCGTCAAGGTCACCAAGAACGCCAAGGAGCTCAAGGACGGCAAGCGCCCGTCGGTCCTGTACGCCGGCACGCAGCACGCTCGCGAATGGATCACCACCGAGATGGTCCGGCGGCTGATGCACACGTTCCTCGACGGCTACGGCACGGACGCCGAGCTGACCGGCCTGGTCGACACGACCGAACTCTGGTTCGTGCCCGTGCTCAACCCCGACGGCTACGACTACACGTTCTCGACCGAGCGGCTGTGGCGCAAGAACCTCCGGGACAACGACGGCAACAACGTGATCACCGCCGGCGACGGCGTCGACCCGAACCGCAACTACCCGACCAAGTGGGGCTGGGACAACGAGGGCTCCTCGGTCGACCCGGCCAGCGAGACCTACCGCGGCACCGGTCCGGCCTCCGAGCCGGAGACGCAGGCGCTGGACTCCCTGTTCGACAAGGTCGGCTTCGAGTACCTGATCAACTACCACTCGGCGGCTGAGCTGCTGCTGTACGGCATCGGATGGCAGGTCAGCACTCCGACGCCGGACGATGTGATCCTCGAGGCCCTCGCCGGTGACGATGCGGACTCCGCCGTCCCCGGCTACGACCCGGACATCTCCGCGGAGCTCTACACCACGAACGGCGAGACCGACGGACACGCCACGTTGAACAGCGGGACGCTCAGCTTCACCCCGGAGATGACCACCTGCGAGACCGTGTCGAACTCCGACCCGGACGACGAATGGCTCGCCGAGGACTGCATCAGCGGCTTCAACTTCCCCGACGACGAGGACCTGATCCAGGCCGAGTTCGAGAAGAACATCCCGTTCGCGCTCTCCCTGGCCAAGTCCGCTCAGGACCCGGACGACCCGGTGTCCGCAGTGGGCCGTAAGGCTGCCGACATGGTCAGCGACCCGTTCAGCGTCTCCTACGGCACCAGCCAGAAGGTGGCGGTCACCGCCAAGCGGGCGCTGAAGAACATGGCTCTGAAGTACTCGGTCAACGGCGGTCCGACCAAGACGGCTCCGGTGTCTGCCTGGGCCGGCGGTGAGAAGTACGGCGACACGCACGACGACTACTACGCCGAGTTCCGCGGCACCGTCACGGGCACCGCGCCGGGCAACTCGGTGAAGGTGTGGTTCACCGGCGTCAAGCAGGGCGTCGGCCCGGTGTCGAGCACGCCGTTCACCTACACGGTCGCGAACGACATCGGCGGTGACGTGCTCATCCTCGCCGCCGAGGATGTCACCGGCGCCAGCCCGGCGCAGGGAGCGGCGAACGCGAAGTACGCCGATGACTACGCAGCCGCACTGAGTGCGGCCGGCTACAGCTCCGACGTGTACGACGTCGACGTCCGTGGCCGCGTCGCCCCGCACCACCTGGGCGTGCTCAGCCACTACGACGCGATCGTGTGGGAGTCCGGCGACGACATCATCACGCGTGCCGTCGGACAGCCGGCCGGCACCGCGGACGACCTGGCACTGCAAGTCGAACTGAGTGTCCGTGACTACCTCAACGAGGGCGGCAAGGCGCTGGTCACCGGGCAGTACAACCAGTTCGCCCAGGCCGCCAACGGGGTCTACGACTACAACCCGTTCGCGCCGCCCGAGTGCACGACTCCCGACACCTACCCGTGCCTGCCGTTGTTCAACGACTTCCAGCAGTACTGGCTGGGCGCCTACAACTACGTCAGTGACGGTGGCACCGGTGACGACGGGAATCCCTTCCCGGTGGTCGGCGAGGAAGGCGGCCCGTTCGACGGCTTCAGCGGCACCTTCAACGGCGGCGACTCGGCCGACAACCAGGGCCACACGGCCTCGTTGCTGGCGACGTCGAGCTTCCTGCCGCCGTCGGAGTTCCCGCAGTTCGCGAGCTCGGCCCCGCTGGACTGGGACCGGCCGTTCGCGGCGCCGTACGACCCGCACACGGGTGACTGGTTCCTGTACAGCCAGAACGCCGACCAGGGCTGGAAGCGGCTCGACCGCACCATCGACCTGACCGGCGCCACCAGTGGGTCGTTGCAGTTCGCGATCTCCTACGACACCGAGCAGGACTGGGACTACGTGACGGTCGAGGCGCGGGAGGTCGGCACCGACACCTGGACGACGCTCCCGGACTCGAACGGTCACACGGACAGCGCCACCGGTGAGTCCTGCGCGGCGGGCTGGGTGGACATCCACCCGTTCGTCGCGCACTACCAGGGCGCCGACTGCTCGGCGACCGGCTCGACGGGCACCTGGAACGCAGCCTCCGGCAACAGCGGTGGATGGCAGGACTGGAACATGGACCTGACCGCGTTCGCAGGCAAGCAGGTCGAGGTCGCGATCACCTATGTCACCGACTGGGGCACCCAGGGTCTCGGCGTCTTCGTCGACGACGTCAAGGTGGTCGTCGACGGAGCCACCGCGCACGAGACGTCCTTCGAGGCGGGCCTGGACGGCTGGTCGACCCCGGACGCTCCGGAAGGCTCGCGCCAGACGAACACCTGGCTGCGTACCCAGAAGGCGTTCGAGGAGGGTTCGGCCACCGTCACCGACGACACGGTCTTCACCGGTTTCGGGGCGGAGGGTCTCACCAGCGCGGCGATGCGCAACGGCTTCATCGAGAAGGCGATGGCGCACCTGCTCGACTGATCGCTGAACCTGCCGCAGCTGTGCACCACGTGTGCGCGGCTGCGGCAGGTCGCTGTCCGCCTAGTCGCGCTGCAAGCGAGCCAGGACGGTCTCGCGGCTCTCGCCGGTGGTTTCGGCGACCTCGTCGATGAGGCGGTTCACCATCCCGAACAGCTCGACCGCCGTGCCGTCCGGACTGCCCTCGGCCAGCTGGCCGAGGACGTTCACGACCTCCGGGTCGTCGATGTCGGCCCAGGAGAGCCGGAAAGCGTCGCGCAGCAACAGCTCACGCTCGCGGACGACCTTCCGCGCGTTGGCCCGGAGGATCCGCTTCTGCGTCATGGGACCAGTATCTACGCCGCAGCGTGAACCGCCGGATCAGCCGACCGTGAAGTCGGTCTCCTGAACAACCTCCAGGTTCCAGTACGTCGGCTCCCCGATGAGCAGGGCTCCGACCTTCGCGGCCATCACGTCGGTCTCGGGGAGCGTCGAGTTCTGCATCGCCGACTCATAGGAGTCGAACTCGTTGACGGTCACGAAGCGGGTCGGATCGTCGCGGTCGACGAGCACCGTCTCCCGCCTGAGTGTCCGCCGTCCTTCGGTGGCGCTGAGCCATTCGTCCTCGACCTCCCGCAGTCCGGCGAGATCTCGGCACTGGAACGACACGATCTGGATGAAAGTCATCAGCTCTCCTCACGATGCTGTACCGCCATGTCTCCTCCACCTGCCCTGGTGGCTCCTGGAGCCACCCTTCACCTTCTCCAGGAACGGCGGAAGCGATACGCCGACGGTTGAGGTTTTCCGGGTTCTTGCGGATGATCGTGGCCATCGGCCGCATGCACCGGAAGCAGGTGTCGCGTCGTGCGTGGTTCAGTGGAATTGGAAACATGAACGACGAGCCGCTGTCGTTCGGTCACGGCGTCCCTCTGCGGTTGCGCGACGCGACCAGCTCTGCTTCAAGCAGGTCAAGTGGCTCAAGGGCATCGAGTTCGTCGCCGACTTCGCCGACGTCGGTGGCGGGCACGGCGGC
Source organism: Marmoricola sp. (assembly GCA_036676945.1). GTDB lineage: Bacteria > Actinomycetota > Actinomycetes > Propionibacteriales > Nocardioidaceae > Marmoricola. Next base: position 16,460 of record JAKFBZ010000012.1, read on the forward strand.
TACAACCAGGATCACGAGTTCTTCGGCTATCGGCAGTCGATCTGACGCACGGAAAGGCCTGTCATGA
>JAKFBZ010000013.1:0-2799 GCA_036676945.1 Marmoricola sp.
CGCGGTGCGCCTGTACACCCGCATGTACCCGGTGCTGGAAGGCGCATGGCGGCAGCTCGGGATGGGCGACCGCTACCTCAACGACCGCGTCGTGGCGGTGATCGACCAGCTGCTGGCCACCCCCGAGCCGGCCGGCCCGCCGCAAGTGCGGCTCACCGAAGTGAAGGGACCCATCCCCTCCACCCGCCCGTGGGTGCGCTACGAATTCGTCGACCCGCAGCTGGAAGCGCTCTCCGCCGGCCAGAAGGTGCTGGTCCGGGTCGGCCCAGACCACGCGAAGCGGCTCAAGCAGAAGCTCCAGGACTTGCGGCAGCGACTGGTGCAACGCTGAAGCGTGCGCACGCGTCGCGACAAGGTGTAAGCCAATGCAAGGGTTGCAGCCTTGCCACCAGCCCTGCTGTTGAATATTGAACTTTTCCATGCACTGGAGAGTCCCTTGGCCGCTCTTTCCGTGACCTACTCCCTGGAGTTCGTGGGCGAACTCAACGCTGCGGGCATCACCAGCGACCCGGATGCCACGAGCCTCGCGGGCGGCGGCGTCGCCGTGGTGGGAGACCACCTGACCCACAGCGACACGACCTTCTTCCATCCCGACGGGCGCATCTCGGGTGCGCCCGAGTGGTTCCCCGCCACCACGGGTGCGGCGATCTCGGAGTTGAGCAACGGCAACATCGTCATCGCGGGAGAACATGGCGACCAGGCCTTCTTCACCATCGTCAGCAGCACCGGCACGACCATCGTGGCTCCCGCTGCATCCGGCGACAGCTTTGCGCAAGTACTGGCCGTCGACGTGGCGGGGCTGGCCGGAGGCGGCTTCGTGGTCGTCTCCCAGGTGCTCATCGAAGGGACGGACCACGACCTGCGCGTCGAGATCCACGACAACGATGGCCATCCGGTCACGGCCTTCACCGTCGACGGAACCGATGCGGATGACCGGGCACCGAGCGTCGCCGCACTGGCCGACGGCAGTTTCGCCATCGCCTGGCACCGCTTCGCCGAAACCGCCAGCGAAGTCTGGTACGCGGTCTACGAGCCTGACGGCAGCCCGCGCAAGGTGCCGACCTTGCTGGACGGCGAGGACGCGAATCGCGATCCGAGCATCGTGGCCCTGCCCAACGGCGGCTTCGCCATCGCGTACGCGGACTCGAGCTGGGGCGAAGGGGGCGACTTCGACATCACGCTGGCACGGTTCGACGGCCTGGGCAACTTCATCGACGCGGACGACGTCTCGCAGAACGATCATGGCGACCTGTTGCCGTCCTTGACCGTGCTCTCCAACGGGATGATCGCCGTCGGCTCGACCAGCTTCTCCGTCGCGTTCGACCCGAACTGGTCGCTGGTCGACCAGGCCGGGAACCTGCTGGCCAGCACCTCCGTCGGCATGACGGCTTTCGGCGACAACCTGACCAGCGTCGCGGGCATGCTGGACGGCAAGCTGGCGGCATTCTTCACCTCCAATGGAGACGAGGTGGTGGGGCAGGTGCTGCAGGCGGTACGCTTCACCGCGGGAGACACGGTCGCTTCCGACTTCATCATTGGCGACGACCTGATCGACCTCGTCGACGGCGGCGGCGGCGACGACCTCATCTACGGGGGCGGCAACGCGGACTCCCTCGCCGGCTCTTCGGGCAACGACGGCTTCATCTACGGCACCGGAGACCCAGGCGCGGACACCATCGACGGGGGCCAGGACTTCGACTTCATCGGGTTCACCGCCGATGCCGACGTCAGTGCCGTATCCATCTTCTCCATCGAAAAGCTCGACTTCTCCGGCCCGCAGGCGGTCGTCGCGACCATCGGCGCCAGCCAGGTCGGCGCCGGCCTCGCCGCCAACTTGGTGGTGGATGGCGACCCGGGTGCCGTTGCCGTCACGCTGCGCGTCACCATGGGAAGCGCGGCGGCGGTCGACCTCTCGGGCTTCACTTTTCTCGACTTCGATACTTCGTCCACGGGGAACGCCCGCCTGCAGGTGGACGGCGACGGCGATGCGGAAACCATCGTCGGCTCGCTGCGGGACGACCTCGTCCTGGGCGCGGGGGGCAACGACACGCTGACGGGCGCCGGCGGCATCGACACGCTGCGCGGCGGCCTGGGCGACGACACCTATGTCGTCAACGCCGCCGGCGAAGCGAAGGAAGCGGCAGGGGGAGGCCTGGACACGGTGAAATCCGTTGTCACCTATGCACTCGGTGCCAACCTCGAGAACCTGGCTTTGCTGGGCACTGCCGACATCGGCGGCACCGGCAACGCGCTGAAGAACCAGCTGACCGGCACCAGCGGCGCCAACGCGCTGGACGGCGGCGCGGGCAATGACGTCCTCGTGGGCGGCAGGGGCGCCGACACGCTGACCGGTGGGGCCGACCACGACCGCTTCGACTTCAACGCGACGATGGACAGCGGGCCGGGCCTGTCGGACGTGATCGCGGATTTCGCAGGCAACGGGGCACGCGCGGGCGACCGGATCGACCTGTCGACGATCGACGCCGACGTGCTGACGGGAGGCAACCAGGCTTTCGTCTTCATCGGCACGGCGGCATTCACGGCGGCCGGACAGGTGCGCTACGTGAACGGGGTGCTGCTGGCCAGCACCGACGGCGACCTGCAGGCGGAGCTTCGGATCGAGCTGGCCGGCAGCCCGCCGCTGGTGGCGGACGACCTGGTGCTCTGAAGCGCGGCGCTGGCGCCCCCGGCAGGAATCGAACCTGCATCTAGCGCTTAGGAGGCGCTCGTTCTATCCATTGAACTACGGCGGCGAGGGCGCCATTATGGCGCGGGCCGGCGTGTGGGTTTGCCCGGTTG
>JAKFBZ010000014.1:0-23159 GCA_036676945.1 Marmoricola sp.
TGTGATGACCCGGTGCCGAAAGGTATAGCCCATTCCACCCGAAAACGGGTCAAACGTCCCTGATCGGCCTACCCTGACCCTGGGACCATCGTCGCCCTGCGGGCGACGGTGGAGGGAGAGGGGCACCAGTGACAGCGCTGTCAGCCGGCGCGAGCGTATTCGCGCACAGCGTCCACTACTCCGTGCTCGCGATCGGCCTGTTCGGAGTGCTGGCGCTGGTCGGACCTCGGTTCGCCGCACCCCGGCGATCTGCCCACGACCCGCACGACCAACGCGTGCACGCCCTGCGCCGTCAGCTCGCCGCCGGCGACCGGACCGGCCCGGTCGCATCTGAGCCCGCTCTCCTCGTCCTGGAACGGACCACCCCCGCCGAGCGGTTACTGCTGCCGCTCGCTGTGGTCAGTTCAGCCGCGGCAGCCGGCGTCCACGCCGCCGTCGGCCCGGCGCACTTCCGGGAAGCGACCGTGTTCGGGTTGTTCTTCGCCGCGTCCGCACTGCTGCAGATCCTCTGGGCTGTCGCCGTGGTCGCCCGCCCGACCCGGACGGCCTACCTCGTGGGCGCTGCCGGCAACCTGGCCATCGTCGCGCTCTGGGCGTTGACCCGGACCTACGGGCTGCCCGGGGGTCTGCTGCCGCAGCCCGAGGCAGCAGGTCCGTGGGACGTCTGCTGCGCCGTCTGGGAGCTCGTCGTGGTGGGTGCGTGCATCGCGCTGCTTCGCAGCCGTGACCAGCGCCTCCGGGTCCCGGCCTGGGCGGACTGGTCCGGGCTCGCCCGCGGCTGGGCGACAGCGTCGGTGCTGGCACTGGCGATGCTCTCGTTCAGCGGAGCGAGCGCATGAGCCGGACAGAGGAGCACTGAGATGTCGTCATGGACCGTCGGCCTGATCGGCAACGCCGTGATCATGGTCGCCTACCTGTTGATCACCCTCGCGATCGTCGTTCCGCTGGCACGCAGCCACCAGCTGCGCAGCAACCCGCTCGGCGCCGCCACCGCCGCGATCTTCTTCACCTGCTCGGTCCACCACGGTGCGCACGCACTGCACATGCTGCTGCCCGCTCTCGGCGTCAACGACCCCCAGGGCCTCGCGATGCGCCAGGCCTGGGGCTGGCCACTGGCGATGTGGGACGTGATCGGCGCCGTCGTCGCGATCTACTACTGGACCCTGCGCCGCAACTACTCGTCCCTGATGCACGGGGCCCAGCTCTTCGAGGATCTCCGCCAGCGCGAGCAGCAGGCGCTCGAACTCAACGACACCGTGCTGCAGGGCCTGGTGGTGGCCAAGCTCGCGCTCGACCTCGACGACTCGGAGAAGGCGCAGTCGGCCCTGACCTCGTCGATCGACGCTGCCAGCCGGATCATCACCGGGCTCCTCGCCAACGGCAAGGACCCGCTCGCACTCGTACGCAGCGCCCCGGCGGCCGTGGACCAGGGAAGCTCCCCGCTCGAAGAGCTGCCTCCTGCCGTCGGTGACCCCGTCCAGGCTGCGGACGGTGACCGGCCATGACCGCGATGACCGGCGCCGGAGCGCTGGGACGTGCGGCGCCCGATGTCTTCGCGGCGGTCCGGGTCGTCATCGTCGACGACACCGAGGACCTGCGCGAACTCCTCCGGTACGCCCTGGTGCGCGCGGGCATGGAGGTGGTCGCCGACGCGGGTGACGGCGAGGCCGGGATCGAGGCCGTGCGGGAGCACCGACCCGATGTCGTCCTCCTGGATCTGTCGATGCCGGTGATGGACGGGATGACCGCGCTCCCCCGGATCCGCGAGCTGGTGCCCGACGCACGGATCATCGTGTTCTCCGGGTTCGGCGCGTCCCAGCTCACCGATCGCGCGCTCGCCAACGGTGCCGATGACTACCTGCAGAAGGGCACCTCGCTGAGCAAGATCCTCGATCGGGTGCGTGAGGTCCTGGAACGCCCCCGGCGCGACCAGACGGCGCCGGTGACCCCGATCGGTGCGACCGGCACGGGCGCCCTTGCCGAGCCGTCGGACGCCCTGACCCTCGCGCCGTACGGCGTGCTCCAGGTCGGCGCCGAACGCCCGCACCCGGTGCTCTGGGCCAACCCGGTGGCCCACAGCCTCCTCCATCACCGTGCCGAGCCCGGCACCCCGCTCGCCCAGGTCACCACCGAACTCGCCGGGGTGGTGGCCACTCACCGGCTGCGCCGTGAGGGCACCTTCGACGTCGAGATCGGCGGACACGCCTGCCAGGTGGCGGTCCGGCACGCCGGCGCCTCCTTGTACCTGTACATCGAGAGCTGCATCGATGAGGTGGGCGTCCTCCGGACGGCGATCGCGGCCACGGCACACGAGGTCCGCGGTCCGGTCTCCGTGCTGGCCGGGCTCGCCGAGACGATCCGCGACGCCGCCGAGGACGGCTTCCTCGACGGCGATCACCTGTCCCAGATGACAGCTGCGATCGCCCGCCAGGCCCGCATCCTCGACAGCATCACGGCCGACCTGCTCACCACCGCCCAGGTCCAGCGCGGGACGCTCAGGATGAGCCTGGAGGCCGTCGATCCGCGAGCGGTCATCGACGCGGCGATCGCGGACCGGGGGGTCGACCTGGCGACGATGGAGATCGAGGACCCCCGCTACCTGCGGGCAGATCCGCTCCGCCTCGAGCAGATGGTCACGAACCTCCTCGGCAACGCGCACAAGCACGGGCGCGCGCCCGTCTTCGTCCGGGTCCGTGCGAGCCGCGACGACCCGGCGATGGTCAGCATCGACGTCGAGGACTCGGGCGACGGGGTGGCGCCGGAGTTCCGCGACCAGCTGTTCCGTGAGTTCAGCCGTGGCGAGACCGCCGTACCCGGCACCGGGCTGGGGCTGCACGTCGTACGCACGCTGGCGCTGGCCCACGGGGGCGCCGTGTCCTACGCGCCCGCACCGGGCGGCGGGGCGATGTTCACCATCACCCTGCCCGCGGTCTGAGCAGCGCAGCGCCATCAAGGCGGGGCATCAAAGGGACGTACGCCCGCCGGACCAGAGGTCCTGCGGGCGCACGTCCACCGGAGCTGCACCGGCCGTGCGATGCCGGGTTGGCGAGGGGGTTCGCCAACCCGACCGGCCGGTGACTGGGGTTAGCTCCGGCTTCGGTGACGTCGGTCACTCACAACGATGCCACTTCCTCCGAGTGCGAGTCCGAGACCGAGGAGCAGGAGCAGGAGCGACGGCCCACCCGTGTCGGGCAGCGGCACGCTTCCCGGCTCGCCACAGCTGGACGGCGGGTTCACGGCCTCACACGGGTCCCCGGGTGCGGCGGGCTCAAGGGCGCGAGCCTCGTCGGTCACCTCGTTGGACGCCAACTGCGGCTGCGCGACCAGCTCGGACTCGATAGCCATGAACCGGAGCAGCGACGGAGCATCCGGGACCACGGTGAGCACCTGCTGCTTCCAGTCGAGGTACGCCTGGTTCCAGAGGATGACGCTGTAGACGCCGTTCTCGTCGTACGCCGGGTCGTCCGGCAGCGCCGGCATCCGGACGATGAACTCGACGTAGCCGATCGTGTCGCCACGGACGACGCCGGGTTCCTGGCCCTCGGTGCTCAGGACCCAGGTGATCTTGCCGCTCACCAGGTCCTCGGTCACCTCACAGCCGGTGAACTCGGGCGAGCACTTCGCGCTGGCGACTTCCAGCACGCCGTCCCCGGTCGAGGTCGTGTCGAGCGGGTTGAAGCCCGGCACGTAGTCGGTGACCGTCACGTCGTGGAACAGCTTCGGTCCCATGGCGTGGACGCCGACGACGTAGCGGATCTCCTCACCGAAATCGACCGCGCCGTCGCTGGGCACCCACTCGTTCGTGGCCGGGTCGCGCTCCATGTGCTCCTTGGGAAGCAACGCGAGCTGGCCCTCGGCCGGATCACGGAAGACGATCGGCTCCATGACGCCGTTCTCGACGAAGTTGCTGTCCGGGTCATCGATGTGGTCGATGGTGACCGTGACAGTGTCCTCGCCGTCGAGCGGCAACGAGTAGCCCTCAGGCGCCTTCGTCTCCTTCACGGTGTAGGTCCCGGCGGTCAGCTTGTTCTCGAAGACGGCGATGCCGTCCTCACCACTGGTCGCCGTACCCAGCTGGGTGTCGCCCTGGAAGAGAGCGAACTCGGCACCGGCCAACGGCTCGCCGGTCTCGAAGTCGACCTTCTTCACGGAGATCTGGGTGTAGGGGTTGCACACCTCGACCGTGGCGCTGTCCTGGTCGAGCTGGGCGTCCTCGTCTCCGAAGAGCGTCGCCGTGTTGTCGTACTCCTCGCAGGTGCCCAGCGGCGGGACCGGCAGGTCGATCGTGTACGGCAGATCGACGAAGTGGTCGCTCTCCGGGTTCTCCGGGTCGAAGACGTCCTCCCAGTTGAGCACCCACTCGGTGTCGTCGGTGGTGTCGCCCGGGGTGGCGTTGTCGTCGATCAGGGTGACCGTGTCGTTGACCAGGGTCTGGACCCAGTCGGTCTCGAGCACGCCGCGCGTGCTCTCGTCCTCGTCGACCGTGGTGTTGGCCGCGACCCCGTCCCAGCCGATGAGGGCCTTGAGGTCCCCGGTGTAGCTCGGCTGGTCGGTGAAGCTGCAGGTGAAGTGCAGCACGACCGCGTCGCCCCCGACAGCTCCTGCCGGGACGACGACCGGAAGGTTCTCGGTCAGGTCGCAGGCGTCGGCCGGCCCACCGGAGTAGGTCACCGGCAGGTTCTGGATCGTGATGCCCTGCCAGTCGTTCGGGTTCTCAATCGTGACCGTCCCGGTGATCAACCAGGCACTGTCGACACCCGGACCGGCGGTGACGCGGACGTTGTACTGCCCGGTCGCGTTGCCCTCGTCGTCGACGTTGATCTCCGGAGTGCTCGTGGACTTGTCGATGGACCACGGGTAGGTCCGGGTCAACGTCTCCGTGTCGAGCGCGGAGATGTCCAGCGGAACGGCCGTGCAGACCTGCGCACTCGCCGGATCGGAGTCGAGCACGTCGTCACCGTCGCCCAGGACGCTGGCGGTGTTGGTGATCACGTCCGTGCAGGAGCCCGGGGTCGGGGTGTTGGTGGTGCTGTACACATCCGAGGTGTGCGACGGTCCGCCGACGCCCCAGGTGTAGGTGATCCCGTCGAGCGCGTCGGTCTTGTCGTCGGAGATCGTGACCGTCTCGTCCTCGGTGCTGGTCGGGTCCGTGAACTCGTAGCCGTCGGTCGGGTTGATCTCGTAGTTGCCGTCAGCGCCGATGTCGCCCTGGCTCTGCGGGTAGTCGGACTTGTCCCAGGTGATCGACGCGGTGTTCGTCTTCGCACCGGTGATGTCGGCCGGGTTCGGGTCGTCCCCGAGGTCGCAGACGTAGTCGTAGACGGTCGGGCCACCGGCCGGGACGTCGACGTCGTGCGTCGCCTCGCCCTCGACGAGACAGGTGCCGCCCGGCAGCGAGTCGCTGATGTCCGCGCTCACCGGGTCGTCGTTCGGGTTGGTGACGCTGATCGAGCCCGTGACCATGTAGTCGGTCGTCGTCTCGGCGCCCTCGGTCACCGTCACCCGGTAGTAGAGGTTGCCCGCGTTCGGACTACCGGCCGGAGCCTTCTTCACCAACGGGTTGTTCGGGTCGTTGGCGTCGGACCACGGTCCGACCGCCGTCGGGGCGACCTCCTTGAGGATGCTCCAGTCGTACGACGCCGCGAACGTCGCGGTCGCCGTCTTGGTCGCGGTCAGCGCTTCCCACTGCTTGTGGTCCTCGAACGGGAACGTCTTGGTCTCGCTCGCGCCCACGGTCTGCGGGTTCGGGCCCAGGCCGAGCGGGTTGTCGATGAAGTAGCCGGTCGGCGCCGCGGTCTCGGTGACCGTGTAGGAGACGCCGGGCGTGACCGGGCTGATCTCGATGACGCCGACGGCCGGGTCCTGGTCCTTGCTGTCGTTGTCGGTGATCGAGTACGCGTCACCCGGGTCCTGCTCCGGGTCCGGGTTCGGGCTCACCGTGTACGTCGACGGTCCGATGCTCGCCTTCGTGACGGCGTCCTTCTTGGTGATGATGATCTTGCCGCAGGTCGACGGGGTGTCGACGCTGAGCGGGGTCACGTAGTCCTTCAGCGTTGAGCTGTAGAACGAGTTACCGGTCACCGAACGGATGTTGACGCTGCCGAAGTCACCGGAGCAGGTGCCGTTGCCGAAGAAGAGCCCGATGTTGATGGCGCCCTCGAAGAAGGTTCCGTCGTCGCTGACCTGCTGCGCGAAGGCCATCGGCGGGATCGGGATGGTGCACCAACCCGCGTCGGCGGTGATGTCCTCACAACCAGCGCCGTAGGCCGGATCCGACTGGAGCCGCCACATCTTGGCGTCGGTGAAGGCGATCGGGTCGCTGCCGGTGCTGGAGAACCGGAAGAGCAGGTCGCCGGGGGTGCGGTTCGGCATGCCACCGACCGGGTCGGCCTGGTTGTACTCGACGTCGTACTGGCTGGTGCCACCGGAGGTCGAGTCGTTGGTGAGGCCGAAGTAGCCGTAGACGGTGCCGGAGACCGCCTTGGAGTACGCCCAGGCGGTGCCGATGTCGGTCTTGCCGTTCGGGGCCGGACCACCGAGGGTCCAGCCGGCCGGGTCGTCACCCTCGGAGGTGCCACCGTGGAAGGTGGTGCCGTCGCCGAAGCCGTCCTCGACCGACATGCCGGTGGTCGCCCAGTCCTGGTTGCCCTGGGCACAGATGTTGCCGTCGATCTCGAAGCCGCCGACGACCTCGTCGGGGCCGCCGACACAGGGGACGACCAGGGGGGCCAGGGCCGTCGTCAGGGTGACGGACGCCTTCTGCACGCTGGTGGCTGCCACGGCGGCGGCGGAGGGCGCGTCGTCAACGGTGGCGGCAGGGGCTTCTTCGGACTGGGGCTCCGTGGGGGCGTCGGAGGCAGGGGTGTCCGTCGAGGTGTCAGCGGGAGGGTCAGCAGGTTCGTCCGCAGGCGGAGCCGGCGGATCGGCCGGCGGCGGCTCGACATCGGCCGGCGCGTCAGCCGGTCCGCTTTCCGGAGCCGGCGGCGGAGCGTCCGCGGCGGCGTCGAACGCCGAGCTCGGCGACTCGTCCGCGTAGGCCGGGCCCGACCCGAGGACCAGGAGAGCCGCGATGGCGGCTGCGGTCAGAGCTGACGTGACGCGACTACCGCGTACGTCGTGACGGAAAGGCGAACGGGTACGACTCTTGTTCATCTGAACTGCCCCCAAAAAAGAAGAAGAACTGCCATTCACAGCCGCGCGCGGCCCCAATAGACACGTGCGGTATTCGGTCGAGGACCAGGGCAACAGCAAGATTTCTGCGGCCACCCCCGGCCGAGAAACGTCGCGGGAACTGATCCCGCCGACGGCGTCTCACTGTGCAGTTGACTTGCGACAGCCCCCCGCCGACAAGTCACTAGGGCGAGATGACCCGTTCTGACTATTAACCGGCCTAGTCCAGATGCTGGGACAAAACGGATGTATCTGGAGGAACCTGACTTGTTTCAATTTCTCCAATTGACTGGGTTGTCCGGGTCTCACTCGCCCGGAAATCCGCGCCGGCCCTACGCGCCGGAATCGCTCGGTCCTACTGTCCGGAATCCGCGCGCCATCGGGCAGCAACAGAGACCAGACGGTCGTTCGCCTCCCGCTCCCCGATGCTGACCCTGATGCCCTCGTCCGCGAAGGGCCGCACCATGATCCCGGCCTCCTCCGCCGACGCCGTGAACTGCGCCGTCCTGGCGCCGGTGTCGAACCAGAGGAAGTTGCCCTGCGGGTCCGGGACCGCCCAGCCCTGGTCCCGCAACGACGCGACCACGCGGTCGCGCTCCGAGACGATCTGCTCGACCCGGTCGAGGAGCTCGGGTTCGGCGCCGAGGCTCGCGATCACCGCCGCCTGGGCGATGGAGGAGACCCCGAACGGCAACGAGCAGGCGCGCACCGCCGCGGCGATCTCGGGACTGCCGACCAGGTAGCCGACCCGCAGGCCGGCCAGGCCGTAGGCCTTGGCGAAGGTGCGCATCGCCACCACGTTGGGGTACCCGGCCACCAGGGCGACCCCGTCGACCGGGTCGGCTTCCCGGACGAACTCGCGGTACGCCTCGTCGACGACGACCAGGACGTGCGGCGGGACCTTCGCGACGAAGGCGGCCAGGTCGCTCGCCGAGACCGACGGCCCGGTGGGGTTGTTCGGCGTGCAGACGATCACGACCCTGGTGCGGTCGGTGACCGCCGCGGCCATCGCCTCCAGGTCGTGACGACCCCCGTCCGCCAGGGGCACCGGCACGGCCGTGGCGCCGGCCACCGTGATCGCGATCGGGTAGGCCTCGAACGAGCGCCAGGCGTGGACGACCTCGTCTCCGGGCCCGCAGTAGGCCTGAAGCAGGTGGTAGAGCACCGCGACACTGCCGGTGCCGGCGGCGAACTGGTCGGGAGCGACGCCGAGGCGCTCGGAGAGCGCGGCGTACAACGCCGAGCAGCCCATGTCCGGGTACCGGTTCATCGTGGCGGCGGCTCCGGCCACCGCCTCGAGGACTCCCGGCAACGGGGGGTACGGGTTCTCGTTCGACGACAGCTTGTAGACGTGTTGGCCGGCTCGGGCGATCGGTGGCTTGCCGGGGACGTACGCCGGGATGGTGGCGACGGCGTCCCGAGGGCGCGGAGTCGATGTGCTCACCTCAGCACCATAGGCTGAAGCGCGTGGCCGCCCGGAACCCAGCTCTCGGTGTCGGGCTGGTCGTCCTCGGCGCGGGCTGTTTCGTGGTCAACGCGGGCGTCTCCCGGGTGGCACTGCGCGGCGGCGTCGACCCCGCGATGCTCACCACCATCCGGGTGACCTTCACCTTCGCGATCCTGGCGCTGATCGCGCTGGCGTTCCGGCGCAGCGCCCTGCGCCCACCGACCGGCAGGCAGCTGGTCCTGGTCCTCGCCCATGGCCTGATCGGCGTCGCGGCGCTGCAGTGGACCTACTTCGTGGCGATCGACCGCCTCCCGATCGGGATGGCGCTGCTGCTCGAGTACCAGGCGCCGATCCTCGTCGCCCTGTGGGCTCGCCTGGTGCAGAAGCAGCCGGTCAAGCCGCGCCTCTGGCTGGGACTGGCGCTGGCCGTCTGCGGCCTCGCCGCCGCCACCCAGGTGTGGGAGGGCGCGACCTTCGATGCCATCGGCGTCCTGGCCGGCCTCGCCGCCGCGGTCTGCTTCGCCTGTTACTTCCTGATCGGCGAGGCTGCCGTGAGCGGCCCGGGCGCCGGACTGGACCCGTTGCGGATGATCGTGTGGTCCTTCGCGGTCGCGTCGGTGGCGATCAACCTGTTCGCGCCGTTGACCGGCTTCGACACTGCTCTCCTCGACGACGAGGTGTCGCTGCTCGGCGCTCTCGACCATCTGAGCGCGCCGTTGTGGGCGGTGCTGGCCTGGATCGTCGTCCTGGGCACGGTGGTGCCGTTCTTCGCCGAGCTGCTCGCGCTCTCGTTCGTGCGCGCCACCACCGTCACGGTCATCGCGATGCTGGAACCGATCGGCGTCGCCGCCCTCGGCTGGGCCTGGTTCGGGGAGTCGCTCAGCCCGATCGCGATCATCGGCTGCCTCACCGTCGTGGCCGGGATCCTGATCGCGCACTCGGCACGGCCCGAACATCCGGCCGATGCTCCGCTGGTGACCTGAGTCAGGGCTGCAGCAGGACCTGGCCGTGCCCCTGGACCAGGTCGGTCCCGAGCCGCACGTCGAGCGGGTTGGTCAGACAGCGGATCGCGCCACCGCCCTTGACGAACTCGTCGACGCCGACGAGCACCACCTCGAAGTCCCAGTCCTCGAGCTGGCGACGGACCCGGTCCGGGCAGGCCGGCATCAGGATCGTCCGGCCGATCACGATCGAGTTTGCGCAGAAGGTCATCGCCTCGGCCTCGGTGAGCACCAGCGGCTCGGGGACCAGGTCGAGCAACTGACGTGCCGATGCTTCGGTGAACGCCGACGGGCAGACCATCGCGCGGTCCTCGTCCAGCGGGCAGAAGGAGAGGTCGAGGTGGTACATGCCGGGGTGGACGATCTGCAGGCCGTGCACGCGCACGTCGAGGTCGATGGCGAGGTGCTTGAGCGCCAGCTGCTCGGTGCGCGGGCCGAAACCGACGACGAGGTCGCCGCGCCAGGCGAACGCGTCACCGGCCTCGAAGTGGGCGCCGACGCCCTGGCTGCCGATCTCGGTGGTGGTGAACCCGTGGTCCGTGAACCACTGCCGGGCGGTCTCGGTCTCGTTGCGGCGCTCGGCGTACCGCATGTGCGAGAGCACCGCCGTGCCGCCGGTCGGACCGCCGGTGAACGGGAGTCCCAGGTTCATCGCGTAGACCATGTCCGGCGAGTCCTCGCGCTGCGCGAGGACTTCGACGCGGCCGCCCGCGGCGTCGATCGCCTCGGCGATGGCGTCCCACTGGCGTCGGGTCACGTCCGGGTCAGGCTGCGAGTCCAGGTCCATGAACGGGTTGATCGCGTACTCCACCCGGAAGTGGTCCGGCCGGACCATCAGGTACTCGCGTCCCCAGTGCAGTTCCTGTCCCATAGTGACCCCTCCCAAGGATTGACTGATTGTCGGACAATCTCAGTGTGCGTCATCATCCTGGGTCTGAGCAACTTTTTGTCGGACAATCTGCGGTGATGCCCGAGCACGAGAACAACTTCCCGACGCTCAGCGTCGAACCGGTCAGCATCGTCGACCGGGTGGCCGACGAGCTCCGGCGCGCGCTGTTCGAGGGCGAACTCGAGCCCGGGACCGCTTTGCGCGAGGTGGCGCTCGCCGAGTCACTCGGGGTGGCCCGGTCGACGGTGCGCGAGGCGCTCGGCCTGCTCGTCGCGGACGGGCTCGCGGACCGGATCCCCAACAAGGGGACCGCTGTGCACGCGCTGGACGCCGACGACATCCGCGACGTCTGCCACGCCCGCCTGGTCCTGGAGTCGTCCGGGATCGAACGCTGGGACCAGGCCTCCGAGCAGGCGCGCGACGAGGTCCGTGCCGCGCTGACCGAGTTCAACCGGCTCACCGCCGGGACCGCCACCTCGCAGGAGATCACCGCCGCGCACCTCGCGATCCACCGCGCGCTCGCCGGGCTGAACGAGTCCCCCCGCCTCCTCGGCACCGCCGACGCCCTGTACGCCGAGATCCGGCTCGCACTGGCCGGCGTCGACCGGGCGCGCGGCAACGTCCGCGAACAGGCCCACGCCCACGGCGACCTGGTCCGGCTGCTCGAACGCGGGCACATCGCCGAAGCGCTCACCGACCTCCGCGAGCATCTCGCCGGGGCCGAGCAGTCGTTGCTGGAGACCGTCCCGGCCGTCGACGCGCCCTGACGCGTGCCGCCGTCGGTGGCAGGTGACCCGCTGCCTAGGGTGTGCCCATGAAGTTCGTGCTCTGGCTGATCGTCAACGCCGTCGCCCTCGGCGCGGCCGCCTGGCTCCTCGACGACATCGAGGTCACCGCCGACTCGACGGGCGGTGACATCGTCACCCTGCTGATCGTCGGCCTGATCTTCGGCGTCGTCACCGCCGTGGTCCGTCCGGTCGTGAACCTGCTGTCGCTGCCGCTGATCATCCTGACCTTCGGGCTGATGCTCTTCGTCACCAACGCCCTGATGCTGATGCTCACCGGAGCGATCGCGGACGGCCTGAACCTCGAGTTCCGGGTCGACGGCTTCTGGACCGCGGTCTGGGGCGCGATCATCATCTCGATCGCCTCGGTCGTCGTCGAGGCCGTCCTGCCCGAGCCGAAGTGATCGGCGTGACCGACACCGACCGCGGTTGAGCATGCGGATCGCGCTGGTCTGCCTGGGCAACATCTGTCGCTCGCCCACCGCCGAGGTGGTGCTGCGCCGGCTCCTCGACGAGCGCGGACTCGACGACGTCGTCGTGGAGAGTTGCGGGACCGGCGACTGGCATGTCGGTGAGCCGATGGACGCGCGCTCGGCCGACGTACTGCGCGCGGCCGACTACGAGCCCGACGCCCACCGCGCGCGGCATTTCGACGCCGGCTGGTACGACCACGACCTGATCCTGGTCATGGACGCGGCCAACCGTCGCGACGTGCTCGCCGAGCTACCCGCCGACCGGCACGACCGGGTGCGGATGTTCCGCAGCTTCGACCCGGACTCACCTGGCGCCGACCCTGCGAGCGGCGCCGGGCCCGACGTGCCGGACCCCTGGTACGGCGGCGAGCAAGGATTCCTCGACGTGCTGGCGATCATCGAGCGGACCTCGCACGCGATCGTCGCGGACCTCGCCGGACGCTGATCCACCGGCCGCCGGACTGGTCAGCCGGGCGGCGGAGGACCAGTATGGCCCCCATGGCCCGGATGCGGACCCTCGCCGAACGAGCAGAGCACCTGCTCGGGGCGGCCGTGGTGTCCACGACACCGGTCGCCGGCGGAGACATCTGCACCTCGACCAGACTGCGGCTCAGTGACGGCCGCTCGGCGTTGATCAAGACCCGTCCGAACGCACCCGAGGGATTCTTCGACACCGAGGCCCGGGGCCTGCGCTGGCTGGCCGAACCCGGTGTCGCCGCGGTCGCCGAAGTGCTCGGCGTCCAGGACGACTGCCTGGTCCTCGGCTGGATCGAGCCGACCCGGCCGACCCCGGAGGCCGGCGCCGAGTTCGGCCGGATGCTCGCCCGGCTGCACCTCAGCGGGGCCGACGGGTTCGGGGCCCCGCAGGACGGCTACATCGGCTCGCTCCCGCTGCCCAACAAGCCGGCGCCCACCTGGCCCGAGTTCTTCGCGGTGCGCCGGATCCTGCCGTACCTCAAGCTGGGCGTCGACCGTGGTCGCATCGAGCCGGACGACGCCGCCTCGGTCGACGCCGTCGTACGCCGGATCGTCGAGGTCGCCGGACCGGACGAACCGGCCTCCCGACTGCACGGCGACCTGTGGTCGGGCAACATCGTCTGGAACGTCGAGCGGCACGCGGTCCTCGTCGACCCCGCCGCACACGGCGGGCACCGGGAGACGGACCTGGCGATGCTGGCGCTGTTCGGACTGCCGCAGCTGCCCCGGGTGCTGGCGGCGTACGCCGAGGAGGCGCCGCTCGCCGACGGCTGGGAGGAACGCCAGCCGCTTCACCAGCTCTTCCCGCTCCTGGTGCACGCCGCGATCTTCGGCGGACGCTACGGAGCGCTGGCCGGCGACGCCGCCCGCAAGTTCCTCTGAGCCGCGATCCGCGGCACTGGTCGGCGTTGTCGTCGGTCGACGTCCGCTCCGCTCGCGCGGAGCAACCAGGGACGTATTCCGCTTACCTTCCCTCCTCCGCCTTGCCCAGCACCACGCCTCCCGACTCAGACAACATCCGCGCCTTTCAGCAACCCCTCAGCCGGTACTGGCACTCTTGGACTCGTGAACGCCGCACCCGAGCCCAAGTCACACATCCTGGTGGTCGACGACGACCGCGCCGTCCGTGAGTCGCTGCGACGGTCCCTGGAGTTCAACGGTTACACCGTGTCGCTGGCCTCCGACGGCGCCGAGGCGCTGGCCGGGATCAGCGCCAGCAACCCGGACGCGATCGTGATGGACGTGATGATGCCGCGCCTCGACGGCATCGAGACCACCCGGGCACTGCGCTCGGTCGGCAACCAGGTCCCGATCCTGGTGCTGACCGCTCGCGACGCCGTCGGTGACCGCGTCGAGGGCCTCGACGCCGGCGCCGACGACTACCTGACCAAGCCGTTCGCGCTCGAGGAACTCCTCGCCCGGCTGCGGGCGCTGCTCCGCCGCATCGGCCCGGGCACCGCCGGCGACCCGGACGAGACGCTGGAGTTCGCCGACCTGACCATGGACCTGGCCTCCCGCGAGGTGACCCGCGGCTCCCGGTCGATGACCCTGACCCGGACCGAGTTCACCCTGCTGGAACTGTTCCTGCGCCGCCCGCGTCGGGTGCTCGAACGCTCCTTCATCCTCGAAGAGGTCTGGGGATTCGACTTCCCGACGACCGCGAACAGCCTCGAGGTCTACGTCGGCTACCTGCGCCGCAAGACCGAGGCCGAGGGTGAGCCGCGGCTTCTGCACACCGTCCGCGGCGTCGGTTATGTGCTGCGCGAGGACTCTGCATGAGCAACGTCTGGAGCGGGCTCCACTACCGCCGCTCCCTGGCCAGCCGCGTGACGCTGCTGACCACGATGGCAGTCGGCTTCGCCGTCACCGTCGTCGCTTTCGCCGCCTACGCCACCGTGCGCGCGCAGACCGTGGGGGCCCTCGACGACTCGCTGCACTCCCGGGCCGAGCAGGCCGCGGAACGGAACACGCTCGACGCGCTCGCCAGCGAGGCGATCCCGTCGTGGGCGCTCGGCGCCGCGGACGTGAAGATCATCTTCGTGAGCGCCCGGACCAACCCGGCCACCTGGCGCAGCGCGGACACGACCGACTCCTTCGGCGTCGGCGCCACCGAGGTGGCCGTGGCCCAGGGCAAGCAGGACCACTCGGCCCGCACGGTGTGGTCGCGCGGCGAACGCTGGCGGATGGTGGCGGTGAACGCCGGTGACGGCCAGGCACTCGTCCTGGCCCAGTCGCTCCAGTCCACCGACCGGATGCTCGACCGGCTCGGCCTGGTGATGCTGCTGTTCGGCATCGCCGGGATGATCGCGGCCGGCCTCGCCGGCTGGGCAGTGGCGCGCAACGGCCTGCGACCCGTCCGCCGACTGACCGCCGCCGTCGAGGACATCGCTCGCACCCAGCGACTGGAACCGATCCAGATCGAGGGCAGCGACGAGGTCGCCCGGCTGGCCAGCGCCTTCAACGAGATGCTGCGCACCCTCGCCGCCTCGCAGTACCGGCAGCGGCAGCTGGTCGCCGACGCCGGCCACGAACTGCGTACCCCGCTGACCTCGCTGCGCACCAACCTCGATCTGCTCATCCAGGCCGACGGCACCACCGGCCTGTCGGCCGAGAGCCGGGCCGAGCTGCTCGAGGACGTGCGCGGCCAGATCAACGAGATGACCACCCTGATCGGCGACCTCGTCGAACTGGCCAGGGAGGAGCCGTCGCAGCCGACCGTCGAGCCGGTCGAACTGACCGCGATCCTCGACCAGGCGATCACCCGGGTACGCCGTCGCGCCGACGTCGAGTTCGTTGTCAGGACCTCGCCGTGGTGGGTCTCCGGCGATGCGGACGCCCTCGAGCGCGCGATCACGAACCTGCTCGACAACGCGGCCAAGTGGAGCCCGACGGGCGGCACCATCACGGTGACGCTGAAGGAGGGCACCCTGATGGTGGCCGACGAGGGCCCCGGCATCGCACCGGCCGATCTGCCGCACGTCTTCGAGCGGTTCTACCGGTCCGCCGAGTCGCGCAGCATGCCCGGCTCCGGTCTCGGCCTGTCCATCGTCGCCTCGGTCGCGGAGCGCCACGGCGGCATCGTCCGAGCCGGCACCGGACCCGGCGGCGGCGCCGGCTTCTGGCTCTCGATTCCCGGACAGCCGGTACCGCCCGAAGTCTTGGCGCGGTCGTAGCGGAGCCACAGACACTTCTCAGGATCGTTCGTCACTCTGGTCCCATGACAGATCAGACCCCTGAGACCCCTGGTACTTCGAACGATTCCCCGGCTGGGATGCCCGGTGGCTTCAGCTGGTCCGTCGAGCACCCGGTCCCGGCCGCTGAGCACACCCGGCCGCTGCCGCCGTTCCACCAGGCCGCTCCGACCGCGACGGCGACCGCACCCGTTCGTCGCGCCGGTGGCCTGACGGCCGCGGTACTCGCCGGTGCGCTCCTCCTTGGCGGAGCGGCCGGGATCGGTGGTGCTGCCTGGTACGACGCCTGGAAGGGCGACGACACCGCCACCGTCGGCACGTCCGGGGCGGTCAAGGCCAGCAACGCCGCCAACCTGCCGGCCGGCTCGGCGGAGAAGGTCGCCGCGACCGTGCTGCCCTCGGTGGTCAAGATCAACGTCACCGGCAACGGCGGGACCGGCTCGGGCTCGGGCGTCATCCTGTCCAGCGACGGCAACATCCTGACCAACAACCACGTGGTCGACGTCGCCGGTGACGACGGCACGATCACCGTGAACTTCAACGACGGCAAGACCGTCAAGGCCAAGGTCGTCGGGACCGACCCGGTCACCGACCTCGCCGTGATCAAGGCCGAAGGTGTCTCCGGGCTGACCAAGGCGACGATCGGCTCCTCCGGTGACCTGCGCGTCGGCCAGGCGGTCGTCGCCGTCGGGTCGCCGTACGGCCTGAACGCGACCGTGACCACCGGCATCGTCTCCGCCCTGAACCGCCCGGTCTCCGTCTCGTCGCAGGAGGAGCAGCAGCCCTCGAACCCGTTCGGCTTCGGCCAGCCGCAGGAGCAGGAGCAGAGCCCGGCGAACCTCAGCACGACCTACCCGGCGATCCAGACCGACGCCGCCATCAACCCCGGCAACTCCGGCGGCCCGCTGGTCGACATGGCCGGTCGCGTGGTCGGCATCAACTCCTCGATCCGGACCGCGGGCGACTCCTCGACCGGCGGCTCGATCGGCCTCGGGTTCTCGATCCCGATCGACGAGGCGCTGCCGATCGTCAACCAGATCCTCGACGGCGACGCCCCGACGCACGCCCGGCTCGCGATCAGCGTCTCCGACGTCAGCAGCGACTCCCTCACCCAGGGCGCCCTGGTGAAGACCGTCGAGAGCGGCGGGCCCGCGGCCGAGGCCGGCCTCAAGGCCGGTGACGTGATCACCAAGGTGAACGACGACCTGATCGACGGCTCCGAGTCCGTGGTCGCCACGATCCGCGGCCACCGTCCCGACGAGAAGGTGACGATCACCTACGTCCGCGACGGCAAGACGCAGACGACCGAGGCGACCCTCGGCTCGGACGCCAAGACCACGGACTCCTGACCGGACGCCCCGCGGAGCAACAGACCACCGCCTGAAAACTGCAACACCGCACGCCGGCTCGGCGTGGAGACGCACTCGTGTCGGGTGGACACGAAGAGGACAGGCGACTCCGCGCCGGGCCGGCACTTCTTTCTCGGAGCGCGCTTCTCAGAGCGCGCCGCGGACCCGGGCCGCCTTCCAGAGCGTCTCGGCCCATTCCTCCTCGACGTCGGAGTGCACGGTGATGCCGCCGCCGGTGCCCAGCCACCACGGGCCGTCCCCGGACCGGAACAGGCTGCGGATCACCACACCGAGGTCGGCGCGGCCGTCGCCGGAGATCCAGCCGAAGGCGCCCGCGTAGACACCGCGCGGCTCGGACTCGATCGAGTCGATGATCTGCATGGTGCGGAGTTTCGGCGCACCCGTCATCGACCCGGCGGGGAAGAGTGCCCGCAGAGCGTCGACCGTGCCGAACTCCGGGCGCAGCCGGCCGGTGACCGTGGTGACCAGCTGGTGCACCGAGGCGTAGGACTCGACCTCCATCAGCCCGGGCACGGCGACCGTGCCCGGCTCGCAGACCATCGCCAGGTCGTTGCGGAGCAGGTCGGTGATCATCAGGTTCTCGGCCCGGAAGCGCGCGTCGCCCGCCAGGCTGGCGCGGAGCCGTGCGTCCTCGCCAGCCGTCGCGCCGCGCGGCGTCGTGCCCTTGATCGGCCGGGTCTCCACGCGCCGATTTCGGTCGATGGTCGCGAACCGTTCGGGGGACGCGGACAGCAGCCAGGTGTCGCCGTGCCGCAGTACGCCGGCGTACGGCGCCGGGTTGTCGGACCGGAGCCGGGTGTAGATCTCCACAGGCCAGCGCTCCGAGTCATGCCGTTCGCGGTAGGTCAGGTTCACCTCGTAGGAGTTCCCGGCGCGCAGCTGCTCCTGGACCTGCCCGAAAGAGGCCTCGTACCAGGGCGGAGCCGGATCGGCGGTCGCCTCGGCCCGGACGGCGGGGACCGCCGG
Organism: Marmoricola sp.; assembly: GCA_036676945.1. Taxonomy (GTDB): domain Bacteria; phylum Actinomycetota; class Actinomycetes; order Propionibacteriales; family Nocardioidaceae; genus Marmoricola. The sequence goes on from JAKFBZ010000014.1 coordinate 17,770, forward strand.
CGATCCCTGTTCGACGTGCACCGTGCGAGCGCGCATCCAGATCGCGTCCGGGACACCGGGAAGCGAACGCGCGGGCAGGTCCGGCCGTGCCGCGTACCCGAAGTAGCCGACCCAGTGGGTGTCCGGGTCGCCGTCCAGGTGCTCCTGGAGCACGGTGAAGATGTCGTCCCCCACGACCCGGCCGGACGGGTGCTCGACCACCTCGCGCCGGACGGCGTCGTAGCTGAGCGAGAGGTCGTCGGCTTCGAGCCAGCCCATGATCGAGCGCGAGCCCGACCAGTCCTGCGAGCCGCCGCCATCGAGCCAGAAGCAGCGCTCGTGAGCGGCCGCGATCGCGGCGAACTCCTCCAGGGCGCTCACGAGCGCTCCAGGAAGTTGATGATCAGCCGGCTGCCGTGCTCCGACAGGATCGACTCGGGGTGGAACTGGACGCCGTGCAGCGGAAGGTCACGGTGGACGAGCCCCATCACCACGCCGCCGGCGCTTGCGGTGACCCGGAGCTCCTCGGGGACCGAGGTCACCGCGAGCGAGTGGTAGCGCACCGCCGCGAACTCCTCGGGCAGGCCGGCGAAGACCCCGGTGCCGTCGTGCTCGACGTCGGAGACCTCTCCGTGCGCGGGCTCGACCCGGTCGACGGTGCCGCCGTACGCGACCGCCAGGGCCTGCATGCCGAGGCAGACTCCCAGCACCGGCCGGTCCAGCTCGAAGACGCCGCGTCCGAGCGCGAAGTCGCCGGCGTCCGCCGGGTGCCCGGGGCCGGGCGACAGCACCAGGTGCGAGTACGCCGCCGCCGCGATCCGCCCGAGCAGTCCGGGCTCGTCGTGCTCGACCACGTCCGGCAGCGCTCCGGTCACCCCGGCGATCAGATGCACCAGGTTCCAGGTGTAGGAGTCGTGGTGGTCGACGACCAGGACCGAGGTCATGGTCTCGACTACGCTCGGCCGCCCGTGGCGGCCGCCAGGTCCAACAGCAGCGCGCGGATCAGGGCGACGCCGTTCTCGGTGAGGATCGACTCCGCGTGGAACTGGACGCCGCGGAAGTGCGGCCCGGCCAGCAGGTGGATGTCCCCGGTCGCCGGGTCGGTCTCGACCCGGACCCCGTCGGGCAGTACGTCGTCCGGCCCGACGCGACCCACGAAGGTGTTGTAGAACCCGACCGCCTCGGGTCGACCGTCGATCGACACCGTGGACTGGGTGCCCTGGAAGACGATGTCCTTGTAGGCCAGACCGATCCCGAGCCGGTCGCAGAGGACCTGGTGTCCGAGGCAGACCGAGAGGAACGGCTTCTTCGCGGCGAGCAGTTCGTCGACCGCACCGCGGAAGGTCGCGATCTTGGGATGGTCGCCATCGCGCGGGTCGCCGGGGCCGGGGCCGACCACGGCCAGGTCGTAGGCGTCGAAGCCGCCGGGCCGGTAGTCCTCGTGCCGGATCACGGTCGGCTTCATGCCCAGCACGGCGAAGACGTGGTGGAGCATGTTCGCGAAGTCGTCCTCGCCGTGCAGGATCGCCACCGACCGGCCGGCGAGTTCCGGGGCCGGCGCAGCGCCACCCTGGTCGGTGAGCCAGAACTTGGAGAGCCGCTGGTTGCGGGTGTTCAGGGCCAGCAGGACGTCCTCGTCGCGGGCGAGGTCGGCGATCTGCGACCGGACGTCGCCCCGCGCGGCCGGCACCAGGCCGAACGCGCTGAGGATGCCGCCCGCCTTCGCCGCGGTCTCGGCGACCTCGGAGGCGGGGTCGGAGTCGCGCACCAGGGTCGCCCCCGCGGTCACCTTGAGCGCACCGTCGGGCGAGACGTCCGCGGTCCTGATCACGATCGGCGAGTCCGCGGTCTGGGCACCGTCCTCGTCGCGGCCGAGCAGTGCCAGCGCGCCTGCGTAGTAGCCGCGTCCCTCGGTCTCGTACTCCTTGATCAGCCGGCACGCGTTCTCCACGGGCGCGCCGGTGACGGTGGCGGCGAACATCGAGTCGCGCAGCACCTCACGCACGTCCGACCGGGTCCGGCCGGCCAGCAGGTATTCCGTGTGCACCAGGTGGGTCATCGGCTTGAGGAACGGGCCGAGCACCTGGCCGCCCTCGTGGCAGATGTCGCACATCATCTTGAGCTCTTCGTCGACGACCATGAAGAGTTCGTAGATCTCCTTCTCGTCGGCGAGGAACCGCAGCAGCCGGGCCTTGCGCGCGTCGGCGCTCTCCTCGGCGTCGACCTCTTTCGAGACCAGCCGGAAGGTGCCGGAGATCGGGTTCATCCTCACTTCTCCGGCGTGCACGCTGACGTGCCGCTCCGGTGAGGCGCCGATCAGGAACCGGTCGCCGGTCCAGAAACAGTAGGTCCAGTAGGCGCCGCGCTCGTTCTCGAGCAGCCGGCGCAGCACCGTCAGCGCCTTCGCCGTCCCCGTCTCGGGGGTCCAGTCGGCGAGCTGGGCGCGGTAGTGCCGGCCGATGACCAGGTTCGCACCCTCGCCGTTGCCGATCTCGTCGGCGATGATCCGGCCGACCGTCTCGGCGTACTCGGCGTCACCGGTCTCGAAGCCGCCCCTGTCGGTGAACGCGATCTCCTCGTCCGGCAGGGCGCCGACCAGCTCGGCCAGCGGGATCTCGAACTCGTCATCGATGTCGACCACGGCCAGCGGAGTGCCGTCGTCGTGGGCCTCGAAGCCACGCTCGGCGACCTGCCGGAACGGGACGGCGACCAGGCGGTCGAAGCGCCGCCCGGCCTCGGGCCGGCCTTCGGGAAGCGGGATGTCCGCGAGCCGTCCGGCGTCGAGGAGGTCCCCGCCGATCAGGGTCACCGTCTCGCTGTCCTTGAGCCGGATCGCCGCCCATGCCTGCCGGCCCGTCACCTGCGCGAGGGCGGCCGGGGCGGAGAGCTGGCTGGCGGTCATGCGCTGACGCTATCAACGCCCGAGCCGGGCCCCGGAGCCGTTTTCCGGCGGCGAGACGACCGGTCCCCCGGGCATGATCAGCCCATGACCGAGCGCACCCGGATCCGGCGGATCCCCGAGAAGGCCGCGACCGACGTGGCGACCCTGTACGACGTCCTCGACGCGGCCCGGGTCGGGCACGTCGCGTTCCTCGAGGGCGGTGCGCCGGTCAACGTCCCGACCGCCTGCGCCCGCGACGGGGAGCGGTTGCTGCTGCACGGCTCCACCGGGAGCCGGCTCTTCCGCACGCTCGCCTCCGGCGCCCCGGCCTGCGTCACCGTCACCCTCCTCGACGGGATGGTGCTGGCCCGGTCCGCGTTCGAGTCCTCGATGCACTACCGGAGCGCGATGGTCTTCGGCACCGCCACCGAGGTCCCCGCCGACGGCAAGGCTGCCGCACTACGGGCGATGTCGGAGGCCTGGATGCCGGGCCGCTGGGACACCCTGCGCCCTCCGACCGCGAAGGAGCTCGCCGCGACGCTGGTCGTCTCGCTGCCGCTGACCGAGTGGTCGGTGAAGGTCAGCGCCGGCGATCCCGAAGACCCGGACGAGGACCTCGACGAGCCGGTGTGGGCCGGGGTGCTGCCGATCGTGACCTCGTACGGCGAACCGGTCCCCGCCCCCGACCTGCGTGGCGAGCCGGAGTTCCCGGCGTACGTCGCGGACTGGACGGTGTAGGTCTCGGCAGCAGCCCTCGTTTGTGCCAGTCTGGTCAGCGCTGCCTGTCACTGAGAGGCACTCACCGCTGAGGAGCAGCCGATGGCCAAGCGAATCGCACACGATCAGGTCTCCACCGAGATCGCCGCCGGCCCCGACGAGGTCTACGCGCTGGTCTCCGACATCACCCGGATGGGCGAATGGAGCCCGGAGTGCATCCGGTGCACGTGGGCCAAGGGCGCGACCGGACCCGCTGTGGGGGCACGGTTCAAGGCGACCAACAAGGGCGGCCGCGGCCCGGCCTGGTTCAACTGGCCGACCGTCACCGTGGCGGACCCCGGCAAGGAGTTCGCGTTCAACCGCAACGGCCCCGGGATCGGCTCCTACACCTGGCGTTACGTCATGGAGCCGACGGCGTCGGGCACGCGGCTCACCGAGTCCTTCGACGCCGAGAAGCCGCTCGGCCCGGTGATGACGTGGATCACCGAGAAGTGGACCGGCAGCGAGGACCGCGATGCCGACCTCCGGCGCGGCATGATCACCACTCTCGAGCGTCTGAAGGCAGCCGCAGAACAGAGCTGACGCGCGCCGCTCAGGCGGTCGCGACGGTCGTCATCCGCTGGGTGGCGCGGGTGTAGACGACGTACAGCGTGGAGACACCGGTCGAGGACTCGGCCTCGATCTCGCCGGGCTCGACCACGACGATGCCGTCGAACTCGAGACCCTTGGTGTCCAGGCCGGTGAGGACCACGACCCGGGCGTCGTCGCCGGAGGTCTGGTCGGCGTACTCGGGCCAGCTCGCGAGCCAGCCGGAGACCTCGGCACGCCGGGCCACCGGGACCACGATCCCGACGGTGCCCTCGACCGTGCCGGCGAGTTCCACCAGGGCGGCGCGGGTGCCTTCCTCGAGGTCGGCGACGATCCGCTCCTCCGGGTCGACCCCGGTGGACCGGACGGCGTCCGGCAGGTCCGCCGCGAGGCCGGCCTGCTCGGCGTACCGGGCGGCGAAGGCGTAGATCTCCGAGGAGTTGCGGTAGTTGGTCGAGAGGTGGAACTCGTGGATCGCTTTGTCGCCCAGGGCGGCAGCTCGCGCCTTCGCCGCTTCCTCGGCGACCGGCCACGAGGACTGCGCCGGGTCGCCGACGATCGTCCAGGTCGCCATCCGCCCGCGCCGTCCGACCATCCGCCACTGCATCGGCGTCAGGTCCTGCGCCTCGTCGATGAGCACGTGCGCGAACCCGTCGTCCTCGACGCGGTTGGTCGGCGGGGCCCAGCTGCGGCGTCCGGCGTACTCCCGGTCCGAAGCCGTGGTCAGCTCGCGCAGCGAGGTGTCGGCGAGTTCGAGCGGGTCCTCGTCGGCGTCGTCGACCAGCGGCGGATCGCCCAGCAGGTACCGCAATTCGTCGATCAGCGGCACGTCGTCGACGGCGAGGTCCTCGCCCCACGACTTCGCGAGGAGTCGCACGGCCTCGTCGTCGAGCACGCTCTCGGCGACCCGCTCCAGCAGCTCGGTGTCACGGAGCCAGCCGAGCACCGTCGCGGCGTCGAGCACCGGCCACCAGGCCGCCGCGAACTCGAGGAACGCGTCGTTGGTGCGCATCTCGTCGGCGAAGTCCTCCTTGGTGCGCTCGCGCGCACGCTCGGAACGGACCTGGCGCCACATGGCGTCGATCAGCGTCGAGGCGACCTTGTTCGTCGACCGGTTGCGCGGGCCCATCGAGAGCAGGTGCCGGCGCGCCTGGCCGAGCTCGCGCGGCCCGAGCACCAGGACGTCGTCGCGGTAGAACGTCCGGAACTCGCGCGGGGCGCCCGG
>JAKFBZ010000015.1:0-7406 GCA_036676945.1 Marmoricola sp.
ACGTCTATCAACTGCAGATCAGCTGCAGCCCGACGTGCTGCCACACCCCTCGCACACGTAGCAGCTACCAGCCGGCCGCATCTTCGTCCCGCAGGTCATGCAGAGCGGGGAGTCGACGGCGGTGCCGGTGAGCTTTTCGAAGAGCTCGGCGGAGGTGTGGACCTCGGTGGAGGGCCCTGCCTTCGTTTCCGAGGTTTCGCGGCTCGCTGGCGCTCGCACCTCAACCACCGGAGCGGGGTCGGCTGCTTCCTTCGCGCGGGCTGCGAGGGTCGGGACCTCGGAGGTCTCGACTACCTCGACCTCGTGGGTGATGAGCTCCTCGGCTCCCCCGGTCTCTTCGACGGGCTCGTAGCTGCCCGTCTCGAGCTGGCGCTGGCGCTCTTCGGCGGAGTAGATGCCGAGCTCGGAGCGCTCCTCGAAGGAGAGGTAGTCCAGGGCCAGCCTGCGGAAGACGTAGTCCATCAGGGACTGCGCCATCCGGACGTCCGGGTCGTCGGTCATGCCGGACGGCTCGAAGCGCAGGTTGGTGAACTTGGAGACGTAGGTCTCCAGCGGGACGCCGTACTGCAGGCCGATGCTGACCGCGATCGAGAAGGCGTCCATCACGCCGGCCAGGGTCGAGCCCTGCTTGCCGAGCTTGAGGAAGACCTCGCCGAGCTCGCCGTCGTCGTGCGCACCCGAGGTCATGTAGCCCTCGGCGCCGCCCACGGTGAAGCTCGTGGTCCGGCTGACCCGGCTCTTCGGGAGGCGCTTGCGGAACGGCTTGTGGATCTCGACCACCTGCACGGGGGTCTCGACGACCGTCGGGCCGGCGCCGCCGTTCTGCAGGGCCTGGTCGGCCTTGGCCGAGTCGGACTTGCCGTCCGACAGCGGCTGACCGACCTTGCAGTTGTCGCGGTAGACGGCCGTGGCCTTGAGGCCCAGCTTCCACGACTGCAGGTAGATGTCCTCGATCTCCTCGACCGTCGCCGACTCCGGCAGGTTGACGGTCTTGCTGATCGCACCCGACAGGAACGGCTGGCAGGCGGCCATCATCCGGACGTGGCCCATCGGCTTCAGCGCCCGGGCGCCCATCGCGGTGTCGAAGACCTCGTAGTGCTCGGTCTTGAGGCCCGGCGCGTCGATGACGTGACCGTGCTCGGCGATGAAGGCGACGATCGCCTCGACCTGCTCCTCCTGGTAGCCCATCTTGCGCAGCGCCCGCGGGATCGTCTGGTTCACGATCTGCATCGAGCCGCCGCCGACGAGCTTCTTGAACTTCACCAGCGAGAAGTCCGGCTCGATGCCGGTGGTGTCGCAGTCCATCATGAAGCCGATGGTGCCGGTCGGCGCGAGCACCGAGGCCTGCGCGTTGCGGAAGCCGTTCTTCTCACCGAGCTTGAGCACGTCGGCCCAGGCCTTGGTGGCCAGCTTGTGCACCTGGGAGTCCGCAACCCCGAGGGTGCGGACCACGTCGTTCGCGGCCTGGTGCTTGCGCATGACCCGCTTGTGGGCCTCCGCGTTGCGGGCGTAGCCGGCGTACGGGCCGACGACGCCGGCCAGCTCGGCCGAGCGCTTGTAGGAGACACCGGTCATCAGCGAGGTGATGGTGCCGGCCATCGCCCGGCCGCCCTCGGAGTCGTACCCCAGACCCATCGCCATCAGCAGCGCGCCGAGGTTGGCGTACCCGATGCCGAGCTGGCGGTAGTCCCGCGTGGTCTTGCCGATCGGCTCGGTCGGGAAGTCCGCGAAGCAGATCGAGATGTCCATCGCGGTGATGATCAGCTCGACGGCCTTGGCGAACAGCGGCGCGTCGAAGGTGTCGTCGTCCTTGAGGAACTTCAGCAGGTTGAGGCTCGCCAGGTTGCACGAGGAGTTGTCCAGGCTCATGTACTCCGAGCACGGGTTGGACGCGGTGATCCGGCCCGTCTCGGGGTTGGTGTGCCAGTCGTTGATCGTCGAGTCGTACTGCAGACCCGGGTCGGCGCACGCCCACGCCGCGGTGCTGATCTTGGTGAACAGCTCACGGGCGTCGACGGTCTCGATGATCTCGCCGGTGCTGCGCGAACGCAGACCGAACTCGGTGCCGTCCTCGACCGCCCGCATGAACTCGTCGTTGACGCGGACCGAGTTGTTGGCGTTCTGGTACTGGACCGAGGTGATGTCCGCGCCGCCGAGGTCCATGTCGAACCCGGCGTCACGCAGGGCGCGGATCTTGTCCTCTTCCTTCGCCTTGGTCATCACGAACTCTTCGATGTCCGGGTGGTCGACGTCGAGGACGACCATCTTGGCCGCACGACGCGTCGCGCCGCCCGACTTGATGGTGCCCGCGGAGGCGTCAGCGCCGCGCATGAAGGAGACCGGGCCGGACGCCGTACCGCCGCTGGAGAGCAGCTCCTTGGACGAGCGGATCCGGGAGAGGTTCAGGCCGGCGCCGGAGCCGCCCTTGAAGATGAAGCCCTCTTCCTTGTACCAGTTCAGGATCGAGTCCATCGAGTCGTCGACGGAGAGGATGAAGCACGCGGACACCTGCTGGGGAGAGGTGGTGCCGACGTTGAACCAGACCGGGGAGTTGAACGAGAAGTACTGGTGCACCAGCAGCCAGGTGAGCTCGTGCTCGAAGAGCTCGGCGTCCTTGGTGGTGGCGAAGTAGCCGTTGTCCTCGCCGCCCTTGCGGTAGGTCTTCACGACCCGGTCGACCAGCTGACGCAGGCTCCACTCGCGGACCTCGGTGCCCAGGGCGCCGCGGAAGTACTTGGTGGTGACGATCGTCGAGGCGTTGACGCTCCAGAAGTCGGGGAACTCCACACCACGCTGCTCGAAGACGGACTCGCCGGTCTTCCAGTTGGTCTGGACGACGTCGCGACGCTCCCAGGTGATCTCGTCGTACGGGTGCACGCCTTCAGTGCTGAAGATCCGCTCGATCTTCATGCCCTTGGAGCTCCGTCGGGTCTGCCCCTTCGCGGACCCGCTCACCGTCTCGGTCATACGTGATTCCCCTTTTACTCGATCGTCTTCGACTGGTCTGTGGTGCTTCTGGTGCTGGTGGTGCCTGTGAAGCTGTGTTGCTCTGCTGTTTGAGTGCCCGGCGCGCCGCTTCCCCACGACGCACCGGGCAGATTGTGGTCAGCCCGTGGGCTGAGGTGTGGGCGTCTCGACAGGCTCGACGTCCGGGGCGGCGCGCTCAGCGCGCAGCATCGCGATCTCGGTCTCGAAGTCGTCGGCCGACTCGAAGCCGCGGTAGACGCTCGCGAAGCGCAGGTAGGCGACCTCGTCGAGCTCGCGCAGCGGGCTCAGGATCGCCAGGCCGACCTCGTGGGCCGGGATCTCGGCCCAGCCGCCGGCGCGGAGCGCGTCCTCGACGGTCTGGCCCAGGCGGGCCAGGTCGTCCTCGGAGACCGGGCGTCCCTTGAGGGCCTTGCGGACCCCGGAGATCGCCTTCTCGCGGTTGAACGGCTCGCTGGTGCCGCTGCGCTTGAGCACGGTCAGCTGCATCTGCTCCACCGTGGTGAACCGCTTCTCGCACGACGGGCAGGTACGCCGGCGGCGGATCGCGGAACCGTCCTCGGCGACGCGGGAGTCGAGGACCCGGGTGTCGGTGCTGCGGCAGAACGGACAGTGCATCGGATCCTCCTCTCGGGCGGCTCAGGACGTGAAACCTGGGGATTCAGCTGTGGATTGCCTGGGGATAACCCCTTCTCCCTGTGGGAAACCAACCCCTACATGTGGAGAACTACACCCATGTTATCTACTAGATGTAGGGGTAACCTACGCCCCGGACGTGACGTGCGCAACATTGATCACCGAAAAAATCCGGGGCGGTCTGCCGGGGTGCCAAACCCGCAGGTCAGCGCGTTGCGGCGGCCGAGATTGCGGCGTGTCGGAGAGTCTTCCAGGGCCCTCGGACACTCTTTGGCGGGGAGAATGTCCGATGTGGGAAAACACTCGGGAGAGCCGGTCGAGGAAACCCCCGTCGTGGTGCCCCGAAATCGTCTCCTGGGCCTCGCCGCCGGGGTCACCGGCACGCTCATCGCCTGGGGTTTCCTGGTCTGGCAGGCCATCGAATTCGGCGGCAAAGCCCGCGACGGCCAGGGCCTGGCCTGGTTCTTCCTGTTCGTGGCGACCCTGGGCGCCACGGCCTGCCTGTTCGCGACGCTGATTCTGACGACGAAGCTGATCGCGACGTTGCGCGGAGATGTGCCGCCGCCGAAGTCGGCCGGGCCGCCTGGTGGGCGGCGGGCGGCTCGGTAGGTTTCGACAGGCTCAACCAACGGGGCCAGGAACGCGTGCGGTGCGCGGCGGCGGGTACCTGGGAGCGTGATGAAACCTGCTGAGCGCCTCGATGTCCTCACCGAACGAGCCGGTTTCGTCCGCGTTCGCGGCGCGAGCGAGCACAATCTCCGCGAGGTCGACGTCGACATCCCGCGCGATGCCCTGGTCGCCTTCACCGGGGTCTCCGGCTCCGGCAAGTCCTCCCTCGCCTTCGGCACGCTCTATGCCGAGGCCCAGCGTCGCTACTTCGAGTCGGTGGCGCCGTACGCACGGCGACTGCTCCAGCAGGTCGGCGCCCCGCACGTGCAGGAGATCTCCGGCCTGCCGCCGGCGGTCGCGTTGCAGCAGCGCCGCGGGGCGCCGTCCAGCAGGTCGTCGGTCGGCACCATCACGACGCTCTCGAACCTGCTGCGGATGCTCTACTCCCGGGCCGGGTCCTATCCGCGGAACGCACCCCGGCTCGAGGCTGAGGACTTCTCACCGAACACCGCGTCCGGCGCCTGTCCGCGCTGTCACGGTCTCGGTGTCGTCCACGACGTCGTCGAGGAGTTGCTGGTCCCGGACGACTCGCTCAGCATCCGCGAAGGAGCCATCGCCGCTTGGCCCGGCGCCTGGCAGGGGGCGAACCTGCGCAGCATCGTGGCCGGCCTCGGGATCGACATCGACAAGCCGTTCCGCCGGTTGTCCAAGAAGAACCGCGACTGGCTGCTGTTCACCGACGAGCAGCCTTCGGTGCTGATCAAGCCGGAGCGGGACCGGATCGACTACGGCTACTACGGGAAGTTCTGGAGCGCCCGGAAGCACGTCATGCACACCCTCGCCGACTCCAAGAGCGAGCGGATGCGGGAGCGGGCGTTGCGGTTCACCCGGAGCATGCCGTGCTCGAACTGCGGTGGCAGCGGACTGCGTCCCGAAGCTCTGAAAGTCACCTTCGCCGGTCTGAACATCGCCGAGGTCAACGCGCTGCCGCTGACCGGGGTCGCCGAGCTGCTCCGCCCGGTCGCCCGGCTCGCGGACCCGGACGCCGCCGTCCCGACGGCCGGATCCGGGGAGACCAGCGAGGTCGCCGTACGGATCTCGGCGGACCTGGTCGCCCGCATCGACGTCCTGCTCGACCTCGGCCTCGGCTACCTCAGCCTGGGCCGCAACTCGACGACGCTCTCACCCGGGGAGGCGCAGCGGCTGCGGATCGCCACCCAGCTGCGCTCCGGGCTGTTCGGCGTCGTCTACGTGCTCGACGAACCGTCCGCCGGACTGCACCCCGCAGACGCCGAGCCGCTGCTCGACGTACTGGACCGGCTCAAGGCGGCCGGTAACTCGCTCTTCGTCGTCGAGCACGACCTGGACGTCGTCCGCCTCGCCGACTGGGTGGTCGACATCGGTCCGGGAGCCGGGGAAGGCGGCGGACGGGTGCTCTACTCCGGTCCGGTCGCCGGACTCGAGGAGGTCGCCGAATCCGTCACCAGCGCGCACCTGTTCGGCCGTGCGCAGGCCTTCGAACACGACCTCCGCGAACCGCACGGCTGGTTGCACCTGCGCGGCGTCACCCGGCACAACCTGGACGACGTCTCCGTCGACGTCCCGCTCTGCGTGCTCACCGCGGTCACCGGGGTCTCCGGGTCGGGGAAGTCGACCCTGGTCACCCAGGTGCTGGCCGAGTTGGTCCGCTGTCACCTCGGACTGGCCCCGGACGACGAGACCGAGCACGCCGACCTCCAGGTCGACGTCGAGGACGCCACCGGACTCGAGGCCTTCGACCGGCTGGTGATCGTCGACCAGAAGCCGATCGGACGGACGCCGCGGTCGAACCTGGCCACCTACACCGGGATGTTCGACGCCGTCCGGAAGCTGTTCGCGGCCACTCCGGCGGCGAAGAAGCGGCGGTACGGCGCCGGACGGTTCTCGTTCAACGTCGCCGAAGGGCGCTGCGAGACCTGTCAGGGGGAAGGGTTCGTCGAGGTCGAGCTGCTGTTCATGCCCGGCACCTACGCGGCCTGCCCTGCCTGTGGCGGCGCGCGGTACAACGAGAAGACGCTGGAGATCAGGTACGAGGGCAAGAACATCGCCGAGGTGCTGGCGATGACCGTCGACGAAGCCGCCAAGTTCTTCACCGACGTGCCGGCGGCGTCGCGGAGCCTGGAGACGCTGCGCGACGTCGGCCTCGGCTACCTGCGCCTCGGGCAGCCGGCCACGGAACTCAGCGGCGGTGAGGCGCAGCGGATCAAGCTCGCCACCGAACTCCAGCGCGCCCGCCGAGGCCACGCGCTCTACCTGCTCGACGAACCGACGTCCGGGCTCCACCCTGCCGACATCGCGCTGCTCCTGCGTCAGCTGCACCGGCTGGTGGACGCGGGGAACACGGTCGTCCTGGTCGAGCACGACCTCGATGCCATCGCCACCGCCGACTGGGTGATCGACCTCGGCCCGGGCGGCGGAGATTCCGGCGGACGAGTCGTCACGACCGGGACGCCGGCACAGGTGGCAGCCGGGTCAGCCGGGGCCACCGCGCCGTACCTGCGCCGGCGCCTCGCCGGGGCCTAGCCCCCTGGGTCGCTCGGGGACCGTGGACGAGGTCGTCCGGTCGGATCTACCGTGAGGAATGGCCGACCCCACCGAGCTGAGAGACCCGCACTGCCCGACCTGCGGCCAGCCGCTGCGCCACGGTGACCACCTCCGCCCCGAGAACGCCGCGCTGGTGATGGACTCCGGGAACGCCGGAATCACCTTCGAAACACAGGGCCGCTGCGAGAACGAAGCCTGCATCGACTTCGGGAGCGAGTTCGCGCCCGCAGAGTGGATTGAGCCGATCCGCGGCGAGTAGCTGCCGTCCAGCGGGACGCTAGCTGGCTCCCTGCGAGGCACTGCAGAGGCTGACTAGTTCAGATGGGCCGTTCCCCTCCGTGGTGCGGCGCGGTACAACCGCATCATGGCCGGCCGCAACACTGGTGTCCTGCTCGCTCGCGCATCGCGGATCATCGCGCTCTGCGCGCTCCGGCACGGAGAGCGCGGCATGGGCGGCCGTGATCACCATGCACCACGGCTTCGCCGGAGGAGCGCGGTCCGACCCCACCCAGTCACCCTGGGTCGCGAGACGGACGTGAGGAAGAGCCATGCTCCGTCGCACGATGACCACCGCGCTGCTCATCCTGGGCTCG
>JAKFBZ010000016.1:0-15723 GCA_036676945.1 Marmoricola sp.
AACCGACATCTCCGACCGGGTCAATGCCCTGGACTCGGCGGTGACGGCTGCGCGCGGACACCTCGACGACGCGGTGCTGGCTCCGGCCGCCGAGGTCGTCGCGCGCGCCGGCGAGCGGTTGCGGCTGTCGGCGGACCACACCATCGTCGCGCTCGGCGGAGCCACCGGCTCGGGCAAGTCCTCGACGTTCAACGCCCTGGTCGGGCTCGAGCTGGCCTCGGTCGGCGTACGGCGGCCGACGACGTCCTGGGCCACGGCCTGCACCTGGGGATCGGGCGGCGCCGCGGACATCCTCGAATGGCTCGGTATCCCGCCGCGGCACCAGGTGGTCCGCGACTCGATGCTCGACACCGGCCGCGAGGTCAAGGACCTGGAGGGCCTGGTCCTGCTCGACATGCCCGACCACGACTCCACCGAGGTCTCCCACCACCTCGAGGTGGAGCGCCTGGTGAAGCTGGCCGACCTGCTGGTCTGGGTCCTGGACCCGCAGAAGTACGCCGACGCAGCGGTGCACGACCGGTTCCTCAAGCCGCTGGCCGCGCACAAGGGCGTGATGCTGATCGTCCTGAACCACATCGACGAGGTGGCCGAGGACCGACGCGCCGGGATGGTCGCCGACCTGCGCCGGTTGCTGGACCTCGACGGCCTCCAGGGCGTCACCCTGCTGCCGATCTCGGCCCGGGAGAACATCGGGATCGACGAACTGCGCCGCACCATCGTGGCGCGGGTGGCCGACAAGGCTGCGACCCGTGCCCGCATCTCCACGAACATCACCGAGGCAGCGGATGCGATCGCGCTGGTGAGCGGTCTGGAGAAGGCGCCGAAGCTGACCGAGAAGGACCAGGCCGAGCTGCGCGCGGCGGTGGCGGACGCCGCCGGCGTACCGATCGTGGTCGACGCGGTCCACAAGGCGAGCCTGCATCGTGCCCGGCGGGCGACCGGATGGCCGCTGACCGCCTGGGTGTCGCGCCTGCGCCCGGACCCGCTGCGCCGGCTGAACCTCGACCTGCGCGCCACCGGACGCGACGTGGTCGCGAGTGCCCGGGCCTCGCTCCCGGACGCCAACCAGGTGCAGAACGCACGCGTGGACACCGCGGTCCGGGGCCTTTCCGACCAACTGTCACAGCACCTCACCCGGCCCTGGACGATGTCGATGCGCAAGGCGTCGGTCTCCGGGCTCCCGGAGCTCGAGGCCCGCCTCGACGCCGCCGTGGGGAGCACTGACCTGGGGGTCTCGAAGCCGCCGTTGTGGTCGCGCGGCGTCCGCCTGCTGCAGTGGCTGTTGCTGCTGACGGCTGTCGCCGGCGGACTCTGGCTCGCCGGTCTGGCGCTGACCGAGTTCCTCAAGTTCGATGTTCCGAGCCCCGAGTACCGCGGGGTCGCGGTCCCGACACTGATGCTCATCGGCGGGGTCGGGCTGGGGATCCTGCTCGCCCTGGTCTGCCGGCTCCTGGTCCGGCGGAGCGCACGGCGAAAGGCGCGGCGGGCCGAGCAGCGACTGCACTCGGCGATCGACGAGGTGACCGACGAGCTGGTGATCGCGCCGCTCACCACGGTGCTGGACGCGTACCGGACCACCACCGACGGGCTGCGCGCCGCTCGCGGCTGACGCAGTCCACCGGGCCGTTCCCGGGCGAGTCGTCCACAGGCGCGGCGGCTGCGCTCGACCCTCCTCGGTCGCTCCGCGGATGCTCGTCCTCCGCCCGAGGATGAGGAGATCAGCATGAACGAGACGTACGTGACGTTGCAGGGATGGGTCGGCAACGAGGTGGACCTGCGCGACGTCGGTGACACCCAGTGCGCGTCCTTCCGGGTCGGCTGCACACCGCGCTACCAGAAGGGCGGCGTCTGGTTCGACGGCCAGACCTCCTGGTACACGGTGAACTGCTGGCGGAGTCTGGGGCGCAACGTCGCCGACTCGATCCGCAAGGGCGACGCCGTCGTGGTCCACGGCCGGGTCCGGGTCGACGTCTGGGAGCGGGAAGGCCAGCCCGCGTCGGTCAGCTGGATCGTCGACGCGACGTTCGTCGGACACGACCTCAACCGCGGGACGTCGGCGTTCCTCAAGGCGGCACGGACGGCCGTCGCCGAGCCGGAGCTCGACGAGGGCGTCCGTGAGCTGGTGCACTCCTACGAGCCGGCCGGCCCGAGCCTCGACTCCGACGGCAGGGAGGTCGAACCAGCCGCCTGACCCGTTTCGTCGTTCGGGGCCCTCGGCCCGTAGGCTTGCCGATCATGGGTGAGTACGTCTACACGTTGCACAAGGTCCGCAAGGCACACGGCGACAAGGTTGTTCTCGACAACGTCACGTTGTCCTTCCTGCACGGCGCCAAGATCGGTGTGGTCGGCCCGAACGGGACCGGTAAGTCCACGCTGCTCAAGATCATGGCCGGGCTGGACAAGGCCAACAACGGCGAGGCCAACCTCGACCCGGGCGCCACGGTCGGGATGCTCCAGCAGGAGCCGCCGCTGTCCGAGGGCAAGACCGTCCTGGAGAACGTCGAGGAAGCCGTCCACGAGATCAAGACCAAGCTCGACCGCTTCAACGCGATCGGCATGGAGATGGGCGAGCCCGACGCCGATTTCGAGGCGCTGGGCGAAGAGATGGGCAACCTGCAGGCCGACCTCGACCACGCCAACGCGTGGGACCTGGAGAGCCGCCTGGACCAGGCGATGGACGCGCTGCGCTGCCCGCCGCCCGACGCGATCGTGGACAACCTCTCCGGTGGTGAGCGTCGCCGGGTCGCTCTCTGCAAGCTGCTGCTCCAGCAGCCGTCGCTGCTGCTGCTCGACGAGCCGACCAACCACCTCGACGCCGAGTCGGTGCAGTGGCTGGAAGGCCACCTCGCCACCTACCCGGGCGCGGTGCTCGCGGTCACCCACGACCGGTACTTCCTGGACAACGTCGCCAGCTGGATCCTCGAGCTCGACCGCGGTCAGGCGCACCCCTACGAGGGCAACTACACGACGTACCTGGAGACCAAGAAGGACCGCCTCAAGATCGAGGGGCAGAAGGACGCCAAGCGGGCCAAGATGCTCGAGCGTGAGCTCGAGTGGGTCCGGTCCAACGCCAAGGCCCGGCAGACCAAGAGCAGGTCGCGACTGGCCCGTTACGAGGAGATGGCCGCCGAAGCCGACCGGATGCGGAAGATCGACACCTCCGAGATCAACATCCCGGCGGGTCCGCGGCTCGGCGACGTCGTCCTCGAGGCCGATCACCTGAACAAGGGCTTCGACGACCGGGTGCTGATCGGCGACCTGTCCTTCTCACTGCCCAAGGCCGGCATCGTCGGCGTGATCGGTCCGAACGGCGTCGGCAAGACCACGCTGTTCCGGATGATCGTGGGGGAGGAGAAGCCGGACGCCGGGTCGCTGACCGTCGGGCAGACCGTCAAGATCTCCTACGTCGACCAGAGCCGCGGCGGCATCGACCCGAACAAGAACGTCTGGGAGGTCGTCTCCGACGGCCTGGACTTCATCAAGGTCGCCAACTTCGAGATGAACTCACGCGCCTACGTCGCCTCCTTCGGCTTCAAGGGACCCGACCAGCAGAAGAAGGCCGGCGTCCTCTCCGGTGGTGAGCGCAACCGGCTCAACCTGGCCCTGACGCTGAAGATGGGCGGCAACATGCTGCTCCTCGACGAGCCGACCAACGACCTCGACGTCGAGACGCTCTCCTCGCTCGAGGACGCGCTCCTCGAGTTCCCCGGCTGCGCCGTGATCACCTCGCACGACCGCTGGTTCCTCGACCGCACCGCGACGCACATCCTCGCCTGGGAGGGCACCGAGGACGAGCCGGGCAACTGGTTCTGGTTCGAGGGCAACTTCGCCTCGTACGAGGAGAACAAGATCGAGCGCCTCGGCATCGAAGCGGCCCGGCCGCACCGGGTGACCCACCGTCGCCTGACCCGAGACTGACGGGCGGCAACGGGTCCTGCGAGCAGTCTCGCGGGTCTCAGTGCCCCCGGATGTCGTCGAAGTCCGGGTGCTCGGCGACCAACTGGTCCGAGACTGCGTTCATCACCCGGCCGAGCGCGGCGAAGTCGTCACGGTCGGCGAGGTCGACGAAGTGACGTCGTACGCCGGTCACGTGGGTGTGCGCGGCCAGCTGCAGCAGCTCCCAGCCGGCGTCGGTCATCGTCGCGTCGACGCCCCGCTTGTCCCCGGCCGCGGCTGAGCGCCGGATCAGCCCGGCCTTCTCCATCCTGCTGACTGTGTGGGTCACCCGGCTGCGCGAGTGCTGCATCGACTCGGCGATCTGCGCCATCCGCAGGGTCCGCTCGGGGCTCTCGGAGAGCCGGACGAGGATCTCGTACTCGCCCAGCGAGACCCCGTGTTCCTGGCGCAGTTCGCGGTCGAGCGTGTCCATGAGGAGCGTCGTGCCCACGATGTAGGCGCGCCAATCGGACTGCTGGCTCTCGTCGAGCCACTGGGTCTCCGCTGCACTCATGGCCGCGATTGTAGGGCCCCGGCGCCGCTGAGCCGGGCTCCCCGACCGGGGGACGAGGGCCGGGAATACTCTGGCGAGGCATGTAGTTGAAGCTTCTACAACCACAAGTTGAGACTTCAACTATCTGAGGAGATGCACTGCAATGACCACCACTGCCCCCACCGGAATCGTCGCCGGGACCTGGACCATCGACCCGAGCCACTCCGAGGTCGGTTTCACCGTCCGTCACCTGATGACCAAGGTCCGCGGCCAGTTCGAATCGTTCGAGGGCAAGATCACGACGGGCCATGACCTCGCCGGCACCACGGCCGAGGCGACCATCGACCTCAACTCGATCAACACCCGCGACGCGCAGCGCGACGGTCACCTGCGTTCGAGCGACTTCTTCGACGTCGAGAAGAGCGGCCCGATGACCTTCCGCTCCACCTCGTTCGACGGCGCCAGCGCCACCGGTGAGCTGACCATCAAGGGCGTGACCCGCACGGTCGAGCTCGACGTGGAGTTCCTCGGCCTCGACACGGACCCGTACGGGAACACCAAGATCGGCTTCGAGGCGACCACTGAGATCAGCCGCAAGGACTTCGGCGTCGACTTCAACATCCCGCTCGACGGCGGCAAGCTGCTGATCGGCGACAAGGTGAGCATCACCCTCTCGATCCAGGCCGGCCTCGACCAGGCCTGATCCTGCGGCACGACGAAGGCCCCGTCCCCCATGGGGGACGGGGCCTTCGCTCTTCGCGTGGTGAGCTTGTCGCAACCCTCAGACGCGCTCGAGGATCATCGCCATGCCCTGGCCGCCGCCGACGCACATGGTGATCAGGCCGGTGGACTTGTCGTGCCACTCCAGCGAGTTGAGCATCGTGTTCTGCAGGCGGGCGCCGGTCATGCCGAACGGGTGACCCACGGCGATCGCGCCGCCGTTGACGTTGAGGCGGTCGATGTCGATGCCCAGGTCCTGGTACGACGGAACGACCTGCGCCGCGAACGCCTCGTTGATCTCGACGAGGTCGATGTCGTTGATCGTCATGTTCGCGTGCTTGAGCGCCTGCTTCGTCGCCTCGACCGGGCCCAGGCCCATGATCTCGGGGGACAGGCCGGTGACGCCCGTGGAGACGATCCGCGCCAGCGGCTTCAGGCCGAGCTCCTTGGCCTTCGTGTCGGACATGATGATCACCGCGGCAGCACCGTCGTTCAGGGCGCAGCAGTTGCCGGCGGTGACGACACCGTCGGGGCGGAAGACCGGGTCGAGGCCGGCGATGCCTTCGTAGGTGACGCCGGCGCGCGGGCCGTCGTCGGTCGAGACGACGGTGCCGTCCGCGAGGGTGACCGGGGTGATCTCACGGGCCCAGAAACCGTCCGCGATCGCCTTCTCGGCGAGGTTCTGGCTGCGGACGGCGAACTCGTCGAGCTCCTTGCGGTCCAGGCCGCGCAGGCGGGCGACGTTCTCGGCGGTCTGGCCCATGGCGATGTAGATGTCCGGGACCAGGCCGTCCTCACGCGGGTCGTGCCAGTCCTTGCCACCCGCAGCGGCCTCCTCGGTGCGCTTCTGCGCGTCCGCGAAGACCGGGTTCTTGGTGTCCGGCCAGTGGTCGGAGGTGCCGAACTGGAAGCGGGAGACGGTCTCGACACCGGCCGAGATGAACGCGTCACCCTCGCCGGCCTTGATCGCGTGGAACGCCATCCGCGAGGTCTGCACCGAGGAGGAGCAGTACCGGGTGATGGTCGTGCCGGGGATCTCGTAGCCGAGCAGGGTGGAGACCACCCGGCCCATGTTGTTGCCGGACTCGCCGCCCGGCAGACCGCAGCCGAGGATCAGGTCGTTGATCGTGCTCGGGTCCAGCTCGGGGATCTTGTCGAGCGCGGCCTTGATGATCAAAGCGCTCAGGTCGTCCGGGCGGAAGTCCTTCAGGGACCCCTTGTTCGCGCGGCCGATGGGGGTGCGGGCCGCGGAAACGATCACTGCCTCGGGCATCGTTGCTTCTCCGATCTAGGTCTGTGTGAGTTCGGCAGCGCCACATGTCCACCGGGCTGCCGTCGTTCAGTCTAGAACGGGTTCTGGTGGTTGGATCAGCGGTGTGCGTCACACCACGGAGCGTCATACATTCGGCGGCCAGCTGCGCTGGGCCGACATGGACCTGCTCGGCCACGTGAACAACGTGACTTTCGTCGACCTGCTCCAGGAGGCGAGGATCGCCTTCTTCGGGCAGCACCGCAGCATCGCGGCGAGCCGGGACACGCCGGAGGGGATCCTCGTGGTCAAGCACGAGGTCGACTTCCTGCTGCCGCTGAACCTGCGCAGCACCTCGATCCTGGTCGACACCTGGGTGGCCCGGATCCGCGCCGGGTCGTTCACCCTGTCGCACGAGATCTACCAGGCCGACGAGTCCGGCCGGACGGTCTACGCGCGCGCCTCGACGGTGCTCGCGCCGTTCGTCTTCGCCACGGAGTCGCCGCGCCGGCTCGCGACCGAGGAGAAGGAGTTCCTGGCTCCGTACCTGGCCGAAGAGCCTCAGCGTTCGACGATCGAAGCGTCCGGGACCAGCCGGCACGTCTACCCGCTGCAGCTGCGGTGGTCGGAGATGGACCCGTACAAGCACGCCAACAACGTGCACTACTACGAGTACTTCCAGGAGGCCCGGGTCGCCTACATCCGGCACCTGCACACCCGCGGCGAGGTCTGGAGCCAGAACGTCATCGCCCGGATGGACGTCGACTACCTGCGCCCGCTGCACTACCGGAGTGAGCCGTACGAGGTGCACTCGTGGGTCAGTGGTGTCGGGAGCAAGTCGTACACGATCGTCCACGAGCTCCGCGACGGTGAGGCCGTGCTGGCTCGCTCGAAGGTCGTGATGGTCACCTTCGACACCGAGTCGCAGCGCGCGGCCCCGATGAGCGAGGCGCAGCGCGCGGCCCTGACGGCCCAGCTCCCGGTCTGAGTCAGCCCGGAACCTGTTCCTCGGGCGTGTTCACCATGAACTGCGCCGCGTGGGTCACGTAGTCCCAGAACCGCTCGTCCTGCTCCGGGGTCAGCGCGGCGGCGTCGAGGCCGGCCCGGAAATGGCGCAGCCAGTGCTGTGCCGCGGTCGGTGTGACCGGGAAGGGAGCGTGCCGCATCCGCAGCCGCGGGTGCCCGCGGGTGTCCGAGTACGTCGTCGGACCGCCCCAGTACTGCGCCAGGAAGAGCGTGAACCGCTCGGCGGCCGGGCCCAGGTCGGACTCCGGGTACATCGGCCGGAGGAGTTCGTCTCCTGCCACACCCTCGTAGAAACGGGTGACGATCGCGGAGATCGTCTCCATCCCGCCGATCTCGTCGTAGAAGGTCGTCATCCGAGCCACCTCTCCGGATCGGGGACGCAGGACGACAGGACGTTGTGCTGCATCGCTCGCTCACTTCGTTGGCTCACGACCCCATTCTGCCGACCCGTCCTCAGCGCAGGCTGCCCAGGTAGCGTTCGGCGGCCGCGAGGTCACGACGCCGGGACTCCCAGGTGACGGCCACGGCGAGCAGGACGGCGCCGAGCAGGCCGAGCGAGATCCACCGCGGCACCGCCTCGGCGACCGGCCCGAGGTGACGGGCGGCGAGGACGGCGAGGACGCCGGCGCCGGCCAGGAACGGCGCCGTCCAGCGCCGTCCGATGCCGACGGCCAGGAGCAGCACCGCAGCGGCACCGAGAGCGACCGAGCGCCACGAGACCGGATCGTCGAGGACGAGGAGCAGGGTCGGCAGCAGGGCCAGGGTCAGGCCGCTGCCGAGCACCCGGACGCTGCTCGCGGCAGGATCGGTGAGCAGCCGCCGGACACCGACGGTGATCAGCAGCGCCGCCGCCGGCGCGGTGGCGAGCTCCGGGAGCACCAGGTCCGAGGAGACCCGTAGGGCCGCTGCACCGCCGAGCACGATGACGCCGATCCAGGCGACGTCCTCGCGGTCGCGGTGCAGCGTCGCTGTCAGCGCAGCCGCCGAGCCGACCACCGTCAGGACCAGGGTCACGATCGCCGTGTCGGTGGGGAACGCCGTGGCGGCGAGCCCGAGCACCAGGCCGGTGATCTCCACGGCAAAGCGGTCGGTCTCGGAACGCGTCGTGAGGTGGGCGGTCAGGGCGACGCCGACCGCGAGGACGGCCAGGGTCAGTCCGGCGGCATCGCCGGCGCCCCCGACCAGGTAGGGCCAGTGGGTCGCGGCGAAGCCCGCGGCCACGACGGCGCCGACCGCGGTCGCCGCCCGGGTGGCGGGACCGGCGCTCGTCCGGATGTACGCGACCGCCAGCCCGACGGCGAGAGCGGTGGCCAGCGCGGCGACCAGGAGATGCGACGGGACCGCCAGCCGGAGCCCGGCCACAGCGAGGTACCCGGTCATGACCAGCGTTGCTGTCGGCCAGCCGCCGCGCATCAGCGCGGCCGGGATCGCGACGGCCAGCAGCAGTGCGGACCAGGCGGCCACGGCGACGACCAGGGTCGGTTCGGTCTCGATCAGCCCGGTCACGACGCCGAGGCCGAGGATGGAGGGAGCCAGGACGACCAGCGACCGCCGTGCGACACCGCGCACCGACTCGTCGAGCCAGCGGGTCAGCGCCGCCGCGGCGACCAGTGCGCCCGCGCAGACGAGCACGGCGGTCCACGGAGCCACGTCCAGGTACGCCGGCGGCAGCATCAGGCCGAGGTTGTGACCGTCGTGGGGCGCGGTCGTCGGCAGTTCGGCGATCACCTCGAGCGGGCGCTGCAGGGCCCACAGGACGCCGGCGACGCCGCCGGTACCGGCGAGAAGCGCGGCCGGAACCGCGGCCACCCGGGGAGCGAGTGCTGCCAGGAGCGAGCCCGCCACCAGGACGCCGACGCCCAGGACCAGCTTCAGGTCGGGGCCTGATTCCGGGAGCAGCACGTACGTCGCCACCGCGATCTGGACCGCGCCGGCAGCCACCATCCGGACCGCGACCGGAATCCGGACCAGTCCCGCGACGACGGCAGCGAACGCGGCCGCGGCCAGCAACGGCCAGCCTTCGGTCCCGCGCCACCAGGCGCCGATGGTCGCCTGGTCGGCTCGCTCGACGCCGTCGATGAGGAGCAGCGCCCAGCTGAGGACGGCGAGGCTGGCTGAGCCGATCGCGAGGGTGAGCAGACCGATGTGGCGCAACCCGAGCGCCACGGCGGTCAGGACGACGACCGAGATCGCGATGCCGACCGCCACGTTCGGTGCGTCCCACCCTTCGGTGACCGTGACGAGCAACAACCCGCAGACGCCAGCTGCGGAGACGCCGTACAGCTCCCGCAGCTCGGTGCGCCGGGCCCGGAGGCCGGCCACACAGGCCAGGCCGAACAGCACTGCGCCGCTCACCGCGGTCGCGTGCCGCGGGGCGAGGTCGTCGAAGCCGAGCAGCCCGGCGGAGTAGCCGGCCGCCAGGTCGATCGCGACCATGGATGCGGTGATCAGCCAGAACGTCTCGGCAGCGCCACGCAGCCCCCGACGCGTCAGGTGGTCGGCGACGGCGGCGACGCTCGCGGTGACGGCGAGGAGGATCGTCGTACGGGCGCCGAGGCCGAGCGACCCCCAGGCCACGGCCACGAACACCACGGCGGCGACCAGGAGGCACAGGGCGCCGACTCCGAAGAGGACCACGGGCACCGAACTGCCGGGAAGGGTCTTGCGCGGCTGCTCGGGGACCGGGGGAGCGGTGGGTAGGCCGGCGGTCGGTGAGGCCGGTGGGGCGTCGCCGGTCGCGGACCGGGGATCAGGAGCCGGGACCGGGATGGCGACCGGGGCGCCGACCGGTGCTCGACGCAGTTCCTCGACCAGGACGGCAGCGGTCTGCATCGTGTGCCACAGCCGGGTCGCGGTCGGCCCGGTCAGGCGAAGGCCGCAACCGGGGCAGGTCGCGTCAGCGGCGAGGGTGCTGCGGCACTCGGGGCACAGGTGCGGATCGGTCAGGATGCTCATGTCCCGATCCTCCCGTGCGCCACGGTGCCGTGGCATCGGTGCGGATACCGGTGCTGGCGTGAGTAGCGCTACTCACTCCCGGTCGGCTCATCCCGGGGTGGTCGGGTCCTGCCAGACGCCGCGCTGCGGGAGCGGCATCGAGATCCCCTCGGCGTCGAACCGGTCCTTGATGCGTTCGCGCATCTCGCGGGCGACCATCCACTGCTTCTGCGGGAGCGTCTTCAGGGTCACCCGGACGACCACCGAGTCCGGGCCGAGCGACTGCACGCCCCAGACCTCGGGCTCCTCGATGATCTGGTCGCGGAAGTTCTCGTCCTCGGCCAGTTCGTGGGCCACTTCCTTCAGCAGGCGGCGTACCCGGGTGACGTCCTCCTTGTAGCCGACCGCGACGTCCAGAACCGTGCGCGACCAGTTCTGACTCTGGTTGCCGACCTTGAGGATCTCGCCGTTGCGGACGTACCAGACCGTGCCGTCGACGTCGCGCAGCCGGGTCACCCGCAGGCCGACGGCTTCGATGGTGCCCGAGATGTCGCCGAGGTTCACCGCGTCCCCGACGCCGTACTGGTCCTCGAAGATCATGAAGATCCCGGAGAGGAAGTCCTTGACCAGGCTCTGGGCGCCGAAGCCGAGGGCGACTCCGATGATCCCGGCGCTGGCGATCAACGGCGCGATGTTCACGCCGATCTCGGCGAGCACCATCATCAGCACGATCGAGAAGACCACGCCGGTGACGATGCTCTTGAGCAGCCCGCCCATCGTCTCCGCACG
This sequence comes from Marmoricola sp., assembly GCA_036676945.1. Taxonomy (GTDB): domain Bacteria; phylum Actinomycetota; class Actinomycetes; order Propionibacteriales; family Nocardioidaceae; genus Marmoricola. The sequence goes on from JAKFBZ010000016.1 coordinate 11,148, forward strand.
CTGCACCCGGCGGTGGACCGCGGTCTCGCCGCCCGGGTCGGCGAACGGGCCGCGAGCCAGCTTGTTCGGGAGCACCCCGCCCGCCGCACGCGCGACCAGCCGGTCGACGAGCTTGTGCAGCAGCCACCGGCCGACGATGCCGAAGATGATCAGCCAGAAGATCGTCAGCGGCTTGCCGATGATCCAGGCCGCTGCGCGCGCGAGGTCCTCGTTCTCCGTCCAGTTGTAGACGGCCGCGCAGGTCCAGCTGTCGCTCTCTTGGCACGCTTCGGGCATCGTGAGCAGGCTGATCGGGACATGCATGGGAGGGAGGCTACGCGAGCAGCGTCGACGAGCGTAGCGAGGATCACGGGTGCGGGCGTGCTCGTCGGAGCGCACAATCGCTATCCTTCAGGTGTGATGACTCACCAGGCCCCGCAGAAGTCCCGCACCGCCGCCCGTCGGCTCGTCCGCCGCGCTGCCGCCGCACTGTCGGCCGGCCTGGTCGCGCTCGTGCTGCTTCCCGTCGCGGCGTTCGCAGACACCCCGGAGGCGTGGGAGGACGCTCCGGCCGTCTCCGGCCTGGAGTGGCTCGTCGTGCTGTTCCTGATCCCGGCAGGTCTCTTCGTGGTGATCTCGCTGCTCGCGGCCCTGCCGTCGATGATCAGCGACAAGGGCTACGAGCCCGGCCAGACCTGGCGCTCGGACGCCGAGTGGTTCGGTGGCGCGAGCAAGGGCGTCGACGCGGCCGACTCCGTGACCCCGGCAGAGATCGAGGCCGGGGATGCCGAACGAGGTGGCACCAGTGGCAAGTGGTGACGGTTTCTCCGACGACCAGCGCTACGAGATCGACCGCGCCATCCGCGCGGCGGAGACCGTCTCCCGTTACGAGTTCAGCGTGTACGTCGGCGGTGTCGACGCCGAGCCGCGTGCGTTCGCCGAGCGGCTGCACGCCTCCCTGATCGCTCCCACGCGGAGCGTCCTGATCATGATCGATCCGGCGGCGCGGCTGCTGGAGATCGTCACCGGGTCCGTCGTACGCCGGGACCTGAGCGACGAGGCCGTCCGCCTCGCCGCGGTCGCAATGGAGTCCGCCTTCGCCGAGGGCGACCTCGTCGGCGGCATCAACCGCGGGGTCAGCCAGCTGGCCGCCGCGGCCCGGCAGCCGCAGACGCTGCACGCCTCCAGCTGAGAGCACCCAGGCACGCCGACACCGCACGTTGAACGTGCAGAGCCGACGCGCCTCGGCGAACGCCTACTCCGCGTCCTTCGCCTGGCACGCCAGGAAGCGCGCCACGTCGGCACGGCCCTCACTCACGTAGCGCTGGGCGGCCGGGTTCGCGGTGGTGGTCTCCAGCCACGCATCTACCTCGTCGAGCAGCTCCTGGGAGGCCAGCGCCCGCGGGAAGATGCCCGTCAGCGCGGTGGACGCCTTCTGGGTGCCGAGGTGCTCCCAGAGGTTGGTCGCCGCATCGAGGTACTTGGCGACGTACGGCCGCAGCACCTCGTCCTGACCGTGCGGACCGAAGGCGTGCACGATCGAGCGGTGCGTCTCGTTCGGGGTGTCGGTCGAGACGATCGCCGCTTCCCACGCCGCTGCCTTCGCCTCGGCGGTCGGCTGGATCGCGTGCGCTGCCGCCGCGTGCTCCTGGCCGGAGATGGTGTGGTCCCGGGCGAGCTCGGCCTCGATCCGGTCACCGGCGCGACCGTTGCGGGCCAGCGAGGTGATCAGCGACCAGCGCAGGTCCTGGTCGACGGCCAGGCCGTCGAAGGTCAGGCCGCCGTCGAGCATTTGCTCGAGGTCGGTGAGGGCAGCCTCGCTGTGCGCGGCGCCGGCGTAGCAGCGCGCGAAGGTCAACTGCTGGTCACTGCCCGGAGCCGCGTCGTCGATGAGGGCCCGCAGGCCGCGCTCCCACTCCTGCTTGAGGGACGCGCGGTTCGCCGGCGCCGAGAACGACTCGACGGCCTGCGCGCCGCACACCGGGATCCGGCTGATGCCCCAGGCATCGGTCTCCTGACCGATGTTGGCCAGGACCAGCCGCACGTAGTCGGTGGCGCTCATCTCGGCGTCGCGCGTCATGTCCCAGGCCGCACCCCAGATCAGGGCGCGCGCGAGCGAGTCGTCGACGCGCGAGAGGTCCGCGACGGCGGTCTTCAGGGACTGCTCGTCGAGCCGGACCTTGGCGTAGGTCAGGTCGTTGTCGTTGAGCAGGAGCAGTTCGGGGTGCTTGACGCCGACCAGCTCCGGGACCTCGGTGCGAGCACCCTGGATGTCGATCTCGAACGAGGACGTGCGGATCAGGTGGCCCTGCATGTCCTCGTCGGCGAACTCCTCGTACATGCCGATGCCGATCCGGTGCCGGCGCAGGGTCGGCCAGCTCGGGTCGGCGGTCTGCACGACCGTGAACGAGGTGTAGCGGCCCTCGTCGTCGAGCTCGAACTCCGGGCTGAGTGTGTTCACGCCGGCGGTCTGGAGCCACTCGTGGGCCCAGCCGTCCAGCTCCCGGCCGGATGCCTTCTCCAGGGCCAGCAGGAGGTCGTTGAACTCGGAGTTGCCGAACGCGAAGTCCTTGAAGTACTGCTGGAGCCCGCCGAGGAACGGTTCCAGTCCGACCCAGGCGACCAGCTGCTTGAGCACCGAGGCGCCCTTGGCGTAGGTGATCATGTCGAAGTTGACCTCGACGGCCTGCAGGTCGTAGTTGTCGGCGGCGATCGGGTGGGTGGTCGGCTGCTGGTCCTGGCGGTAGCCGGTCTGCTTGCGCGCGTTGGCGAAGCCGGTCCAGGACTCGACGTACTCGGTGGCCTCGGCCTCGGCGTGGTAGCAGGCCCACTCGGCGAACGACTCGTTCAGCCAGAGGTCGTCCCACCACTTCATGGTGACCAGGTCGCCGAACCACATGTGCGCCATCTCGTGCAGGATCACGCTGCACCGGAACTCGTAGAACGAGCGCGGCTGGTGGCTGCGGGGGAGGTACTCGTCGCGCAGGGTCACGCAGCCGGCGTTCTCCATCGCGCCCATGTTGTACTCCGGCACGTACAGCTGGTCGTACTTCACGAACGGGTACGGGAAGTCGAAGGCGTCCTCGAAGAACTCGAAGCCCTGCTTGGTCAGCTTGACCAGCTCGTCGCGGTCGAGGAACTCCACCAGGGACTGGCGGCAGTAGTGGCCGAGCGGGATGGTGCCGTGCTTGCCCTCGTAGACGTCCTGCACCTCGTGGTACTCGCCCGCGACCAGCGCGGTGATGTAGGTGGACATCTTCTTGGTGGCGGGGAAGTGCCAGACGGCGGTGCCGTCACCGCGGGACTCCGGCGCGGGGGTGGGCGCGTTCGAGACGACCTTCCAGTGCTCCGGCGCCGTGACGACGAACGTGAAGACGCTCTTCAGGTCGGGCTGCTCGAAGGTGGTGTAGACGCGGCGGGCGTCGGGGACCTCGAACTGGCTGTACAGGTAGACCCGGTCGTCGACCGGGTCCACGAACCGGTGCAGTCCCTCGCCGCTGCGGCTGTAGGTGCAGTCCGCGCGGACGACGAGGACGTTGTCGGCCTGGAGGTCATCGAGCTGGATCCGGCTGTCGGCGTACACCGCGGACGGGTCGAGGGTGACTCCGTTGAGGGTGATCTCGTGCACGGTCGCGTCGACCAGATCGGCGAACGTACTCGCTCCTGGCTCGCTGCAGCTGAACGTGATCGTGGTGGTCGAGGCGAAGGTCTTTTCGCTGGTCGTGAGGTCGAGTTCGATGGTGTACGAACCCGCTTCGAGCAACCGGGCGCGGGTCTGCGCCTCATCGCGAGTGAGATTTGTTCCAGGCATGCGACGCATCATGTCACCCGGGGTGCAGCCGTTTCGAACTGGTTTGTGCCCCGGTGCGGTCCCGCGGGAGCCCCGCGGGGGAGTGAGAATCCGCGGTCCCGGAAAGTGGCGGAAAACTACAACGTTGTAACGGCGTGTCGCACCGTTGTAGTTTGTGACAGGTGGTAGTCAGAGTGGCAGAAGTTGCCTTAGCGTTCGGGTGTGCCGTCCCGCCGCTTGTCGTTGCCTGCCCTCTGCTTCGTGCTGTTGGGCGTGTTTGCGACCCTCCTTGTCCGGGCCCCTTCCGCTGATGCCAGCTCGGTGATCCTGTGCCGCGGATTCGCGGCCTGCAACGACAAGGGTCTGAGCAACCACGGGTACCAGTCGGTGTACCGGCAGATGTGGTGGCGGATGTACGCCGGCCACAACTGCACCAACTACGTCGCCTACCGGATGGTGAGCCGCGGGATGCCCGCGACCCGTCCGTGGAGCGGTAGCGGTGACGCCCGTAACTGGGGCGTCGTCTTCAGCTCGAAGGTGAACCAGACCCCGATGATCGGCTCCGTCGCGTGGTGGAGCTCCAACCACGTCGCCTACGTCGAGCGGATCATCGACCGCGACACGATCGTGATCTCCGAGGACCACTACGGCGGCGACTTCGACTGGCGTCGGATCACCCGCTCCGGCGGAGGCTGGCCGACCGGGTTCATCCACCTCAACGACGAGCGCGTCACCTCCGTGCGGAAGCCCGCCGTGGTCGGCGCCCCGCAGGTCGACGTGCCGTTGGCGGCCAACCGCGGCACCTGG
>JAKFBZ010000017.1:0-6218 GCA_036676945.1 Marmoricola sp.
CGCAACCGCGGTGTCCGGGTCTGACCGACCACCGGGCCCCCGATATCCTGAGCGCATGCAGACACCGGAGACCTCCACCGACCGCGTCGACATGGCCACCGGCACGCTGGGATCGCTGGTGCTGAACCTGGGCTACCTGTTGCTGGTCCACGGCGACCAGCGGATGCTGCTGATGCTGTTCGCAACCGTCGTCATCGGCATGGGGTTGCTGTTCACCGAGAGCAAGGGTGCGTTCGGGATGGGCGTGCTGATCGGCGCCGGCCTGGCGATCGCGTCCGGTCTCGTCCTGGTCGCGATCAACGGTTCCCTGGTCACCGGCAACTGACTAGGCGCTAGTGCAGGTGTGAGAGCAGGACCTTCAGCAGGATCATCGCGACTCCCAGGGTCCCGGCCAGGGCGGTGAGGAAGACCTTCCCCGGCATCCTCAGCTCAGCAGCCGATCCCGCGTTCCAGCCGTGGATCATCAACAGGACGACCGTGATGGCCAGGCCGACGATCGAGGACTGGTAGGGCGTCGCACCCAAGGCCCGGGTCAGCAGCAGCCCGATCAGGGGGATGAACGACGAGCTGACCAGTCCCCAGCGCGAGGCCATCTGGGCCCGGGCCTGACGGAACGTCGGCAGATGCCCGCCGGTGACGTGCTCGGCGAGCTCGGCGAACTGCTCGGCGGTCCAGTAGACCAGCAGGGTCAGCACCACGGCGATGACCAGGGCGAACGTCTTCAGGGTCTCGCCGGCGGTGGCCATCACCGACGCGGTCACGATCAGCCCGTAGATCGCGGCCGCGGATGTTCCACGGGGTGGTTGGGCGTCGGTCGGCTCCGGTCGCTGTTCGGTCACGGTGGCCATTGTGCTGACAACGAGCCCCGACGGGTAGGAACCCGCCGGGGCCGGCCGGTCGTTCAGGCGACCGTCTTGGTCAGGTCGTGCTCGGCGAGCATCTTGTCGAAGCGGGCCTGGTCGATGCGCGAGACGACGTACTTGTCGTCCTGGGCGTCGCGGATGACCTTCGCGAGCGTGAACGAGGAGGAGACCAGGAAGAGCGTGGTCATCCCCAGGAAGGCGCGCACCCACGGGTCGACCGGCAGGTAGAGCAGCGCGAAGAGGAGACCGAGGAGAGCGACGGCGAAGGACACGCCGGCTTGGGCGAAGAAGGCGGAGGTGTTCTTGGACGGTGCGGGTGTGTTCGGCATGCCTCAAGCCTGCCGGGGCCGGGTGCGCGGGGGATCCGTACAACTACTCATCTCGGGGAGAGCAGAAGGCCCCGACCGCGGCGAGCGGTCGGGGCCTTCCTCAGTGCGTGGGATCAGGCGACGTCGAACCGGTCCAGGTCCATGACCTTGGCCCAGGCGGCGACGAAGTCGGCCACGAACCGCTCCTTGGCGTCGTCGCTCGCGTAGACCTCGGCCAGCGCCCGCAGCTCGGAGTTCGAGCCGAAGACCAGGTCCGCGCGGCTGCCGGTCCAGGTCACCGCGCCCGAGGCGTCGCGCGCCTCGAACGTGGTCTCGGACTCGTCGGTCGCCGACCAGGTCGTGCCCAGGTCGAGGAGGTTCACGAAGAAGTCGTTCGTGAGCGTCCCCGGCGCGTTGGTCAGGACACCGAGGGAGGATCCGTCGTAGTTCGCGCCGAGGACCCGCAGGCCGCCGACGAGGACGGTCATCTCCGGTGCGCTCAGGGTGAGCAGGTTCGCCCGGTCGAGCAGCAGGTACTCGGCCGGAAGGCGGTTGCCCTTGCCGAGGTAGTTGCGGAACCCGTCGGCGGCCGGCTCCAGCGCGGCGAACGACTCCACGTCGGTCTGCTCCTGCGAGGCGTCACCGCGGCCCGAGGTGAACGGCACCGTGACGTCGTACCCGGCGGCCTTGGCTGCCTGCTCGACGCCGACGACGCCACCCAGGACCACCAGGTCGGCGATCGAGACCTGGCCCGCGAAGCCCTGCTGGATGCCCTCGAGGGCACGGAGCACCGTGGCGAGCTCGGCCGGGTTGTTGACCTCCCAGCCGGACTGCGGCTCCAGGCGGATCCGACCGCCGTTGGCGCCACCGCGCTTGTCGCTGCCCCGGAACGAGGCCGCGGCCGCCCAGGCGGCGGAGACGAGCTGCGAGACGGTCAGGCCGGCACCGGCGATCTGCGCCTTCAGCGCAGCCACGTCGGCGTCGGACAGGGGAGTGCCGGCCGGGACCGGGTCCTGCCAGATCAGTTCCTCGCCGGGAACCTCGGGCCCGAGGTAGCGCTGGATCGGACCCATGTCGCGGTGGGTCAGCTTGAACCAGGCGCGGGCGAACGCGTCCGCGAGCTGGTCGGGGTTCTCCAGGAAGCGCCGGGAGATCTGCTCGTAGACCGGGTCGACCCGCAGCGCCATGTCGGCGGTGGTCATGTTCGGCGCGTGGGTCACACCGGGCAGGTGCGCGTCCGGAACGGTGTCCGAGCCGGCCCCGTCCTTCGGCCGCCACTGGTTCGCGCCGGCCGGGCTCTTGGTGAGCTCCCACTCGTAGCCGAAGAGGGTCTCGAAGAACGACGTGTCCCAGGTCGCCGGGGTCGGGGTCCAGGCGCCCTCGATGCCGCTGGTGATGGTGTCGGCACCCTTGCCGGTGCCGAGCGCGTTCTTCCAGCCGAGTCCCTGCTCGGCGAGCGGTGCGCCCTCGGGCTCCGGGCCGACGTTGACCTCGGGGTCACCGGCGCCGTGCGCCTTGCCGAACGTGTGACCGCCGGCGATCAGCGCCACGGTCTCCTCGTCGTTCATCGCCATCCGCCGGAAGGTCTCCCGGATGTCGCGGGCAGAGGCCAGCGGATCCGGGGTGCCGTTCGGACCCTCGGGGTTCACGTAGATCAGACCCATCTGGACGGCGCCGAACGGCTTCTCCAGGTCGCGGTCACCGGTGTAGCGCGCGTCCCCGAGCCACTCGGTCTCCGGACCCCAGTAGACGTCCTGGTCGGGCTCCCAGACGTCCTCGCGCCCGCCGGCGAAACCGAAGGTCTCGAAGCCCATCGACTCCAGCGACACGTTGCCGGCGAGGACCATCAGGTCGGCCCAGGACAGGCTCTGGCCGTACTTCTTCTTGATCGGCCACAGCAGACGGCGGGCCTTGTCCAGGTTGCCGTTGTCGGGCCAGCTGTTGAGCGGGGCGAAACGCTGCTGGCCGGCACCGGCGCCGCCGCGGCCGTCGCTGATCCGGTAGGTGCCGGCGCTGTGCCAGGCCATCCGGATCATGAACGGGCCGTAGTGCCCGTAGTCCGCCGGCCACCAGTCCTGGGAGTCGGTGAGGACCTCGGCGATGTCCTGCTTCACAGCCGCGAGGTCGAGGGAGTTGAACGCCGCGGCGTAGTCGAAGTCGGTCCCGAGCGGGTTCGCGACGGCCGGGTTCTTGGCCAGGATCTTCAGGTTCAGCTGGTCGGGCCACCACTGACGGTTCCCGCCGCCCTGGGTGGGGTGAGGGGCACGGTCGTGCGCCACCGGGCACTCGGCCGCGCTCGGCTCGTTCATCTCGCCAACTTCTGCGTCGGGCTTGTCAGACACGGGAATCCTTCCAGAGGGGATGTGATGGAACTGTTCAGGAGATCGGTGCGGTGGAGCAGTCGGGGCACTGGCCCCAGTAGATGACCTCGGCCTCGTCGATCGTGAAGCCGTGATCGTCGGACGCGGTCAGACAGGGGGTGCCGCCCACGGCGCAGTCGACGTCCGCCACGGCACCGCACGTGCGGCAGACCACGTGGTGGTGGTTGTCGCCGGTGCGCGATTCGTAGCGTGCGGTCGAGCCGGACGGCTGGATGCGGCGTACCAGGCCCGCGGCGGTCAGCGCCCGCAGGACGTCGTAGACGGCTTGGTGCGAGACGTCGCCGAAACGCTCCCGCACTGCACCGATGATCGTGTCGGTGTCGGCGTGCGGATGCTCGTGGACCGCGTCGAGGACGGCGACCCGGGGGCGGGTCACTCGCAGGTCGACTCCGCGCAACATGAGCTCGTAGTCCGACGTGGTGTGCACGTTCCGCAGTCTTACCCATTTTCTTGAATGATTCAAGAACCGGTTGGAAGCCTCGGCGCGTCGCGTTGCTGACGACACCCCGCACGCGCACTACCGTGGCTGCATGACGGACGACATCGGCGCAGACGCCACCCAGTGGCCGACACATTGCCCGGCCTGCGGCACGGCTCTGACCTCGGCGGTGATCGATCTCGATCAGTCGAACGAGAACCGTGCGGAGTTCAACGCAGGCGAGATGGTGGCGGTCGACTACTGCCCCAACCCCGATTGCCCGTTGAAGGAGATCGAGACCGAAGACGGTCAGGCGCCGGGCTGAACCGGCGGAGTCTGGGGCGGATTCAGGGCCGCTTCCAAACGGGTCGCGACCGCGGCCAGGTCGCGCGGGATCCCGGCCGGGTCGACGGTTGTGGTCAGACCCTGAACCTCGTTCCTCGCCTCGCGTACGGCGTCGCGGAGGGTCCGCGCCCGGGCCCGACCGGCTTCGTCCTGGGCTGAGGCCTCAAGACCGGTCAGCTTGTCCTCGAGGGCGGCCACTCGCCCGGCGGTGACCTGCCATCCACCGGCCAGTTCGCCGGGGGACGCCGACTGCTGGAGCTGGGGGATCAGCTCACGCGCGAACCAGGCGATCTCAGCCTCGGCTGCCGCGAGCTGATCGCTCCAGCCGCGCCGTCGGTTCGCGCGCGGGACCAGGATCAGCGCCAGCACGGACGCCAGCACGAGGGCCGCGAGCACCGCCCAGACCCAGGGCGGGATGTCGCTCTCGTCCTCGGCCGCGGTCGACGCGGCAGTCGGAGTCGGCTCGGCCGACGGCGTCGGAGTAGGTGTGGGGGTGGGCGTCGGAGTCGCGCTGGCGGATGGCGAGGGAGTGGGAGACGGGGTCGGGGTGGCAGAGGTCGGCGGTACGACGCTCTCCGTCGGTCCAGGCGTCGGTGTCGGCGTGGGAGTCGGGGTCGGTGTGGGTGTCGGCGTCGGTTCCTCAGTCGGAGATGCCTCGGCGGACTCGGTCGGCGTAGCGGATTCGGTCGGTGCGGCGGATTCTGTGGGCGGGGTGGGCGTTCGCGAGGGCAGCCCTGTGGCGGTGATCGAGCGGCTCGGCGTCGGCAGCACGGGTCCGTCCTCACCGCCGCAGGAACTGAGGCCCAGCGCGGCCAGACTGACCACGACAGTGAGCAACGGCCAGGTCCGCTTCGCTCCGGTGATGTTCATCTCGCCAGGTGACCCTTCTCCGCAGGCGCGCCCCCTGCGCGGTGGTACGTCGGACCCGCCGGTCCGGGTACCGGCGATGATGGCACGCACTGTCCATGGCTGGCCAGATCGCAGACGGGCGCGACGCGGCCGGTGGTCGAGACCGGCGGTGGACACCTCGGCCGCCCGGGTCTAGAAAGGGAGTACGGGTCAGCGGGACGACCGGCCCGGACCCGCGGGAGTTGTCATGACTCGTCGCCTGCTCGCGTTCGTCTCGATCTTCCTCTGCCTCGTGGTCGCCGCGCCGTCGACCGCGGCCTCCTTTCCGGACTCGGTCCCGCTCCCGGTCGACTTCCAGCCTGAAGGGATCGCGGCCGGTGCCGGCTCGACGTTCTACGTCGGCTCGCTGTGGGACGGCGACGTCTACCGCGGCGACCTGCGCACCGGCGAAGGTGCACTCTTCATCGACGCACCCGAGGGGCGGGCCGCGGTTGGCCTGAGGGCCGACGTGCCGCACAACCTGCTCTTCGTCGCCGGCGGGGCGACCGGTGCGGCGTACGTCTACGACCTCAGGACCGGAGCGCCGGTGGCGTCGTACCAGTTCGGTACGCCGCCGGGCACGCTGGTCAACGACGTGGTCGTCACCAAGGACGGTGCCTACTTCACCGACACGTTCGCGCCGGTCCTCTACCGGATCGCGCTCTCGCCCTCGGGTGAGCTCGGAGAAGGCAGCACGATCCCGCTGTCCGGTCCCGCGGCCACGATGGTGCCGAACGATTTCAACCTCAACGGCATCGACGCGACCCCTGACGGCAGCACGCTGATCGTGAACAACAGCGCGCTGGGAGCGCTCTTCACCGTCGACCCCAGCACCGGGGAGAGTGCCGCGATCGAGGTGGACGGCATCATCCCGGGCACTCCTGACGGACTGCTGCTGGCCGGCCGCGACGTCTGGGTCGTGGAGAACTTCGCCAACACGCTGATCCGGGTCCGGCTGGCGCCGGATCTGGCCAGCGGCACCATCACCGAGTCGATCACCGGCCCGCAGTTCCAG
>JAKFBZ010000018.1:0-25481 GCA_036676945.1 Marmoricola sp.
CGGCTCCAGGACCAGCGGCAGACCGTGACGGTCCGGGTCCGGATCCCGCACCAGGCCCGCTGGGCCGCCGACATGTACGCCGAGACGTCCGAGGTCGTCAGCGATGACGAGACCGACGTGACCCTCGACCTGGCGCTGCTCCCACCCGTCGAGCAACGGGTCGGGCTCCTGCTGCTGGCCTCGGGCCCGGACGCCGCCGTCGTGGACCCGCCCGGCCTCGTCGCCGCCGGCCCGAAGCTCGCCGCCGAACTGCTGCGTCACCACCGCGGGCAAAGCTCGGCGTGAACAGGCCGGGGACTCCCGGACTTTTTCGATAGATGGCCGGAGTCCGAGCGCGCGTACACCCGTCTCGCTGTCTAGGGTGCTCGTGTGACTCGAGCGATCCACCATTGGCCCTTGCTTGCGGCGTCGATGCTGCTGATCGCTTTCGCCGCTGCTGGGTGTTCGGGCGGGTTCGACTCGGCCGGCGGCACGAACTACGTGTCGGGCGACGGCACGATCACCGTCGTTCCAGTGGAGGATCGACGCGTGCCCGATCCGATCTCGGGCGAGACTCTGGATGGCGGAAGCATGGCCCTTGCAGACTTCGCCGGCAAGGTCATCGTCATCAATGTCTGGGCACATTGGTGTGGCCCTTGCCGTGCCGAGTCATCGCTGCTCGCGGAGGCAGCCAGGCATCTCGCTGGGAGTGGCGTCGTTTTCGTGGGGATCAACACCCGCGATCCGAGTTTCGACAGCGCGCGAGCGTTCGAGGAGACGCATCGGATCCCGTACCCGTCGATCTACGATCCCGGCGGTCGGAATCTCTTGTCGTTCCGCGGGACGGTCACCCCGAACGCCATCCCGAGCACGTTGGTCATCGACCAATCGGGCCGGGTGGCAGCGTCTGTCATGGGTCCCGTGACCTCCGTCCGGACCCTGATCGACGTGGTCCAGGACGTTCGAGACTCGTCGAACCAGGCCAGCGCAGGTCCTGACCAGTGATCGTTGAGCGCGCGCATGACTTGAGCGAAGACGCCAGGATCAGGTGAACGGGTTGTAGTGGAGGTAAGAGATGTTGCAGTCGCCCGTCAACTCAGTCCCGTCGGTGTGGCAGAGCGCGATCTGGAGGTAGTCGATATCGGAATCCCGCGACAGGGTCACATCGGCCCAGTGCTTTGAAGTGCCACAGCCTTGTGAGTTGATCCAGTTTCTGCCAAAGGATTGACCGTTATCAGTCTGTAGAACTGCGTATGCGCCCTGGCCATGACCGTCGCCATCGCCGGTCTGAGCTTCGCAGTAGTCGTACACATAGATGTCGTTGAAACGGACTGTGTTGCCGTCGATCCAGTCGGCGTTTCCGATCACCCTCCCCCACGTGTTCTTGACCTCGAAGGTGAAGTGCTTCGTATACGTGGCCGCGTCCGCTGCTGGACCAACTCCGAAGACCCCCACTGTGAGCCCAGCTAGTGCTGCAGAGATAACGACGCGAAGCTTCATGGACGTTCCTTTCATTCCAGCGGCCGTGTTCGTACCTACTCAGACACCGGACCCATGGATCCATTGCGCGATTTCCTGGACTTGGTCGCGGTTCTTGGCCTTCCGGAGGACGTGGAACGCTCAGCGCTTCCAGGTGGATCCGAAGGCGATGAGTGGCCCCGGCTGTCGTACCGACCAGCTCTGAGCGCAAGACAGAGATCGTGGAGCTGACTCCCCGAACGGCGATGTGGTGCCTCGGCGAACCAAGCTGATGGGTCCCCCCGATACGATGCTGGGCGTGAGCGAACCTCAGGACTCCACCCGGCGGGACCGGGGCGAGGTGTTCGGCTACTCGGGCTTCGATCTCACCGCGGGCGGCACGCTGACCTGCACCTACACGCTCGACGACGAGACCTTCACCGAGGTCTTCGAGGTCGGTGACGGCGACTACGCCGGACCGGCCGCCCAGGCGGTCGCCCGCCTGGTCTTCCTGCTCGCCGGTGTCTCCTACTACAAGACCGGCGCGCCGCCGCGGATCGAGGGCCCGGCCGACGGGCTCACCGCGCTCGAGCGCTCCTTCCTGCGCGACTACTACCTGCACGGCCTCGCCGAGTTCGCCCTCACCGGAGGTCACGACCTCAGTGACCTGGTGATCGAGGCACCCGACCGGGTCGCGGCGCCCGTGCAGGCGGACGTGGTCGCCGGCAGGCCGCTGGTCCCGTTCGGCGGCGGGATCGACTCGGTCGTCGTCGTCGAACAGATCAAGGCCTCACTGCCTGATGCGGCCCTGTTCGTCGCCAACACTTCCGACGTCCCGTTCCAGCCGATCGAGGACACCGCGGCGATCGCCGGCCTGCCGGTCCTGCGCGCGCGCCGGCAGTTGGATCCGCAGGTCCTCGCCTCCCGCGAGCGCGGCTACTTCAACGGGCACGTCCCGGTGACCGGGATCATCTCGGCGCTGGCCCTGCTGGTCGCGGCCGGCACCGGTCGTGACCGGGTGGTGATGTCGAACGAGCACTCGGCCAGCGAGCCGACCGGGATGCGCGCGAACGGCGTGCCGGTCAACCACCAGTGGAGCAAGGGCATCGGGTTCGAGACCGCGTTCCGCGCGGTGCTCGCCGAGTCGGTGACCGGGCTCGACTACTACTCTGCGCTGCGCCCCTACAGCGAGTTGTGGGTGAGCCGTCGCTTCGCCGCCCTGCCCGAGTACCACCTGGCTTTCCGCAGCTGCAACAAGGCCTTCTACGTCGACGCCGCCAGCCGGCTGGCGCAGTGGTGCGGCGAGTGCGACAAGTGCTGCTTCATCGACCTGATCCTGGCGCCGTACGTGGCACCGGAGCACCTCGACGAGATCTTCGCCGGACGTGAACCGCTCGGTCGCGCCGACCTCGAAGCGGAGTTCCGGTCGCTGCTCGGCGAGCCCGGCCGGGACAAGCCGCTGGAGTGCGTCGGGGACGAAGGCGAGTGCCGCCGCGCGGTGCTGCTCGCCGCGGCCCGCCCCGATCGCGCCGGCAACGCTTTGCTCGCCTCGCTCGCGGCGTACGTCGAGGGGACCGGACTGCCGGTCCCGAGCGAGGAGACGCTGCTCGGCATGCAGGGGCCGCACTTCCTCCCCGCAGACGTGCGCGCATGACCCGGAACGGTCCCCAGAACGGTCCACTGGGCTGGCGCGACCTGCCCGGTCGCGAGGTCGGGGTCTGGGGGATCGGGGTCGAGGGTGAGGCGACTCTGCGACGCCTGGCGGCCGACGGCGTCGAACCGGCTGCGATCGTCGGCGCCGAGCCCGGAGTCACCGCGGACGGCCGGCCCGTCCTCGGCTTCGACGAGGGCGGCCGGGAGGCGCTCGCGTCCTGCGAAATCGTGGTGAAGAGCCCCGGGATCAGCCCGTACGACGACCCGGCGCAGTCGCTGCTCGCTGTCGGTGTCGGGCTCGTCGGCGGGCTCGGACTCTGGTTGGCCGAGGCTCCCGGCGACCGCGTGCTCTGCGTCACCGGGACCAAGGGCAAGAGCACCACCACCTCGATCGCCGGCGCGCTGGTCCGCGGGCTCGGGCACTCGTGCCTGACCGGCGGCAACCTGGGGGAGGCGCCCTGGGACCCGCAGGTCCCGGAGGCCGACTGGTACGTGGTGGAGGTCTCGAGCTACCAGGCCCACGATCTGCGGGTCGGGCCGCGCGTCGTCGTGGTCACGTCGTTGAGCCAGGACCACTTGAGCTGGCATCACGGCTACGACAACTACATCGCCGACAAGCTCTCGCTGTGCACCCGTCCCGGCGTCGAGGTCGTGGTGATCCCGTCGTACGACGAAGAGCTGGCCAGACATCGTGACGCCCTCGGCCCGCACGTGGACGAGGTGGCGGACCCCGGGGCCGACCAGCCCTGGCTCGATGAGCTCGGCCTGCTCGGTGCTCACAACCTCCGCAACGCGCTCCTGGCCCGCCGTGCTCTCGTGCACCTGGGGGTGCCCGGCGCCGCGGACGACGACGCGATCACGGCAGCTGCCCGGTCCTACGAGCCGCTGCGCAGCCGGCTCACCCACCTCGGTCAGGTCGAGGGCGTGGACTTCGTCGACGACAGCCTGAGCACCAACACCCTGCCGACACTGGCGGCGGTCGACTCGTTCCCCGGGCGGCGGGTGGCGCTGCTGGTGGGCGGCTTCGATCGCGGCATCGACTACGCGCCGTTGGCCGCCGGGCTCGCCGGGCGCGCCGATCCGCTGCTGGTGCTCACGCTGCCGGACAACGGCCCTCGGATCGCCGAGGCGTTCGCGGCCGGCGCTCCCGGGATCGACGTCCGGGGGAGCGCCGATCTGACTGACGCGGTCCGTACCGCGTTCGAGTGGGCGCGCCCGGACGGCGTCGTGCTGCTGTCGCCGGCGGCGCCGAGCTTCGGCCGGTTCCGCGACTACGCCGAACGTGCCGATGTCTTCGAGGAAGCGATGCGCACCCTCGACCGATGAACTCAGGTGTCGCGCTGCGCGAGCACCCGCTCGACCTTGGCCCGGATGTCGGGCGCGTGCTCGAGGAGCTGGGTGAACCGGTGACCCTCGATGACCAGGGCGTGCAACGGGGACGAGGCGATCACCGAGGCTGTCCGGGGCTTGCCGGTCAGCACCGCGATCTCGCCGAACCAGTCACCCGGACCCATGGTGTTGATCACCTGGTCGCCCTGGCTGACCGTGGCGGTGCCTTCGATGATGACCACGAATTCCCGGCCGTCGGTGTTCTCGGTGGTGAGCTGCTTGCCCGCGCGCAGGTCGACCTCGTCCGCGAGTGCGGCCACCTCGAGGACCTCGGCCGGGGTGCAGTCCGCGAACAGCGGGATCGACCGGATCAGCTCTGCTTTCGCGTCCTTGTGCAACCTCATGGCAGGAAACGTAGTCCTGTAGGTACCGGATGTGTCTAGTCCGGCGCCACTCCCTGAGCGATCGGGCAGCGTCAGCGCAGGCCGCGCACGACCGCACCGATGGCGGTCAGCTCGCACGCGATCGCGAGCTCGCGACGCAGGTACGGGCTCATCGTCGGGCAGGCGAGGTCGAGCAGGAGCAGCGCCGCTGCGCGGGCCCGCTGGCCGACACGGTCCGGCGCGAACTCGCGAGCAAACTCGACCGCGTCCTCGCACATCATCAGCGCCAGGTCGTGGTCCAGCGTCGTCGGTCCGAGGTGCGTGCGGACGGTCATCGCGAGCAGGTCGTGGACCTGCGCGGAGAGCTCTGGTCGCGGTGTCATGGCACCCCCTTCTCGACGTCGACACCGGCGTTCGCCGATGACAAGACAACGACTCTGCACCGGTCCTGTTACGGCTGGGAGCGGGCAAACACGTGACTGTGATGGGGAACTCGTTGCGGGTGATACGCAAGTGGCAGGCTGCATTGATCGGGTGCCGGGATGGCCCCCGGCGTAACGTCGGAGGCATGGAAGGCGGAGCCCGACGCCGGGCCTACTTCTGGTTGATGGGCAGCTGTGTCGCACTGATCATGCTGGCCTGGTACGTCGTCCGGCTGTGGTCGACCACGCTGGCGGTTCTGATGACGATCGTCGCCGCCGTCATCCCGTCGGTCGCGGTCATCGTCGGCAACTGGGGAGCACTCCGGAACCTCGAATCGCCGGCCGGGCAGGCCGCCTTCCGCGACGAGGACCCCGACAGCTGACCCTGTCGCCGGTGCGTCAGGACGGACGCTGCACGATGCCGCCGTCGTCGCCCTTCTCCAGGTGCCGGCCGATCACCATCCGCTGGATCTGGTTGGTGCCCTCGAAGATCTGCATCACCTTCGCCTCGCGCATGTACCGCTCGACGGGGAAGTCCTTGGTGTAGCCGTAACCGCCCAGGACCTGGACGGCGTCGGTGGTGACCTTCATGGCGTTGTCGGTGGCGACCATCTTGGCGATCGAGGCCTCGCGTCCGAACGGGAGGCCCTGGTCCTTCAGGCGCGCCGCATGCAGCGTCATCGCCCGCGCCGACTGGACGGCGGCTTCCATGTCGGCCAGCACGAAGGCCAGCCCCTGGTGGTCGATGATCCGCTTGCCGAAGGTCTCGCGCTCCTTGGCGTACGCGACGGCCTGGTCGAGCGCTCCCTGGGCCAGGCCGGTCGCGACCGCGGCGATGCCGAGCCGCCCCGAGTCGAGTCCCGCCAACGCGATCTTGAGCCCTTCGCCTTCCGCGCCGAGGCGACGCTCGACGGGGATCCGCACGTTGTCGAAGAGCATCGTGGCAGTCGTCGAACCGGTCAGGCCCATCTTCGTCTCGGGCGAGTCGGCGCTGAGTCCCGGGGTGTCCGCCGGGACCAGGAAGCAGGAGATCCCGTTGCGGTCGTCGCTGGTGCGGGCCATCACCTTGTAGAAGTCGGCCTCGCCGCCGTGGGTGGTCCACGCCTTCGCCCCGTTGATGACGTACTCGTCGCCGTCGCGGCGTGCCTTGGTGCGCATCGCCGCCGGGTCGGAGCCTGCGTGCGATTCGGAGAGGCAGTACGCACCGAGCAGTTCACCGCCGAGCATGTCCGGGAGCCAGGCCCGCTTCTGCTCGTCGGTCCCGGCGGTCACGAGCCCGAAGCAGGAGAGCGCGTGCACGGAGACGCCGACGCCGACGCTCGACCACACGGAGCCGATCTCCTCGAGCACCTGGAGGTAGACCTCGTAGGGCTGGCCGCCGCCGCCGTACTCCTCGGAGTAGGGGAGGCCGAGCAGCCCGGCGCGTCCGAGCTTGCGGAACGCCTCCCGCGGGAACGAGCTGTCCTTCTCGGCCGTCGCCGCGAGGGGCAGGAGCTCGGTGGCGGCGAGCTGGCGGACGAGTCGGAGCAGGTCGGTCGCCTCGTCGGTGGGTAGGACGCGTCGCGCGGACATCGCTCTCTCCTGAAGTCGTTGAGTATCAGTAGGAGTACTGGGGTATTCCAAATAGTACTCGCTCGTCGTACCCTTCCACCATGGCACCTGTCACCCGGCATGACGAGATCCTCGAGGCCCTGATCGACCTGTACCTCGAGCACGGGTTCCTGGCCTTCGGCGTCGGCGACCTCGCCGCCAGGCTGCGCTGCTCGCGGACGACGCTGTACGCCGTCGCCCCCAGCAAGGAGCAACTCGTGATCACCGCGGTGCGGGCCTACTTCCGGCGTGCCGCCGAACGGATCGAGGAGCGGGTCGCAGCGGAGCCGGACGAAGGGCTCCGGTTGCGGGTCTACCTGGCGGCGGTCTCGGACGAGCTCGCCCCGGCCACCGACCGCTTCTTCGCGGACCTCGCGAGCTACCGGCCGGCCCAGGAGGTCTACGAGCAGAACACCCGCCAGGCCGCCCAGCGGGTCCAGGACCTCGTCACCGCCGGGGTCGAGGCCGGGAAGCTCCGACCGGTCAACGCCCGGTTCGTCGGCGGCGCTGTGGCCGAGGTGATGAGCGCGATCCAGATCGGCCGGATCGAGGCCGCCACCGGGCTCGGCGACGCGGAGGCGTACCTCGCCCTGTCCGACATGGTCTTCCGAGCGGTGACCCGCGGCCCCGCGTGATCCGCCCAGGTGGTTTCATGCCGGGGTGACCGATTTCCAGCAGTCCGACGATCCGACGCTCGGCCTCCTCGGCGCCGACCGGCCCGGCGGCTTCCCCGACTTCGGCTTCCGTGACGAGGCCGAGGACCTGACCGATCCCTACGCGGCGATGATCGGGAACCTGCGTTCCTTCCTCGACCATGTCGCGGCGGCCAAGCCCGACGACCTGACGCTGACGAAGCTGGCCTTCGACCTCGCCGCCTGGCGCGACCGGCTGGCGCCGATGGCGGTCGCCGAGCGCGAGCAGGTCTTCGCGCACCGCTTCGAACTGCCCGGCCGCGGTCAGACGATGTCGCCGCCGTTCGTGGTCCGCGACGCCGGCCCGGACCGGGTCACCGGCACCGTCCGGTACGGCCGCTACTTCCTCGGCGGCAACGGCGCGGTGCACGGCGGCGCCGTACCGCTGCTCTTCGACGAGGTCTTCGGGCGGCTCGCCAACAGCCACCGGGAGCCGTCGAGGACCGCGTCGATCACGACCGACTACCGGGCCGTGACGCCGGTCGGCGTCGAGCTCGAGGTGGAGGTGTGGATGGAGCGGATCGAGGGCCGCAAGCGTTTCGTCCGCGGCACCCTCAAGCACGGCACGACCGTCTGCGCCGAGGCCGAGGCGCTCTTCATCGAACTCCGGCCCGGACAGCCCTGATCCGTCGCCGGCGTCTCAGTCGTGCTGCGGGAACCCGAGGTTCAGGCCTCCGTGGCTGGGGTCGAGCCAGCGCGCGGTGACCGCCTTCTCGCGGGTGAAGAAGTCGACGCCGTGCGGCCCGTACGCCTTGGCGTCGCCGAAGAGTGACGCCTTCCAGCCGCCGAACGAGTGGTAGGCCACCGGCACCGGGATCGGGACGTTGACGCCCACCATCCCGACCTCGACCTCGCGCTGGAAGCGCCGGGCGGCCCCGCCGTCGTTGGTGAAGATCGCGGTGCCGTTGCCGTACTGGCTCGCGTTGATGATGCCCAGGCCCTCGGCGTAGCCGGAGACGCGGACCACGGAGAGGACCGGGCCGAAGATCTCGTCGGAGTAGACCTTCGAGGTGGTCGGCACGTGGTCGATGAGCGTCGGTCCCATCCAGAAGCCGTCCGGCTCGCCGTCGACGTCGATCCCGCGCCCGTCGACGACCACGGTGGCGCCGTCCGCGGTCGCCAGGTCGACGTACGTCGCGACCTTGTCGCGGTGCTCGCGGGTGATCAGCGGACCCATGTCGCAGGCGCGTCGGCCGTCACCGGTCTTCAACGTCCCCATCCGCTCACTGATCTTCCCGACCAGCGTGTCGGCGACCGAGTCGACGGCGAGCACGACGCTGATCGCCATGCAGCGTTCGCCGGCCGAGCCGAAGCCCGCGTTGACCGCGGAGTCGGCGACCAGGTCCAGGTCCGCGTCCGGCAGCACCAGCATGTGGTTCTTCGCGCCGCCGAGCGCCTGCACCCGCTTGCCGTGAGCGGTGCCGGTCTCGTAGATGTACTTCGCGATCGGCGTCGAGCCGACGAAGGAGATCGACGCGACGTCGGGGTGTGTCAGCAGTGCATCGACCGCCTCCTTGTCACCGTGGACGACATTGAGCACGCCCGGCGGTAGTCCGGCCTCGGTCATCAGCTCGGCCATCCAGTTGGCCGCCGAGGGGTCCTTCTCGCTCGGCTTGAGCACCACGGTGTTCCCGGTCGCGATCGCGATCGGGAAGAACCACATCGGGACCATCGCCGGGAAGTTGAACGGGGTGATCACGCCGACCACGCCGAGCGGCTGCTTGAGCGAGTACACGTCGACGTCGTTCGAGACCTGTTCGCTCATCGCCCCCTTGAGCAGGTGTGGCAGCGAACACGCGAACTCGACGACCTCGAGGCCGCGCGCGATCTCACCGGCCGCGTCGGAGAGCACCTTGCCGTGCTCGGAGGTGAGGATCTCGGCGAGCTCGTCCTTGCGGCTGTTGAGCAGCTCGCGGAAGGCGAACATCACCTGCTGGCGGCGTGCGATCGAGCTGCGCCCCCATTCGGTGAAGGCCTTGCCGGCCGAGGCCACCGCGGCGTCGACGTCGGCCGCCGACCCGAGCCGGACCTGCTTCTGCACGACCCCGCGCGCAGGGTCGAAGACGTCGCCCGTGCGGGTCGAGGTGCCGGTGCTGGTGGTGCCGTCGATCCAGTGGTCGAGGATCTCTGTGCTGGTCATGGTTCTCTCTTTTCGGTGATTGAGGAGCGGTCGCGCAGCGACCGCCGCGAAATCAGTTGAACAGGTCCAGGCCGAGGACCTCGTCGTAGGCCTGGACGGCCTCGGCGACCTCGTCCGGACTGACGATGCAGGGCGGCACCACATGGATGCGGTTGTCGGCGGTGAAGGGCACCAGGCCGCGTGACAGCAGCTCCGACTTGATCCTGCCCATCACGGCGGCGGGCACGGGTTCGCGGGTCTCGCGGTCGGTCACGAGCTCGAGCGCCCAGAAGACGCCGCTGCCGCGCACCTCGCCGACGATGTCGTGCTTCTCGGCGAGGCCCGCGAGGGCCGGGGCGAGGTGGTCGCGGCCGATCATCGCGGCGTGCTCGACGATGCCCTCGTCCTTCATCGCGTCCAGGGCGGCCACGATCGAGGCCATCGCCAGCGGGTGTCCGGAGTAGGTCAGCCCGCCCGGGAAGACGGTGTCGTCGAAGTCCGCGGCGATGTGGTCGGCGATGATCACCCCGCCGGCGGGGACGTAGCCGGAGTTCACGCCCTTGGCGAAGGTGATCAGATCGGGTACGACGTCGAACGCGTCGAAGGCGAACCACTCGCCGGTCCGGCCGAACCCGGCCATCACCTCGTCGAGGATCAGCACGATCCCGTGCTTGCTCGCCAGCTCCCGTACGCCGGCGAGGTAACCGGGCGGCGGAGTGAGGATGCCGGCGGTCCCGGGGATCGTCTCGAGCAGGATCGCGGCGATGTCCGAGGGCCCCTCGGCCTCGATGACCCGGCGCAGGTGACGCAGGGCTCGCTCGCACTCCTCCTCGGGCGTCGTCGCCCAGAACTCGGTGCGGTAGAGGTACGGCCCGAAGAAGTGCACGTGGCCGCGGGCGTACTCGTTGGGCACCCGCCGCCAGTCGCCGGTCGCGACCACCGCCGCGCCGGTGTTGCCGTGGTACGAGCGGTACGTCGAGAGGACCTTGTCGCGGCCCGTGTGCAGCCGGGCCATCCGGATCGCGTTCTCGTTCGCGTCCGCGCCGCCGTTGGTGAAGAAGACCTGCCGCATCCCGTCCGGCGCGAGACCGGAGATCCGCTTCGCGGCCTCGCCGCGGGCGAGGTTGGCAGTGGCCGGCGCGATCGTGGCGAGCAACTGCGCCTGCTCGACGATGGCAGCGACGACCTTGGGATGCTGGTGGCCGATGTTGAGGTTCACCAGCTGACTCGCGAAGTCGAGGTAGGTCTTCCCGGCGTGGTCCCAGACCCGGCAGCCCTCGCCACCGGCGACCACGAACGGCGTCAGGGTGGCCTGGGCCGACCACGAGTGGAAGACGTGCTCCCGGTCCAGGCGGGCGGTGAGGTCGTCGAGGTCGTTGCCCTGCTGGAGGGCCTCGGAGGCGCTCATGCCTTCGCCGTCACGTGGTCGCGGAGCGGGGGCATGATCGACTCGCCGTACTGGCGCAAGGTCTCCTCCTTGTTGTCGTGCTGCAGGTAGACGGCGAACTGGTCGACGCCGATCGCCTTGAGCTCCTCGAGCTTGGCGATGTGCTGCTCGGGCGTGCCGAGGATGCAGAACCGGTCGACGATCTCGTCGGGCACGAACTCGGTGTGCGTGTTCCCGGCTCGACCGTGCTCGTTGTAGTCGTAGTCCTGGCGACCCTGGATGTAGTCGGTCAGCGCCTTCGGGAACTCGGTGTCGCTTCCGTACTTCGCGACGATGTCCGCGACATGGTTGCCGACCATCCCGCCGAACCAGCGGCACTGCTCGCGCATGTGCGCCCGGGACTCCTCACTGTCGTCGCCGACGTACGCCGGGGCGGCGACGCAGAAGGTGAGCGCGTCCGGATCACGTCCGGCCTGCTCGGCGGCGGTGCGCACCTGGGCGATCATCCACTTCGCGATGTCGACGTCGGCCAGTTGCAGGATGAACCCGTCGCCGACCTCGCCGGCGGTCTTGAGTGCCAGCGGCCCGTACGCCGCCACCCACACCTCGACCGCCGAGGTCCGCGCCCACGGGAACTGCAGCGTCGAGCCGTTCAGCTCCACGGACCGGCAGTTGGCCAGCTCGCGGATCACGTGGGTGGCCTCGCGCACCTCCTTGAGCGTGGTCGGCTTGCCGTTGAGCACCCGGACGGCCGAGTCGCCGCGGCCGATCCCGACCACGGTGCGGTTGCCGTACATCTCGTTGAGGGTGGCGAAGACCGAGGCGGTGACGGTCCAGTCGCGGGTGGCCGGGTTGGTGACCATCGGGCCGACGATCACTCTGTTGGTCTCGGCGAGGATCTGGCTGTAGATGACGTACGGCTCCTGCCAGAGCAGGTGGCTGTCGAAGGTCCACACGTAGTCGAAACCGTGCTCCTCCGCCTGCTTGGCGAGCGCGACGGTCCGCCAGGCCGGCGGGTTGGTCTGCAGTACGACGCCGAAATCCATGTCGCCCTCCGTCTCATCGTTCGGTGGTTGAGGTGCGGTCGTTCTGCGACCGCCGCGAAACCGTCAGATCAAGTACTGACTGAGCCCCCGCTTCAGGTACTTGCCGTGACCGGGTCGGCCCGAGTACTCGCCCTTGTCGACGAGCACCGTCCCCCGGGAGAGCACGGTGTCGACGTGGCCGTCGATCTCGAAGCCCTCCCAGGCGGAGTGGTCCATGTTCATGTGGTGCGTCTTGTCCACGCCGATGGAGGTGTGCCCGTTCGGGTCGTAGACGACGATGTCCGCATCCGCTCCCGGTGCGATCACGCCCTTGGTGCCGTAGAGGCCGAACATCCGCGCCGGCGTCGTCGAGGTCAGCTCGACCCAGCGCTCCAGGGTGATCTCGCCGGTGACGACGCCCTGGTACATCAGGTCCATCCGGTGCTCGATCGAGCCGATGCCGTTGGGGATCGCCCGGAAGTCGCCCCGGCCCAGTTCTTTCTGCTCCTTGAAGCAGAACGGGCAGTGGTCGGTGGAGACCATCTGGAGGTCGTTGGTGCGCAGTGCCTGCCACATCGAGTCCTGGTGTCCCTCGGCGCGGCTGCGTAGCGGCGTCGAGCAGACCCACTTCGCCCCCTCGAACGCGTCACCGTCGGCGCTCCTGGCCCCGAGCTGCTCCTCGAGCGAGAGGTACAGGTACTGCGGGCAGGTCTCGCCGAAGACGTTCTGCCCCTTGTCGCGGGCCCAGGCCAGCTGTTCGACGGCCTGCTTGGCCGAGACGTGGACGACGTACAGCGGGGCACCGGTGAGGTTCGCGAGCATGATCGCCCGGTGGGTCGCCTCCTCCTCCATCTGCCAGGCGCGGGCGATGCCGTGGAAGTACGGATCGGTCTTGCCCTGGTTGACCAGCTGCTCGGCGAGTACGTCGATCGCCGGGCCGTTCTCGGCGTGCATCATCGTCAGCAGCCCGAGCTCGGCCGCCTTCTGCATCGCTTTGAGCACCTGGGCGTCGTCGGAGTAGAAGACGCCCGGGTAGGCCATGAACAGCTTGTAGCTGGTGATGCCCTCGGCGACCAGCGTCTCCATCGACTTGAGCGAGAACTCGTCGACGCCGCCGATGATCTGGTGGAAGCCGTAGTCGATGGCGCAGTTGCCGTCGGCCTTGGCGTGCCAGGCGGCCAGGCCCTCCTCGACGCGTTCGCCGTAGCGCTGGACGGCGAAGTCGATGATCGTCGTGGTGCCGCCCCAGGCCGCTGCCCGGGTGCCGGTCTCGAAGGTGTCCGAGGCGTTGGTGCCGCCGAAGGGCAGCTCCATGTGGGTGTGCGCGTCGACGCCACCGGGGATGACGTACTTGCCGGCTGCGTCGATCACCGTGTCGGCGTCGATCTCGCCCAGGGCGGTGGAGCCCGGGGACAGCAGCGCGACGATCGTCTCGCCGTCCACCAGGACGTCGGCCGGGTGGCTGCCGGTGGCGTTGACCACCGTGCCGTTCTTGATCAGGGTCGTCATGGCTGCCTCCTCACGGCTGGGCGATCTGGGTGTAGGAGTCGGGGCGGCGGTCGCGGTAGAACTGCCAGTCGTCGCGCATCTGCCGGACCATGTCGAGGTCGAGGTCGCGCACCAGGAGCTCCTCCTTCTCGCTGCTGCCCAGCTCGCCGACGAAGTTGCCGCGCGGGTCGATGACCTGGCTGGTGCCGTAGAAGTTCACCGCCTCGGCGCCGTACTCGTTGTCCTCCAGACCGACCCGGTTGGGCTGCAGCACGAAGTACCCGTTGGCGACGGCGGCGCACGGCCCCTCGACCTCCCAGAGCCGGTTGGAGAGACCGGGCTTGGTGGCGTTCGGGTTGAAGACCATGTGGGCGCCGTTCAAACCGAGCTCGCGCCAGCCCTCCGGGAAGTGCCGGTCGTAGCAGATGTAGGTGCCGACCTTGCCGACCGCGGTGTCGAAGACCGGGTAGCCGAGGTTGCCGGGCCGGAAGTAGAACTTCTCCCAGAACTTCTCCACGTGCGGGATGTGGTGCTTGCGGTACTTGCCGAGGATCGTGCCGTCGGAGTCGACCACCACCGTGGTGTTGTAGTAGACGCCGGTCTGCTGCTCCTCGTAGATCGGCAGGATCGTCACCATGCCGAGTTCCTTGGCCAGCGCTGCGAACCGCTGCACGACCGGGCCGTCGGCCGGCTCGGCGTACTCGTAGTACTTCTTGTCCTGGGTGATCCCGAAGTACGGCCCGTAGAACAGTTCCTGGAAGCAGATGACCTGGGC
Organism: Marmoricola sp.; assembly: GCA_036676945.1. Taxonomy (GTDB): domain Bacteria; phylum Actinomycetota; class Actinomycetes; order Propionibacteriales; family Nocardioidaceae; genus Marmoricola. Next base: position 14,301 of record JAKFBZ010000018.1, read on the forward strand.
GTCCTGTGCCGCCGCATCGCGGGCGAACTGCTCGTGCTTGTCGAGCATGGACTCCTTGTCGCCGGTCCAGGTCGTCTGTGAGATCGCCGCGCGCACGATGGTCATGAAAGGTCCTCCCCAGTCTCCGGATTCCGGTCTATCACGCCGAACCGCTCGGAGTCGCGGGTTGTTTTCTCCGCTTTCGGACGCGGATCAGACCGCCCGGACGGGAGCCGTACCCTACGAGGCGTGACTTCTGAAGCGGCTGCCGCCAACTCTGCGCCCGACCTGACCACACTGACCGTCGCCGTGCTCGGCGGGACCGGACCCCAGGGCCGTGGCCTCGCACGTCGGTTCGCCCAGGCCGGCCTGAACGTCGTCCTCGGCTCCCGGACCGCGGAGAAGGGCGCGGCCGCGGCGGCCGAGCTCTCCGAGGCGATCGGCGTACCGGTCTCCGGGTCCGACAACCGCGGCGCCTCCGAGGCCGGCGACATCGTCCTCGTCGTGGTGCCGTGGGACGGCCACGGCGAACTGCTCACCGACCTCAAGCCGGTCCTCGACGGCAAGATCGTCGTCGACTGCGTGAACCCGCTCGGCTTCGACAAGCAGGGCGCCTACGCGCTGAAGGTGGAGGAGGGGTCCGCGACCGAGCAGGCCGCCGCGATCCTCACTTCCTCGACCGTGGTGGGCGCGTTCCACAACGTCTCCGCCGTCCTGCTCGAGGACCCGGAGGTCACGAGCATCGAGACCGACGTCCTGGTCCTCGGCGACGAACGCGAGGCCACCGACCTGGTCCAGGCCCTGGCCGACACCATCCCCGGCGTCCGGGGCGTGTACGGCGGTCGCCGGCGCAACGCGCACCAGGTCGAGGCGCTGACCGCGAACCTGATCAGCATGAACAGGCGCTACAAGGCGCATGCCGGCGTCCGGGTCACGGACGTCTGAGATGACCGGCGCGCTCGACGGCCGGATGTACCCGGCGTACGCGGCTCCCTCGGAGAAGGCGCTCGCGCTGCACGCGGACCTGCTCGCGTTCATGCGCGACGAGGTCTTCCCCCGGGAGGTCGGGTACGAGGCCTTCCGCCAGGGCGCGGGTGCTGACGATCACGACGTCCCGCCGCAGGTCGAGGAACTCAAGGTGCTGGCCCGCGAGCGCGGTCTCTGGAACCTCTTCCTGCCTGCCGAGTCCGGCCTGACCCAGCTCGAGTACGCCTCGTTGGCCGAGCTCACCGGCTGGTCGCTGGACCTCGCGCCGGAGGCGCTCAACTGCCAGGCGCCGGACACCGGCAACATGGAACTGCTGCACCTGCTCGGCACGCCGGAGCAGCAGGACACCTGGATGCGGCCACTGCTGGACGGGACCATCCGGTCGGCGTTCGCGATGACCGAGCCGGGCGTCGCGTCGAGCGACGCCACCAACATCGAGACCCGGATCGAGCGCGACGGCGACGAGTACGTGATCAACGGCCGCAAGTGGTGGATCAGCGGTGCCGCCGACCCGCGCTGCGCGGTGCTGATCGTGATGGGGAAGACCGACCCGGACGCCGCCACCCACCGGCAGCAGTCGATGGTGATCGTGCCGATGGACACCCCCGGCGTCGAGGTCGTCCGGGATCTGCCGGTCTTCGGTCACCACGACCAGCACGGTCACGTCGAGCTGCTCTTCACCGACGTGCGGGTGCCGGTCACGAACATCATCGGCGAGGAGGGCGGTGGCTTCGCAGCCGCGCAGGCCCGCCTCGGCCCCGGCCGGATCCACCACGTGATGCGTGCCCTCGGCGCAGGCGAGCGGGCGCTGGCCCTGATGGTCGATCGCACCAAGAGCCGGGTGGCGTTCGGCAAGCCGCTCGCCGAGCAGGGCACCGTGCGCGAGGCGATCGCGGAGTCGCGGATCGCGCTCGACCAGGCGCGGGCGCTCTGCCACGCCGCGGCGCACATCATCGACAGCGAGGGCAACAAGGCCGCCCGGCACGTGATCGCCGAGGCGAAGGTGTCCGTGCCGAGGACCGTGCTGCAGGTCATCGACCGGGCGATCCAGGTCCACGGGGGAGCGGGCGTCTCCGACGACACCCCGCTGTCGCGGATGTGGGGCTGGCACCGCGCGATGCGCCTCTTCGACGGACCCGACGACGTCCACCTGACCACGCTCGCCCGGGCCGAGCTCGGCCGCGAGCCGCTGTTCAGGTCCTAGTCGCCTACCTGAACTTCCGGTACAGCGCTTCCTGGGCGATGCTGGCGAACATCCGGCCGGAGGAGTCGAAGACCGAGCCGGTGTAGAGGCCGCGGTTGCCGGCGATGGAGCGGGCCGTGTAGTCGGTGAACACCCAGTCGTCCATCGGGGCCGGGTAGTGGAACCAGATCGCGTGGTCGAGGCTCGCGGCCGGCAGGAAGCCGTCGGTGTCCCAGCGGTGCAGGTCCGCCGACACGTCGGAGAGATAGGCGAAGGCGCAGGCGTTGAGCAGCGGGTCGTCGCCGATCTCGACGGTGAACCGCGACCAGAACCGGCTCGGCCAGGCGGTCACGCCGTCCTCGGGCGGGATCGCCGCGCGCATCGAGAACATCCGCGGCACCTCCCATGCGATGCACTCCTCCGGCGGCGGCACAGCGGGCAGTTCGGGAGCCTGCTTGTCGAGGCCGCCGGTCGCCGGCGCCGTGAACGAGACCGACGTCGAGAAGATCACCTCGCCCCGCTGGATCGCCACCACCCGCCGGGCCGAGAACGACCGGCCGTCGCGGTCGCGTTCGACGCGGAACATCGTCGGCCGGGACGCGTCGCCCGCACGCAGGAAGTACCCGTGCAGGGAGTGCGGCAGCCGGTCGTCGTCGACGGTCAGGCCGGCGGCGCGCAGGGCCTGGGCGGCCACCTGGCCGCCGTACAGCGGGAAGTCCTCGTCGAAGACGACGTTGGCCCGGAAGGTGTCCTCCTCGACCTTCTCCAACTCCAGCAGGGAGAGCAGATCGCCGTCGTCCGGTGTCGTCACCGGCACATCGTGACAGGTGCCACACAGACAGTCCGGGGGAGGGTTCCGTAGTCTCCGCGCATGACCGAGTCCTTCGTCTCCTACGCCTTCGCCGACGGCATCGCCCGGATCACCCTGGTCGACGGCGACCGCGGCAACCCGATCCACCTCGACAGCGTCGCGCAGCTCTTCGACGCCGTACGACGGGCGGACGCCGACCGCGCGCGGGTCATCCTGCTCGGCGCGACCGGTCGGTTCTTCTGCGTCGGGGGCGACATCGGCGGCTTCGGTGCCGCGGAGGATCTCGGCCCGTTCGTCGACGACCTCGCCGACCTGCTGCACCGGACCGTCAGCGAGCTGGTCCGGTCGCCGGCGATCGTCGTCTCCGTCGTGCACGGGATGGCGGCGGGTGCGGGCTTCCCGCTGGCCGCGGCGGCCGACGTCGTGCTCGCCGCGCGGTCCGCGAAGTTCACCCTCGGCTACACGAAGATCGGGTTCAGCGTCGACGGCGGCACCAGCCTGCTGGTGCACTCCCTCGGCCTGCACCGGGCGCTGCGCCTGGCGCTGCTCAACGACGTGATCACCGCCGAGGAGGCGCAGGCCGCCGGGCTCGTCGCACGGGTGTGCGACGACGGCGAGCTGGGCGCGACGGCCGAGTCGATCGCGGTGCAGCTCGCGGCCGGTTCCGCGTCGGCACAGGCCGCCACCAAGCGGCTGCTCCGTGAGGTCGCCGAGGAGTCGCCCGAGAGCGTGCTCCGCGCCGAGGCGTTCTCGATCAGGGAGCGGGCTGTGGAGCCGGACGGCCGCGAGGGCGTGCGCGCGTTCCTGGAGAAGCGACCGGCTGCGTTCAACGACTAGTCGGTGGCCGGCATCAGTTCGAGGGCGAGCCGGCGTGCGGTGGCGAGGATCTCCTCGTCCGGCGCGTCGATCCCGGCTCCGACGAAGCCGGCCATGTTGACCGACATCAGGGCGAGCCGGACCCGGAGCTGCTCCTCGACCGAGGCCCCGGCGGGAGCCAGCAGCCGGTAGAGCTCGGTCATGCAGGCGACCATGCCGCTGCGGTCGGGGCGGATCTGGTGGACCACGTGGCGGTTGGCCATCACGAACCGGAACGCCGTGATGCCGTGCGCCTGCATGATGTCGGTCCAGCGCTCCAGGACGTCACGACGCAGCTGCGGGGTCACCGGCTGCTCGCCCGCCCAGGCGACGAGTGCCTCGACCTGGGTCTCGATGTCGGCGAGCAGGGCCAGGACGATCGCGTCCTTGCCGTCGAAGTGGTAGTACAGCGCGGCCTTGGTCATCCCGAGCTGCTCGGCGATCTCGCGCATCGAGGTCGCTTCGTACCCCTTCTCGGCGAAGAGCGCGAGCGCGGCGTCGAGGATCCGGTCCCGGGTGCTGGACGCACCGGACTCGGGTTCGCCAAATGCGGATGCGCTGGTCACGCCCGCAGCATAATCTGTGACTGACCGATCGGTAAGTGGATGCCTCACCGATCGGTAGGAGAGTGCGGATCGGGGAACGGCGGAGGTGATGATGGCGGAGCAGCGCCCGGACGGCGTGACCGAGACGGACCCGGTGAGCGGCGTCGCCGACGAGCCCTCCGAACTGACCCCGCGTCAGATCCTCACCGCGATGAGCGGGCTGGTCATCGCGATGCTGCTCGCCCAGCTCGACAACATGATCGTGGCCCCGGCCCTGCCGACGATCGTCGGCGACCTCGGCGGGCTGAACCACCTCTCCTGGGTGGTCACCGCCTACATCCTCGCCTCGACCGTCTCCACGCCGATCTGGGGCAAGGTCGGCGATCTGTTCGGTCACAAGTTCACCTTCATGGTGTCGATCGTGCTCTTCCTGATCGGCTCCGCGCTCTGCGGGCTCAGTCAGGACATGACCCAGCTGGTGCTCTTCCGCGCGTTCCAGGGCATCGGCGCCGGTGGCCTCATCGTCGGCATCATGTCCGTGATCGGGATGCTGATCCCGCCGCGCGAGCGCGGCAAGTACATCGGCGTGATGATGGCGGTGATGCCGGCCGCGATGATCGGCGGTCCGCTGATCGGCGGCTTCATCACCGACCACGCCTCCTGGCGCTGGGCGTTCTACGTGAACATCCCGCTGGGGATCATCTCGTTGTTCGTGATCTGGTCCACCCTGCACCTGACCCACGAGCGCCGGACCGAGGGCAAGGTGGTCATCGACTGGTGGGGCGCGAGCGCGCTCACCGCCTGGGTGACGGCGCTGATCCTGGCGATCACCTGGGGCGGCAACCAGTATCCGTGGGGGTCCTGGCAGGTGATCCTGCTGGAGGTGATCGCCGTCGTCGGACTGGTGGCGTTCCTGGCGATCGAACGACGGGCCGCCGATCCGATCATCGGACTGCACCTGTTCTCGAGCCGCAACTTCTCGCTCGCCACCGGCCTCGGATTCGTGGCCGGTTTCGCGATGTTCGGTGCGATCACCTTCCTGCCGCAGTTCCAGCAGTTCGTCCAGGAGCAGTCGGCCACCAGCAGCGGCCTGCTCCTGATGCCGATGATGCTCTCGGCGATGATCTTCTCGATGGGCGGCGGCCAGATCATCAGCCGGACCGGCAGCTACAAGATCTTTCCGATAATTGGGACTGCGTGCCTGGGTGTCGGTCTGGCACTCTTCTCAACCATGGGACTCGACACCCCGACCGGTGTCACCGCGCTGTACATGGTGGTCCTGGGTGCCGGCATGGGTTGCTTGATGCAGACCACGAACCTGATCGCCCAGAACAGCGTGGAGCTGCGCGATCTCGGTTCGGCGACCGGTACGTCCACGTTTGTGCGCAATCTGGGTGGTTCGCTCGGCGTGGCTGCGCTCGGCGCGATCTACGGCCACCACGTCACCGAGTCCCTCGCCGCGAGCGGTGTGGAACCGTCCCGGTTCAAGGACGTCGCGAGCCTGACCCCCGAGGCGCTGATGTCCCTCCCGGAGCCGGTGCGGGTCGCCTTCCAGACGGCTGTCGTCGACGGGACCCAGGAGATCTACTTCTGGGCGGCACTGGTCACGGTGTTCGGGTTCGTAGCATCCTGGTTCGTTAAGCAGGTCCCGTTGCGGACCAGCAACGCCGCGCCGCGTCAGGCGGTCGTCGAAGCAGCGGAGGAGGTGGCGATCTGATGGCTGTCGCAGAAGCTTCCCAGGACACCTCGCAGGCCCGCGTCGCGAACGGTCGCCGGCTCATCTCGATCAACGCCGTGATCGAGATCGGCGCGCTGGTCGGCCTCGCGATCATCTACAACTTCGTCCGCGCCGGCGGTGGCCCGGAGAGCAAGGACGCGGCGATGTCGCACGCCCGCGGCGTCGTGCGGATCGAGGGCTGGTTCTTCGACAAGGTCGAGCTCGCGCTGAACCACTGGATCGTCGGGATCACCTTCCTGGCGGTCGCCGCCTGCTACTTCTACGCGCTGATGCACTACGTGATGACACCGGTGGTGCTGCTGCTCTCCCGCAAGTACGGCGGCTGGCACTACTGGCGCGGCTACTGGGCCCTGGTCCTGGCCTGCGCGATCGCACTGGTCAGCTACGCGAACTTCCCGCTCGCCCCGCCCCGACTGGTGACCGACCTCGACGCGGTCGACGTGATGCGGCAGTTCTCGGCGTACGGCTGGTGGGGCGATGCGGCCTCGGCTCCGCGCGGCCTCGGCGACGCCACCAACCAGTACGCCGCGATGCCCTCGCTCCACTTCGGCTGGTCGCTGTGGTGCGGCATCCAGATGTGGGGCTTCCCGAACCGGCGCTGGCGGATCGTCGCGGTCGCCTATCCGACACTGCAGGCGATCGTGGTGATCGCGACCGCGAACCACTTCGGTCTCGACGTCCTCGGCGGCGCGCTCTGCGTGCTGACTGCCTACGGCACCGTGACCCTGATCGGCCGGGCGCTCGGCAAGACCGGCGGTCCGGCGGCCCGGAACGCTGCGGACAGCGCCGCCCGGACCGACGAGTCCGCCGCAGCCTGACCCATCGAGGGCAGGATCCGTGGTACCTCGTCATGCCTGGTGACAGATACCCAAGGGGGGTATAGTATCGAGGCATGAGCGAGCACCAGCATTCCTACATCGCGAACAAGTCCAAGGACGACTACCTCAAGCGGCTGCGGCGGATCGAGGGCCAGGCGCGGGGACTGCAGCGGATGGTCGAGGAGGAGCAGTACTGCATCGACATCCTGACCCAGGTCGCCGCGATGACGAAGGCGCTGCAGGCGGTCTCGTTGAGCCTCCTGGACGAGCACATGGGGCACTGCGTGCTCGAGGCCGCGAAGGCCGGCGGCCCGGAGGCCGAGCTGAAGCTGAAGGAAGCCTCCGAAGCGATCGCAAGGCTGGTCCGGTCATGAGCCCCGCCGGCGACGAGGGGATCGAGCTCACCCACGCCGCGAGCTACACCGTGACCGGGATGACGTGCGCGCACTGCGTCGCGTCGGTCACCGAGGAGGTCAGCGAACTCCCCGGTGTGCTGGAGGTCGAGGTCTCCCTGGAGTCCGGGTCCGTCAGGATCACCAGTTCCGAGCCCCTCGACGAGGCTGCCGTGCGTGCCGCCGTCGAAGAGGCCGGCTACCAGTTCGGGTGAGCACGCCGATGAAGGTCATCTCCTTCCTGACCGGGCTGGTCTTGGTGTTCGGCATCGCGTTCGGAGTCGGGCAGCTGTTCGAGGACGGGTCCGGCGAGCAGCAGCCGTCGGAGCACGCCCATGCCGAGTCGTACAGCGTGGTGGTCACCGAAGCGCGCACGGAGTCCGGCGAAGGTCCGCTCCGGTTCACGATCGAGGACGAGCAGGGGGACGTCGTCACGGAGTTCGACGTACGTCACGAGAAGCGCCTGCACCTGATCGCGATCGGGACCGGTTACGCGGACTACCAGCACCTGCACCCCGAGATGGCGGCCGACGGGACCTGGTCGACCCCGATCTCACTGGCTCCGGGGAACAACCGCCTCTACGCCGACTTCCGGCCGGCCGGCGGCGAGGATGCCGTGGCGACCGCGGACCTCACGGTCTCGGGCGCACCGGCCTCCCCGGCGTACAGCCTGCTTCGCTCGCAGCAGGTCGAGGGCTACACCGTCACCGCGATCGGGGAGCTGGAGGCCGGGCAGACGTCCGCCGTGCGCTTCGAGATCGCCCGCCACGGCGCGCCCGTCCGGGACCTGCAGCCCTACCTCGGGGCTTACGGGCACCTGGTGATGCTCCGCGCGGACGACGGCGAGTACCTGCACGTGCATCCCGAGGAGGGCCCGGCCGGACCGACGATCGCCTTCGAGGCCGAGGCGCCGACCCGGGCGACGTACCACCTGTACCTGGACTTCAAGCACGGCGGAAAGGTCCGGACGGCCCACTTCGTGATCGACGCGGCCGGAGCGGCACCCGCTCACGACGACATGGGCGGGACCAGCCATGGCGACCACTGAGCTCGAGCTGACCGGGATGACCTGCGCCTCGTGCGCGAACCGGATCGAACGCAAGCTCAACAAGCTCGACGGTGTCGAGGCGACCGTGAACTTCGCGACCGAGAAGGCCCGGGTCAGCTTCCCGGAGTCGGTCCGGGTCGAGGACCTCGTCGCGGAGGTCGAGAAGGCCGGGTACGGCGCGAGCCTGCCCAGCGCTCCGGAGCCCGGTGCCGCTGAGGCTCCGACCGAGGCGGACCTCCTCCGCCAGCGGCTGCTGATCACGGCGCTGCTCGCGATCCCCGTGGTGCTGCTCTCGATGATCCCCGCGTTGCAGTTCACGAACTGGCAGTGGCTCGCCTTCACACTGGCATCGCCTGTGGTCGTGTGGGGTGCCTGGCCGTTCCACCGGGCCACCTGGGCGAACCTGCGGCACGGCACGACCACGATGGACACCCTGGTCTCGATCGGTGTCCTGGCCGCGTACGGCTGGTCGGTCTACGCGCTGTTCTGGGGCACCGCCGGTGTCCCCGGCATGACCCATCCGTTCACCCTCACCGTGGACCGGATGGAGGCCTCCAGTGCGCTCTACCTGGAGGTCGCCGCCGGGGTGACGACGTTCCTGCTCGCCGGGCGGTACCTGGAGGCGCGTTCCAAGCGCGCCGCCGGCGCGGCGCTGCGGGCGCTGCTCGACCTCGGCGCCAAGGACGTGGCGGTCCTCGACGACGGACGCGAACGGCGGATCCCGGTCGCCGAGCTCGCGGTCGGGATGCGTTTCGTGGTCCGCCCGGGGGAGAAGGTCGCCACCGACGGCATCGTCGAGGAGGGCTCGTCGGCGATCGACGCCTCGCTGCTCACCGGTGAGTCCGTGCCGGTCGAGGTCGGTGTCGGTGACGCGGTGGTCGGCGCCTGCGTCAACGCCGGTGGGCGACTGGTCGTCCGCGCCACACGCGTCGGTGCCGACACCCAGCTCGCCCAGATGGCCCGCCTGGTCGAGGACGCCCAGAACGGGAAGGCCCCCGTGCAGCGGCTGGCCGACCGGGTCTCGGGGATCTTCGTGCCGATCGTGATCGCCCTCGCCGTGGCGACGCTCGGATTCTGGCTGGGCGCGGGTGACGGAGCCGCTGCTGCCGTCACCGCGGCTGTCGCGGTGTTGATCATCGCCTGCCCGTGCGCGCTCGGCCTGGCGACGCCGACGGCGTTGCTGGTCGGTACCGGCCGGGGTGCGCAACTGGGCATCCTGATCAAGGGCCCGGAGGTACTCGAGTCGACCCGTCGGGTCGACACCGTGGTCCTCGACAAGACCGGGACAGTGACGACCGGCCGGATGCAGGTCCGCGAGGTGCTGGCGGTCGACGGCGAGGAGTCCGGCACTGTGCTGGGGCTCGCGGCGGCGGTCGAGCATGCCTCCGAGCATCCGATCGCCCGGGCGATCACCGCAGCAGCCGCGGACCTCGGCACCGTGCGCGACGTCCGGGACTTCGTGAGCACTCCCGGTGTCGGCGTCTCCGGGATCGTCGGCGATGCCGCTGTCGAGGTGCGCCGGGCGGCGACCTCGGCGGGCGGAACGACGGTCGACGTACTCCGTGACGGGGTCCGGATCGGCAGCGTCGTCGTCGCGGACGAGCCGAAGCCGACATCGGCGCAGGCGATCACCGAGCTCCGTGCGCTGGGTCTGCGGCCGCTGCTGCTCACCGGGGACGACGCGGAGGTCGCGCGCTCGGTCGCCGCGGAGGTCGGCATCGACGCCGACGACGTGATCGCCGAGGTGCTCCCGGCCGGCAAGGTCGACGTGATCCGGAGGCTCCAGGACGAGGGCCGGGTCGTCGCGATGGTCGGCGACGGCGTGAACGACGCGGCCGCGCTGGCCCAGGCCGACCTCGGACTCGCGATGGGCACCGGGACCGACGTCGCGATCGAAGCCGCCGACCTGACTCTGGTCCGTGGCGACCTGCGCGCCGCGGGTGACGCGATCCGCCTCTCCCGGCGGACGCTGGCCGTGATCAAGGGCAACCTGTTCTGGGCGTTCGCCTACAACGTCGTCGGGCTCCCGATCGCGGCCGCCGGTCTGCTCAACCCGATGCTCGCCGGCGCCGCGATGGCGTTCTCCTCGGTCTTCGTCGTCACGAACAGTCTCCGGTTGCGGTCGTTCAGGTCGACCGCGCCGACGGCGAGCTGACCCGGATCTGGATCCCGGTCGCCATCAGCTCCGCCTGGTAGGCCGCGTACGCCGCCTGCAGGTCGGTGGCCGCCCACGCCGCGGGGAGCAGTTGTTCCGGCAGGGCAGGATCGGTACGCAGATGCCGCACGACCGCGGCGGCGACGGCGAGCCGGTGTGCTGCCGAACTCGGACCGGTGACCGCGTCGAGGAGAGTCCGGGCCGTGGAGTTCCACTGCTCGAGCCCCCACAGCCGGTCGGCCAGGACGGCCGGGTCGTCCGCAGGGACGCTGCGGAACTGGCTCAGCAGGCCGACCGGCCAGGCAGGCAGTGGCCGCGCGAGGTTGGCCGGCCGGAGCCAGACGCCCTCGCGCAGTTCGGCCAGCCGGAGCTCGCTCAGGGTCGCGCGCAGGTCCGCGCGGTCGGTCGCACTGCGCCCGGCCTCGGTGACGACGACGGTCTCCCAGCTCCCGTCCCAGGCCGTCGTCTCCGGCTCGAGGGCCTCGTCCTGGCGCCGTTGCCGGTCGAGGAGCCGCGGGCTCAGCCGGTAGGTCCCGTCGGTTCGTTCCAGATCGCCGACGGCCACCATCCGGGTCAGCGCGACCCGCAGCGTGGACTCGGCGATCCCGAACTGATCGGCCACGGCGACCAGGTCCCGGACCGCGAGCTCGGGCGGGTGCGCGCCGAGCAG
>JAKFBZ010000019.1:0-5677 GCA_036676945.1 Marmoricola sp.
ATCGTCCGCGATCTGCTCGCCGAGCGCGAGGCGCGGACGATCTGGGACTTCGGGGCGAACACCGGGCGGTTCTCGCGGATCGCGGCGGAGGTCACCGGAGCGGACGTGGTCGCCATCGAGATGGACCTCTCCGCGGTGGAACTGAACTGGCGCGAGTGCGTGGAGTCGCCCGACACCGCCGTCCTCCCGCTGCTGGTCGACCTGTCCAATCCGAGTCCGTCGCAGGGCTGGGCACACGCCGAGCGCGACTCGCTGGAGGCGCGTGGTCCTGCCGACGTCGGACTCGCGCTGGCCGTGATCCATCATCTGGCGATCGGCAACAACGTCCCGCTGCCTGCGGTGACCGATTGGTTCGCACGCCTTGCTCGCACCCTGATCATCGAATGGATCCCGAAGGAGGACCCGATGGTTCAGCGTCTGCTCGCGACCAGGGAGGACGTCTTCGAGGACTACACCACCGAGGCGTTCGAGGCCGCCGCCGAACAGGACTTCGTCATCCGGAGCCGACACCCCGTCGAAGGGTCGTTGCGCACGGTCTACGTGCTCGAGGCGCGATGACCGCGGCGCCGGCCGAGACCACCGGGATCACCGAGCCCGCTGAGCCGGTCGAACAGGGACGGGGATTCGTCGCCGACCTGGTCCGGTACGCCGGGATGCTCTTCGCCGCAGGGGTGGTCGTCCTGGGCTACGAGTTCGCCTTCGAGCTCACCAAGCCGTCCCCGGTCTCTCGCGGCACCGGCACCGAACTGCTCCAGACCCTCGGCTACGTCGTGCTGCTGCCGGCGATCCTGGCGGTGGTGGTCACGCCGCTGGCGCTGGGGCTGGAAGCCCTGGTGCGGCTCGCGGCGCCGAAGCTGCCACGGGGCGTGCTGCCGCTGAGCGTGGTCGGCGCGGTCATCTTCGTCGGGCTGCTCTCGTTCCTGCAGAACCTGATCTACAGCATCTCCGCCACCGGCCTGAACCGCGACGACGACCTCCTCCTGAAGCTCGCGTACGGGATCGGGGCCGGGGCCGCGGCGGTGCTGCTGGTGCTGCGGCTCTCCCGGACGCCGGATCGCCGCTGGCAGGTCGCGAGCGGCTGCATGGTCGTGCTCGGGCTGCCCGCGCTCTGGGTCACCTGGCAGTACGTCGCGGACACCCCGGACGTGCCGACGCTCGCCGAGTCCGGCGCCACCCACCGGTACAACGTGATCGTGCTCTCCGCCGACGCCGTCGAGGCCGAGCACATGAGCGCGTACGGATACGAGCGCCCCACGACGCCGTTCCTCGCCGAGCACGTGGGCGAGTTCATGAGGTTCGAGAACGCGTTCACCAACAACGGGAACACGACCGGGTCGATCGCTGCGCTGCTCACCGGCCGTTCGCCGTTGGAGACCCGGATCGTCTACCCGCCCGACCAGCTCGGTGCGGACGACGCGCAGCTCTCACTGCCTTTCCTGCTTGCCCGGCTCGGCTACCGGACCGAGAACTGGGCGGTGCCGCACTATGCCGACGCCCGCGACCAGAACCTGGCGCGCGCGTTCGACCTCGACAACGACGAGCAGCAACGAGGTGCGTTCCTGGCCGGGCCCGCCACCGGGGTCGGCCTGGCGGGCTGGTTCGTGCGCGACACGCTCGGGACCCAGAAGGACCTCGTCCTCGACGTGCTCGGCATCGAAGAGATGAGCAATCCCTACGCCCAGGTCGCGACCGTCGTCGGCGACACGATCACCGACGACCAGCGGGCCGAGGGCGTCATCGACGCGATCGGAGGGGACCGGCCCTTCTTCGTGAACACGCATTTCATGAGCACCCACGGTCCGGTCTACGACGACCTCGACGATCCCGTTTTCTCGGCCAACATCGCGCAGACCGAGCGGTGGCAGCGCGACTTCTACGACGATGCGCTCACGTCGTACGACGACCGGGTCAAGCAGATCTACGAGGCGTTGGAACGGGCCGGAAAGCTGGACGACACGATCCTGGTCGTGACCTCGGATCACGGGATCGAATACGACGCCACGAAGCGGGTCCCGTTGCTGATCCGGCTGCCGGGAGGTGCCGGTGCCGGGAGCTTCGCTGCCAACGTCGAACGGGCGGACCTCGCTCCGACGGTGCTGGCCACACTCGGCTATGCGCCGCCGTCGTGGATGACGGGCATGAACCTGCTCGATCCGAGCTCGCTGCCTGCTGACCGGGAGATCCTCGCGACCTCGTCGTCGGTCCGGGAGTTCTCCAACAACCAGGGCTTCCATGCCGGCGCCAGCGACGTGCTGGTCACCGCGATCCGGTGCCGTTGGTACGTCCAGCGCGATCCCGACGGGAAGTCCCGCTCGGGTGAGGTGGCCGGATCGACGGCGACCTGCGACGAACGACCCGACGCTCCGCCGGCGTACCGCTGACCTCAGCGTGACGGAGCGAACGACCGCGCCAGCGGCAGGATCCCGAGGATCAGCACCATCGGGACCGCGAAGCCGATCCGCAGGTTGCCGGCGCCGACGAGCCCGGTGAACACCGCGCCGACCAGCGCTCCGATGTAGTTGAACTGGTTGAAGCGGCCGATCACGGCATCGACGCGCGCCTGACGCACGGCAGGGTCGAGGCCCGGATCGTCGCCGCCGGCGATCCGGGCGGCGGCCGAGAAGCTCAGCGGTGCGATCACGGCGACGCCCGCGCCGAGGACCAGGAAGCCGAGGACGGCGACCGGCCAGGTCGGCGCGAAGACGATCACCGCGAGCGCGCCGGACGCGACCAGTGCGCCCAGGCGCAGGACCCGGACGGCGCCGTGCCTGGCGACCAGGCCGTCGCCGGCCAGGCGGACGATGCCGCTGGCCAGCAGGTAGGGGAAGGTGGCCAGTGCGACCAGGTTCGACGGGGTGTCGAAGACGTGGTCGAGGTACGTCGGTCCCCAGGTGAACGCGGCCGTGTCGACCATGTAGAAGAGCACCATCGCGATCCCGACCAGCATGATCGGGCGCCACGGGATCTGGACCGCGGGAGCGCTCGCCACGAGATTTCCGACCCGACGCAGGAACGGCAGGGTCAGGGCGACCAGCGGTACGACGGCGAGGGCGGCGACGCTGCCGAGCGCGAGCGACGAGGTCGCCAGGGTGACGGCAGCACCGAGCAGGCCGCCGAAGGTCCAGGCGCCGTAGAACGACGGAAGGATCGGCCGGCCGTACCGGTGCTCCAGCGCGACCGCCTGCATGTTGGTCGATGCGTCCACGATGCCGAGCCCGACCCCGTAGACGGCCATGCCGCCCACGAACGCGGCGACTTCCGGCGCCAGCGCCATCACCGGTACGGCGACCGCGATCAACGCCAGCCCGCCGCGGAGCAGGAGTGCCGACTCGCGGCTCTTGGCGAGGGTCTCGGCCACCACCGAACCGACGCCGGCCAGCAGCACCATCATCAGCAGCAGTCCGGACAGCTCGGTGTCGGACAGGTCCCAGCGGTCGGAGAAATCAGGCAGCCGGGTGGTCAGGCTGATGAAGACCATGCCCTGGGTCGCGAAGGCCGCCGCGACCGCGAGGCGGGAGCGGCGCAGGGCTTGGTCGTTCTCGACGGCGGGACTTGTCACCGGGCGATGATCCCAGAAGGCTCATCCCATGGACCCGCACCCGCCCCCGGACCGCGCCGAGCTCTGGATCGTCCGCCACGGCCAGACCGAGTGGAGTCGGGACGGGAAGCACACCTCGCACACCGACCTCCCGCTCACTCCGGAGGGCGAGGTGGCCGCCCGGGAGCTGGGCGAGCGGCTCGCCGGCACGGCGTTCGACCTGGTGCTGTCCAGTCCCCGGCAGCGCGCGACCCGGACGGCAGAGCTCGCCGGCTTCGAGGGCGTCGAGCTCAGCGAGGATCTGGTCGAGTGGGACTACGGCGACTACGAAGGGCTCACCACCCCTGAGATCCGCAGGACGGTGCCCGGCTGGACCGTCTGGTCCCACCCCTCGCCCGGAGGCGAGTCGGAGCCGGCCGTGGCCGAGCGCCTCGACCGCGTCGTCGAGCAGGTGCGCACCCACGGTGGCCGGGCTCTGGTCTTCGGGCACGGCCACGCCTCGCGTGCGCTGGCGATGCGCTGGCTGGGACTGCGGGTCCTCGGCGGGCGGATGCTCAAGCTCGATCCGACCACCATCTCGGTCCTGGGGTACGAGCACGACTCGCCGGCCGTGGCGCGCTGGAACTCGTGAGGCCTAGGCTTCCTGACGTGTCGCTCGTGGCTTCCTGTCCCCGTTGCTCGTCCGCGACCACCGAGTCGGACGGAGCGCTGGTCTGCGCGCTGCACGGGGCCATCGAACCGCTCTGGCGCCCGAAGGTCGCCGACTACGCCACCTTCGCCGAACTCGTCGGCCGGGTCGCGGACCTGCCGACCTACCTGCCGTGGCCGATGAGTCCCGGTTGGACGATCTCCGACTTCGGCTGCGTCGCGTCACCCGAACGCGCCATCGCCACGGTCACCACCACGGTCGGCACCAGCGACGTCGACGGGCGGGTCGAGGTCACGGTCGTGGCGGAAGACCCCGGCGTGGGTCTCGGCGCGCGCTGCGCCGGTACGCCGTACGACGACCCCGGTCACCAGGTCGGGGTCGGCCTGCCCGCCGTCAAGGTGCGTGCCGGCGGGCGCAGTGTGCCGATGTGGGCGGTGGACTCCCGTGATGACGACGACCTGCTGGCCCGGTCGGTCTTCGCCGGTGAGGCCGACGGCCGCTGGCTGTGGCTGGTGATCCGCCCCGCGGCCGCGGCCCTGCTGCTGCGCGACGAGTGGCTGCTCGCCGACGTGACCGGATTCGGGCCCGAAGCCCTGGAGATGCCGTTCGGAGGCGACCGGCCGGACTGGTGACCGCACCCGCCCGTGCGACGTGACCGAGATGACCCCCTTTGAGTTCGTCGCCGGAAGGCTTCCGGCCCTACCCTGGTGACCCATGGATTGGGTCCTGTTCACTTCGGTCTTCGTGACGCTTTTTGTCATCATGGATCCGCCCGGACTGATCCCGATCTTCCTCTCGCTGACCGGCGGCCGCTCGCCCCAGGCCGCGCGGCGCCTCGCCTGGCAGGCCGTCGCCGTCTCGTTCGGCGTGATCACCGCGTTCGCGTTCTTCGGGCAGCGGATTCTGGAGTACCTGCACATCTCGTTGCCTGCGCTGCAGGGCGCCGGCGGGCTGCTGCTGCTGCTCATCGCGCTCGAACTGCTCACCGGCAAGGAGAGCGAGCCGTCAACGGCCCAGGAGACCAATGTCGCCATGGTGCCGCTCGGGACGCCGCTGTTGGCCGGTCCTGGCGCGATCGTCGCGACGATGGTCGCCAGCAAGCAGGTCGACGGCTTCGACGAGTTCGCCGCGGTGGCTCTCGGCGTGGTCGCGGTGCACATCAGCATCTGGCTCGCGATGCGCTTCTCGCTGCCGATCCTGCGGGTCATTCGCGAGAGCGGCGTCATGCTCGTGACCCGGATCGCCGGTCTGCTGCTCTCCGCGATCGCGGTGCAGATGGTGGCGGACTCGGTCCGCGCGTTCATCGCCGGCGAAGGCTGAGGCTGGAGACCTACTTCCGGCCGAACGACTGGAACCGCTGCAGCAAACCGCTGGGCACGTACTTCGCGCCGGTGACGATCGCCTTGTAGCGCAGGCTGGGCACCGAGATCGCCTTCCCCGACTCGAGGTCGGCCAGGGCGGTGCTCACCAGCGGTCCTGCCTCGAGCCAG
>JAKFBZ010000020.1:0-8806 GCA_036676945.1 Marmoricola sp.
CGCCGAGACCCCGGCGAGCTTCGAGCCGACCCTGGACTACGTGGTCGTGAAGGTGCCCCGGTTCGCGTTCGAGAAGTTCCCCACCGCGGACAAGACGCTGACCACGCACATGAAGTCGGTCGGGGAGGCGATGGCCATCGGCCGCAACTTCACCGAGGCGCTGCAGAAGGCGCTGCGCAGCCTGGAGCAGAAGGACTCGGTCTTCGACTGGAGCCACGAGTGGGTGGACCTGGACAAGGCCGCGCTGCTCGAGGAGATCAAGGTCCCCACCGACGGCCGGCTCAAGCGGGTGATGGACACCATCCGCGCCGGTGCGACGCCGGAGGAGATCCACGCCGCCACCGGCATCGACCCGTGGTTCGTGGACCAGATCGGGCTGATCAACGAGATCGCGCAGGAGATCATCGCCGCCGACGAGCTCACCCCGGCGCTGCTCCGGCGTGCCAAGCGACACGGGTTCTCCGACGGCCAGCTCGCGAAGATGCGGGACCTGTCCGAGGACGTCGTCCGCGGCATCCGGCACGCACTCGGCGTCCGGCCGGTCTACAAGACCGTGGACACCTGCGCCGCCGAGTTCGCCGCCCGGACGCCGTACCACTACAGCTCCTATGACGAGGAGACCGAGGTCGCGCCGCGCACCAAGCCGGCGGTGATCATCCTCGGCAGCGGCCCGAACCGGATCGGGCAGGGGATCGAGTTCGACTACTCCTGCGTGCACGCCTCGCTGGCGCTCTCCGAGGCCGGCTACGAGACCGTGATGGTGAACTGCAACCCGGAGACGGTCTCGACCGACTACGACACCTCCGACCGGCTGTACTTCGAGCCGCTCAGCCTCGAGGACGTCCTCGAGGTCGTGCACGCCGAGTCGCTGGCTGGCCCGATCGCCGGTGTGATCTGCCAGCTCGGCGGCCAGACGCCGCTGGGTCTGGCCCAGGGGCTCGAGGACGCCGGCGTCCCGATCGTCGGGACCTCCCCGGCAGCCATCGAACTGGCCGAGGAACGTGGCGCCTTCGGGCGGCTGCTCCGTGAGGCCGGCCTGGTCGCGCCCAAGCACGGTACGGCGGTGTCCTTCGAGGACGCCCGCGCGATCGCGGCCGAGATCGGATTCCCGGTCCTGGTGCGTCCGTCGTACGTGCTCGGCGGCCGCGGGATGCAGATCGTCTACAACGACGACTCGCTGCGCTCCTACATCGAAGCGGCGACGGAGATCAGCCCGGACCGCCCGGTGCTGGTCGACCGGTTCATCGACGATGCCGTCGAGATCGACGTCGACGCCCTGTACGACGGCACCGACCTGTTCCTGGGCGGCGTCATGGAGCACATCGAGGAGGCCGGGATCCACTCCGGTGACTCCTCGTGTGCCCTGCCGCCGATCACCCTCGGCGCGGCCGAGATCACCCGGATCCGGGAGGCGACCGAGGCGATCGCCAAGGGCATCGGAGTGGTCGGCCTGCTCAACATCCAGTTCGCCCTGGGCGCCGACGTGCTCTACGTCCTGGAGGCCAACCCACGGGCCAGCCGGACGGTCCCGTTCGTCTCCAAGGCGACCGCCACGCCGCTGGCCAAGGCGGCTGCCCGGGTGATGCTCGGCGAGTCGATCGCGTCCCTGCGCGCAGCCGGGGTGCTGCCCGCGACGGACGGCGGCGAGCTGCCCGCCGACTCGCCGATCGCGGTCAAGGAGGCCGTGATGCCGTTCAACCGGTTCCGCACCCCTGACGGCGCCTTCGTCGACACCGTGCTCGGCCCGGAGATGAAGTCGACCGGCGAGGTGATGGGTTTCGACGCCGACTTCGGGACCGCCTTCGCGAAGTCCCAGACGGCGGCGTTCGGCTCGTTGCCCACCTCGGGGCGGGTCTTCGTGAGCATGGCGAACCGGGACAAGCGCACGATGATCTTCCCGATCAAGGTGCTCGCCGAGGCAGGGTTCGACATCCTCGCCTCCCAGGGCACCGCCGAGGTGCTGCGTCGCAACGGGATCAAGGCGACGGTCGTCCGCAAGCACTTCGAGGGCACCGGCCCGAACGGCGAGCCGACGAGCGTCCAGCTGATCCACGACGGCCAGATCGACCTGATCGTCAACACCCCGCACGGCACCACGGCGGGCGGTGACTCGCGCGTGGACGGGTACGAGATCCGGACCGCGGCGATCCTCACCAACACCCCGTGCATCACGACCGTGCAGGGCCTGGCCGCCGCGGTACAGGGCATCGAAGCGCTCCGGTCCGGCAGCATCGGCGTCCGCTCGCTGCAGGACTGGGCCCGACTGGGGACGACCGACCCGGGCCACCGCCCGGGAGCGGGCCGGCACGAAGGGCAGCCGGTGTGACGGCGCCGTACCGGGCGCTCTTCGACCGGGTGCTGACCCGGGTCGACCCCGAGCAGGCGCACCACGCGGGGTTCGCCGGCATCCGGGCCGCCGGACCGGTCATGCGCGGCGTCCAGCGCGTGCTTCCGCATCATGCAGGGGTACGCCGGATGGGGATCGACTTCCCGGGAGTCCTCGGTCTGGCCGCCGGGTTCGACAAGAACGCCGTCGGGATCGACGCGCTCGGAGCCCTGGGCTTCGGCTTCGTGGAGATCGGCACGGTCACGGGGGAGCCGCAGCCGGGCAACCCGAAGCCGCGGCTCGCTCGGCTCCCGGTCGACCGTGCCGTGGTGAACCGGATGGGCTTCAACAACGACGGCGCCGAGGCGGTCGCGGAACGGCTGGCCGCGCGCGCCCGCAAGCGTCGGGTCACCCTCAAAGAGGAGAACAGGAGTCGCTCCTCCGTCGCGTCTCCTGTTCTCGGTATCAACATCGGCAAGACCAAGGTCGTGCCCGAGGACGCCGCGATCGGCGACTACGAGAAGAGCACCGGGCTGCTGGCGCCGTACGCCGACTACCTGGTCGTGAACGTGTCCTCGCCGAACACGCCCGGCCTGCGGGACCTGCAGGCCGTCGCGAAGCTCGAGCCGCTTCTGGTCGCCGTCCGGCGCCGGGCGGACGAGGTGACCGCCGGGACCCGGGAGACCCCGGTGCCGTTGCTGGTCAAGATCGCGCCTGACCTCTCCGACGAGGACGTCCTCGAGGTCGCGGACCTGGCCACGGCCATCGGCCTGGACGGGATCGTCGCGACCAACACCACGATCAGCCGCGCCGGACTGCAGTCGACGACGGCCGAGATCGAAGCCGCCGGCGCGGGTGGTCTCTCCGGCGCGCCCCTGCGCAAGCGCTCCCTCGAGGTGCTGCGCCTGCTCCGGTCCCAGGTGGCCGCCGAGATGACGCTGATCGGCGTCGGCGGGATCAGCTCTCCCGAGGACGCGGTCGAGCGCATCGCCGCCGGTGCTGATCTGGTGCAGGCGTACTCGGCCTTCATCTACGAGGGACCCTTGTGGCCGCGGAAGATGAACGCGGCGATCGCGAAGGAGCAACGCCGATGAACGCCGGGACACCGTTCGGCAGCGCCGGATCAGGCACTTTCGGTGCCCGTCTGCGGGTCGCGATGGACGAGCGCGGGCCGCTCTGCGCGGGGATCGACCCGCATGCTGGGCTGCTCCAGGCCTGGGGCCTGCCCGAGACGGTCGAAGGCCTGCGCTCCTTCGCGCTGACGGCCGCCGAGGCGCTCGGTCCGCACGTGGCCGCGATCAAGCCGCAGTCCGCGTTCTTCGAGCGATTCGGCTCCGCGGGCGTCGCCGTCCTCGAAGAGACGATCCGGGTCTGCCGCGAGGCGGGCGCCCAGGTGGTCCTGGACGTGAAGCGCGGGGACATCGGCTCGACGGCGCAGGCGTACGCCGACGCCTATCTCGACCGGTCCTCGCCGATCGCCGCCGACGCGATCACGGCCTCACCGTTCCTCGGGTTCGGCAGCCTGGCTCCGATGATCGAGACCGCGCGCAAGCACGACGCCGGTGTCTTCGTGCTGGCGCTGACCTCGAACCCCGAGGGCCCCGAGGTGCAGCACGCCCGTGCCGCGGACGGGCGCACCGTGGCGGCAGTGGTGCTCGATTCGCTCCGGGCAGCGAACGCGGACAGTCCTTCCCTGGGCTCGTTCGGCGCCGTGGTCGGCGCGACGATCGACCGGGCGGCCCTGGACGACGCGAGCTCGCTCGCGATCGATGGGCCGTTGCTGGTGCCGGGCATCGGCGCGCAGGGCGGCACCGCTGAGGACGTCCGACGTATTTTCGGTGACGTGATCGGCAACGTGCTCCCCTCAAGCTCGCGCGAGATCCTCGGCGCGGGTCCCGATCCGACCGCTCTCCGCACGGCCGCCGCGCGCGCCAACGAAGCATTCCTGGCCCTGGTCCGATGAACCGTCGGGGTGTGGCCGCCGGGCTCGCTTCCGGTGCACTGGTGCTGACCGGTCTGCTGGCCGGCTGCGGCTCCAGTGAGGACGACTACTGCGCCGCGCTGAAGCAGCAGCAGAGCATCTTCGCCGACGACGGCACCGGAGTGTCGTTGCTGGTGCACCTCGCCGACCTGGAGGACGTCGCCGCCAAGGCTCCCGATGACCTCACCGACGAGTGGCAGACGGCGCTGACCGCTCTCCAGGGACTCCGGGACGCGATCGTGGCGGCCGGCGTGGAGCCCGTCGACTTCGTCGACGGCAAGCCGCCGTCCTCGGTCAGCGGGGCCGACCAGCGCCGGATCGCGGCCGCTGCCTCCCGGGTCAGCGAGCAGGGCGTCGTCGAAGCCATCAACGGCATCGATCAACAGGCCAAGGATGTGTGCAAGCTCCAACTTGGCTTGTGAGCGGAGCCGTCCGCTACTGCTTGTCTCGGATCTGCGACCTGCGTTGCAGCCACCGCCGGACCGTGACTAGATTGCTCCACACGCTTCCCCCGCACACCGCCGACGAAGAGGACCGCCCAGTGGCGCTGCCACCCCTGACCCCCGAACAGCGACAGGCCGCCTTGGACAAGGCCGCCGCATCGCGACGGGAGCGGGCCGCGGTGAAGAACCGGCTCAAGCACTCGGGTGCGTCGATCGCCGAGGTCCTGGCCGAGGGCGAGCACAACGAGGTCATCGGCAAGATGCGGGTCAACGAACTGCTGCAGTCGATGCCGGGTCTGGGCAAGGTGCGCGCCGCGCAGGTCATGGAGCGGCTCAAGATCTCCGAGAGCCGCCGCGTCCGCGGACTCGGCGCGAAGCAGGTCGCCGCCCTGGTGGCAGAGTTCCCCAGCGGTGAGTGAGGCGGCCGGCTCCGGTCCTTCACGGCTGACCGTGCTGGCCGGCCCCACAGCCGTCGGTAAGGGGACTGTGACCGCGTGGCTGCGTGAGCACCACCCCGAGGTCTGGATCTCCGTCTCGGCGACGACCCGGCCCCGCCGTCCCGATGAGATCGACGGGGTCCACTACCACTTCGTCTCCGACGACGAGTTCGACCGGATGATCGCCGACGACGAACTCCTCGAGTGGGCCGTCGTCCACAAGGCTGCCCGCTACGGGACACCCCGTGGTCCGGTGCAGGCGGCCCTGGTCGAAGGCCGGATCGCGCTCCTCGAGATCGACCTGCAGGGCGCCCGGCAGGTCCGGACGCGGATGCCGGAGGCGCGCTTCGTCTTCCTGGCCCCGCCGTCGTGGGACGAATTGGTCCGGCGCCTGGTCGGCCGCGGCACCGAGGACGAGGCCGAGCGGGAGCGCCGCTTGGAGACCGCCCGGGCCGAACTCGCCGCAGAAGCCGAGTTCGACGCCACGGTGGTGAACCACACGATTCCCGATGCAGCCGAAGAGTTGGTAGAGTTGATGCGTTCCTGAGGCCATCTGCCCGGAGCATCCATCCTTCCTATGCGTTTGTGAGGCTCGATGAGCTTGTCCGGCACCCAGCCCGTCGCCGAGGGGATCACCAACCCCCCGATCGACGACCTGCTGACCAAGACCGACTCGAAGTACAAGCTGGTGCTCTACAGCGCCAAGCGTGCTCGTCAGATCAACGCGTACTACTCGCAGCTCGGCGAGGGCCTGCTGGAGTACGTCGGCCCGCTCGTCGACACGCACGTCCAGGAGAAGCCGCTCTCGATCGCGCTGCGCGAGATCAACGAGGACCTGCTGGTCTGCGAGGACATCGATCCCGAAGAGGTCGCAGCGGAGTCTGCGGCCGAGTGACCTCACCGGTCACGATGAGCACCACGCCTGAAAAGCAGTCCCGTCCTCACGTCGTTCTCGGCGTGAGCGGCGGGATCGCTGCGTACAAGGCCTGTGAACTGCTCCGGCGGTTCACCGAGTCCGGCCACGACGTGACCGTCGTGCCGACCGCGGCTGCACTCGAGTTCGTGGGCGTCGCGACCTGGGCCGCGCTGTCCGGCAAGCCGGTCAGCACCGAGGTGTGGGACGACGTGCACGCCGTGCCGCATGTGCGGATCGGCCAGACCGCCGACCTGGTGGTGGTCGCACCGGCGACCGCGGACCTGCTCGCCAAGGCGGCGCACGGACTCGCCGACGACCTGCTGACCAACACCCTGCTGACCGCGCGCTGCCCGGTCGTGTTCGCTCCGGCGATGCACACCGAGATGTGGGAGCACCCGGCGACGCAGGCGAACGTCGCCACGCTCCGCGAGCGCGGCGCGCTGGTGATCGAGCCCGCCGAGGGCCGCCTGACCGGCGCCGACACCGGCAAGGGCCGGCTCCCGGAGGCCGCCGAGATCTTCGCCGTGGCGACCGATGTGCTCGCCCGCGGCGGGACCGGGGTCCAGGACCTCGCCGGGAAGAGGATCGTGGTCTCCGCGGGGGGCACCCGTGAGTACCTGGACCCGGTGCGCTTCCTCGGCAACCGCTCGTCCGGTCTCCAGGGCTACGCACTGGCCCGTACCGCCGCGTCGCGGGGGGCCGAGGTGACCCTGGTCGCTGCCAACGTGACGCTGCCCGACCCGGCCGGGGTGAAAGTGGTCCGGGTGGAGACGACCGCCGAACTGCAGGAGCAGGTGGTCGCCGCCTGCCGGACCGCCGACGCCGTGGTGATGGCGGCGGCACCGGCCGATTTCCGGCCGTCGGAGTTCACGGACGCCAAGATCAAGAAGTCCGAGGACGGCAGCGCCCCGGCGATCGCCCTGACCCAGAACCCCGACATCCTGGCCGGCCTGGCCGCCGACCGGCCGAACCCGGGGATCGTGGTCGTCGGCTTCGCTGCCGAGACCGGCGACGAGAACGGCTCGGTCATGGAGCACGCGCGCACGAAGCTGGCCCGCAAGGGCTGTGACCTGCTCGTGGTCAATGACGTCGGCGGCGGCAAGGTGTTCGGCGCCGAGGACAACGAGGCCGTCGTACTCGGCGCGGACGGCAGCAGCACCACTGTTCCGCGTGGCTCGAAAAGCGCCCTGGCACAGGTGATCTGGGACAGCGTGACCACCTTGCTCGACGCGCGTTAGACCTCCAGCGGGACAACCGAGGCCTAATTCTGAGACTCCGTCTCACGATGAGGACGTTCTCGTTAGGCTGATCCCGCTGGGCAAACCCACCCCCATCAAGTACCTACTGGCCAACATCCGGCCAGGGAAATTCTCAGGAGATAGACGTGACTGGACGCCTGTTCACCTCCGAGTCCGTGACCGAAGGTCACCCGGACAAGATCGCCGACGCGATCAGCGACACCGTGCTGGACGCGCTGCTCGCCGGAGACCCCGACAGCCGGGTCGCCTGCGAGACGCTGATCACCACCGGCCTCGTCGTCGTCGCCGGTGAGGTGACCACCAAGACCTACGCCCCGATCGCGCAGCTGGTCCGCGAGAAGATCCTCGAGATCGGCTACGACTCCTCGGTCAAGGGCTTCGACGGCAACTCCTGCGGTGTGCAGATCGCCATCGGCCAGCAGTCGCCCGACATCGCGCAGGGCGTCGACAAGGGCTTCGAGGCCCGGGTCGACGGATCCGGTGACGAGCTCGACAGCCAGGGCGCCGGCGACCAGGGCCTGATGTTCGGCTACGCCTGCGACGACACCAAGGAGCTCATGCCGCTCCCGATCAGCATCGCCCAGCGTCTCTCCGAGAAGCTGACCGAGGTCCGCAAGAACGGCACGCTCGACTACCTGCGTCCCGACGGCAAGACCCAGGTCACCATCGAGTACGACGAGAACGACCGCCCGGTCCGCGTCGACACCGTGGTGCTGTCCACGCAGCACGCCGAGGGCGTCGACCTGGTCAACACCCTGACCCCGGACATCAAGGCCAACGTCATCGACCCGGTGCTTGCCACCTTCGACATCCCGTCGGACGGCTACCGCCTGCTGGTCAACCCGACCGGCAACTTCGTGGTCGGTGGCCCGATGGGTGACGCCGGCCTGACCGGTCGCAAGATCATCGTCGACACCTACGGCGGCATGGCCCGTCACGGTGGTGGCGCCTTCTCGGGCAAGGACCCGTCGAAGGTCGACCGCTCCGCCGCCTACGCGATGCGCTGGGTCGCCAAGAACGTCGTCGCCGCAGGTCTGGCCACCCGGTGCGAGGCGCAGGTGGCCTACGCCATCGGCAAGGCCGCTCCGGTGGGCGTCTTCATCCAGACCTTCGGGACCGGTGTCGTCTCCGACGAGACCATCCAGAAGGCCGTCCTCGAGGTCTTCGACCTGCGTCCGGCCGCCATCGTGCGCGACCTGGACCTGAAGCGCCCGATCTACGCCAAGACCGCGGCGTACGGCCACTTCGGTCGCGAGCTGCCTGAGTTCTACTGGGAGCGCACCGACCGTGCCGACGCCCTGAAGAAGATCGCCGGCGTCTGAGGGTGCCCCGCTTCTTGAAGGCGGGGATCGGGGCTGTTCTGGCCCTGGTCCTCGCCTTCGGCGTTTCCGCGTGCGGGGACGGAGGGTCCGCGGTGTTCGCGTCCGTCGTCGAGCCGGTCGAG
>JAKFBZ010000021.1:0-8807 GCA_036676945.1 Marmoricola sp.
GCCGCAAGTCCTGCGGCGGAGATCGTCTTCATCATGACCCTCCTGGTGGAACGTTGGGTCTGCGCCGACCGCGCTGAAGGCCGGCCGGAGGTCAGCCGATCGGCGGCTCGGTCTGCCGGCGCACCTCGTCCTCGGTGACGCCCGGGGCGAGCTCGACCAGCTTCAGTCCGTCCGGGGTGACGTCGAGGACGCAGAGGTCGGTGATGATCCGCTGGACCACACCGCGCCCCGTGTACGGCAGCGAGCACTCGTTGACGACCTTGAACTCGCCGTCCTTGGAGACGTGCTCCATCAGCACGATCACCCGCTTGGCGCCATGGACCAGGTCCATCGCACCACCCATCCCCTTGACCATCTTGCCGGGGATCATCCAGTTGGCGATGTCGCCGGTGGCGGAGACCTGCATCGCGCCGAGGATCGCGGCGTCGATCTTGCCGCCGCGGATCATGCCGAAGCTGGTGGCGGAGTCGAAGAAGGACGCCCCCCGCCGCAGGGTCACGGTCTCCTTGCCGGCGTTGATGAGGTCCGGGTCCTCCTCGCCGGCGTACGGGTAGGGCCCGACGCCGAGGATCCCGTTCTCGCTCTGCAGCACGAGTTCGACGTCATCGGCGACGTAGTTCGGCACCAGCGTCGGGAGTCCGATGCCGAGGTTCACGTAGCTGCCGTCCGTCAGCTCGGACGCCGCTCGCGCGGCCATCTCTTCTCGGGTCCAGGGCATCAGGCACGCTCCCTCGTGGTGCGCTTCTCGATCCGCTTGTCCGCGGCCTGCTCCGGGGTCAGTGCCACCACGCGTTGCACGAAGACACCGGGGGTGTGCACGTCGTTCGGCTCGATCTCGCCCGGCTCCACCAGGTGCTCGACCTCCGCGACGGTCACCCGGCCGCACATCGCGGCGAGCGGGTTGAAGTTGCGCGCCGAGTCCCGGTAGACGAGGTTCCCGTGCCGGTCGCCCTTCCAGGCCCGGACCAGTCCGAAATCGGCGACCAGGGCGGTCTCCAGGACGTACTCACGGCCGTCGCCGTTCTGGTCCTGGAACGTCCGGGTCTCCTTCGGCGGCGAGGCCAGCGCGATCGACCCGTCCGGGTGGTAGCGCCACGGCAGCCCGCCCTCGGCGACCTGGGTGCCGCCGCCGGTCGCGGTGAAGAAGGCCGCGATCCCGCTCCCGCCAGCGCGCATCCGCTCGGCCAGCGTGCCCTGCGGATTGAGCTCGACCTCGAGTTCCCCGGAGAGGAACTGTCGTGCGAACTCCTTGTTCTCACCGACGTACGACGACACCATCCGGCGAAGCCGCTTGGCCATCAACAGCTGACCCAGGCCCCATTCGTCGACGCCGCAGTTGTTCGAGATCGCCTCGAGGTCGTCGACCCCCGAATCGAGGAGCGCCGCGATCAGGACCGACGGGACCCCGCACAGACCGAACCCTCCGACGGCCAGGGTCGATCCTGAGCCGATGTCGGCCACCGCTTCCGCGGCGCTCGCCACGACTTTGTCCATGCCCTGCCTCCCGATCCAGCCCTGCGACGATTCCACGCCGGGTGGTTAATGTCTGCTAACCACACCGGTGTTGTCCAGTCGGCACCATGACGAGGGTCACGCCCCGGGACCCGGGACACCTGCCGCTCGCACCCAGACTGCCCCTAGGCTTCCGAACATGCCAGAGCCCAGCTCCGACTTCCCGGACGTGCAACTGCACATCGTGACCGGCAAGGGCGGCACCGGGAAGTCCACGGTCGCCGCGAGCCTCGCGCTGGCGCTCGCCGCCCACGGCAAGACGGTGCTGCTCTGCGAGGTCGAGGGACGTCAGGGGATCGCACAGATCTTCGACGTCCCGCCGCTGCCGTACGAAGAGCGTCTCGTCGCGAAAGCCACCGAGCACGGCCACGGGGACGTCTACGCGCTCGCGATCGATGCCGAGTCCGCGCTCCTGGAGTACCTGGCGATGTACTACCGCCTCGGACGTGCGGGCAAGGCCCTGGACCGGTTCGGCGTGATCGACTTCGCGACCACGATCGCGCCCGGGGTCCGCGACGTGCTGCTCACCGGCAAGGTCTACGAAGCGGCCCAGCGCAACAGCCGGAACAAGGGCGCCCGGCGCTACGACGCGATCGTCCTCGACGCGCCACCGACCGGCCGGATCGCGCAGTTCCTCAACGTGAACAGCGAGCTCGCCGGACTCGCCAAGGTCGGGCCGATCAAGGCACAGGCCGACCACGTCACGACCCTGCTCCGGTCCCCGCGCACGGCCGTCCACCTGGTGACGGTGCTCGAGGAGATGCCGGTGCAGGAGACTGCCGACGGCGTCGCCGAACTCCACGCGGCGGAGCTGCCCGTCGGCGGCATCGTGGTGAACCTGGTCCGCCCCCAGGACCTCGACGAGGACGCCCGCGCCGATCTGCTCGCCGGCAAGGCCGACACCAAAGCGATCGCCAAGGCCCTCGGCTCGGCCGGCATCGACTCCGACCCCGGGATCCTCACGACCCTCCTCGCCGAGGGTCGCGACCACGCCGAGCGGCGCCGGCTCGAGGACAGCCAGCGCGCCGTGATCGAGGAGATCGGCGTTCCGACGTACGAACTGCCGCTCCTGGCCGGCGGGACCGACATGGCCGGCCTCTACGAGCTGGCCGCCGCACTGACCGAACAGGGGCTGGCATGAACGCACGCGCCACCGGCCGCTCGACCCCCCGGGTCGGCCCGATGACCGCCGTCCCCGGCGAGACCCCGGTCCTCGACATCGACGCGATGCTCGACGATCCGAACCAGCGGATCATCGTGTGCTGCGGCTCCGGCGGGGTCGGCAAGACCACCACGTCGGCGGCGATCGCGCTGCGCGCCGCGGAACGCGGCCGCAAGGTCGTCGTGCTCACCATCGACCCGGCCCGGCGGCTCGCCCAGTCGATGGGCATCGAGGCGCTCGACAACGTGCCCCGACCGGTGCCCGGCGTCTCGACCGGCTCGTCGTCCGGGACGGGCAGCCTGGACGCGATGATGCTGGACATGAAGCGCACCTTCGACGAGGTCGTCGAGGGCCAGGCCAGCCCGGAGAAGGCGCAGCAGATCCTCAACAACCCGTTCTACATCGCGGTGTCCAGTTCGTTCGCCGGCACCCAGGAGTACATGGCGATGGAGAAGCTGGGCCAGCTCGACCGGGACGCCCGCGCTTCGGGTCGCTGGGACCTGATCGTCGTCGACACCCCGCCGTCGCGGAGCGCGCTCGACTTCCTGGACGCTCCCGAGCGGCTCTCCAGCTTCCTCGACGGCCGCTTCATGAAGCTGCTGATCGCTCCGGCCAAGGGCCCGGCCAAGCTGATGACGGCCGGGTTCGGGCTGGTCACCAAGGCGATCACCACGATCATCGGCGGGCAGGTCCTGGCCGACATGCAGGCCTTCGTCGCCGCTTTCGACACTCTCTTCGGCGGCTTCCGGGCGCGGGCGCAGCGCACCTTCGAACTGCTCCAGGCACCGGGGACGGCGTTCGTGGTGGTCGCGGCGCCCGAGCCCGACGCCCTGCGCGAAGCGGCGTACTTCGTCGAGCGGCTGAGCGCCGAGAAGATGCCGCTCGCGGGGCTCGTGGTGAACCGGGCCAGCACCGACCCGGGCGGCACGTTGAGCGCGGCGGCGGCGATGTCGGGGTACGAGAAGCTCCGCGACGCGGCCGACGAGCCGAGCCGGACCGCGGCCGGGCTGTTGCGCCTGCACGCGGACCGCAAACTCATCGTGGAGCGGGAGACCCGGCTCCGCGGCCGGTTCGCCACTGCGCACCCGCGGGTGCGGACGGCAGTGCTGCCGGCGCTGCCCGGGGACGTCCACGACCTCGACGGGCTGCGCGGTATCGGCGACCTGCTGGCCGCCAACGCGACTGCCTGACCGCCCGGCGACCGGCTCCGGGCGTGCCTCAGCCCGGATCGGGTGCAGTGATGCGACTCCTGTGCGGCTCGTGCCGCGCAGAGGATCAGGAGGCGGCTTGAGCCGCTTCCAGGTGCGCTTCCTTGGCCGTGGACAGCAACGCCCGCCAGGAAGTCACGTTCGGGCGCTTGCGCAGAACGGCGCGACGCTCGCGCTCCGTCATGCCACCCCACACACCCCACTCGATCTTGTTGTCCAGTGCTTCCGCCAGGCATTCAGCGCGCACCGGGCAGGCGGCACAGACCAGCTTGGCCTTGTGCTGCTCAGCGCCCCGGACGAACAATTCGTCAGGCCGTGACTGCTGGCACGTCGCCGCAGCAGCCCACTCGTCATTCCATGTCATTGGAACCCCCAAAGGAACCCGTGGTATCTGACCCCAGAAGCCAGCCCCCCCACGTATCGAAACTTATGGGCCGCAGCCGTCTCGGAACAGGTCCGGCAGTACCGAATCGGATGGTCCTTATTGACTATGTGACCTAGCCCACCCCGTGATGTACGGCACGCTCAGGTACCCCACTTACACTGGCGCCATGGCCCGTCGCTCATCCCCGTCATTCCGAGACGTCGTGTCCCAGATGACGGTGATCCTCGCGCTCTCCGTGCTGATGGGCATCCTCGTCGCCGGCCTGGTGATCCCGTGGGCGGGCGCGCTCAGCGTCGGCAGCGAGGCCCTGTCGAAGGGGATGAAGAACCTTCCCGAGGAGCTCTCCGCCGAGCCGCTCGCGCAGCGCACCCGGGTCCTGGACGCCCAGGGCCAGACGATCGCGACGTTCTACGACGAGAACCGCGTCAACGTGCCGCTCTCCGCGGTCGCACCGATCATGCGCAGCGCGATCATCGCGATCGAGGACTACCGGTTCTACGAGCACGGCGCGATCGACCTGAAGGGCACCCTGCGCGCCTTCCTGACCAACCAGGCCAACAACGGCGTGACCACGCAGGGCGGCTCCTCGATCACCCAGCAGCTGGCCAAGATGACCCAGCTCAGCCAGGCCAAGACCACCGCGGAGCGCAAGGCGGCCACCGAGGAGACCTACCAGCGCAAGATCCAGGAGCTCCGGTACGCGATCGGCTTCGAGAAGAAGTACTCCAAGGACTGGATCCTCGAGCGCTACCTGAACATCGCCTACTTCGGTGACGGAGCGTACGGCGTCCAGGCCGCCGCCCGGCACTACTTCAGCAAGGACGCGAGCCGGCTCAACCTGCGCGAGGCGGCGCTGCTCGCGGGCCTGGTGAAGAACCCGGTCGGCTACGACCCGACGCGTTTCGAGGAGAAGGCCACGGCCCGCCGCGACACCGTGGTGCGCCGGATGGCCGAGCTGAAGCTGGTCGACCAGGCGCGTGCCGACAGGGTCGAGACCCTCGGCCTCGGCCTGAAGATCAGTCCGGCGCGGAACGGCTGCCTCGGATCGCAGGCCGCCTTCTTCTGCGACTACGTACGCCGCTTCCTGCTCGACGACCCGGCCCTCGGCGCCACCGTCGCCGACCGTCAGCAGCTGCTCAACTCGGGCGGGCTGACGATCAAGACCACCGTCGACCTCCGGTTCCAGAAGGCCGCGGACGCCTCGACCGCGGCACACGTCCTCCCGACCGACAACGCGATCGGCGCGCTCGCGATGGTCCAGCCCGGGACGGGCAACGTGCTGGCGATCAGCCAGTCCCGGCCGATGGGTCGCGCCAAGAAACAGGGCCAGACTTTCCTCAACTACGTGGTCGACAGCAAGTACGGCGACTCCAACGGCTTCCAGGCCGGCTCGACGTTCAAGTTGTTCGTCCTCGCCAGCGCGCTGGAGCAGGGCCTGCCGCCGAGCACGTCGTTCAACTCACCGAACACGCTGACCATCCCCGAGCGCGACTTCCAGACCTGCGACGGCCCGTACCGCAGCACCGGTACCTGGCCGGTGCACAACTCGACGGGCTCCGGCAGGTTCGACATGTACCGGGGCACCCAGCAGTCGGTGAACACCTTCTTCGCCCAGTTGGAGAAGAAGACCGGCCTCTGCAAGCCCTACGCGCTCGCCCGGTCGATGGGCGTCGACCTGAGCAACCCGGCGATCGAGCGGGTGCCGTCGTTCACCCTCGGCATCGCCGACGTGAGCCCGCTGGAGATGGCCGGCGCCTACGCCACCGTGGCCGCACGCGGCCTGCACTGCAACAGCAGGCCGGTGACCCGGATCCTGAACAGCGACGGCAAGGTCTTCAAGACCTACCCGAAGAAGTGCAGCCAGGTGATGCAGCAGAACACCGCGGACACCGTCAACGACATCCTGCGCGGCGTCATGGAGTCCGGCGGCTTCGGCGCCGGACTGGCCCTGGACAAGCCGTCGGCGGGCAAGACCGGGACCATCAACTCCAACATGGCGGTCTGGTTCGACGGGTACACCCCGGCGGTGGCCACGGTCTCGATGATCGCCGGCGCCAACCAGGACGGCCACTGGGTCACGCTCAACGGCCAGACGGTCGGCGGCCGCTACATCGGGACTGCGCACGGATCGACGACGGCGGGCCCGATGTGGGCCGACGCGATGCGCGCGATCCAGGGCTTCCTGCCGAACATCGACTTCACCAAACCACTCGACTTCCAGGCCAGCGGGGACGTCTCGATCGTGCCCAACGTGGTCGGGATGGATGTCGGCGAGGCCACCAGCACTCTGAGGGATCTGGGCTTCACCGTCACCGTCGGCACCCGGATCAACTCCGGGCTGGACCGTGGCCTGGTCGCCGCGACCAACCCCGGCGCTGGCGCGACGATGTACGACGGGTCGAACGTCACGCTCTACCCGTCGACGGGCAGGGTGACAGGAACGGCCGGGACGACGACCGGCGGCCAGGACACAGCAGGGCCCACCACGGACTCACCCAACGAGCCAGGTTTCACTCCCGGCGGAGGTTCCGGGAACGGCAACGGCAACGGGAACGGCAACGGCCCGCACTGACGAACGGGTCAGCCGAGCTGGCTCCGGACCTCCGCGGCCACCGCGCCGCCGTCCGCACGGCCCTTGACCTTCGGGTTCAGGACACCCATCACCTTGCCGATCGCTCGGGGACCTTCCTCGGCCGCGCCGGTCTCGGCGATCGCCTCGGCGACCAGGGCCGTGATCTCCTCGGCGGAGAGCTGCTCGGGGAGGTAGTCCGCGATCACCGCGAACTCCGCCCGCTCCTTCTCGGCCTGCTCGGCCCGCCCGGCCTCGGAGAAGGCCTCGGCGGCCTCGCGTCGCTTCTTGCCCTCGCTGGTCAGCACTCCGAGGATGTCCTCGTCGGTGAGCTCCTTGGCCTCCTTGCCGGCGACCTCCGCGTTCGTCACCGCGGTCAGCACCATCCGGAGCGTGGAGGAGCGGACCTCGTCGCGCGCCTTGATGGCAGTGGTGAGGTCGGCGCGGAGACGGTCCTTGAGAGTCATGACGACCATTGTGGCAGCCTTGGGGAGTGGCTCTCCCCCCGGTTTTTCGTACGACGCCCGCCAAGGTCGTCGGTCTCGGCGCTCTCGCGGGGGTTCTCGGCGTCGGATACGCGGCCGGGATCGAGGTCCGCAACTTCACCGTCCGTCACGTCAGGGTCCCGGTTCTGCCCGCCGGGAGCGATCCGATCAAGGTGCTCCACGTCAGTGACCTGCACCTGACGCCCGCCCAGGCACGGAAGCGCTCCTGGATCGCCTCGCTCGCCGCGCTCGAGCCCGACCTGGTCGTCAACACCGGCGACAACATCGCGCACATGGAGAGCCTGGACCCGCTCCTCGAGTCGTTCGGGCAACTGCTCGACGTACCCGGCGTCTTCGTCTTCGGTTCGAACGACTACTTCGAGCCGACGATGCGCAACCCGCTGCGCTACGTCCTGCCCGACACCGGTCACCGCGCGGTCCACAGCGCCCACCTGCCGTGGAAGGAGATGAAGCAGTCCTTCGTCGACCGCGGCTGGCTCGATCTCACGAACACCGACGGGAGACTCAGCGTCCGCGGCAGCACGATCGCGTTCGTCGGCGTCGACGACCCGCACCTCGAGTACGACGACCTCCCCGCCGTCGCCGGACCGGCACCCGTTGACGCCGACCTGCGCGTCGGTGTCGCCCATGCGCCGTACCTGCGGGTCCTCGACCAGTACGCCGCGGACGGCTACCAGATGACCTTCGCCGGGCACACCCACGGCGGACAGCTCTGCCTCCCGATCAAGGGTGCGCTGGTGACCAACTGCGACCTCGACACAGCCCGGGCGAAGGGCCTGCACCGTCATCCGGCGGACTCCCGGCCGGGCCAGCCCGGGTCGTCGTGGCTGCACGTCTCGGCCGGCGCAGGGACGTCTCCGTACGCTCCGCTCCGGTTCTGCTGCCGGCCCGAGGCCAGCCTCGTCACGCTCGAGCCGATCACCGGCTGACCCGATTTCATCTCGCCGCACACCTTTGGCTAGACTTCCGCAGGTTGCGACGGGCTGTGGCGCAGCTTGGTAGCGCGCTTCGTTCGGGACGAAGAGGCCGCAGGTTCAAATCCTGTCAGCCCGACCACAACCAGCAGGCCCGGTGACTTCGGTCGCCGGGCCTGCTGCCTTTCCGGCCCCGCTGGTACGTCGTTTCGGACGGCGCCCGGCCATCCGCCGCGCGGCTTATCACCCTTTGGCTTGTCAACACCAAGGGGAGTGGCAGAATCCGGACATGCCCAACGAGCCGGACGCCAGCGGGAACGAGCCGAACCTCGAGCTGCCCAACCTCTCACTCGGGTTCGGACGCAAGCGCCGACGCGGCTCGAAGGCCTCTGAGGTGGACGAGAGCCCCGCTCCCGACGTTGCCGACGACTCCCCGGAAACGCCCGTGGCCGAGGCCCCACCGGCGCCCGCAGACACCGAGACCCCGGCTCCTCCGGCCCCGCCTCGCGCCCCGGCCGCGCCCCCTGCGCCGGTCGCGCCGGTCGCCGGTG
>JAKFBZ010000022.1:0-3334 GCA_036676945.1 Marmoricola sp.
GAGTACTCCCGGATCGCCGCCACTCCGCGGTCGCGGACGTCGTCACAGATCGGGCGCACCACATGGAGCGCGGCCTCGACATCGAAGTCGGCGCGCGGCACGAGGGTGCGGTAGTCAGGCGACCCGGGCTCACGTGCTGAGCCCACGTCCCTGAGATCGATCCTGCGGAGCATGGGTCAAGTGTAGGGATCGCCGCGCCGTGCCTTCCCCTCGATTTCACCGCTCGGGAATAGGTTGGGGAGGTGACGACCGTCCCGGTGTTCCCGCTGAACGCGGTGTTGTTCCCGGGTGTCGCCGCGCCCCTGCACGTCTTCGAGGACCGCTACCGCGCCCTGATGCGCGATCTGCTGACCGTTCCGGAGTCCCGGGACCGGGTCTTCGCCGTCGTCGCGATCCGTGAGGGTTACGAGGTCGGCGACCACGGACGGCAGTCCCTGCACCGGGTCGGCACGCTGGTGCAGCTCACCGACGCGGAGCGGTACGACGACGGCCGGTTCGACATCGAGGTGGCCGGCCGGCAGCGGGTCCGGCTCGGTGAGGTCGACCCGAGTGGCGAGTACCTGCGCGCCGAGTGCGAGTTCCTCGAGGACACCGCCGGGACGCACGACCCGGCTGCGGCGGCGGAGGCGGTCCGGGCTCTCGCCGCCTTCGAGCAGTACCGCGACGAGCTCTCCGCGATGCGCGGCGGTCCGGTGCTCGCCGGCCCGATGCCGGCGGACCCGACGTACTTGTCGTTCTCACTCGCCGCGACGTGCCTGCTCAGCCAGAACCAGCGTCAGGAACTGCTCGAGGCTCCCGACACCCCCACCCGGCTGCGGATGCTGCGCGGTTCACTGCGCGAGGAGATGCGGGCGATGCGGGCGTTGCCGAGCCTGCCGGCGACCGAGGTGGCGCGCACCCGCTGGTCACCCAACTGAGGAGACTCACGACCCCATGGCCAAGAAGCGGACCAGTGGCACCCCGGCGACCGTCACTCTCGACAAGGCCGGGATCGCGTACACGGTGCACAGCTACGAGCACGACCCCGCAGCAGCCGGGTACGGGGTGGAGGCGGCCGAGGCGCTCGGTCTCCCTGCGGAGCAGGTGTTCAAGACCCTCCTGGCCGACGCGGACGGCGAGACCGTCGTCGGGATCGTTCCGGTCACGGGGACGCTCGACCTGAAAGCTCTCGCAGGCGCTGTCGGGGCGAAGAAGGCGACGATGGCCGACCCCGCCGTAGCCGAACGCCTCACCGGGTACGTCGTGGGCGGCATCTCCCCGATCGGGCAGAAGCGCCGGCTGCGGACGGTCCTGGACGAGTCCGCGACCGGCCACGCTGCCGTCTACGTGAGCGGAGGACGCCGAGGCCTCGACCTCGGTCTGGCGCCCACGGACCTGGTCGCCGTCCTCGGTGCGCGCACGGCGAGGATCCGCCGCGACGGTTAGTGCGTCGGGTCAGTCGGTCGCGATCCGCAACTGGAACCGGCTCACGTCACCGTCGATGGTCGCGCTGAGCCCGAGCGCACCGAACGGCTCCAGGTTCGCCGCCAGCTCGTCGCTCTCCTGCGGATCCAGGTCCGTGCCGGCGAGGTCGACGATCGCCTCCCGCCAGCCGGTGTCCAGTGCCAGGAAGAACAGCCCCTGGGCTTTCTCGGCATCCGGGACCGCCCGCTGGAAGAGGTCGGAGCTGCCGAGCTTCCCGGACTCGGTCAGCGACGCCGCGTACGCCGAGGACGGGCTCAGCACCAGCACGTCGTCGCCGGTCTCGGTGACGATCGGGATGTCGGACAGCTTGAGCCCGAGGTGCTCCTCCACCGTGCCGATGATGCCGAGGGCCTCGTCGGGGTCGCCGTGGCGCACCAGCGCGACCGGGACGTTCTCCGGGTCGTCGAAGTCCTCCAGCCCCGAGGGCGCGTCACCACCGACGGTGAGCATGATCGCGCTGCCGAGCAGAGTCTGCAGATCGTCGGGCAGGTCCAGGCCGGTCCGGATCTCCGCGTCGTCGAGGAACGACTGCACCCCGGGGATGTCCTGGGCCTCGACGCGGTCGAGCAACTGCTGCACGAGATCGTCGGGGACCGAGAGCCCGGCCACGAGCGCCGTGTCGGACGGCAGCTTCGCCACCGCCTTGCCGACCGGATCACTCTGCTCCAGGCCGCCGTTCTGACCGACCACGACCAGCTCCATGCCACCGTCGGCGAACCGGAGCGCCCCGGCGACACCGGCGAACTCGTCCAGGCCGTCCTTGACGTCGCCCAACGCGTCGGCGTCGGCCTCGCCCTCCGACCCTCCCTGGAGCCCGAGCTCGCTCTGGAAGTCCTCGGCGACGGAACCGGGAAGTCCGCCCAGGAGGCCGTCGAGGGCCTCCCCGAGGAACTTCCCGGCCGTGGGCGCGACGTAGAAGTTCAGCACGCCCTGGTCGCCGACCTCGTCCGACCACTTCTGGTAGGTGGCGTCGTCCGCGAGGTTCTTCTTCTTCCCGGCCTCGAGGATCGCCTTGGCGTGCACACCGCTGTCGCTGATCACGAGGTAGTCGTCACCGACCACGTAGCCGAAGTCGGACGGCGGGAGGCCGTCGGTCTCCCTGGCGCAGGCGATCAGGTCGTCGACGCCCTTCTCCGCCCCGCCCGTGTCGCTCACCTGCAGCAGCAGCGCCGGCGCCGGGTAGGTGCCGCCGAGGTCGACGGCAGCGACCGCCGCGCGCTCGCCGATCCACGGCTCCACGTCGGTCTCGTAGGTGAGGCCTTCGCACAGTCCGAGACCCTCCTCGACGAGGTACCGGCGCAGATCGTCGGAGGACTCGATGCCCAGGCTGTCGCGCAGCGCGGGGAACTTGCGCAGGGTCTTGATCGCCTCGATCTTCTGTCCTGCCTTGGGATCCAGGTCGACCGTCGCCAGCGCGACGGTGGACGCCGGCAGCACGTCGTCGGGCCGGGGCCCGGTGCCGTTGAGGAAGGACCACGCCGCGAAAGCGGCACCGCCCAGGACCAGCACCACCACCCCGACGACACCCGCGAGCAGCAGGCCGCGCCCCTTGGAGCCGTGCTCGGCCTCTGCCGGCTCCGGCTGGAACCCGGACTCCAGCGCGATAGTGGGTTCGGTGGGCTCGGTGGGAGGTGTCTGGTCGGACATCAGCGGTTCCTGCTCGTCGGGTGCGGTAGCGCCGAACCCTACCGGCGTTCGGTGCCCCAGATGCCCCCGATCGCACCGATCAGTGCCGCGACCGACCAGGTCGCGTACAGCCCGGTCGCCTGGACTTCCAGCTGCAGCGGGACCTTCGCGCCGACGGCAGCGTCCGGCAGGACGGTGCCCGGGTCCGCGGGACCCAGCGCCAGACCGACGGTGACCATCACCC
>JAKFBZ010000023.1:0-23636 GCA_036676945.1 Marmoricola sp.
CGGCAGGTGGCCTTGTTGACGATGATCGCGTGCCGATCGCCGTCGGAGTTCCGTCCGCCCTCGATCCGGGTGTCGGCGCCGAGCGGGTAACGCACGTGGTCGCTCTCGTCGGAGTAGTCGAAGCGGACCCGGACCGTCGGGTGGCTCCCGCCCACCACCGTGATCGGGATGCCGTAGTTCGGGCCGTCGCCGAACGACGGCCCGAAGTCAGGATGCAGCCGTCGACCGGTGGACATGTGCGAGAGCCAGACCCTGCTCCGGCTGTTGACCGGGAGCCTGCTCACATCGGCGTGCCACCAGTTGCTGGCCGGGAAGGCCCGGCACGTCGTTCCTGCTATCGGGCGACCCCCGGCTGCGTACGACGGCGTGACCGCGCGCACCCCGGCCGCGACCAGGAGCGCGCCGGTCAGGACAGCGACCACCGTCAGCCCACGCTTCACCGGGACATGATGCGCCGACTCACCCCGCAGCGTGGGCCTTTTGTCCGATTGTCGGCCGATCGGTCAGGTGCGCTTGCGCTTCTCCCGCGGCTTCACCGTCAGCGCGATCGGAGTCCCGACGAAACCGAACTGCTCGCGCAGGCGGCGTTCGATGTAGCGCTCGTAGGACGCGTCGAGCTTGCCCGAGGTGAACAGGATGAAGGTCGGCGGGGCTGTCTGCGCCTGGGTGCCGAACAGGATCCGGGGCTGCTTGCCGCCGCGCACCGGGTGCGGGTGCTCGGCGACCAGCCGGCCGAGGAACGCGTTCAGCGTCCCGGTGGAGATCCGGGTCTCCCAGCCGCCGAGCGCAGCGTCGAGCGCCGGGATCAGCCGGTCGATGTGCCAGCCGGTGCGCGCGGTGATGTTGATCCGCGGCGCCCACTGGACCTGCACCAGTTCGCGCTCGTACTCCCGCTCCAGGTAGTAGCGGCGCTCCTCGTCGACCAGGTCCCACTTGTTGAAGCAGATCACCAGGGCGCGGCCGGAGTCGCGCACCGTCTGGATGATGCGCATGTCCTGCTCCGAGATCGACTGGCTGCCGTCGATCACCAGGACCGCGACCTCGGCCCGCTCCATCGCCGTCGCGGTGCGGAGCGAGGCGTAGTACTCGTGGCCGGACGCGGTCTTGACCCGCTTGCGGATGCCGGCGGTGTCGATGAACTTCCAGGTCCGTCCGCCGAGCTCGACCAGTTCGTCGACCGGGTCGACCGTGGTGCCGGACGCGTCGTCGACGACGACCCGGTCCTCCCCCGCCAGCTTGTTCAGCAGCGAGGACTTGCCCACGTTGGGCCGGCCGATGATCGCGATCCGGCGGGGGCCGCCGATCTCGCCGAACGACTCCTCCGGGGCCTCCGGCAGCGCCGCCATGATCGCGTCGAGCATGTCGCCGGAGCCGCGGCCGTGCAGGGCGGAGACCGGGAACGGCTCGCCCAGCCCCAGGTTCCACAGGCCGAAGGCCTCGGCCTCGGTGCGCTGGTCGTCGACCTTGTTGGCCGCCAGCACCACCGGGCGGCCGCTCTTGCGCAGGACCTTGACCACGGCCTCGTCGGCGTCGGTGATGCCGACGGTGGCGTCGACGACGAACAGAACGGCGTCGGCGAGCGTCACCGCGACCTCGGCCTGGGCCGAGATCCGTTCGGCCAGCCCCTGGGCGTCCGGGTCCCAGCCTCCGGTGTCCACGACCGTGAAGGCGCGACCGTTCCAGTTGGCGTCGTAGGACACGCGGTCCCGGGTCACCCCGGGCTTGTCCTCCACGACCGCCTCACGACGGCCGATGATCCGGTTGACCAGGGTCGACTTGCCCACGTTCGGGCGGCCGACCACGGCCAGGATCGGGGTCCGGACGTCCTGAGAGCCCTGTTCGGGCCCTGCCTGCTCACTCACTGCATGTCCTCGTTGGAGTCATTCCTGCTGCTGTCAGGTCCCGCGGAGGCGGTCTCTGGGTCCGGGATGGGTCCCGGAAGTTCGATCCCGGTCGCTTCAGCGGCGGCCCGGGTGTTCTCGATGACGGCGAGCCTGATCCGCTCGGTCAGCGTCCGCACCTCAGCCCGACGGCGCGGCCAGTCGTGCTGCTCGACGGCGATCGGAGCGCCGTAACTGACGACCAGTCTGCTCCCTGCCGGCGGGAAGGTCGCGCCGCTGCCGGCCAGCCTCGTGCCGAGGAACGACACCGGCACGACCGGCGCGCCCGTCGCCATCGCCAGGTACGCCGCTCCGCCTGCAGCCGCCGCCATCGTGCCGTCGCCGCGGGTGGTCTCCGGGAAGACACCGGCCTGACCGCCGTCACGCAGCACCCGCAGCGCCACCTTCAGCGCGCGCGGGTCCGGTTCGAACCGGTTGATCGGGATCTGGCCCGACCCGGTCAGGAACGCGCCGAGTGCGCCGGAGAACAACTCGTCCTTCGTCAGCGCGTGCACCGGCCGGGGTCCGACGATCGCCATCAGCGGCCCGTCGAGGAAGCCGACGTGATTGCCGACGATCACCGCGGGTCCGGCGGCGGGCACCTGGTCCGCGCCGCGGATCTCGAGGTTCCAGCGCTTCCGGATCACCGCTGCGAACGCCGGGCGCAGGGTGTGCAGCATGAACCGGGCAGGGTGCCGCACCTGCGTGGTGCGGGGCAGGTCCCGGTACGGCCGGCGTACGTCAGCGGTCACGACGGGGCCCTCGCCGAGGTCGTCTGCTCGACGATGCCGACCACCAGGTCGATGACCTGGGCCAGGTCGTACGGCGTGGTGTCCAGGTGCACCGCGCCCTCAGGCACGGTCAACGGGGCTGTCGCCCGCGAGGAGTCGATGGCGTCCCGGCGGAGCAGTTGGGCCTCGGTCGCGGCGACCGATCCGGCCCCCGCCTCCGCGGTACGCCGCGCCGCCCGAGCAGCCGGGTCGGCGGTCAGATAGAGCTTCACCGCGGCCTCGGGCCACACGACC
Organism: Marmoricola sp.; assembly: GCA_036676945.1. GTDB lineage: Bacteria > Actinomycetota > Actinomycetes > Propionibacteriales > Nocardioidaceae > Marmoricola. The sequence continues at coordinate 2,906 of JAKFBZ010000023.1, forward strand.
GAGCCGATGTCACGGCCCTCGACCACGATGCCGCCGGTCCGCACGGCGTCGGCGATGATCCGGCGCTGGAGCTCGAGCAGCCGCGCCCGGACCTCGGGAACCGTCGCCACCGGGCTGACAGCCGCCGTGACCGCGTCCGAGCGGATCTCCACGGAGACGTCAGCGCCGTCCACGGTGATCGTCGGCGCCAGCGGATCGGTGCCGGAGACGATCAGCGGTCGGTCGGCGAGCGCGGCCACCGCGCGGGCGTCGTGGACGTCGACGTCGTGAGCGAGCATCCAGGCGGTCATCGCCCGGAACTGGGCGCCGGTGTCGAGGTAGCGCAGGCCCAGCCGGTCGGCCACTCCGCGGGCGGTGCTCGACTTCCCGGACCCCGACGGTCCGTCCATCGCCACGACCACGCTGTTGCTCACTGCTCGACTCCTACCGTGCTGCTGTCAGAAGGCAGCGGAAAGGTGCCCGGCGCCCGGGCGAGTCTACCGGCCGGAGCACGCAGAACCCTTATCGGTGAGCGGTCCAGTCCCTCGCCTCGAGCGCAGCGCGCAGCCGCTCGGCAGCCGCGGCCTCGACCTGGAGCTCGACCAGACCGGCCGGACGGCCGGGATCGTGGTCGATCCGGAGATCCTCGACGTTGACGCCGATGTCACCGATGTCACCGAACAGACGGGCCAGTTCGCCGGGGTGGTCAGGCACCAGGACGAAGACCGGACCGGTCTCGATCGCCGGGCGCCCGTGCTTGCCCGGGATCACCTGGGTGCCCGCGACGCCGCGGGCCAGGATCTCGGCGAGCTCGTCGGGCGACGGGGCGTCCACGGCCTCGATCAACGCGTCCAGGTGATCACGGACCCCGCGTAGCAGGTCGGAGACGGTGGCTCCGTTCGCGCGGATGATCTGCCCGTACAGGTCGGGGTCGCCGGCGGCCACCCGGGTCACGTCCCGGACGCCCTGGCCCGACAGGGACAGGTGCTCGGGGACCGCGTCGGTGAGTTGCGCGGCCGCCAGGACGGCGAGCAGGTGCGGCAGGTGCGAGGTGCGCGCAACGGCCAGGTCGTGCTCGACCGGCGACAGCCGGACCGTCACGGCGCCGCAGAGCGCGACCAGTTGCTCGACCAGTCCGACCGCATCGGCGGCCGCGTGCACGTGGGGCGTGACCGCCCACGGACGGCCGTCGAAGAGCGCAGCGCTCGCAGCGAGCGGACCGGACCGCTCGCTCCCGGCCATCGGGTGACTGCCGACGTAGCGGCTCAGCACCGACTCGTCGACACGGTCGGAGACCTGGTCGAGAGGGAGCGCCTTCACGCTGCCGACGTCGGTGACCGCCGCACCCGAGTCCAGGGCGTCGACCACGACCTCCGCGATGTGCACCGGCGGCACGGCCACGACCACCAACTGCGGCCGGCCGTCGGCGGGCGCGGGCTCTCCGGCGCCGAGGCTGATCGCGGTCCGCACGTGCTCGGCATTGGCATCGCTGAGCCAGACCGTGAGGCCTGCTCGCCGCGCGGCCAGACCGATGGAGGTCCCGAGCAGCCCGGCGCCGATCACGTGGACCGGGCCGGTCAGCGGGGTCGGCCCGGACTCACTCATCGGGCATCGACCGGACCTTGGTCAGGTCCGAGCGCAGTGCGGCCGCACCGTGCAGGTAGACGTGGGTGACGTCCGCCCGGGGCAGGTCGGTCTCCACGTGCGCCATCATCCGCACGACCCGGGGCATCGAGCCCTCGATCTCCAGCTCACGGGCGCAGATCAGCGGAACCTCCCCGAAGCCGAGGCCGCGTGCGGCGTACGCCGGGAACTCCGCGATCAGGTCCGAGGTCGCGGTGAAGATCACCGAGATGAAGTCCTCGACGACGAGCCCGTTGGCCTGCATCACCTGGGTGACCATCTCCGCGACGCGTTCGAGCATCTGCTCGCGGGTGTCCTCGGTCAGCTGGGTGGCACCGCGGACGGCACGGACGGACACGGTTCCTCCTGGTCGACGGCCTACTCGAGCCTGATGGGGGGCGCTCGCGACGGGCGCTTCCGAGCCTACAAGCCGGCGGTGTCCAGCAGGGACCCGACCTCGTCGGTCGACAGCTCCCGCAGGGTCCCCTTCTTGAGGGTGCCGATCCGGACCGGCCCGATCGCCGTCCGGGTCAGGCGGATCACCGGGTGCCCGACCTCGTCGAGCAAGCGCCGGACGATCCGGTTGCGCCCCTCGTGGATCACGAGTTCGACGATCCCCCGGTCGGCCGCCGTCGAGATCAGCTTCGCCCGGCGTACCTCCACCGGGCCGTCCTCGAGCGTGACCCCGGCGAGCAGCGTCCTGATGAGCGACTTGTCGGGCTGCCCCGAGACCTCCGCCACATAGGTCTTCTCGACCTCGTACGACGGGTGCGCGAGGCGTTGGGCGAAGTCCCCGTCATTGGTGAGCAGGATCAGGCCCTCGGTGTCGGTGTCCAGGCGTCCGACGTGGAACAGGCGCTCGGGACGGTCGGCGACGTAGTCGGTGAGCGTCGGCCGCCCCTCGGGGTCCGACATCGTCGAGACCACGCCTCGTGGCTTGTTCAGCACCAGGTAGACGTTCGGGCTGACCGGAGGAAGACGCTTGCCGGAGACCCGGATCACCGCGGTGCCCGGGTCGACCTTGGTGCCGAGGCGGGTGACGATCTCTCCGTCGACCTCCACCTCGCCGGCCAGCATCAGTTCCTCACACTTGCGCCGGCTGGCCACCCCGGAGGCTGCGAGCAGCTTCTGCAGCCGCACCAGGCCTTCGTCGTCGGCCTGGACGCCCTCGGGCAGTTCAGTCGGCATCGACAGCCGGTTCCTCGGGAGCATCGGACCCGGCCTCGGGTCCGGCCACGTCGTCGGCGAGCTCGGCGATGCCGGCGACGGAGTCACCGAAGCCGCCGCTGGCGAGCAGTTCGTCCTCGAGGTCGTCCATGTCCGGGACGTACGGCGCCAGTTCAGGCAGGTCGTCCAGAGACGTGACGCCGATCCGCTCGAGGAAGTACGACGTCGTCCGGTACAGGTGCGCCCCGGTCTCCGCGTCGGTGCCGGCCTCCTCGACCAGACCGCGGGTCAGCAGCGTCCGCATCACACCGTCGACGTTCACGCCACGGATCGCGGAGACCCGGCTCCGGCTCACCGGCTGGCGGTAGGCGACCACGGCCAGCGTCTCCAGCGCCGCCTGGGTCAGCCGTGCCTGCTGGCCGTCCAGGACGAACTTCTCGACGACCGGCGCGAACTCCTCGCGGGTGTAGTAGCGCCAGCCTCCGGCCACGTTGCGCAGCTCGAATCCCCGGTTGGCCTCGTCGTAATCGGCTGCCAGCGCGCCGAGTGCGGTGGTGACCTCGGCGGTCGGGTAGCCGACCGCGGTCGCCAGGGTCACCTCGTCCAGCGGCTGGTCCGCGACCATCAGCAGGGCCTCGAGGGCGGGTCGGAGGTCGGCCAGCGGGATCGAGAGCGCCTCCCCCTCGGACTCACGCAGTTCGTCCTGCTCCGGCTCCAGCGGCTCGAACTCCGGGGCGTCCGCCTGCTCCGCCACCACGTCGGTCTCGTCGGCGAGGTCGGTCTCGGTCATTCCTGGTCACTCCCTGAAGCGGTGGCTGAAGCCGGGTCTGGAATCTGGGCTGGAGTCGGGGCTGGTGTCTCGTCGTCGGGTACGCCGGTCTCGAGCGGCAGCGGCGTGCCGTCGAACTCGTCGTTGATCTCGATCTCGTCGTCCTCACCGCCGGTCCAGCGGATGGTGAGCTCCCCCAGCGGGGTCATCTGGTCGAACGCGACGACGCCCTCGCGGAACAGTTCCAGAAGCGCGAGGAACCGGGCCACCCGGGTCATCGTGTCCGGCGCGTCCCCGGCGAGTTTGCGGAAGGTCAGCGTGCCGCCGATCTTGAGCCGCTCGATCACCAGGTGCGCCTGTTCGCGGACGCTGACGGTGGGAGCGTGGATGTGGGCGAGCGACAGGACCGGCTCGGCCTTCGGCTCGAGGGCCTTCGCGGCCAGCCCGGCGAACTCCTCCAGGCCGAGCCCGATGAGAACCTCTGGGAGCAGCGTCGCGAAGCGCTCGTCGAGCCCGACGGCGCGCGGGAAGCGGCGCGACTCCCCCTCGATCCGGTGCTCCAGGACCGAGGCGACCTGCTTGAAGGCCCGGTACTGCAGCAGCCGGGCGAAGAGCAGGTCGCGGGCCTCCAGGAGCGCGAGGTCGTCCTCGTCCTCGACGTCACCGGACGGGAGCAGCCGCGCGGCCTTCAGGTCCAGGAGGGTCGAGGCCACCAGCAGGAACGAGGTGGTCTGTTCGAGGTCCCAGACCTCCCCGCCGGCCTTGATATGAGCGATGAACTCGTCGGTGACCTTCGAGAGGGCCACTTCGGTGACGTCGAGCTTGTGCTTGCTGATCAGGCTCAGCAGCAGGTCGAACGGGCCTTCGAAGTTGTCCAGGTGCAGCGCGAAGCTGGTGTCGAGGGTGTCGCCGTCGGTGGCGCCGAAGTCGTGGGCCGGTGCGGCAGTGCTCACCGCGCTCACCCGTTGAGCCGGCGGACGAGCTCGCTGTCGTCCCCGTGGAGTTCAAGTTCGGCGAGCGCGATGGCGAGGGCCTCGCGAACCAGCCGGCCGCGGTCGACCGCGAGACCGTGGTCCCGACGCAGCGCCAGCCGGGCGTGCTCGATGTCGAGCAGCTCGTCCGCGGTGACGTAGACGGTCATCTTCTCGTCGTGCCGGACCCGGCCGCTGGAGGGCCGGGGACCGGACTCCTTGTTGCGGTCGGTCTTGACCGGAGTACGGCGCCGTGATGCGGCCGGCTCGGGGACCGCCGAGACGGCCCGGGCGGCCGGAGCCTCCGGCTCGGTGGCGTCGTCGTTGTCAGCCGTGGGCCGGAACAGGTCGTCCGCAGTGGGCAGGCTCACGCGTCTTGCCACCGGGCGAGCACCTCCTTGGCCAGCTGCCGGTAGGAGTCCGCACCCGTGGACGACGACGCGTAGCTGGTGATCGGCTCGCCGGCGACCGTGGAGTCGGAGAACTTGACCGTCCGCCGGATCACGGTGTGGAACACGGTGTCGCCCCACGCCTCGACCAGCCGCTCCATGACCTCGCGGCCGTGCAGGGTCCGGCCGTCGAACATGGTGCCCAGGACACCGTCGATCTGGAGCTTCGGGTTGAGCCGCTCGCGGACCTTGTCGATGGTCGTCTTGAGCAGCGCCACGCCGCGCAGCGCGAAGTACTCGCACTCCAGCGGGACCAGGACGCTGTCCGAGGCGGTCAGGGCGTTGACGGTGAGCAGGCCGAGCGAAGGCTGGCAGTCGATCAGGATCACGTCGTACTTCGCGACGGCCGGGGCGAGCACGCGCTGCAGGGTCTGCTCCCGCGCCACCTCGTGGACCAGCTGCACCTCGGCAGCGGACAGATCGATGTTGGACGGCAGGAGGTCCATCCCCGGCGTGCCGGTCGGCACCACGACCTCGTCGAGCTCGACGTCCCGCTGCATGAGCAGGTTGTAGACGGTGAGCTCCATCTGGTGCGGGTTCAGCCCGAGGCCCACCGACAGCGAACCCTGCGGGTCGAAGTCGACGAGCAGCACCCGGTAGCCGTACTCGGCCAGCGAGGCGCCCAGGTTGATCGTCGTCGTGGTCTTGCCGACGCCGCCCTTCTGGTTGCACATCGAGACGACCCGGGCGTTGCCGTGCGTGGTCGGCGCGACCGGCTCGGGGAACACGGGCATCGGGCGACCGGTCGGTCCGAGCGCGCCTCCGGCACCTGCTCCGGGGACGGCGCTGTTCTCGGTCGTCGTGCTCACGATGTCCTCCGGGGCTTGCGGTACGGCTTGCGTCTCCAGTGTGGACGCAGGTGCCGACGAATCAGGGGACGCCCCGCGGAACGCGTCGTGCTGGAGCACTGTGGCCTCGACGGCCTCCAGGGCGCCGTCCAGCGCCGATTCCCGGGCGACCTGTCGCTGGTGCACCGGATTCGGGGCCAGTGGTGGCATCTCGCCTGCGCTGGAGCCCTGCGAACCGAATCCGTCGGCACCGCTCATGGTCTTGTCCCTTCTCTCCGGCAGCACTGCCGGACATCGCCAACCCGGATCATCTGCTCGCCGGTGCGGTGTCGGACGTTTGTCGACAAGCCGCCAAGTCGTGCAGTCGGCGTGACTCTATGCACCAGTGCACAGGCGTCACAAGGCGAGTGCGAACACTGGGCGACCGTTCGCCAAATCTGGGGAAACCGTGTGCATCCAGCCCCGCTCAAGTGCACAGGCACCGGCCTGCCTGTGCATAAACCTGTGCGTTCGCAACCCCGCACATCGAGCTCGTCGGGATGCCGGGACGGGCACCGCGGCTACCCCTCCAGAGCCCGCGGATGGGCCGCGGCGTACACCTCGCGGAGGCTGTCGACGGTCACCAGGGTGTAGACCTGCGTCGTCGTGACAGACGCATGGCCGAGCAGTTCCTGGACCACCCGCACGTCGGCGCCACCTTCGAGCAGATGGGTCGCGTAGGAGTGCCGCATCGTGTGCGGCGAGACCTCCGCCTTCACTCCCGCGCGTTCGGCTGACCGGACGATCACCGTCCAGGCGCTCTGCCGGGACAACCGGCCGCCGCGCGCGTTCAGGAAGAGAGCGCCCGCGCGTTGCTGGCCGGTGGCCGTCGTCGCCGCCGAGACGAGGTCCGGTCGTGCCCTGGTCAGGTAGGCCTCGACAGCCTCACGGGCGTAGCGGCCGACCGGGACGATCCGTTCTTTGCCGCCCTTGCCGCGCAGCAGCACGGTGCCCTCGGGTGCGCCTGCGCCGCCCGGGCCGAGGTCCAGGTCGTCCAGGTCCAGGCCGACCGCCTCGGAGATGCGCGCGCCGGTGCCGTAGAGCAGCTCCAGCAGTGCCCGGTCGCGCAACGCGAGCACCGTGCCCGGCGCGCCGGCCGCCTCGAGGATCGCCTCCACATCGGCCAGCGGCAGGGCCTTCGGGAGCTTCTTCGCCGGCGCCGGGGGGCGGACTGCAGCGGACGGGTCCAGTGCGGTCAGGCCGTCGCGGACGGCGAACTTGTGGAACCCGCGTACGGCGACCACCGTGCGGCCCGCCGAACTCGCACTCAGCGGCGGGTGATCGCGGCCCCCCTCGCGCAGCGCCATCAGGAACCCCTGGACGGTCTGTTCCGAGATGCCGTCCAGGGAGGAGATCCCGGCGCCGTCGAGGTACTCGAGGTAGCGCCCCAGGTCGCGCTTGTACGACGACAGCGTGTTGGCCGCCAGGCCGCGTTCGACGCCGAGATGGTCGAGGTAGGTCCGAACGGCCCGGACGAGGGCGCTCGGCTTCGCCGGTGCGTCGGCTGCGGTCGTCTCCGTCAGGACGGGGCTCCCACGCTCAGTGCGGCGTCCAGCGCGACCGCGGTGAGGCCGTGCGCCTCCGCGACCGGCCCGTTGGTCACGGCGCCGGCGTGGGTGTTGAGTCCGAGTGCGAGCGAACGGTCCGCCCGGCACGCCCCGTCCCAGCCCTTGTCGGCCAGCGCCACGGCGTACGGGAGGGTCGCGTTCGTCAGGGCGTACGTCGAGGTGTTCGGCACCGCACCGGGCATGTTGGCCACGCAGTAGAAGATCGAGTTGTGCACGGCGTACGTCGGGTCCGCGTGGGTCGTCGGACGGGTGTCCTCGAAGCAGCCGCCCTGGTCGACCGCGATGTCCACCAGCACCGAGCCGGGCTTCATCTCCGCGACCAGCTCGTTGGTGACCAGCTTGGGCGCCTTCGCTCCGGGGATCAGCACCGCTCCGATCACCAGGTCGGCCTCCAGCACCTGCTGCTGGATCGCCAGCTTCGAGGACGCCAGGCCGTGCACCCGGTTGTTGTAGCGCCAGAACGACATCCGGAGCTTGTCGAGGTCGGTGTCCAGCAGGGTCACGTCGGCGCCCATGCCGAGGGCGATGTTGGCCGCGTTCTGGCCCGAGACGCCGGCCCCGATGATGACGACCTTGGCGTTGGCGACCCCGCCCACACCGCCGAGGAGAACCCCTCGGCCGCCCTGGGCCTTCAGCAGCGAGTGCGCGCCGACCTGGGGCGCCAAGCAGCCGGCGACCTCGGACATCGGGTAGAGCAGCGGGAGTCCGCCCGAGGGGAGCTGGACCGTCTCGTAGGCGATCCCGGTCACCTCACGGGCGACGAGTTCCTCGGTGAGCGGGAGGTCCGCGGCCAGGTGGAGGTAGGTGAAGAGCACCAGACCGGGACGCATCCGGTGGTACTCCTCGGCGACCGGCTCCTTGACCTTCAGCACCATGTCAGCGGTGCCCCAGACGTCGTCCGCGGCGTCGAGCAGCGTCGCGCCCGCGGCCGTGTACTCCTCGTCGTCGATCGAGGAGCCGAGTCCGGCGCCCTTCTCGACGAAGACCTCGTGACCGTGCGCCACCAGCTCGTGGACGCCGATCGGGGTGATCGCCACCCGGTACTCGTGGTTCTTGACTTCCTTCGGTACGCCGACCTTCACGCGTTCCTCCCCATGTCGCGCCGGCACGACGTTGTGCCGGTCTCGCGAGTCTAAGGGTTGGGCACTCCGGTCGACCGGCACCCGGCGTCGGACAGCACCCGGAGGGTGTTGCGACATGTCAGGGCCGCGAGGTCGGAGCGTGACCAGCCCCGTTCGGCGAGCGCGACGAGGAGTCGCGGGTAGCCGGAGACGTCGTCGAGGCCCTCGGGCAGCCACTCGACCCCGTCGTAGTCCCCACCCAGCCCCACGTGCTCGATCCCGGCCACTTCCCGGACGTGCTCGAGATGCGCGACGACGTCGGCGACGGTCGAGCGCGGCGGCGGCACCTTCTTCGCCCAGGACTCCGCGAACGGCTGGTAGGCGGTGAGGTCGCGTGCGTCGATGCCGACCGCCCAGGCGGCGTCCTGGGCCGCCAGGTCCCACTCGTGCACGGCGGGCGTGACGAACCACGGCACGAAGGTGACCATGCAGACCCCGCCGTTGACCGCGAGGCTGCTGAGGACGTCGTCGGGCACATTGCGCGGGTGGTTGCAGACCGCCCTGGCCGAGGAGTGCGAGAAGATCACCGGCGCGGTCGACAGGTCGAGCGTCTGGCGCATCACGTCGGCGCTGACGTGGCTGAGGTCGACCAGCACGCCGACCCGGTTCATCTCGGCCACGACCTCCCGGCCGAAGTCGGAGAGCCCGCCGAGCACCGGACGGTCCGTGGCCGAGTCCGCCCACGCGATGTTGTCGTTGTGGGTCAGCGTCAGGTAGCGCACACCGAGCGCCTGCAAGGAGCGCAGGACCGCGAGCGAGCCGCCGATCTGGTGGCCGCCCTCGGCGCCGAGGAGCGAGGCGATCCGGCCCTTCGCCCACGCGGCTTCGACATCGGCGGCACCGGTCGCCAGCGCCATCCGGTCGGGGTACCGGCGGATCAGGGCGTGCGCGGCGTCGATCTGCTCGAACGTCGCGGTCAGGATCTCCTCCGCGGAGAGGCGGGCCGGGACGTAGACCGACCAGAACTGGGCGCCGACCCCGCCGGCCCGGAGGCGTTGCAGGTCGGTGTGAACCCCGGTGCCGGACAGGTCGCCGCCGACGTCGAGCTGGTCCCAGTCGTAGCCGTGGTGCTGGCGGGCGTGCCACAACAGGTCGTTGTGACCGTCGATCACCGGGTTCCGGGTCAGGACGGCGGCCACCAGTGCTTCAGCCTCGCTGACACCGGGACGCTCGACCGGCGTCACAGACGTCCCCGGCCCCTGAGCACTTCGTAGGAGAGCACCGCGGACGCCAGCGGGGCATCGGCGACGCTGTGGTCGAGGACGGCATCCAGGAGTGCGGCGTACGGGACCCGCTCCATGGTCATGTCGGCCTCCTCGTGGTGCAGATCGAAGTCCCGCGGGACTTCGTGCAGCTCGCGGGCCAGGAAGAGCGCGTGCGTCTCGGAGGTTATCCCGGGCGAGGCGTACGTCGTCAGCAGATGCGACCACGAGCCCGCGGCCAGGCCGGTCTCCTCGCGCAGTTCGCGCTGAGCGGCCTCGAGCGGGTCCTCCCCCGGCTTGTCGAGCTTGCCGGCGGGCAGTTGGATCATCCGCCTCTGTACGGCGTGCCGGTACTGGCGAAGCACGACGACACGGTCCTCGTCGTCGATCGCGAGCACCACGACGGCGCCCGGGTCCTCGACCACCAGTCGGGTGAAGCCGTGCTCCGGCTCCCCCGGCATGTGGATCGTGTCCTCGCGGAACTTCACCACCCAGCCGGCGTCGTGGACATAGGTCGAGTCGAGGAGCGGCCAGCTCTGCGGGACATCCGCGAGCCGCTCCGACACGGGCTCAGGACTCATCGTCGGTGTGGCGCCGCAGTCCGGTCTCGTCGATCGGGATCCGGAGCTCCCGCTGGCGCACGATCGCCGCACCGATCAGACCTGCGAAGAGCGGGTGCGGACGGGTCGGGCGCGACCGCAGCTCCGGATGCGCCTGGGTGGAGACGTAGTACGGGTGCACGTCGGCCGGGAGCTCGACGTACTCGACCAGGTCGCCCTCGGGCGAGAGACCGGAGAACACCAGGCCGGCTTCCTCCAGCTGCTCGCGATAGGAGTTGTTGACCTCGTAGCGGTGCCGGTGACGTTCCTCGACGACCGCTGCGCCGTCGTACGCTGCGCGGGCGACCGACCCCTCCTTGAGGTGCGCCGGGTACAGACCCAGTCGCATCGTGCCGCCCAGGTCCCCGGCGCCCTCGACGAAAGCGGTCTGCTCGGCCATGGTCGCGATCACCGGCTCGACGCACTCGGGGTCGAACTCGGTCGACGCCGCCTTCTCCAGGCCGGCGACGTTCCGGGCGTACTCGATCACCATGCACTGGAGTCCCAGGCACAGGCCCAGGGTGGGGATGCCGTGGGTCCGCGCGTAGGTCAGCGCTCCGAGCTTCCCGTCCAGGCCGCGGATCCCGAACCCGCCGGGAACGAGCACGGCGTCGACGTCGGCCAAGTGCTTGGCAGCGCCCTCGGGCGTCTCGCACTCGTCGGAGGCGATCCAGTCGATGTTCACCTTGGCCCGGTGCGCGAACCCGCCGGCGCGCAGCGCCTCGACGACCGACAGGTAGGCGTCGGGCAGGTCGATGTACTTGCCGACCAGGGCGACCCGGACCTCCTCATCGGGGTGGTGCACCCGCTGCAGCAGGTCGTCCCAGAGCGTCCAGTCGACGTCGCGGAAGGGCAGGTCGAGCCGGCGCACCAGGTAGGCGTCGAGGCCCTCCTTGTGCAGGACCTTCGGAATGTCATAGATCGACGGCGCGTCCGCCGCGGTGACCACCGCGTCCTGGTCGACGTCGCACATCAGCGAGATCTTCCTCTTGATCCCGTCCGGGAGCTGGCGGTCGGCCCGGCAGACGATCGCATCGGGCTGGATGCCGATCGACCGGAGCGCGGCCACCGAGTGCTGGGTCGGCTTGGTCTTGAGCTCCTGCGACGGGCCGATCCACGGGACCAGCGAGACGTGCAGGAAGAAACAGTTGTCCCGGCCGAGGTCGTGGCGCACCTGGCGCGCGGCCTCGAGGAACGGGAGCGATTCGATGTCGCCGACGGTGCCGCCGATCTCGGTGATCACCACGTCGATGCCCGGACCGCCCATCGCGCGGATCCGGTCCTTGATCTCGTTGGTGATGTGCGGGATCACCTGGACCGTGTCGCCGAGGTAGTCCCCGCGGCGTTCCTTGGCGATCACGCTCGAGTAGACCTGTCCGGTGGTCACGTTCGCGATCTGGTTGAGCTCGGTGTCCAGGAACCGCTCGTAGTGGCCGATGTCCAGGTCGGTCTCGGCGCCGTCGTCGGTCACGAAGACCTCGCCGTGCTGGAACGGGTTCATCGTCCCCGGGTCGACGTTGAGGTACGGGTCGAGCTTCTGCATCGTGACCCGGAGCCCGCGCGCCTTCAACAGGCTGCCGAGGCTGGAGGCGGTGAGCCCTTTACCGAGCGATGAGGCGACCCCACCGGTGACGAAAACGTGCTTGGTCGGCTGGCTCGCTACCAACAGGACTCCCGTGGCTCAGATTCGCATGAAGTGTCGATGTGAGCGGCAGCATCCGCCAGTCGAGGGCTCGCGCCCTGCCTCATCTCCACGGGGTTCGATCCTACCAACGAACTCACCCACCCGGCGAACGACGCACCGGGATGGGATGTCGCCGGTGTCTCAGGAAGACGGAACCGGTCCGTCGGTGGCGCCCACCCCGCCGTACTGGCCCACCCGGCCCTGGATGCGCGCGACGAGCGCCAGCACCACCGCGACGCGGCCCATCGGGGTGTCGGCGCTGTCGACCCCCGCGATGTCGGCGGAGGCCGCCTTGTCCGTCCGCAGCAGTCCGAGGACGCCGCGCGGCCCGGCCGCACCGGTCGGGCCGACCAGCACGGTCGGAGTCTCGGCGGCGTAGCCCTTGACGATCGTGACCGGCACCGCGTTCGCCGCGGCCTCGGCGTCGGTCGACGCGGGCGGGCCCGCCACGACGATGCTGAGCGACGCCCGCGGTGAGGACTTGAGCACGGTCACCAGATCCGCGGCCTGCAGACCGGAGACGATGCCGACCGCTGTCTGGTCGTAACTCGAACCGCCCGGGCCGCTGCGCCTGTCCGCGGCGATCCCCCGCGCCAGCAGGGCGCCGAGGCGCTCATAGCCGGCCGCGTCCGCGGGGACCTCGAGGGACGGGTTCTGGGCGACCATCTGGCTCGTCAGTGCCTCCACGAGCTGGCGGCTCTCGGCGGACCCGAGCACCGGCGCCATGATCGCCTCACTCGTCACCCGGGCGCCGGCGACGGTGAGGACCGACCGGAGCGCCTCGACCGTGTCCTGGTCCGCCTCGGGAAGCAGGACCAGCGCAACCGTCCGGCCGGCGAGCTTGCCGGAGACGAGGGCCGACGACGTGGCCCCGGCGAAGTCACTCGCGTACTTGCCGGCCGCGGTCAGATCGGTGATCTCCGCCTTGGCCTGCGCGAGCTTGCGCTTCTGCGCCGCCAGCTCACGGTCCCGTTCCTGCCCGCTGTGCTGCAACGGCCCGGCACCGAGAGCGATCCCGAGCGCGAGCACCAGCATCGCGACGCAGCCTCGGACCAGCCAGAGCCTCATCGCCCGACCCCCCATGACTCAGGCAGCAGGTCGCCGAAGTCACGCCAGAGATCCTGGCCGACCGGCGTCGCCGCGACAGTGAACGCGAGTACGGCGGCGGCCGCCAGCAGCACCACGGCGAGGTGCCAGCGCCGGACCCGCCCGGTGTAGAGCAGCGGGACGGCGGACGCCTCCACCACGGTGCCGCCGAGTCGCAGCCGGGTCAGCACGTTGCTCGCCTGGTCGTTGCGGGTGTTGTCGATGAACTCCTCGAGGGTCCCCGGCGATCCCGTCGGGACCACGAGCCGGGCGCCGCCGAGGTGGGCCAGCAGCATCCCGAGGTCCGCGCCGGGTGCGCTCGAGCGGATCTCGTGGGTAGGCAGGTTGCGCTGCTCCAACCGGCGCCGGACCGCCTCGCCGGTGCCGTTCAGGACGACTTCCCGGGTCCGCGCGAGCGTCCGGTCCTCGGCCACGCCCGGTCCGCTCAGCACCAGTACGTCGACCCGGCGGCGTACCCGTGCGGCGAGGTCGCCGCCGGCGTCCACCCCGATCACCACGGGCTTCTGCTCGCGGATGAACGTGCGCAGTCGTCTGAGCTCGGCCTTGGTGGTCTGCGGGCCGACGACCAGGACGGTACGTCCGGCCAGCTTGGTCCGGAGTTCGGGTGCTCCGGTGCCGTGCAGGAGCAGGCCCTCCTCACGGCGCAGGAACTCGCTGGCGGTGTGCGCGAAGCTGTCCAGCTGAGCGGCGATCCCGGTCCTCGCCTGCTCCATCCGCTGGTCGACCTCGTCGAGCGTCAACGGGCGGACGTCGGCGACCACGACCGCGCCCTCGTAGAGGGTGCTTCCGTCCAGGCGGACGACACTGCCGTCGGTGAGGGCGCGGACATGCTCAGGATCGGCCTCGAGCAGGGTCACCCCGTTCTCGGCGAGCAGGCGCGGACCCAGGTTGGCGAACCGGCCCGAGATGAACTCGGACGCGTTCAGCACCGCCCAGGGCTTGCGGGCCAGCAGGGCCCGTGCCGTGGTCGCGTCGAGATCGCGCCGGTCGATCGCGACCAGGTCTCCCTCGCGGACCCGGGTGAGCAGGGTCGCGAGATCGCGGTGGGTGCGCACGGTGCCGCTTCGGCCGTCGGTGACTGGATCCGAGATGCGTCGCTTGGGGAAGCTCATATCACCCGCATCGTTACACGAGGGTGGACAAATCTCCTGGACCGCGCTCTGTCAGGCGTGGTGGCCGAGTCCGCGGAGCCAGGGTGTCAGCCGCGGGCTGCGCGTGCCTCCTGCGCCACGTCGAGCAGCTCCTGGGCGTGCGCCATCGCCGTCTCCGAGGCCTCGAGGCCGGCCAGCATCCGGGACAGCTCGCGAACCCGCCCGGCGTCGTCGAGCACCTCCAGGCCGGAGGTGGTGACCCGGCCGTCGCTCGACTTCTGGACCACGACGTGGCGGTCCGCGAACGCGGCGACCTGAGGCAGGTGAGTGACGACCAGGACCTGGGCGGTGGCCGCCAGCGCGGCGAGCCGTCTGCCGATCTCGACCGCAGCCTTGCCGCCCACGCCGGCATCGACCTCGTCGAAGACGAAGGTCGGTACCGGACTGGTGCCGGCCAGGACCACCTCGATCGCCAGCATCACCCGGGAGAGCTCACCGCCGGAGGCACCCTTGGACAACGGGCGGGCTTCCGCGCCGGTGTTGGCGGCCAGCAGGATCTCGATCTGGTCGACGCCGTGGCGCGAGAACCGCCACGTCCCGTCGTCGAGGGCCAGCCCGGCCGGGTCCTCGGTCCGGCTGAAGGCGATCTCGATGCAGGCATGCGGCATCGCGAGGGCGGTCAGTTCGTCGCTGACCGCGGTCGCCAGCTGCGCCCCGGCAGCGCGGCGGGCCCGGCTGAGCTCGTCGGCGAGGTCCGCCAGTGCCGAGCGCACGGAGGTCCGCTCGGCCCGGAGCTCCTCGGCCCGCGTCTCGGAGTTGTCCAGGCTGAGCAGTCGTTCGGATGCGCTCGCGGCCCAGGCGAGGACGTCGTCGGCCGTTTCGCCGTACTTGCGGGTCAGGCCGGTCAGGGCGGCTCGGCGGTCCGAGACCGTCGCGAGCCGGGCCGGATCCGTCTCCAGCCCTGAAGAGTACGACGCGACATCGGCCGCGACGTCGGCGAGCAGGTAACTGACCTCGGCGACCCGGTCGGCGAGCCGGCCTGCTTCCTCGTCGTACTCGCGGACGGACTCCAGCGCCCGGCGGGCGCCGGCCACGGCACCGAGTGCGTCCGGTCCGTCGGTGTCGGTGGAGAGCGCTTCGCGCGCGGCCTCCGCCGCGGTCCGGAGGGTGTCGGCGAACCCGAGCCGGGACTCCTCGGCAGCCAGCCGCGCGTCCTCCCCGGACTCGGGGGCGACGGCTTCGATCTCGGTGAGGCCCAGGCGCAGGACGTCCGCCTCCCGCGCCCGCTCGCGCGCGGCTCCGACGACCTCGGCCAGTTCCGTCTCGACCGCCCGCAGCCGGTCGAACGCGTCCGCGAACGCGGTGCGCAGGCGCGCGACCTCGGCGCCGGCGAAGCCGTCCACTGCTGTGCGCTGCGCCTCTGCCTGCAGCAGTCGGTGCTGGTCGGACTGTCCGTGGACGGCGACCAGATGGTCGGCGACGTCCTGGAGGACCGCGACCGGGACGCCGGCACCGCCGAGGAACGCGCGCGACCGGCCCTCTGCGGCGAGTTGACGCGCCAGGACGACAGCACCCTCCTCGACCGACCCACCCACCTCGTCGGTGCGGACCGTGACCGGGTGCGCCGGGTCGTCTCCGACGAGCACCACACCCTCGACCCGGGCGGCTTTGGCGCCCGTCCGCACCGCGCCGGCGTCCGCACGCGCGCCGAGGAGAAGGCCGAGCGCCGTCACCAGCATCGTCTTGCCTGCCCCGGTCTCACCGGTGATGACGTTGAGCCCGGGGCCGAGTTCGAGGACCGACTCGTCGATCACGCCGAGCGCGTTGATCCGGATCTCCTCGATCACGTGGAACCTCCCAGACGATGTTCTCCACCGGGTCCGACCCCGTTGCGGCGCCGCTCGGACGCCCCGCGCCACCCTTCGACGGGCAGATCGAACTTCGCCACCAGACGGTCCGTGAACGGCGCCTGGTGCAGGCGGACCAGGCGGACCGGGGTCTGCCCGCGGCGCACCTCGATCCGGGCGCCGGGGGGAAGGTCGACCGCGCGGCGGCCGTCGCACCAGAGCACCCCGGCCCCTTCCGTCCGGGCGAGCACCTCGACGGCGAGCACCGAGTCAGGCGCGACGACGAGCGGGCGCGCGAAGAGCGCGTGCGCGCTGATCGGCACCATCAGCAGGGCGTCGACGCCCGGCCAGACGACCGGGCCACCGGCCGAGAAGTTGTACGCCGTCGAGCCGGTCGGGGTCGCACAGACCACGCCGTCGCAGCCCCACCTGCTCAGTGGGCGACCATCGACTTCGACGACCAGTTCGAGCATCCGCTGCCGCGCAGCCTTCTCGACAGTGGCCTCGTTGAGCGCCCAGGTGGACGCGACGAGTTCCTTGCCCTGGTAAACGGCCACGTCGATGGTCAGCCGGTCCTCGGCCGTGTAACGGCGCTCGACGATCGCGTCGATGGTCGCTTCGACGTCCTCGCTCTCGGCCTCGGCCAGGAAGCCCACGTGCCCGAGGTTGACGCCCAGCACCGGGGTCCCCACGGCATGGGTCAGCTCGGCAGCGCGCAGGATGGTGCCGTCCCCGCCGATGACGACCGCGAGCTCACATCCCGTGGCGGCGTCGGCCTCATTGACGAACTCGATCCCCTCGGCAGCATCCAGTTTCAGGTCGGCGGCCTCGTCGGCGAGCACCCGGACGACGAGCCCGTGACCACGGAGAGAGGCGATGACCTCCGCAGCCACGGTGAGCGCGTCCTCGCGGCCGGTGTGGGCGAGCACGAGGATCCGACGGACGCCGTCGGGCTCGGAGAGCTCAGGCTGGGTCGCGGTCACGGGTCACAGCCTCTCACCAGGGTCCCCCGGCTCCGTGGAACGGCTCACCTCGGCGGTGATCTCGCTCGCACCGATCTGCGCGGCCCCGTGCCGCAGCCAGAGGAAGTACTCGACATTCCCGGACGGTCCCGGCAGCGGACTGACGGCGACAGCAACCGCACCCCAACCGCGCTCGGCGGCCGCCTGGGCGATGCCGAGAACGGCGTCCGCGCGGTGTTCCGGGTCGCGCACGACGCCGCCCTTGCCGAGCCGCTCCTTGCCGACCTCGAACTGCGGTTTCACCATCAGCGCCAGGTCTCCGTCGGGGGCGGTGACTCCGATCAGGGCGTCGAGGACCAGGCGCAGCGAGATGAAGGACAGGTCCCCCACGACCAGGTCGACCGGTCCGCCGATCAGCGCGACAGTGAGCTCGCGGATGTTGGTCCGGTCGTGGATCACGACACGGTCGTCGGACTGGAGCGACCATGCCAACTGTCCGTACCCGACATCGACGGCGACCACCTCGCTCGCTCCGGCCCGGAGCAGGACGTCGGTGAACCCGCCGGTCGACGCGCCAGCGTCGAGGCAACGGCGTCCGGCGACACTGAGCCCGCCGGCCGCGAACGCCGCGAGGGCGCCGGCGAGCTTGTGCCCGCCGCGGCTGACGTAGTCGGGCTTGTCCGGGTCCGACCGCACGACCAGGTCGGCGTCCGTGGTGACGCCGGTCGCGGGTTTCGTCGCCAGGTGCGCGTTCACGGTCACCCGACCGTCAGCGATCAGCGCTGCGGCGTGGTCCCGGGAACGGGCCAGGCCGCGGCGGACGAGCTCTGCGTCGAGCCGCAGTCGCCGGGGAGGCATCGCAGGCTACTCCTCAGACCTGATCGGTCTCAGTCCTGCTGGTCGTCGCCGGCGCCCGAGAGGGTACGCCGCAACTGCTCGTGCGCCTCCTCGAAGACGGCGACGTGCTCGTCGACGGGCGCATCCGAGAGCGCCCCCAGGGAACGCAGCACTTCGTCGACGGCCGGATGTCCGGTCGCGACCGCAGGGGACGCATCCGGAGACGCTTCGGCGTCCGGCTCCTCGAACGGGGCTTCGGGCTCGTCGCCGAACTCGTCAGCAGCCTCGTCGGCGATCTCGTCGACAGGCTGGTCCTGGGGCTCCTCGAACGACTCCTCGGTCATGGGGGCAACGCTACCGGGGCGGCGTCGCACCGGCGGGATCGGCATCCACACCGGTGGCGTCGCGGTGCGCCCACAGGGCGGCTGTGGCCACTTGCCACCACGCGTGCGCGTCGCCGTCGCCATCCACCTCGAGGCGCCCGCCCGCAATTCGCGCGGTCCAGCCGTCCAGGACGGCGGTGGTGCCGTCGAAGCGGGGGGCCTGCACGGTGGACGCGAGGCAGCTCAGATCGGGGCCGATGTACGTCGGCCGCCGGGCAGCCTCCAGGCCGGCGAGATCGCCGAGGGTGGTGACGCCCGTCATCACGAGCAGGCTGTCCCAGCCCATCGCGTGCGCACCGTCGATGTCGGTGTCGAGACGGTCGCCGATCACCAGCGGACGGCTGCCGCCCACCCGGCTGAGGGTCTCGTTGAACAACGGCGGCAGCGGCTTACCGGCGACCACCGGTTCGCGGCCGGAGAACCGGGCGACCAGGTCGACCAGGGCCCCGTTCCCCGGTCCCGGCCCGCGCGAAGTCGGCACGGTCGCGTCGATGTTCGTCGCGAACCACGGCAGTCCGGAACGGACCAGGATCGCGCCGTCGATCACCTGCCGCCAGGGCATCTGGGGACCGAAGCCCTGCACGACCGCCACCGGACCGGCATCCGGATCGGTGACCGGCACCAGGCCACGTTCACCGAGTGCCGACTCCAGGCCGGGCCCGCCGATCACGTAGACCGGACTGCCCGCCTGGAACTGGTCGGCGATCAGGTGCGCAGCGGCCTGGGCACTGGTCACCACGTCCTCGGCACGCACCGGGATCCCGAGTTCGACCAGGTGCGCCGCCACGTCCTCCGGCGGACGTGCGGCATTGTTGGTCACGAACGCCAGGTGCATGCCCGCGGCGCGGGCGGATGCGAGCGCCGGCACAGCGCCGGGCACGGCGCCGTCGCCGATGTAGACCACGCCGTCCAGATCCAGGACGGCGACGTCGTACGCCGACTGGAGTGGTTCGGCTCCCCGGTCCGGCACCGGATCAGCCCTGAGCGATGGCGCGCTCGACCTCCGCGGCCCGCTGGCCGGCATCGGTGATCTCTTCGGTGTCGATCGCCTCGGTGCGGTGGAACCACTCGAGCGCGTCCGCCGGGCGGCCCGCGGCGAGCAGCGTGTCGGCGTAGGCGTAGCGCAGGCGCGCGACCCAGGGCGCGCGGCCCTTCGAGTTCAGCGGGGACTGCTCCAGCACCCGCAGGGCGGCGTCGAACTCACCGCGGTCACGGCGCGCGCCGGCCTCGACGATCACCGTTTCAGCGGTGAGCGGCGCCGAGAACTTGTCCCGGGGCGCGTTTTTGAGTAGTGCCAGGGCCCGGTCGGGGCGACCCAGCGCTCGCTCGCAGTCGGCCATGATCGCGACGTACTCGTGAGCGCCGTTCATCCGCTTCGCGGCGCGGAGCTCGGCGAGGGCGTCGGCGTACTCCCCTGCCGCGTACGCGGCTTCGCCGACGGCCTCGCGAACGACGGCGAGCCGCTGCGCACGGGCGCGGGCGGCCAACGTGTGCTCGTACGCCGTCTTCGGGTCGCTGTCGATCAGTTCCTCGGCGGCAGCCAGATGGCGGGCCACACGCTGGCCGAGCTTCTCGGGCAGCGACTTGAGCTGGTCGGCGACAGAACGGTCGAGTTCCTTGCCGGTGATGTGGTCGGGCAGCTCGGGACCGTCGTACCGCTTCTGGTCCGTGGAGCGTTCTGCGTCGCTGCGCTCGTCGCGCGGCTTGCCTTTCCAGTCACCCCGGCGCGCGGGGGCGGGACGGCCGCCCTTGTCGTCGTCACGGCGCGGTCGGCTGTACGGACGCTTGTCGTCGTCCCTCGATCGCGAAGACGACCCTCGGGCCGCACTCGTCGGCTTGCCTGTCGAGCGCCCGGCCGGCTTGTCGGTCGGCTTCCCGCTGGACCGTCCGGCACCAGCCGGCTTGCCCGAGCGACCGCTGGCGGGCTTGCCGCCACGCGCGTCGCCACGCGGATTCGAGCCACGGCGATCGTCCGCCATGAGAGCCTCCTGAGCTGCAAAAAGTGTCTGGAAAAGAGTAAGGGCCGCCCCAAAGGGGCGGCCCTTACGAAAAGTATGTCCGGCGACGTCCTACTCTCCCACAACCTCTCGATTGCAGTACCATCGGCGCTGAACGGCTTGACTTCCGGGTTCGGAATGGAGCCGGGTATTTCCCGTTCGCTATGGCCGCCGAAACTCTATGGAGTTATGAATCAGCCTAGGACAGCCTTTTACAGCTGTTTCTAGGTTCCCGACCGTAACTCGGGAACCACACAGTGGACGCGCAACATCTTTGAGGGACAAGCCCTCGGCCTATTAGTACCGGTCGGCTAGGCATTACTGCTGTACACCTCCGGCCTATCAACCCAGTCGTCTACTGGGGGCCTTACCCGGTTAACCCGGTGGGAAACCTCATCTTGAAACGTGCTTCCCGCTTAGATGCTTTCAGCGGTTATCACTTCCGAACGTAGCTAACCAGCCGTGCTCCTGGCGGAACAACTGGCACACCAGAGGTTCGTCCATCCCGGTCCTCTCGTACTAGGGACAGCCTTTCTCAAGTTTCCTGC
>JAKFBZ010000024.1:0-36711 GCA_036676945.1 Marmoricola sp.
CAGCGCGCGCGCCAGGTTCACCCGGCCGTTGCCGGTCTGGTCGGTGGTGCCGGCCGGGTCGGCCGTACGGGCGAGCCGCCCGACGACGACGCCGTTCGAAGCGGACGGGTCGTTGGCCTTCACCAGAGCAGCCGCTCCGGCGGTGATCGCGGCGGAGGTCGACGTGCCGCTCAGGACCCCGGAGCCGGTGGCGATGTCGACGCCCGGTGCGCCGAGGAAGGTGTCGGCGCCGAAGTTGGAGCCGGACCACAGGGTGTCGTCCTGGGTGGTGGCGGAGACGCCGACCACCTTCGCCGTGCCGGCCGGGTAGGTGGCGGTCGAGCTGCCGTCGTTGCCGGTGGCCGCGACCAGGACCGTGCCCCTGGACCAGGCGTAGTCGACCGCGGCCTGGAGCGCTTCGCTGCGGCCGGGGTTGGAGAACGACATCAGGATGACGTCGGCGTTGTGGTCGGCGGCGTACACGACTCCTGCGACGATGTCGGAGTCCTGGCCGGTGCCGTCGGCACCGAGCACCTTGACCGGCATCACCGAGACGCCGTCGTAGCCGACACCGGCGTTGCCGACACCGTTGTCCGTCCCGGCGGCGACGATGCCCGCCATCGCGGTGCCGTGGCCGTTGGGGTCGGCGGTGCTCTCCGTGCCTTCCAGCATCGAGGCTCCGGGGACGAGCTTGCCGGCGAGGTCCGCGGTCTCGTCGACGCCGGTGTCCAGGACGGCGACGGTCGCCGAGCCGGAGGGGTCCACCGTGCCGTAAGCCTGGTCCCACCCGATCTTGGGCAGTGCCCACTGCCCGCCGTACGCCGGGTCGTCCGGCGTCGCCTCGGCCTCACGGACGCGGTCCGCCTCGACGGTCGCGACCCGCGAGTCGGCCCGGAGCGTTTCCGCACCCGCGGCGCTCACCTCGACGGCGTACATCCGCAGCTGTGGGACCGAGGAGACCTGGACCGCCCCGGCGTCGGACAGGATCGCCTCCCGTTCCGCGACGGGAGTGCCGGCGGCGAAGGTGACGATCCGGGAGTCCGGAGTGGCCTCGACCGCGTTCGGCGCAGCAGCGGAGGCGGACATCTGGATGCCCACTCCCACCAGCGCCATGGTGACGACGGTCGCGACGATGCGCGGGAAGCGCGAAGGAGCGGACATGCGAAAAACCCCCAAAGCAATGAGCGATGGCCGAAGACCCCGTCGGCCGTGAGTACTGCCCGGCCATCATCAGCCGGTCGGTCCGGAGGATGAACCGATCGACGGCACGGGTCGTCAAATGGCCTGTTCGGGCTACTCGCCAGTGCTCAGTGCATCAGGCGCAAAAGGGACAGACCTCGCACTTCCGGCAGTGGTGGTCTACTCCGGGGTCTGGCTAGCGCGCCCCAGCCGCGTGCCGACCGGCACGTCGACCGAAGTAGGAGCCTTCGGCGAGCTGAGTGCCCGAGGCGTAGCTCGCACCGGTCTGGGCGATGTTGGCCGCGCAGGCGCCGGCGGCGTACAGGCCGGCGATCAGCGAACCGTCCTCGCGCTGCACCTGACCCTCGACGGAGCAGCGCATGCCGCCGAGCGTGAAGCCCGCGTACAGCGCCTTGCCGAGGCTCAGGTCGTAGGCGCCCCAGGGGCCCTGGTCCTGCGGCTCGATCCAGTCGGGGTGCTTGTGGAAGTCCGGGTCCTGCTTGTCGTGGGCGAACTCGTTGTAGCGGGCCAGCGATGCCTGGAGCTTGCCTTCGGGGATGCCGAGCGACGCCTCCATCTCCTCCACGGTCTCCCAGCCGTCGATGAGCGGGCACAACGGCATCGTCGGTCCGTCGGAGTGCAGCGAGTCGACGATCAGGTACGCCTTCTGCTCGGGCTGGTGCATCACGTGGTACGACGTCCGCGAGTGGTAGCTGTCCTCCGCGACGAAGCGTTCGCCGGCGGCGTTGACGACCAGGCCGGTGACCAGGTGCGACGGCGGGTAGAACGGCGCGGTGATGAACGGCTCGTCCATGAACTTCAACTGCGCGCCGACCGATGCGCCGAGGCGCAGGCCGAGACCGTCGTCGTAGGTGTTGCCCAGGACGAAGAGCTTCTCGCCGAGGGCGGGCGTGTGCTCGGCGACCATGTCGGGGTTCATCACGAACCCGCCGGCCGCGACGACCACTGCCTTGGCGCGCAGGGCGCCGGTCTCCTTGAACTTCTTCCAGGTCACACCGACGACGGCGCCGTCCGCGTCGGTGATCAGGTTGGTGGCGCCGGTCTCGTAGCGGACCTCGACGCCGGCCTCTTCGGCCCGCTTCGCCAGCAGGTCCATCACCATCTGGGTGCCGCCGGTGTCGCCGGGGACGGGGACCTTGTGGCCGCGGGGTGCCGGGATCGCCTGGTCGCGGTACGGGTACACCTTCTCGTTGCCGGTGAACATCAGGCCTTCGGTGTTCGGCTGGATGACGGCCTTGCCCGGGAAGTAGCTGCGCTCGAACTCGAAGCCGAGCGCCTCGATCCAGTCGAAGTGCTCGACGCTGTCGTCGCAGAAGGCGCGGATCTTCTCCGGCTCGGGGTCCTCGCTGATCGCCAGCAGGAACTTGTACATCTCATCGGCGCTGTCCTCGTGGCCGGTCGCCTGCTGCACGGCGGTGCCGCCGCCGAGGTAGAAGTGGCCGCCGGACATGGCGCTGGTGCCGCCGTACGTCGCGGCCCGCTCGAGGAGGACGACCTTTGCTCCGGCGCGCGCGGCCTCCAGGGCCGCGCAACCGCCGGCGATGCCGAAGCCGATGACGACGACGTCGACCTGTTCGGCCTCCTCGGTGATCGAGGAGGCGGGGACGACATCGGGAAGCGCAGTGGTCATGGGAACAGGGTAGGCAAAAAGTAGAACAAGTTCTACCCTTCGACAGGTGCGGGAGCCGGGCGTCCCGCGGGTCGATAGACTGCGTCTCCGACTACCGCCGAGGTGCCTTCCATGACACTCGACGTCCACACTCTCAACCAGGGTCTCCTGGCGGGTTGTGGTGTCCTGCTGGTGGCGATCCTCGCCGTACGGGCGTCCACCAGGGCCGGTCTGCCGAGTCTGCTGCTCTATCTCCTGATCGGCGTCGGCCTCGGCGAGGCGGGGATCGGGGTGCAGTTCTCCGACGCCGAGGTGGCGAACGCGCTCGGGTTCGCGGCGCTGGTGGTCATCCTCGCCGAGGGCGGTCTGACCACGAACTGGAAGGAAATGCGCCCGGTGGCCCGGATGGGCCTGTCGCTGGCGACGGTCGGCGTCGCGGTCAGCGTCACGATCGTGGCGGTCGCAGCACACTTCGTGTTCGGGATGAGCTGGCAGCTCGCCGTCCTCCTCGGCGCCCTGACGTCACCGACCGACGCGGCCGCGGTGTTCTCGGTGCTGCGGCGGGTGCCGTTGCCGCGCCGCCTCAACGCGACCCTCGAGGCCGAGTCGGGTCTCAACGATGCCCCGACGGTCGTCCTGGTCACGGTGATCAGCGTCAGCGGCCAGCACAGCATCGCCGGGATCTTCGGCGAGGTGGCGTTCGAACTCGCCGTCGGCGTCGTGGGCGGCATCGTGGTCGGGATGGGCGGCGCGTGGCTGATGCGGCGCGCGGCGCTGCCGGCCTCGGGCCTGTACCCGCTCGCCGTCCTGGCGCTGTCGGTGCTCGCCTACGCGGCGACCGCGACCGTGCACGGGTCCGGCTTCGCCGCGGTGTACGTCGCCGCGCTGATCCTCGGCAACTCCGACCTCCCGCACCGGGCCGCGACCCGGTCGTTCGCCGAAGGGATGGCCTGGCTCGCGCAGATCGGGCTCTTCGTGATGCTCGGCCTGCTGGTCTCTCCGGGGCGGATCACCTGGGAGCACGTCGGCCTCGCGGTCGCCGCCGGTCTGGTGCTGACGCTGGTGGCCCGGCCGATCTCGGTCCTGGTCTCGTCCGTCGCGCAGCCGATGCCCCTACGAGAGCTGGGCTTCATCAGCTGGGCCGGTCTGCGTGGCGCCGTTCCGATCGTGCTCGCGACGATCCCGCTCGCCGCCGACGTCACCGATGCGACCGAGCTCTTCGACATCGTCTTCGTGATGGTCGTGATCTACACCCTGCTGACGGCGCCGACCCTGCCGCTCGCCGCCCGGTTGCTCAAGGTCGCCCGACGCAGCGAGCCCCGCGACCTCGAGGTAGAGGCGGCGCCGCTGGAACGCATCGCGGCGGACCTGCTGATGGTCACGATCTCCCCCAAGTCGCGGATGCACGGCGTCGAGGTCGGCGAGCTCCGCCTGCCCAAGGGCGCCTCGGTCTCGCTGATCGTCCGGGACGGGGCGACGATGGTGCCGCAGACCCGGACGGTGCTGCGCCGTGGCGACGAACTCCTGGTAGTCACCCCGCGCAAACTGCGCGAGCGGACCGAGACCCGGCTGCGCCGCGTCTCGTTGTCAGGCCGGCTCGCGCAGTGGCTCGACAGCGACAAGTAGGAACAGGCTTCGACAGGCTCAACCAACGGTGGTTGAGCCTGCCGAAACCCTTCGTTCGTGGTCAGGACCGATCGCGCCTCACTTGGCGGCGATCACCCCGTCGATCTTGACCACCTTGCCCGAAGGGCTGACCACCTTGATGGTCAGCGTCCCCACCTTCGGGCCCCCCAGGCTCTTCTGGGCCACCAGCTTCTTGAGGCCGGTCCCCTTCAGGCTGTAGGTGCCGAGGTTCTTCTTGCCGAAGAAGACCTGGATCTTGCCGCCCTTGGCCGACTTCGTGACCAGGATCGCGATCCGGCTGGCGTGCACGTTCTTGAGCGTCAGGGTCGCGCCCTTCTTGGTCGCCACGGTGTAGGTGCCCTTGTAGTGCGCACCGCCGTTGGCCCGCTTGAAGCCCTTGGCCATCTTCAGGGCCCGGTCGTCGACCGGGGTGGTGGTGCAGCGCTCGCCGCTCCAGGCGCTGAGGTTGCCGACCTCGTCGGTGGCCTGGCTGCTGAAGCAGTAGGTGCGGCCCGGTGCGCCGTTGAAGGCGACGGACTTGGCGGCGGAGTCGAGCAGCGGGTAGCTGAAGGCTCCGAAGCCGCCGTTCCAGGCCGCGGCGCGGACCCGGACCGTGCCGGTGGCGATCTCGGACAAGCGGTCGGTCGCGTTCCAGCCGACGTTGAACGTGGTCGCCTTCTGGTTCGCGGCCAGTGCCACGGTCGACGCGGCCGGACCGGCCGTGTCGAGGAACGCGCCGCGGACCTCACCCTCGCCGGGGTTCGACTGGCGGATCCCACCCAGGAACGCGTTGCCCTGGTCGTCCATGCCCGCCACGGTGCTGTGGCCGATCATGTTCTGGTCGCCGGAGTCCACGTGGCTCAGCGGCAGGAAGGTCTTGGTCCGGTACGACGCCAGCAGGTGCTCGTTGCCGGTGTACCCGACCAGGATGGTGCCGTTGTCGGCGATGGACGACGTCGGTGCCGTCGGGTTCGCGACCGGCGAGTTGATCTCCTTGGCGACCCAGCCGCCGTTCTGCGAACGAGTGGCGTAGCCGATCTCGGTGCTGTCACCCACCGCGACCCAGCTCAGCAGCGCGGTCCCGGCGTCGTTCTGGTCGAGGTTGAGGGTGTACGCGTCCTCGTCCACGGGCGAGACGAACTCGGGGCTCCCGATGAAGCCGTCGGACTGGACCTTGACGGCCTGGACCCGGGCGTCACTGTCGAGGTTCCGCACGAAGGCGATGGAACCGAAGCCGGAATCGCTGAGCGCGGTGTCGGTCTCGGCCCCGTAGCTGCCCAACGGCGAGACGTTCTCCACCGGACCCCAGATCGCTCCGGGGCCGGCCAGCCGGCGGGACCGGATCAGGCTCTCGGCGCCTTCGACGTCCATCCAGGACACGAGCACCGCGCCGTTCGCGTTCATCGCGAGGGACGGGGCGAACGCGTCGGTGTCCGACATGTTGCTCGTGTAGTAGACGTCGGTGGTCGCGCTCTCCTGCTTCATCAGCCGGACCTGGTTGAACGAGCCGTTGTCGGTGGCGACGTAGACCGCCCGCAGGTTGCCCGCGGCGTCGAGCGCGATGTCGGCCTGACCTGCGACGTCCATGTCGGCCGGCGCGGAGACCAGGTTCCAGCCGTTCCAGGTGTCGTCGGCGAGACGGCGCGAGACCGCCAGGCGCTGGTGGTCGAGGCCGTCCTTCTGGCGCCAGGTGATCGCCGCGTCGCCCTGGCTGTTCACGGCCACCGACGGGCTCGAGACTTCCTTGCCCGCGTCGGAGACGAACTTCGCCGGGCCCCAGGTGCCGTGGTCGGCCGAGGAGGCCAGCACGCGGCCGCCGCTCACCCAGGTGGCGACGGCATCGCCGTTGTCGGCGACCGCGACGTCGGCGGCGGACGGCAGGAAGCCGATCCCGCTCACCGTGCCTGCGCCGATCCAGGTCGGCGCGGCGTGAGCGGACGGCATGGTCATGAGGGCGCCTGCGGTCAGGGAGACCGCCATCAGGGAGCCGGTGATCGTCTTGCGGAACATGGTGGTGCCTTTCGCGAGGTCGGTTGCTTGCAGGTAGGAGCACCGCGCTCGCGAGGTCTTGCAACTTTTCTGCGGACTTTTTCTCAGCCCGGGCTTTCGCGCTCAGGCGAAGGCGTTCACGCCGGTCATCTCGGCCGACCAGGACCAGAGTCGTGCGGCCTCGTCGGGATCGATCGCGTGCGGCCGGACGCCGATGGCGTCGGCGTCGACAGGGCCGCCGGTGGTGACCGGGGCGATGTCGCAGTCCTCCAGGTAGAGCCCGCCGCGACCGTCCAGCTGTGTCGAGGTGGCGGCCCACAGCGAGGTCGCCGCGCCGGCCTCGGGGGACTTGAACTCCGGGATGATCGGCTCGCCGTCAGGCCCGCGCGCGAGCAGCAGGTCCATGTCCTCGGGCAGCAGGTGCCGCCCGAGCGGGGTCGGGATCGCGCCCGGGTGCAACGAGAACGCCCGGACGCCGTACGCCGCTCCGAGCCGGTCGAGGTGGACGGCGAAGAGCACGTTCGCGGTCTTCGACTGTCCGTAGGCCTGCCACTTGTCGTAACCGCCGGAGAACCAGGGATCGTCCCAGCGGATCGGCGAGTAGGCGTGCCCTCCGGAGGAGACGCTCACCACGCGACAGCCACCGTCGATCAGCGGCCACAGCCGGTTGACCAGCGCGAAATGACCGAGGTGGTTGGTCGCCATCTGCAGCTCCCACCCGGCCGAGGTCCGTCCCTCGGGGCAGGCCATGATCCCCGCGCTGTTGATGATGAAGTCGAGGTGCTGTCCCCCGGACAGCACCTCGACGGCATAGGCAGCGACGCTCGCCTGGTCGGCGAGATCCATCTCGCCCACCGCCACGCCGGCGATTCCGCTGAGCTTCTCGGCGGCCTCCTCGGGCCGCCGGGCCGGGACCAGCACCCGGGCCCCCGCCTCGGCGAGGGCGCGCACGGTCGCGATCCCGATCCCGGAGTAACCGCCGGTGACCAGGGCCGTCCGGCCGGTCAGGTCGACCCCGGCCAGCACCTCGGCAGCCGTGGTCCGGGCTCCGAAGCCGGAACCGATCGGGACCTGCTCGAGGACGGTCATCCGCGCGGGAAGTTCACGTCGAGGGTGGTCGCTTCCCAGGCGTCGATCGAGGCGCTGAACGCCGCGAGCTTCTCCCGGACCGCCTTCAGCACGTCATGGCCGAGGAGCAGGCGCAACGGAGGCTCGTCGAGGCCGGTGACCATCAGGACTGCGTCCGCGACCTTGCGCGGGTCGCCGGGGAGGTGGTCGGCGAACTGCTTGATCAGGTCCTTCCGGACGCCCACGTCGTCGGCGTACGCGTCGATCGGGGCGGCGGACTCGTGCATCGACCGGCTCGCCCAGTCGGTGCGGAACCCTCCGGGCTCGATCGCGGTCACCTTGATCCCGAACGCGGCGACCTCCTTGGCGAGCGCCTCGGTCAGGCCTTCGAGCGCGAACTTGGTCGAGCTGTAGAAGGCGTTGGGCGGGTTCGCGACGAGTCCGGTCATCGAGGAGATGTTGATGATGTGCCCGCTGCCCCGGGCGCGCATCCCGGGCAGCACCGCCTGGATGGCGTCGACGACACCGAAGTAATTGGTGTCGAAGAGTGCCCGGATCTCCTTGTCCTCGCCTTCCTCGACGGCCGACAGGTAGCCGTAGCCGGCATTGTTGACCAGGACGTCGATGCCGCCGAAGGCCTCGGTCGTGCTCTGGACGACCGCGCCGATCCGGGCCTTGTCGGTCACGTCGAGCGGCAGCACCAGCGCGGTCTCGGGGAACTCCGCGGCGAAATCGCCGATGCTGTCGATCCTGCGCGCGGTGACCGCGACCCGGTGCCCGGCCTCGAGCGCGACGCGGGCGATCTCGCGTCCGATGCCGGTCGAGCAGCCGGTGATCAGCCACCGGGCCATCAGAGGACTCCCTCGGGAAGGCGGCGCAGGTAGCCGGCCTGCCGGACCGCGAGCTCCGCGGCGCGCTCGGCCTCGGTCACCGGGACCAGTCCCTCCTGGTCGATCCGGTCGAGGTCGACCACCCTGCCCTTGGCCGACAGGTCGGGCTTCGGGCCGGTCGCGCCGAACTCCGCCATCCGCAGCGTGAGGATGCCCTCGGACAGGCCGTCGGTGTCGATCCAGTTGGCGACGCCAGGGTCCTCCGCGGAGATCACGTAGGTGTAGGTGCCGTCGTCGTTGGGCCGCGACTGCGCCTTGTTGAGGCTGCCGGTCCGGTTGTAGATGTCCAGCGTCGTACCCCAGATGTTGGACAGCGGGACGGTGAAGTACTCCGCTCCGCCGTCGCTGACGTCGACGACGAACGCCTGACCGGGGGCGAGGTCGAACCGGCCGGCGACGTAGACCTGGTTGCGCAGCGCGCCGGTGTCGTCGGCGGTCCACCCGAGCGAGAAGTGGTTCACCGGGGCCTTGTACATCCCGTGGCTGAGCTTGCCGGTGAAGTTCGCGAAGTGAGCCATCATCGCGGCGGTCGCGTCGGCCTGCTCGTCGAGCGTGAGGGCCGGCCGCTCGTCGGCCGAGCCTGTCGAGACCCTCTCGACGGTGATGTGGTTCGGGTCGTCCTTGCCCCAGTCCAGCAGCACGTCCCGGATGTAGAACTCGTGCGCCTCCGGGGTCGACTGCACGTGGTTGGGCCGGCCGTTCGCGGGCGAGGAGTCGACGGTGATCACGTACGAGCCGTCCGGCTCGACCTCCATCGTCCGCCCGTTGAGGACGTCGACGTTGCCCATGTGCGCGTTCCACAGGGTGAAGTAGTTCTCGGTCATCCGGTTCGCACCGACCCGGCCGCGGATCTCGTAGCGCTCGTCGCCGGAGATCGGGATGACCCGGTAGACGGTGTCCGGGTTGTCGATGCCCCAGCGCGTGCCGGGGATGCGGAACCCCTCGACCTCGTGGGCCAGCCGGGTGATGCAGGTGACCTTCGGGCGCAGCGGGTCCTGGTTGGAGGACCAGATCGCCGCGGAGAACATCACTTCCTCGTACGCCGCCTCGAAGCGTTCGCGCATCGCCTCCGACGGCTTCGCCCGTCCCAGCCAGGTCTCGGCGACCGAGGCGTACGCCGCCTTCACGGTCGGGTGCTGGACCAGCTCGAGGGCCTCGAGCTCGTGCTGGTGCTGCATCGCGGTCGCGACGGGGTGCTCAGCCATTCACGGTCCTTCAGTCGGGGTGCGAGGGAACCTAACAGGAAATCCGCAAAAATGTCAGTACTGACAAAATGATAGGTTCGCCTCATGCCCGGGCCCCAGCTGCTCTCGAAGACCGAACGCACCCGGGCGGCGCTGCGCGCCGCGGCGCTACGTCACTTCGTGGCCGACGGCTTCGAGGGCGCCAGCGTCGTCGCGATCGCTGCCGAGGTCGGGGTGACGGAGCGGACCTTCTACCGGCACTTCGCGACCAAGGACGAAGTGCTCTTCGCCGATCTGGTCGAGGGGCTCGCGTGGTTCCGGCAGGCGATCCGCGCGCGGCCCGAGGACGAGGACATCGTCCGGTCGGTGCTGGAGGCCCTCCGGGCGGCGCCGACCGATCCGCGCCTCATGGTCGAGATCGCGCGGTTGCGTCGGGTGCTGCTCAGCCCGGAACGGATCCAGCGGGTCTTCCGGGACCGTCAGGCTGCGATGGCCACCGAGTTGCGGTCCTTGCTCGGCGAGCGCGGAGTGCCGGCGCTCGAGGCGGCCGTCCGGGCCGAGACGCTGGCCGGCGCTGTCTTCGCCGCCGTCGCGGTCTGGGGCGACGGTCCCGAGCCGCTCGACCTCCGCACGCTGGGCCGGCTCACAGAGCAGGCACTGGAGCAGGTGCGCCCGGTGCTCGAGCTCACCGCTCTCGGAACCGGCTCTCGTACTCCGTGAACCTCTCCCTGATCTGCGCCGCACTCAGTCCGTAGGTCTCGGCGGCGTAGTCCGGACGAGCGGTCTCCCGCGGGCGGCGCGCGAGCCAGTCGCGCATCGACGCCTCCGCGGACGCGTCGAGGTCGAGCCCGATCGCGTCGTACACCCGGCCCAGCTGAGTGATGGGATCCGCGACGACGTCGTCGAACGCCAGGTCGGTGACCAGGCCGGACCCCTCCGGCTCCGCGCCCCACGCCGCCCGGGTCGCCATCGCCCGGTCGTTGGTCCAGCCCATCCGCTCGATCCACTCCGCACCGATCCGGTGCAGGTCGACAGCGTCGGCGTGCATCCGGTGCAGCGTGGCATTGAGGCTGGCTCCGGAGGGGATCGTCTCCACCGGGTCGCGGTGCAGGTGCACGACGTGCAGGTCGGGGAAACGGGTCCGCAGGGCGTCCAGATAGCCGAGGTGGGCCGGAGTCTTGAGGACCCATCGGCCGATCGGGTCCCCGCGGCGGCGCTTCTGCCACTGCAGGAACTGGAGCATCGCGTGCAGGTGGTCGTACGCCGGGGTGAAGTCCTGGGTGTCGATCCAGCGCCGGTACGCCGGCAGGTGCGCGCCGGACTCGGGCACGTGCGACAGGAAGGCGTCGGCGAGGAAGACGATCTCCTCCTCGGCCTCGAGCGCGTACATCGGATGGATCGCGAACAGGTCCGGCAGGTACTCCTGGGTCTGCGCCTGGCGCGCGAGCGCTGCGGCGATCCGCGGGTCCTCGGCGTCCCAGTCGTGAGTCAGCCTGGGTGCGACCTCGACGACCTCCCAGCCGGCCGCGCAGACGATCCGCGGGTCGGCCGCGAGCAGGCGTTGCGCCAGCGTCGTCCCGCTGCGCATCATCCCGACGACGACGATCGGTGCGGCGATCACCTCGGCGGCGATCTCCGGATGAAGCCGCAGCCATTCACGGGCACGCAGGCGCATCCGGAGGCTGTGCACCAGACCGCTGCGCACGATGTGCGTGCCGAGGTCGTTGAGCTCCGCGGACGCGTAGTCGTCGAGCAGGACCCCGAGCGGCTCCTCGAACGGCAGCGGACCGAAATCGTCCAGGCCCTCCTTGCGGCAGGCATCAGCCAACACACCGAACAGGTCGAACTCCGTACGCGAGGTCACGCGCGAAACCTATGCTCATCGGCGTGGACAGCGCCCGCAAGATCGAGAACCTGCTCTACACCTACGCCGAGCGGATCGACCGCGGTGACCTCGACGGGGTCGCCGAGCTCTTCACGCACGCGACGATCTTCGGGCAGGAGAACGGACCGCCCGAGACCCAGTTCGTCGGGGTCGAGGGCGCTCGCCGGATGTACGGGATGTCGACCCGGCTGTACGACGACGACGGCACGCCGAAGACCAAGCACATCACCAGCAACGCGATCATCGAGGTCGACGACGCGGGCGGCACCGCGACCTGCCGGTCCTACTACTGCGTCGTCCAGGCGACTCCGGCGCTGCCCCTGCAGCCGATCATCGCCGGCCGGTACCACGACACCTTCCAGGTCATCGACGGCGAGTGGTGGTTCGCGACCCGCACCCTGTTCGTCGACCTGATGGGCGACCTCAGTCACCACCTGAAGTGGTGACCGGCCCGGTCACCGGCAGGTGACGTCCGGCTCCGGGAGCTTCAGCCGACGCGGCGCCTCCTTGTTGAGGCCGCCGAACTTGTCGCCGATGAACACGTCCACCCCCGGGCCGTACTCCTGGTCGGTGACGACGACCCTCGTGCCGCGGCCCATCGAGCGCGCGACGAGCTGTGCCTCGAGCTCGTCGTCCTCGGTGGTGCGGACCTCGGCCCGTCGTACCTTCTCCTTGGGATCGGCGTTGCCGATCTCGCCGGCCCGGAAGCCTGCGTCCTCGAGCATGGTGAGGGTGGCGCCGGCACGTCCCTTGCGCTTGCCGGTGTTCCAGACGCTGACGGTGACCTCGGGTCGGGTCAGGTACAGCGTGATCTCCTGCTCCTCCGGAGGGCAGGTCGGTCCGTCCGAGGCGACCGCACTCGTGTCGTCCTTGACCGGGGCCGTCGCGGCGTTCAACCCCCAGATCGCCATCACGGCGACGGCGGCGATGGCCGCGAGCAGGGTCACGGTCGTGACGACCCGACGAGTCGTCTCGTCGCTCACTCGCGCACCTCGTGAACGCGCGCGTGCAGCACGTGCCGCTGCTGCAGAGCAGCCCGCAGCGCGCGATGCAGGCCGTCCTCCAGGTAGAGCTCGTCACGCCAGTGCACGACATGGGCGAAGAGATCGCCGAAGTAGGTCGAGTCCTCGTCGAGGAGCGCGTCCAGTTGCAGGGTGTCCTTGGTCGTCACCAATTCATCGAGGCGCACCGGGCGCGGCGGCAAAGACGCCCAGTCCCGAGGGCCCAGTTCGTGGGCTGGGTAGGGGCGTCCGTCGCCGACGCGCTTGAAGATCACCCGGTCATCATAGGAAAGGCCGGAAGGACGGGCCCGGCTACAGTCCTGCCATGGTCGAAGTTCCGCCCCCCGGACCCGCCGATTCGCCCGGAACCGCCGCCGCGGCCCCTCCCGAGCCGGCTCCCGGGCCCGACCCGATCAGTGCCGCCGTGGCATCCGGGTACGCGTTCGAGGGCGCCGCGCTCGAGCTCGGCGGCCTGATGCTCGACGCCGAGACGCTCTCCGACGTCCGGATCCGGATCCCGCTCGGGATGCTCAACCGGCACGGTCTCGTCGCCGGCGCGACCGGCACCGGCAAGACCAAGACCCTGCAGCTGATGGCCGAGCAGTTGAGCACGGCCGGTGTGCCGGTCTTCGCGGCCGACATCAAGGGGGATCTGTCCGGCCTCTCCACCTTCGGCGAAGGCGGCGAGAAGATCACCGCCCGGGCGGCCTCGGTCGGTCAGGAATGGAAGCCGACCGCCTTCCCGATCGAGTACTACGCGCTCGGCGGCGAGGGCACCGGCATCCCGCTGCGGGTCACGATGTCGGCCTTCGGACCGACGCTGCTGAGCAAGGTGCTGGGACTCAACGACACCCAGGAGTCCTCGCTCGGCCTGATCTTCCACTACGCCGACGCGGCCGGCCTGCCGCTGCTGGACCTCGCCGACCTGCGCGAGGTGATCAAGCACCTGACCTCTCCGGAGGGCAAGGCCGACCTCAAGGACCTGGGCGGGCTCAGCGCGGCCACCGCCGGCGTCATCCTGCGCGAACTGATCGCCTTCTCCGACCAGGGCGCCGACGCCTTCTTCGGAGAGCCCGAGTTCGAGACCGGCGACTTCCTGCGGCTGACGCCGTCGGGCAAGGGCCTGATCTCGCTGGTCGAGCTGCCGAACCTGCAGGACCGGCCGGCGATCTTCTCCACGTTCCTGATGTGGCTGCTGGCGGACCTGTTCAACGACCTGCCCGAGGTCGGCGACATCGACAAGCCGAAGCTCGTGTTCTTCTTCGACGAGGCCCACCTGCTGTTCAAGGACGCCTCGAAGGAGTTCCTGGACGCGATCGCCCAGACCGTCCGGTTGATCCGGTCCAAGGGCGTCGGCGTCTTCTTCGTGACCCAGTCGCCGACCGACGTACCGGACGACGTGCTGGCCCAGCTCGGCTCACGGGTCCAGCACCAGCTGCGGGCGCACACGCCGAACGACGCCAAGGCGCTCAAGGCGACCGTGAACACCTACCCGACGAGTGCGTACGACGACCTCGGCGCGGTGATCACCTCGCTCGGCATCGGCGAGGCGGTCGTCACGGTGATGAACGAGAAGGGCGCGCCGACCCCGGTGGCGTGGACCCGGCTGCGCGCACCCGAGTCATTGATGGGGACCGCAGACCCCGCGGCGATGACCCAGACCGTGCAGTCCTCCGCGCTCTATCCGAAGTATGCGACCGCCATCGACCGGGAATCGGCGCGGGAGATCCTGGTCGCCAAGCTCGAGGCCGGTGCCGCGAAGGCAGAGGCCGAGGCCGGCGGAACGGCGAAAGCTCCTGCGCCGAAGAAGCCGGCCGCGCGCAAACGGGCCGAGAAGTCCGCGGTGGAGGAGGTGGTCACCTCGACCACCTTCCGGCAGGTGATGCGCACCGCGGCCCGCGAGGTCGTGCGCGGGATGTTCAAGACCGGCCGCCGCTGAGGCGCCACGCCCCCTATTGACAGACGTTCAATTAACCATCACGGTGTGTACATGACCCACCTGTCTGTAAAGCCGTCCTCCGTCGTCTCCGCCGACGGGACCCGCCTCGCCGTGTTCGAGTCCGGCAATCCCGAGGGCCCCGTTCTCGTCGCGATCCACGGGTACCCCGACAACCACACGGTCTGGGACGGCATCGCCGCCGAGCTCGGCGACGACTACCGGGTCGTCACGTACGACGTCCGCGGCGCCGGCGAGTCCGACAAGCCGACCGCGAAGGCGGCGTACCGGATCGACAGGCTGGCCGAAGACTTCCGTGCGGTCATCGACGAGGTCAGCCCGGACGCCCCCGTGCACCTGCTCGCCCACGACTGGGGCTCGATCCAGTCCTGGGGCCCGGTGACCGATCTCGCGTTCGCCGACCGGATCGCCTCGTTCACCTCGATCTCCGGCCCGTCGCTGGACTACGCCGGCGTGTGGCTGCGCGACCGCGCGCATGTGGGCGCATCGCTGAGCCAGCTGCTGCAGTCGTACTACATGGTCATGTTCCAGATCCCGAAGCTGCCCGAGAAGCTGTTGAGCCTGGACTTCGTCGGGCAGGGCATCACCCGCGTCGAGATGCTCGGCCGCGCCGACGCGGAGACCGCGACGCCGGTGGCCCGTGCGATCGCGGACAGGACCAACGGCATCAACCTCTACCGGGCCAACGCCCTGCAGCGCGTGCTGCGACCGCGGCCGCGCCGGACGACCGTGCCGACCCTGGTGCTCGCGCCGGTCGAGGACCCGTTCGCCGGAGCCGCGGTCTCGACCGGGGCTCCCGTCCCGTACGTCGACGACCTGACCGTGATCGAGATCCCCGGCAGCCACTGGGTGGTGACCGCACGCCCGGACCTGGTCGCCATGCACGTGCGCGACTTCGCGGGCGCCCACCAGCCGACCACGGCGCCGCGCTCCACCGCTACGGCCCGCCGCCGATGATCGATGCGGGCACCGGCCGCATCACCCTCGACCTCTAGGAGCCCGATGTCCTACCCCAGGATCGACCTGAACGGCGCGGTCGTCGCCGTGACCGGCGCCGCCCAGGGCATCGGGCGCGCCACTGCCGCGGCGTTCGCGAACAAGGGCGCCCGGGTCGCGATCGGCGACCTCGACCTGCCGCTCGCCGAGAAGGCCGCGATCGACCTGGACGGCTTCGCCCACCACCTCGACGTGGCCGACCCGGACTCGTTCGCCGCGTTCGTCGAGGCGACGGAAGCAGCGCTCGGGCCGATCGACGTCCTGGTCAACAACGCCGGGATCATGCCGAACGGCGGCTTCCTCGACCTCGACGACCGGATCAACCGGCTGACCATGGAGGTCAATGTCTTCGGGGTGATGCACGGCATGAGGCTGGTGCTGCCCGGGATGCTCGAGCGACGCCGCGGGCACATCGTCAACGTCGCCTCACTCGCCGGGAAGTTCCCGGTCAAGGGGCTCGCGGTCTACAACGCCAGCAAGTTCGCCGTGGTCGGCCTGACCGCCGCGACCCGCCTCGAGTACGCCGACCGCGGGGTCAGCGTCAGTGCGGTGCTGCCCTCCGCGGTGGACACCGCACTCGCCTCCGGCCTGGACATGAAGCCGATCCCGAAGGTGCAGCCGGAGGACATCGCAGCGGCCGTGGTCGCCTCGGTCGGGACCCGCAAGGCCGAGACCGCCGTGCCGGGCTACGTCGGGCTTCTCGCCGACGCCGCGACCTTGACCCCGGAGCCGGCGATGAGGGTGCTGCGCCGGTTGATGAAGGACGACCGGGCGCTGCAGCCTGACTCCGCGGAGCGGAAGGCCTACCGGGAACGGCTGGACTCCGCCGACTGAGTCAGTGCCTCAGAGGAGGACGGAGACCTTCGCCCGGGTCTCCCGCAGCGCACTGCGCAGGATCGCCTCGGAGTGCTGGGTGTCCCGGGTGTCGAGCGCCGCGACGATCGCGTACTGGAGGAGCCGGGTGTCGCCGCGGGCGTTCAGGGCGGCGCCCTGCCAGGCGCTGGCCTCGGGGTCCAGCGGCGTGTCCAGGTCGATCACCGGTCGGGCGGCCGTGGTCGAGTCGGTGTGCTCGATCAGGTAGACGGCGCAGCCGATGGCGATGAGAACGAGGGCGACGACGGAGATGACCATGCCCCGATAACGAGGCGCCCGCGCGGAAGGCTACGGCTTTTCAGATGATTTGTCCGAACCGCTGGATCCGTTGGTCGTCGTACGCTCGGCCGGTGAGCGAACCGATCCTCGACATCGCCTTCCACGGGGACCCGGCCGGCGTCGCCGCCATCGCGCAGGAGGCCGAGAGGCGCGGGGTCGGGGCGCTGTTCGTCGCCGAGGCCGCGCACGACCCGTACGTCGCGCTGTCGCTGGCCGCGACCAGCACCGGACGGATCTCCCTGGGGACGTCGGTGGCGGTCGCGTTCGCCCGTACGCCGATGGCCACGGCGTACTCGGCCTGGGACGTGCACCGGCTCTCCGGCGGGCGCCTGGTCCTCGGACTCGGCACCCAGATCAAGCCGCACATCACCCGGCGGTACTCGATGCCGTGGTCGAGCCCGGCGGACCGGATGGCCGAGTACGTCACGGCGCTCCGGACGATCTGGGGATCCTGGGAGACCGGGGACCCGCTGCACTTCGAGGGCGAGTTCTATCAGCACACGCTGATGCCGCCGCTGTTCTGCCCCGGGCCGATCGACGGGGGACCGCCGCCGGTCTGGCTGGCTGCGGTCGGCCCACGGATGCTGGCCACCGCCGGTGCCGTCGGCGACGGGCTGATCTGCCACCCGCTGCTCTCCCGCAGTTATCTGGAACAGGTGGTGGTCCCGACGGTCGGCGGGGCGCGCGCCGACGGTCCGTTCGCTGACCAGCCGTTCACGATCGCGACCCTCTGCCTGACGGCGACCGGCCGGACCGAGGAAGGCCTCGCGGACGCGGTCGCCGGCGTCCGCAAGCAGATCGGGTTCTACGCCTCGACCCCGGCGTACAAGGCGGTCCTCGACCACCACGGCTGGGGCGACCTGCACGCCGAGGCGCACGCCTTCACCAAGGCAGGCCGGTGGGCCGAGCTCGGTGACCTGGTCGACGACGAGGTGCTGGGCACCTTCGCCGTCGTCGGTGAGCCGGCCGCGGCCCGCGCCGGACTGCGCGCACGCTTCGCGGGCCTCGCCGGTCGCAGCTGCCCGTCGATGCCGTACGACGCCGACGACCTGCTCGCGCTGGACCTGGTCAGCGCGGGGGAGTGATCAGGCCGACTCGAACCACGGGTCGTGCAGGTCGTGGAAGGTCGCGCCGACCATGATCGCCTCGAGCGCCTGCCGGACCTCGGCGGGCGGCTCGAGCTGCTCGCCTTCCCGGGCGCTCGCCTCGTCGGTGAAGGCGATCGTCTCGGTGAACGTCCCGTCCTCCTCGATGGCGAAGGTGCCGCCGATGATGTCCGGCCGCATCTGCCGCAGTGTCGCCGTGTCGGCCATCAGCGCCTTCACCGCGTCACGGTCGTCGAGGTGTCCCCGGATGATCTGCACGAACCCGGCCGAGTCCGAGCCGCCGTCGAGGAAGACCGTGACGTCGTTGCAGTCGTGGAACTCCACCGGCCCGTCGAACGTCGCCATGAACCGCTCGGCCCAAGCTCCCTGCTCGGGTCGCGCCGAGTTGGCCTGCGCGGCTTCCTCGGACTCGAACCTGATCACGCCGAAGAACTGGTCGTCCTCGGTGAAGCCGAAGGTGCCGCCGAGCCAGCCGTCGCCGGCGCCGACGTCGGTGCGCCACGTGTCCGCCACGGCGCGCAGGTCGTCCTGACGGGTGCAGGGACCCTGGATCACTTGGATGAACATGGTGTGCCTCCTCTTCTGGCCGCCTCCCGGCGAGGTGGTCAGGTCCGTCTCGACGCTAGACACGTCGGAGGCGAACTTCCATAGCCCGTTCTTGCGGGTCAGCGTCGCGCCGCTGCCGCAGGCTCCACGCCTGATCACTTCTCCAGATGCTGTCCTTCGGGGTTCCGGTTGCGGCATGCTGGCCGGGTCGCCGACGGTGCGGCGGAACCTGACCTGGGGGTTCTGTTGAGAACTTGTGGAGCATGTGGCACGGCCGGCCAGGCCGACACCGCGAGCTTCTGCTTCGGCTGTGGCAGTTCGCTGGCCGACCCGGGGTGCGCGTCCTGCGGAACTGAGTTCCCGCCGGGCGCACGGTTCTGCCCCGGTTGCGGCGCACCGCGCAGTGGCGACGTCGACACCACAGCGGACGCGCCTGCGCCGGCCCCGCACGGCACCGCCCGCAAGATCACCAGCGTCCTGTTCGGCGACCTGGTCGGCTTCACGACCATCTCCGAGAGC
The DNA here is from genome assembly GCA_036676945.1 of Marmoricola sp. Lineage (GTDB taxonomy): Bacteria > Actinomycetota > Actinomycetes > Propionibacteriales > Nocardioidaceae > Marmoricola. The sequence goes on from JAKFBZ010000024.1 coordinate 18,708, forward strand.
CGGGACGCCGAAGAGGTGCGCGAGCTGCTGTCGGCGTACTTCGAGGAGTGCCGGGCGATCGTGGGTCGCTACGGCGGTGTCGTGGAGAAGTTCATCGGCGACGCTGTGATGGCGGTCTGGGGTCTGCCGGTGACCCGGGAGGACGACGCCGAACGTGCGGTGCGCGCGGGCCTGGAGCTGGTCGAGGCGGTGCAGGCGCTCGGGGACAGGATCAACGTGCCGGGGCTGAACATGCGGGTCGGGATCACGACCGCGGAGGTGGCCGTCAACCTGGGGGCCACCAACCAGGGCATGGTGGCCGGGGATCCGGTGAACACCGCGGCCCGGATCCAGTCGACCGCCGAGCCGGGCCAGGTGTGGGTCGACGAGACCACCCGGTCCTTCTCGTCCTCGGCTATCGCGTTCGAGGATGCGGGATCGCACGCGATGAAGGGCAAGGCCGAACCGGTCCCGTTGTGGAAGGTCCGCGCCGTGGTCGCGGGCGCGAGCGGCGTCCGGGGTGACGACCTCGAAGGAGCCCTGGTCGGGCGGGACCGCGAGCTCCGGCTGGTCAAGGAGCTCTTCCACCAGGTCGAGGAGACCCTCCGTCCCGGGCTGCTGGTCATCGACGGGGAGGCGGGCGTCGGGAAGTCGCGCCTGGGCTGGGAGTTCTACAAGTACATCGACGGGTTCGAGGCGAGCGTGCTGTGGCATCGCGGTCGTTGCCTGTCCTACGGCGAGGGCGTCGCCTACTACGCACTGGCCGAGGCTGTCCGCGGCCGGCTCGCCATCATCGCCGGTGCCGAGGACGAGGCGCTCGACAGCCGGCAGACGCTGCAGCGGGCGATGGCCGACCTGGTCCCGGATCAGGTCGAACGGGACTGGCTCCAGCCGCGGGTGGCGGCGCTGCTCGGCCTGGAGACCGAGGCCACCTTCCCGCGCGAGGACCTGTTCGTCGCGTGGACCGACTTCTTCAAGTACGTCGGCCTCTGGCAGTCGGACCGGGTCCAGCCGGTCGTCATCGTCATCGACGACGCCCAGTACGCCGACGGCGGCCTGCTCGCCTTCCTGGAGCACCTGCTCGCCGCGGCCGACTACCCGATCTTCGTGGTGGTGCTGGCGCGCCCGGAGTTGTTGGCCGACCACGCCGCACTCGTCGGGAACCGCCGGGTGACCGTGGTGCACCTCGAGCCGTTGTCGACCCCGGAGATGACCACGCTTCTCGACGGGTTGGTCAGCGGTGTCCCGTCCGCGATCCGTGAGGAGCTCGTCGCGCGGTCCGACGGCATTCCCCTCTACGCCATCGAGACGGTGCGATCGCTGATCGACCAGGAGCTCGTCGTCGACCGCGACGGACGCCGAGTCCTCGCCGACCCGGATGTCGACGTGACCGCCCTCTCCGCGCCCGCCAGTCTGCAGGCGCTGATCGCAGCGCGGTTGGACACGCTGCCCGTCGCTGAGCGCCGCGTGGTGGACCGCGCGAGCGTGCTCGGCCTCGTCTTCACCGATGACGGCATCGCCGCACTGTGCGCGGACGTGCCGGAGCTCGACCACGCCATCAGTGGACTGGTCCGGCGCGAGGTCATCCGCAAGGACACCGACCGGCTGAGCGCGGACTACGGCAACTACCGATTCGTCCAAGGTGCGGTGCGGCAGGTCGCCTACGGCATGTTGTCCCGCCGCGATCGGAAGGCCACCCACCTCACCGTCGCCGCCGCTTTCGAGCGCGAACTCGAATCCGGTGACGGTGCCGGTTTCGAGCTGGCGCCGATCGTCGCCCAGCACTATCTGGACGCGATCGACGCGGTGCCGGCCGATCCCGACGTACCGGAGCTGACCCGCGCCGCGTCGGACCACCTGGAGCGCGCCGCCGACCGGGCCGCGACCCTGGGCGCTCCCGCCGAGGCGGCCCGACACCTGGAGATGGCGCTGCAACGCTGCGACGCCGAGCGCAGGCTGCCGATCCAGACCAAGCTCGCCCGGCAGTTGCGGATCAGCGGGGACCACGCCAGGGCCGTCGAGATCGCGGCCGAAGCTCTCAAGGGCTATGAAGCCGAGGGCGATTACCTGGCTGCGGCTGCCCCTGCCGAGGACCTCGCGCGCGCGCTGGTCTACGGCGGCTTCGACCTCGCTCGCGCCGAGGCTCTGATGCGCGAGCAGCTCGAGCGGCTGCCGGATTCCCTGGAGACTCTGCAGGCGCGGATGGGTCTGGTCACCGCCTTCGCCGCGGTGGTGCTGCGGACCGGCGACACCGCTGAGCTCAAGCGGCTCGGTGAGTTGTCGATGCACCTGGCTGAGATCAGTGGTGATCCGGTGGAGATCGCTGACAGCTGGGTCACCTATGCGCTCAGTGCGGTCAGTGACGGGCTGCCCCAGCTGGCCTTCACCATGCTCGAGCGCGCCGCGGAACTCGCCACGGAGCACCGTGCGCTCCGGGTGCGCGGGATCGCACTGATCAACGTGGCGGGGTTCAGTACCTTCGACAACCTGGCCACGGGCCTCCGGAGCGCTCGCGAAGCCGTCGCCGCAGCCCGGGAGCTGGGCGACGCCTACATGGCAGCGTTCTCCGGGTCCAACCTGGGAATCGCCCTGTTCTTCGCCGGCGACTGGGAGCAGGCACAGCTGCACGCGTCTTCCGACGACGTCCGGGCGCACACCAGTGCCGAGGGCAGGGTGCTGCGTCGGTTGACGGCGATCGCGCGCGGACAGGTCGGGACCGAGTCGCCGAGCGAACCCGACGAGGACCGCGCATCGTGGGACTCGGTCGTCGCTCTCGACCGGGCGCTCGAAGCACGCCAGGCCGGTGCCGCGGAGACCGTCTCGTTGTCCCTCGATGCGATCGCACGGTCGCGGGGGGAGTCGACGGCTGATGAGTTCTGGGCCTCGTGGCTGCACGCCTCCGACGTCGTCCGCGACCTCGAGGACCGGGACGCCGTGCGTGAGATTCTCGGGTACGTCGAGGATGCGTCGCGCCCGTGGCCCGCTGCCTTGAGGACCCAGCGGGCCCGCCTGCGTGCCTTCCTCGGTGCCGCTGGAGAGACGACCGCCGACGAGGTCGAGCGGAACCTCCAGGAGGCGCTCGAGGCAGCCCGCGCCTGGGGTTCGCCTGTCTACGAGGCGCACGTCGAGGCCGACCTCGGCCTCTGGCTGTCGGCCCAGGGTCGCGAGACCGAGGCGGCCGAGCACCTCGCGGCGGCCCGGGCGGTCTACGAGCAACTGGGAGCGCAGCGCTGGCTGGACCGGGTGGATCGAGGTCGCCCATGACGACCTGTGCCACCTGCGGGACCACCGCCCAGGCCGACGGAGCCACCTTCTGCTTCTCCTGCGGCAGTGCGCTGGCCGCGCCACCCCCGGCCTGCGGGTCCTGCGGCAACGAACTCCACCCCGGCGCCCGGTTCTGCCCGTTCTGCGGGGCGACCCAGGACACCGAGGCCCAGGTGCCGCCCGCTGTCGCCCAGCCGGCTCCGCACGGGACCGCCCGCAAGATCACCAGTGTGCTCTTCGGTGACCTGGTGGGGTTCACGACCATCTCGGAGAGCCGGGACGCCGAAGAGGTGCGCGAGTTGTTGTCGGCGTACTTCGAGGAGTGCCGGGCGATCGTGTCGCGCTACGGCGGTGAGCTGGAGAAATTCATCGGCGATGCGGTGATGGCGGTCTGGGGTCTGCCGGTGACCCGGGAGGACGATGCCGAGCGTGCGGTCCGCGCCGGGATGGAACTGGTCGAGCGGGTCCAGGCCCTGGGGGATCGGATCAACGTGCCGGGGCTGAACATGCGCGTCGGCATCACCACCGCGGAGGTCGCGGTGACGCTGGGTGCCACCGGTCAGGGGATGGTGGCCGGCGACCCGGTCAACACCGCGGCGCGGATCCAGTCCACGGCGTCGCCGGGTGAGGTGTGGGTCGATGAGACCACCCGCTCGTTCTCGTCCTCGGCGATCGCGTTCGAGGACGCCGGGTCGCACGCGATGAAGGGGAAGGCCGAACCGGTCCCGTTGTGGCGCGTGCGCGCGGTGATCGCCGGCGTCGGTGGCGACCGGCGTGACGACGGGCTCGAGGCGGACCTCACCGGCCGCGACCGGGAACTCCGCCTGGTCAAGGAGTTCTTCCACGGCGTCCAGGAGACGCTGCGCCCGGGAATGCTGGTGGTGGACGGAGAGCCCGGGGTCGGGAAGTCGCGGCTCGGCTGGGAGTTCGAGAAGTACGTCGACGGCTTCGAGGCCAACGTCCTCTGGCACCGTGGTCGCTGCCTGTCCTACGGCGAGGGCGTGGCCTACTACGCGCTCGCCGAAGCGGTGCGCGGCCGGCTGGCGATCCTCGCCGGGGCCGGCGAGGAGGCCGAAGCCGGGCCGGACAACCGGCAACTGCTGCATCGCGGCCTGGCCGCCTGCGTCCCGGACGCATCTGAACGCACCTGGCTCGAACCACGCCTCGCCGCGCTGCTCGGGCTCGATGCCGGAGCACCCTTCCCCCGGGAGGAGCTGTACGCCGCCTGGACCGCTTTCTTCAAGTACGTCGGACTCTGGCAGGCCGACGAAGGCACACCGCAGCCGGTGGTGCTGGTCATCGACGACGCCCAGTACGCCGACGGCGGACTGCTGGCTTTCCTCGAGCACCTGCTCGCCGCCGCCGACTACCCGGTGTTCGTGCTGGCCCTGGCGCGCCCGGAACTGCTCGCGGACCACCCGGCGTTGATCGGCAACCGCCGGGTCACCGTGGTCCATCTGGAGCCGTTGACGTCGGCGGAGATGGCCGGCCTTCTCGACCAGATGATCAGCGGCCTGCCGGAGAGCATCCGCGACGAGCTCGTCGCCCGGTCCGAGGGCATCCCGCTCTACGCGATCGAGACGGTGCGCGCGCTCGCCGACCAGGACCTGGTCGTGATCCGCGACGGACAGTTCGAGCTCACCGATCCGCAGGCCGTCGACCTGGGTGCGCTGACCGCGCCGGCGAGCCTGCAGGCGTTGATCGCGGCGCGTCTGGACACGTTGCCGCCCGACGAGCGCAAGGTCGTCGACCGCGCGAGTGTGCTGGGCCTGGTCTTCACCGCGGACGGACTGGCCACCCTGTGTGCGGACGTCGCAGACCTGGACCAGGCGATCGCCGGGCTGGTCCGGCGCGAGGTGCTCCGCCGGGACAACGACCGGCTCAGCGCCGACTACGGCGACTACCGGTTCGTCCAGGGCGCTGTGCGGCAGGTCGCCTACGGCATGCTGTCGCGCCGCGACCGGAAGGCGATCCACCTGACGGTGGCCCGGGCACTGCAGGCCGAGTTCGAGGGCCGGAGCGACGCCTACGAGCTGGCCCCGATCATCGCCCAGCACTACCTGGACGCCATCGACGCCGTGCTCGCCGACCCCGACGTACCGGAGCTGACCACGATCGCCTCCGACCACCTGGAGCGTGCGGCCGACCGGGCCGCCGGCCTCGGCGCGCCCCGCGAGGCTGCGGCGCACCTGGCCATGGCGCTCTCGCGCTGCGAACCGGAACGCCGGCTGCGGATCCAGAGCAAATTGGCACACGAGCTCCTGGTCTCCGGCGACCACGCCGGCGCGATCGAACACGCGGCCGAGGCGATCAAGGGCTTCGAGGCCGCGGGGGACAGCATCGCCGCCGCAGCCCCGGCCGAGGATCTGGCACGGGCACTCGTCTACAGCGACGGAGATCTGGGTAGGGCCGAGACGCTCGTCCGCGACCAGTTGCAGCGACTCCCGGACACAGTGGACGCCTTCGGTGCCCGCCTGTCCCTGCTGAACGCACTGGCGACGGTGTTGCTCCGGTCAGGCAGCGCCGAGGCCAACCGACCCGTTGCTCAGGAGGCGATGGAGCTCGCCGAGCTGATCGGTGACCCGCGCAAGATCCTGGAGAGCTGGAACTTCTACGCGATCACCTCCATCGGCACGCTGCCGCACCTGAGCGTGGCGCTGCTCGAACGGGTGGCGGAGCTGGCCGAGGAGCACCGCGCGATGCGGGCGCTCGCGCTCGCCCGGATCAATCTGGCCGGGTTCCTCGTGTGGGACGACACCGAGGCCTCGGTGGGGTGGGGCAGGGACGCCCTGGAGTCGGCCAGAAGTCTCGGTGACCGGTACATGCTCGCCTTCGCGCAGTCCAATCTCTCGGCGACTCTGGTGTCAGCCGGTGAGTGGGAGGAGGCGCTCGCACTCGGCACGCTCGAGGACGTGCGTCACTTCATGGCTGTCACGGTCGACATCACCCTGCGCTTGATGGCCCACGCCCGCGACGAGGAGTGGCCATCGGTGGCGGAGGCCGTGAACCAGGATCCCGAGGAGATGGCGGACGACCCGGGCTGGCAGGTCGAGTACCAACTGGACCGTGCGCTCGAGGCTCACGCGAACGGGCTCGCGGAAGCAGTGGAGCTCGCCGTGGACGTCATCCGCCGCTGCGATCTGGTCGGCGGGAGTGCGGGCGACGCCTGGCTGCTCTGGCTGTTGGCGTCCGACGTCATCCACCAGTGCGGGGACCGCGATGCGCTCGTGGAGGCGCTGGCGTACGTCGACGTCCGTAAGGGGCCGCGGCCTGTGGGTCTCCGGGCCCAGAGGTCACGACTGCAAGCCGTGCTCGGTCAGGACGGGTCGCTCACGCACGAGGAGATCGAGGCAGCCTTCCGGGACGCGTTGACGCTCGTCCGGCAGTGGGACTCACCCGTCTTCGACGCGCACATCTGCGCCGACTACGGGGACTGGCTGGTGCGGCAGGGGCGGCTGGACGAGGGCGCCGAACTGCTCGGCCGAGCCAGGGAGGTCTACGAACGGCTCGGCGCGCGGCGGTGGCTCAGCGAACTCGACGGCCGGAGCGCCCCGGTCGGCTGACCGGGCTCAGCCCGCCCGGCGTACGAGTTCGCCCGGCTGATGGATGATGATCCGGCCCCGGCCGAGTTCGACCACGCCCTGCTGGGCGAGACGCTGCAACACCTGGTTCACGCTCGGCCGGGTGCCGCCGACGAGCTCGGACAGTTGCTCCTGGGTCACCGGGATCATCACCGGTCCGCTGGAGTCCGCGCCGTAGGTGCTGACCAGGTCGATCAGCCGCCGGTAGACCCGCCGGTCGAGGCTGTCGTACATCGACTCGACCAGCCGACTGCTCAGCTCCTCGATCCGGCGCGAGAGCAGGGTGAGCATGTGCTCGCCGACAGCGGGGTGCTGCCGCCGGAGCTCCGCGAACGCGGCGGTCGTCAGGGACCGCGTGGTCGCGTCTTCGAGAGCGACCACGGTCGCGGTGCGCACCGGTGCGGCGCTGCCGAGAAGGGAGAGCTCGCCGAACCAGTCAGCCGGTCCGATCACGCTCAGCATCGCCGTGTCGCCGGCCGGGGTGTCGACCCGCACGGCGAGCCGACCGGCTTCGACCAGGTGCAGGCTGTCGGACGGGTCGCCCTCCCGCACCAGGACCTCTCCGCGCGCGTAGTTCCGCCGCCGGGTACTGGCTAACAAATCCGCTCGTTCTGGCCCAGGTAGGGGGTTGAGCAACGGCCATTCCACCGGCACAGTGAAGCATCTGGGCGGCCCAGCGTCAGGAAGTCGACATGAGTTGTGTCGGGTGGATGACGGAACCGCTCGGTCGATCCGAGCAGAGTACGAGCCAAGGAAGGCCGATTCCCCTCAACCCCAGGAGCGCATCATGGTCAACAGTCCGCGACCCGACGACGACTTCGTCGCACCCGAGCCCGACGTCGAGGGCCACTTGGTCCGGGAGTTCGTCCGGGACGTCAACCCGGACGCCGAGCCCGACGTCGAGGGCCACTTCGTCCGGGAGTTCGTCCGGGATGTCAATCCGGACGCCGAGCCCGACGTCGAGGGCCACAAGATGTACTTCGCCAACCCGGACGCCAACGCCGACGTCGAGGGTCACCTCCACCGGGGAGACATCGGCGAGATGCTGATGGGCCCCGAGAACACCGGCACGATGGGGGACGACGACGACGTCGAGGGTCACGTGAACCCGCCGGGCCTCGACTGACTCGATGGGTGCCGATGACGCCCTGACCCGATCGGTGGCTGCCGTGCGCGACTTGTTCGACGCGGCAGCCTCCTCCTGCGCGCTCGCGTCCGAGGACGGCGCAGCGCTCACCTTCGTCGCCGCCGACGGTGAGGGCGCGGCCGAGGTGATCGGCGTCGAGGTCCCGGTCGGGCGGGGGCTGGTGGGATGGGCGGCGATGTCCGGCCAGCCGGTCGCGGTCCGCGACGTCCACTCCGACGCCAGGTTCGCCCGGGATGTCGCCGAGAGCACCGGCTACGTCCCGACAGCGATCCTGGCGGCGCCTTTCTTCGATGCCGGCGGCGAGGTCCTCGGCGTGCTCGAGGTCCTCGACCCGGGTATCGATCTCTCCGGCGACTGGCCGCTGGCCGTCCTCGGCACCCTGGCGTCCCAGCTGTCCGCCGTCGTCGCCGCCGGCGGGGCGTCGGACTCCGACCTGCGGTTCGCCGCGCTCGGCCGGCGGATCACCGAGCTGGTCGAGGCCCAGCACGGATGAACCGACTCCCGGCCTGGTCGGAGGCGTTCGCCTCGGACCGACTCCCGGACCTTCCCGTGCTTCCGCTCGCCGATGCGCGCGAGTGGGCGTTCGGGGGCTCCACCGGCGCCGGGGTCTCGCTGGCGATCGTCGACAGCGGCGTGGACGCCGACCACCCCGACGTCGGCGGCATCGCTTCGGCTGTCGCGATGGAGCCCGACGACTCCACCGAGCGGGGATACCGCGCCGTCGAGGGACCGCACGAGGACCTGGTCGGCCACGGGACGGCGTGCGCCGCGATCGTCCGGTCGCTCGCCCCCGACGTCGACCTGCACAGCGTCCGGGTGCTCGGCTCGAACCTCAAGGGACGGGGCCTGCTCTTCCACGCCGGCCTGGAGTGGGTGGTCGAGCGGGGCCTGCACGTCGCCAACCTGTCGCTGTCGAGCAAGGCCGAGTCGATGTTCGCTCCGCTGCACGAGGTGTCCGACCGTGCCTACTTCGCCCGCACCCTGCTGGTCTGTGCCGCGAACAACCAGCCCGGCCCGACGTACCCGTCGGAGTTCGCCTCGGTCGTCTCGGTCGCCTGCCGTCCCGGTGCGGACCCGTGGACGCTGTCCAGCAACCCGAACCCCCCGGTCGAGTTCGGCGCGCGGGGGATCGACGTCGAGGTGGCGTGGTCGGACGGCGGGTCGACGGTGGCGACCGGCAACAGCTTCGCGGCGCCCCATGTCGCGGCGATGGCTGCCCTGATCCTGGCCAAGCACCCCGGCCTGACGCCGTACCAGGTCAAGGCGGTGCTCCAGGCGGTCAGCGACAACGCGGGCACGTGAACGACGAACGCGAGCCTGTACGACGAACGGCGCCGCACAGTTGTGCGACGCCGTTCGGTGGTGGCGGAGGATAGGGGATTCGGGACGCCTGAGAGAGGGCGCTGCACCCAACCCGCTTTCCAACGACGAACGGCGCCGCACAGTTGTGCGACGCCGTTCGGTGGTGGCGGAGGATAGGGGATTCGAACCCCTGAGGGCTATTAACCCAACCCGCTTTCCAAGCGAGCGCCATAGGCCACTAGGCGAATCCTCCGTCGGAGAGGTTACCCGCCCGGATTCGCACTCGTGAAATCGGATGCCTAGACTCTGCGGCAACCCCCCATGCGGCGGTATCTCACTGAACTCCCCCAGGGCCGGAAGGCAGCAAGGGCAGGTGGGCTCTTCCGGGTGCATGGGGGGCCTTTGTTTTCCCCCGACCTAAAGTCGAGGCATGCGGATCGGGCGCGGGTGGATCGGCGGCATCGTCACGAGTTGTGCGTTGCTGGTCGCGGTGGCCGGATGCGGCGAGCCCGAAGCCGAGGCGGAGAAGCGTCGCAACCCGGCCCCGTCACCCACCGCGTCGACCACCCCGACCGCCGAGGCCGACGGCGACCTCGTCCCGCCCGGGCTGACCGATGACCTGGCCGACGTCCCGCTTCCGGACCTGACCGTGACGCCCAACGGCTCGCCCGCGGCCAGGGTCCCGCTGCACGGGGCTGACGTGAGCTGGCCCCAGTGCCCGAAGGGGATGGGGATCCCGCAGCGGAAGGCGCACGGGGCGCCGATGCCGACCACCGCTGCCGGGTTCGTGATCATCGGGCTGACCAACGGCCCGGCGTTCACCCCGAACCCCTGCCTCGAGGCCCAGGTCACCTGGGCCCGCAACCGCGGGCTGATGGTCGCGGCGTACGCGGTCACCTCGTACCCGACGCCGACCGGACTGCGCCGGTACGGCGGCCAGGGCCCGTACGACGGGACCACCCGGCTCGGAGCCCTGCGGAACGTGGGCTACCAGGCCGCACTGTTCAACCTGCGCAACCTGCGCAGCGCCGGGCTGCCGACCCCGATCGTCTGGGTCGACGTCGAGCCGCTGACGATCTTCGAGTGGAGCGACGACCCGCGGGCCAACGCCGCCGTCGTCCAGGGCACCGTGAAGGGCTACACCGACGCCGGCTACCGGGTCGGTTTCTACTCGACCCCGCTGCTGTGGCAGCGGATCGTCGGAGACCTGCGCCTGCGGCTCCCCGAGTGGCGCGCCGCCGGCCCCACGTCGCGGGCCGAAGCGCTGCGGCGTTGCCGGGCGGACTGGTCGTTCCAGGGCGGCCGCGGCATCTTCGGCCAGTGGGTCGAGGACGACCGGGACCGCAACGTGACCTGTCCCGGGGCGGTCATGGACGCGCGTCGCTGGTTCGGCACCTTCTGAAACCGTGTGCGGCGGTGGAGTTGTCGGCCCGCCCGACTAGTGTTCAACCGTGGAGCCCAACCTCGCCCTGTACCGCCGCTACCGGCCGGAGTCGTTCGCCGAGGTGATCGGGCAGGAGCACGTCACCGAACCGCTCCGGGCCGCGCTCGCCAACAACCGGGTCAACCACGCCTATCTGTTCTCCGGCCCGCGCGGCTGCGGCAAGACCACCAGTGCCCGGATCCTGGCCCGCACCCTCAACTGCGAGAAGGCCCCGATCGCCGATCCCTGCGGCGAGTGCCAGTCCTGTCGTGACCTGGCCCGCGGCGGCCCGGGCTCGATCGACGTGATCGAGATCGACGCGGCCAGCCACGGCGGTGTCGACGACGCGCGCGACCTGCGTGAGCGCGCGTTCTTCGCCCCGGTGGCCAGCCGGTTCAAGGTCTACATCATCGACGAGGCGCACATGGTGAGCTCGCAGGGGTTCAACGCCCTGCTCAAGCTCGTCGAGGAGCCGCCGGAGCACCTCAAGTTCATCTTCGCCACGACCGAGCCGGAGAAGGTCATCCCGACGATCCGGTCGCGGACCCACCACTACCCGTTCCGGCTGATCCCGCCGCGGGTGCTCTCCGACCACCTGGCCGAGATCTGCCAGCGCGAAGGCGTCGCGATCGAGCCGGCTGCGCTGCCGCTGGTCGTGCGGGCAGGCGCCGGTTCCGCCCGGGACTCGCTCTCGGTCCTCGACCAGCTCCTCGGCGGGGCGGGCCCGGCCGGTGTCACCTACGAGATCGCGACCGGCCTGCTCGGCTACACCCCGGACACGTTGCTCGACGAGGTGATCGACGGCTTCGCCGCCGGCGACGGCAGGACGGTCTTCTCGGTCGTCGACAAAGTGATCGAGACCGGTCAGGACCCGCGCCGTTTCACCGAGGACGTGCTGCGTCGCCTGCGCGACCTGGTCATCGTGGCCGCGGTCCCCGACGCTCCGGCGACGGGACTGATCGATGCGCCGGCCGACCAGGCCGAGCGACTGGTCGCGCAGTCGGCCCGGTTCGGCCGCGCCGACCTGGTGCGCGCCGCCGACTGCGTGGCAGCCGGGCTCACCGAGATGCGCGGCGCGACCACCCCGCGCCTGCTCCTCGAGCTCGTCTGCGCCCGGGTGCTGCTGCCCGGAGCCGACGACAGCAACGACGGTCTCGCCGCCCGGCTCGACCGCCTCGAGCGGAGGGTCGGCATGAGCGGGGAGGCACTCGCCGGTCCGCCCCCCGCCGCAGCGGCACCTGCCGCACCCGCTCCGGTGGTTGAGCCTGTCCAAACCCCCACAGCCGAGACACCGCCCGCACCCCCGGTGGTTGAGCCTGTACAAACACCCGCAGCCGAGGCACCGCCCGCACCCGCGCCAGAGCCACCGCGTCTCGACAAGCTCGACGAACGGGAGGCGCCGCGCGCACCTGTCCCGGTGGTTGAGCCTGTCGAAACCCCTGCAGCCCAGGCACCGCCCGCACCCGCCACTCCTCCCACCTCCGGCGGCCTCGGTCTCGTCGACGCCCGCCGCGTCTGGCCCGATCTGCTCGACAAGGTCAAGGAGATGCGCCGTTTCACCTGGATCCTGCTCAGCCAGAACGCGCAGGTCATCGCCCTCGACGGCGGCATCCTGACGGTCGGCTTCAAGACGGCCGGAGCAAGGGACTCGTTCGTCAGCGGCGGCAGCGAGGAGATCCTGCGACAGGCGGCGATCGACGTGATCGGCGCCGACTGGCGCGTCGAGGCCATCGTCGATCCGTCCGCCGATCCGGGTGCCGGCCCGGCACCGGTGGTGACGCGGTCGGCGGCCGAGGCATCGGTCGCGCCGACCGGCGGATCAGCCGTTCCCGACTCCCCGCCGGCCTGGGTCGCCGCTGACGACCGGCCGTCCGTCGCTGCGGAACGACCCGCGCCGCCGTCGCGTCCGGCGCCCGACCCGGGCACGATCGCGTCCGCGCGCAGCAACATCGCTCCGACCCGGACCGGTGACGCACCCGCGAAGGCGCCCGACCTGCGCGACGCCGATGCCCACCCGGATGACCCGGACATGGAGGACAGTGGCCTGGACACCACCGAACTGCTGCAGAGCAAGCTCGGCGCCACCGTCATCGACCAGATCAAGCACGACTGAACCAGAGCGAAGCAGGAGCGAGCAGATGACCCAGAACCCGTTCGGCGAGGGAGGCCTCGACCTCGGCGCCATGCTCGAGCAGGCCCAGCAGATGCAGGCGCAGTTGATGCAGGCGCAGGCCGAGCTCGCGTCCCAGGTCGTCAGCGGCAGTGCCGGTGGCGTCAGTGTCACCGTCTCCGGGACCGGTGACGTCACCGCGGTGACGATCCTCCCGGGCACCTTCGACGGCTCCGACGCGGACTCGCTCGCCGACCTCGGCGACCTGGTCGTGGCGGCGTATCGCGACGCCAAGAACCAGGCCGACGCGCTGGCGGCCGCAGCGCTGGGCCCGCTCGGCGGCGCCCTCGGCGGCGACCCCGGCTCCGGTCTCGGCGGCATTCCCGGACTGGGCGGCTGACCCGTTGTACGAGGGCGTTCTGCAGGACCTGATCGACGAGCTCGGGCGACTGCCCGGGGTCGGGCCCAAAGGGGCCCAGCGGATCGCGTTCCACCTCCTGGCCGCCGACCCGGTCGACGTACGCCGCCTCGCCGACGTTCTCATCGAGGTGAAGGCGAAGGCGCGGTTCTGCTCGGTCTGCGGCAATGTGGCCGAGGAGGAGCAGTGCCGGATCTGCCGTGATCCGCGCCGCGACCTGGCGTTGATCTGCGTGGTCGAGGAGTCCAAGGACGTGGTCGCGATCGAGCGGACCCGCGAGTTCCGCGGCCGCTACCACGTGCTCGGCGGCGCGATCTCGCCGCTGGAGGGCATCGGACCGGAGCAGTTGCGCATCCGGGAACTGATCGCCCGGCTCGAGGACGGAGTCGTCACGGAGATCATCCTGGCGACCGATCCGAACATCGAGGGCGACGCCACCGCGGCGTACTTGACCCGGATGTTGCGGCCGATGGGCTTGCAGGTGACGCGACTTGCGAGTGGACTACCGGTGGGTGGTGACCTCGAGTACGCCGACGAGGTCACCTTGGGACGAGCGTTCGCAGGGAGACGCAGTGCGGGAGAGTGAGCGCAGATGAGTGCAGGTAGTCATGAGTGAGGGCGAGTTCGAGGACTTCGGCCAGTCCATCGCGGACCAGACCGAGGCGTTCCTGCTCGGGTTGCAGGCGATCTCCCGGGAGGAGGCTCCCGGCTCCGCCGTGCCGCTGCTGCTGCTCGAGGTGAGCCAGTTGCTGCTCGCCGGGGCCCGGCTCGGTGCCCAGCAGGACTTCGAGCCCGAGACCGAGTACCAGCCGGACGTCGGTCCCGACCCGGACCTGGACGCGATGAGGCTGCGGCTGGCCGCCCAGTTGGGCGACGCCGACACCTACAGCCACAACTTCGAGCCCTACGACCCCGAGACGTTCACCTCGAACCTCTCCGACGACCTGACCGCGATCGCGACCGACATCGCCAACGGACTGCGCCACTTCCGCTCGGGCAACGTGGAGGAGGCGCTGTGGTGGTGGCAGTACTCCTACCTCGCGTCGTGGGGCAGCCTGGCCTGCGGTGTCCTCAGCGCGTTGCACTCGGTCGTCGCCCACGACCGCCTGGACCGCGACTTCGAGGGCGAGGAAGAACAGGTCGAGGCGGCCGAGGAACTCCTCGACGCCGTCGGCGACGGCAGCTGAGCGCTCTCACGGTTCGGCGGGCTTCGGGGCCGATCGCGCCTGACGCGTAGAATCTCCGTGGCCGAAAGGCCCGTGCACGCGGGACACTGGGTCCTTCCATTCGTGCGCAACAGACCGAACCAGTCAGGAGAGCAACCGTGGGCATTGTCGTGCAGAAGTACGGCGGGTCCTCCGTTGCCGACGCCGAGGCGGTCAAGCGGGTCGCCCGCCGGATCGTCGAGACCAAGAAGGCCGGCAACCAGGTCGTGGTCGTCGTCTCCGCGATGGGCGACAGCACCGACGAGCTGATCGACCTCGCCAACGAGGTCTCGCCACTGCCGCCGGCGCGCGAGCTCGACATGCTGCTCACCGCGGGCGAGCGGATCTCGATGGCCGTGCTGGCCATGGCGATCCATGACCTCGGCCACGAGGCGCGATCCTTCACCGGCTCCCAGGCGGGTGTGATCACCGACGCCGAGCACGGCCGGGCCAAGATCATCGACGTGACCCCGGGCCGGATCCAGGCCGCGATCGCCGAGGGTGCGATCGCCATCGTGGCCGGCTTCCAGGGCGTCTCGCAGACCACCAAGGACATCACCACCCTCGGCCGCGGCGGATCGGACACCACGGCCGTGGCCCTGGCAGTCGCGCTCGAAGCCGACGTGTGCGAGATCTACTCCGACGTCGACGGCATCTTCACAGCCGACCCCCGGATCGAGCCGCGTGCCCGTAAGGTCCCGCGGATCTCGTACGAGGAGACGCTCGAGATGGCCGCGCAGGGCGCCAAGATCCTGCACCTGCGCTGCGTCGAGTACGCGCGCCGCTACGACATGCCCATCCACGTCCGCTCGTCCTTCTCCGACAAGGAGGGCACCTGGGTCGTCAAGGCCGAGGATGTAGTTCAGGAGAACTCCATGGAAGCTGCGATCATCACCGGCGTCGCCCACGACCGGAGCCAGGCCAAGATCACGCTCGTCGGCGTCCCGGACAAGCCGGGCGAGGCGGCGGCGATCTTCCGTGCGGTCGCCGACGCGCAGATCAACATCGACATGATCGTGCAGAACGTCTCGGCCGCGGCGACCAGCCTCACCGACATCTCGTTCACGCTGCCGCGCGGCGAAGGTCAGACCGCGATGACGGCGCTCGCCCGCCTCCAGGCCTCGGTCGGCTTCGAGAGCCTCCAGTACGACGACAGCGTCGGCAAGGTCTCCATCGTCGGTGCCGGGATGAGCTCGTCACCGGGGATCTCGGCCCGCTTCTTCGAGGCGCTCTCGGACGCCGGGGTCAACATCGGGATGATCTCGACCTCGGAGATCCGGGTCTCGGTCGTGGTCTCGGAGTCCCAGGTGGAGCAGGCAGTCAACGCGGCGCACGCCGCTTTCGACCTCGGCTCGGACGAGGTCGAAGCCGTCGTCTACGGAGGGACCGGCCGATGAGCCTCAACATCGGAATCGTCGGCGCCACCGGCCAGGTGGGCGTCGCCATGCGTCAGATCCTCCTGGAGAGGAACTTCCCCGCCGATGAGGTCCGCTTCTTCGCCTCCTCGCGCTCGGCCGGCACGGTGCTGCCGTTCGGCGACCGCGAGATCACCGTCGAGGACGCGATGACCGCCGACCCGTCGGGCCTCGACGTCGCTCTCTTCTCGGCCGGTGCGACGACCTCGCGCGCGCTGGCGCAGAAGTTCGCCGACGCGGGCGTGATCGTGGTCGACAACTCCAGCGCCTTCCGCAAGGACCCCGAGATCCCGTTGGTCGTCTCCGAGGTGAACCCGGAGGCCGCCGCCGCCGTGATCGCTGCCGGGCGCGGCATCATCGCCAACCCGAACTGCACCACGATGGCCGCGATGCCGGTCCTCAAGCCGCTGCACGACGAGGCCGGGCTGGTCCGGCTGATCGCGTCGACGTACCAGGCCGTCTCCGGGTCCGGCGTCGCCGGTGTGGAGGAACTCGCCGGCCAGGTCGAGGCCGCCGGGGAGAAGGCCCGTGAGCTCGCCTACGACGGTGCCGCGGTGAGCTTCCCGGCGCCGAACAAGTACGAGCGCACGATCGCCTACAACGTCGTGCCGCTCGCCGGCGCGATCGTCGACGACGGACTCAACGAGACCGACGAGGAG
Organism: Marmoricola sp.; assembly: GCA_036676945.1. GTDB lineage: Bacteria > Actinomycetota > Actinomycetes > Propionibacteriales > Nocardioidaceae > Marmoricola. Next base: position 35,211 of record JAKFBZ010000024.1, read on the forward strand.
CAGAAGCTCCGCAACGAGTCCCGCAAGATCCTCGGCATCCCGGACCTGCTGGTCTCCGGCATCTGCGTGCGGGTCCCCGTCTTCACCGGCCACTCGCTGGCGATCAACGCCGAGTTCGAGCGTGCGATGACGCCCGAGCGTGCCCGCGAGCTGCTCCAGGGTGCCCCGGGCGTCGAGCTGAGCGACATCCCGAACCCGCTGCAGGCCGCCGGTCAGGACCCGTCGTACGTCGGCCGGCTGCGCCAGGACCCGGGCGTTCCCGGCGAGCGTGGGCTCGCTCTGTTCGTCAGCAACGACAACCTGCGCAAGGGCGCGGCGCTGAACACGGTGCAGATCGCGGAACTGATCGCCGCCAGCCGCTAGCTCCTGAGGAAGGCGCGCAGCGCCTGTCCCGAAGGGCTGGTCACGCTGGCGCTATTCCGCGTCGTCGTACCCGGCTGGTTCCTCGACGAACCTGACCGTCACCCACCACGACAGCAGGAACGACAACGCGGTGAGCAGCGGGATCAGGCCGATCATCCACATCTCGTCGATCACGTCGAGGAAGAACAGCATCACCAGCATCGCGACCAGGCCGACGCCGAGGAAGCTGGTGCTGAACGGGTCGGCGACCTTCCAGGCCTTGAGCAGACTCGCGCCGATCACCACCTCGACGGCGAGGATCGCGACCAGGGCGAGGAGCCCGAAGCCACCTCCGCAGGAGTCGGTCCCGCGGACTGCTTCACAGCCGCGGCTCGCGCTCACTGCCAGCAGGACGCCGATCAACCCGGCGAGAGTGCCGGTCACCAGTGCGGCAACGGCAGGATGCAGCCCCGGGAGGGTCGCGACGAGCTTGTCCGCAGCGGCCTGACCGTCCTTCTCCTCGCGCGCAGCGGCCTTCTCCTCGGCGCGCCGGGCCTTCTCCTCACGGGCGGCCTCGCGGCGCGCGCGTGACCTGGCCAGCCGCGGCTCCGGGACGACCGCGCTCGGGATCACCTCGGTGACCTCGTCGGACTGGTTCGTGACCGGGTCGCGGTAGCTGGAGAGCCCTGTGTCCGACCCGAAGGCCGACGCGAAGTCCGACTCGACGACCAGCGGCTCGGCCACGGCCGACTCGTCGACAGTGTCTTCGTCGAGGTCTTGCTCGAGCGCCACGGTCGGCTCCGAGAACGCGGATTCCTCGACGTGAGGCTCCGGCTCGGCCAGGACGACGGGCTCCGGAGTGGGTTCCGGGGCAGGTTCCGGCGTCGGCTCGGGAGCGGGTGGGGCCGGCGACTCGACGACAGCCGGCGGCTCGAAAGCAGGTGGCTCGGGCGGGGCCGGGACCGGCTCGGCGACGGGCGCCGTCTGAGCGACGGGCGGGGCGCTCGGCTCGGGCTCGGTGCCCACCGGCGGCGGGACCGCGCGCACCGGCGGTCGTGCCGGCGCATGGGCAGGTCTCGGCCGGGCTCCAGCCGGGGCTGCCTTCGCGGGTGTGGCAGGCCGCGCCGCAGGCCGTGCGGCGGGCCGTGCGGCGGGTCGC
>JAKFBZ010000025.1:0-36769 GCA_036676945.1 Marmoricola sp.
GCGACCACCGGGTTCACGTACGCGTAGGTGGCGACCAGGGAGATCGGCGCGTTGCCGAGCAGCCACACGTACGCCGAGAACGCGATCATCGAGCCGAAGACGACCAGGTACGCCCAGGCGACGAACGTGTCCGCGGAGTACGAGCCGGGATCGGGACGCTCGCCGCGCACCAGGCCGAGGACGAGCAGCATCACCCCGCCGGTCCACATCTCGTGCACGGTCATCACGAAGGCGTCGTCCGGCAGGGTCAGCCGGGGCTGCACCCAGGAGCCGAAGGCCCAGCAGGTGCTGGCGAAGAGCACGATCAGCGCCGCGTCGACCGGCACGCTGTCGGTGCCGCCGGCGGATCGGCCTTCGAGGACCAGGTAGGCCAGCCCGACGAGGCCGAGCACGACCCCGACGATGCTCCACGGTCGCGGCCGGTCCCCGGACATGGTCCGGAAGAGAGTGATCATCAGTGGCGCGATCGCGATCAGCAGCGCGGTCACCCCGGACGGTGCGCCCTTGTCCTCGCCGACCGAGACGAGTCCGTTGCCGAGGACGGGCAGCAGTAGGCCGAGGATCGCGCAGCCGACGAACTCGCGCGGGCTGACCCGGAGCTTCCCGAAGCCGCCGCGCGCGGCCAGCAGCAGGCCGAGCAGGACGCCGGCGACCAGGTACCGCGACCCCATCCCGGTGAGCGGGGGCGCCTCCTCGACCACGACCCGGATCGCGAGGTACGTCGACCCCCAGACCAGGTAGACGATCACCAGCGCGAACGCGACCGCGCCCGCCGTCGCGGACGCACGGGCGGTCGATGCCGGTGAGATGGCCACGTCCTCACCCTGCCTTACGGCACGGACACTCGCATCCGGATAACAGGGCGGCCTGCGCGCCCTACTCACCGGTAGAACTCCTCGGGCATCCGAGTTGATTTCCCGCCTGCGGCGTCGGCTCGGTACGGTGGTGCTGACATGTGGCCCGCGTCACATAACGCATCACCCTGCCTCACGGCGCGGGTCGCGATCGACCAAGTGCACACCCGGCGACCCCGGCAGCACCTGATGGATCTGGAGACTGCATGACCGAGTACCTTGCCCCGAGTCCCGAGGGCACTGAGTTCGTCCAACTGCTGACGCCCGAGGGCGATCGGGTCGAACACCCCGACTACACCTTCGACGGTGGCGCCGACGAGGGCGAGACGATCCGCGGCTTCTACCGCGACATGGTGCTCACCCGGCGCATCGACACCGAGTCGACAGCGTTGCAGCGCCACGGCGAGCTCGGCATCTGGGCCCAGCTGCTCGGCCAGGAGGCGGCGCAGATCGGCTCCGGACGCGCCCTGCGCCCGCAGGACTACGTCTTCCCGACGTACCGCGAGCACGGTGTCGCCTACTGCCGCGGCCTCGACCCGCTGCGCCTGCTCGGACTCTTCCGCGGCGTGGACCAGGGCTCGTGGGACCCGCACGAGACCAACTTCGGCAACTACACGATCGTGATCGGCGCGCAGACGCTGCACGCGACCGGCTATGCGATGGGCGTCCAGCGCGACGGCCTGGTCGGCACCGGTGACGCCGAGCGCGACACCGCCGTGGTCGCCTACTTCGGTGACGGTGCGTCCTCGCAGGGCGACGTCAACGAGTCGTTCATCTTCGCGGCGTCGTACAACGCACCGGTCGTGTTCTTCTGCCAGAACAACCAGTGGGCGATCTCGGAGCCCTTCGAGCGGCAGAGCCGGATCCCGCTCTACCAGCGTGCCCGCGGCTTCGGCTTCCCCGGCGTCCGCGTCGACGGCAACGATGTGCTCGCCGTGCACGCGGTCACCCAGGCCGCGCTGCAGAGCGCTCGGGACGGCAACGGCCCGACGATGATCGAGGCGTACACCTACCGGATGGGCGCGCACACGACCACCGACGACCCCACCCGCTACCGGATGAGCGAAGAGCTCGAGTACTGGAAGCTCAAGGACCCGATCGCCCGCGTCAAGGTGTACCTGACCCGCCACGGCCTGGCCGACACGGAGTTCTTCGACGCCGTCGAGCGTGACGCCGACGAGCTCGGCGCCCGCCTGCGCGACGGTGTGCGAGCCCTGCCGGATCCGGATCCGCTCAGCATCTTCGACCAGGTCTATGCCGAGCAGACCGAGGAGCTCGCCGCCCAGCGCGACGGTTTCGCGGCCTACCTCGCGTCGTTCGAAGGAGCGCACTGAGATGGCGAAGGTGACACTCGCGAAGGCCCTCAACGCCGGTCTGCGCAAGGCGATGGAGGACGACCCCAAGGTCCTGTTGATGGGAGAGGACGTCGGCAAGCTCGGCGGCGTCTTCCGGATCACCGACGGCCTGCAGAAGGACTTCGGCGAGGACCGGGTGATCGACAGTCCCCTGGCCGAGTCCGGCATCCTCGGCACCGCCGTGGGCCTCGCGATCCGCGGCTACCGTCCCGTCTGCGAGATCCAGTTCGACGGCTTCGTCTACCCGGCGTACGACCAGATCGTCAGCCAGGTGGCGAAGATGCACTTCCGCACCCAGGGCGCGGTCAAGATGCCGATGGTCATCCGGATCCCGTTCGGCGGCGGCATCGGCGCGGTCGAGCACCACTCGGAGTCTCCGGAGGCGCAGTTCGCGCACACGCCCGGTCTGAAGGTGGTCGCCTGCTCCAACCCGGTCGACGGCTACTGGATGATCCAGCAGGCGATCGCCTGTGACGACCCGGTCGTCTTCCTGGAGCCGAAGCGGCAGTACCACGCCGACAAGGCCGAGCTCGACGAGAACGCGACGCCGGCGCCGCTGTTCACCTCCCGGGTGGTCCGTCCCGGTACCGACGCCACCGTGCTCGCCTACGGGCCGATGGTGAAGGCCTGTATGACGGCGGCCGAAGCGGCTGCCGGTGAGGGGCGTTCCCTGGAGGTCATCGACCTGCGCACCCTCTCGCCGCTGGACATGGGGCCGGTCTACGAATCGGTCCGCCGTACCGGCCGGGCGATCGTCGCCCACGAGGCGCACACGAACCTCGGGATGGGAGCCGAGATCTCGGCCCGGATCACCGAGGAGTGCTTCTACTCGCTGGAGGCACCGGTGCTGCGGGTGGGCGGGTTCGACACGCCCTATCCGCCGTCGCGTATCGAGGAGGACTACCTCCCCGATCTCGACCGGGTGCTGGACGCCGTCGACCGTTCGTTCGGGTTCTGAGGGGGCTGACGTGTCGGACTATCTGCTTCCTGACGTAGGAGAGGGCCTGATCGAGGCCGAGATCGTGACCTGGAAGGTCAAGGTCGGCGACGAGGTCAAGATCAACGACGTGGTCGTGGAGATCGAGACCGCGAAGTCGCTGGTCGAGCTGCCGTCGCCGTACGCCGGCGTCGTCGAGGCGCTGCTGGTGCCCGAGGGCGAGACGGTCCCTGTCGGCACGCCGATCATCCGGATCGGCGACGGGGTCTCGGCTCCGGCCCCGGCTCCGGCCGCCCCCGACCTGACCGAGATGGACCTGTCCAACCCGGCCGCGAGCGGCGGCGGGGAGGGCGAGAGCCTGGTCGGCCGCAACAAGGCCGACCGGGGTCCGGTACGCCGGGCGCGACGGACCGCGCCCGACGCGGCCGGCGTGCACGTGGCCAAGGCCGACGTGCACGACGTGTTCAACGCGGGCGCGCCGCAACAGCACGACCGTGTGGTCCAGATCGTCGAGGCGATCCGGACCGACGCGCAGCAGCAGGCCGGTCAGCCGATCGAGTGGGTGGCGCCGGTCGCGTCACCGGTCGAGGTGCCGGGCGGCCAGGTCGCTCTGGCCAAGCCGCCGGTGCGCAAGCTCGCCCGCGACCTCGGTGTCGATCTCGCGACGTGCCACGGCACCGGTGCGGGCGGCGTGATCACCCGGGCGGACGTGGAGGCTGCGGCGTCGGGGGTTTCGACGGGCTCTGCCTCCGGCGTCTCGACCGCCTCGGCGAACGTGCCTGTCGGCGAGCGCAGCTGGCGCGAGCCGATCAAGGGTGTTCGCAAGATGATGGGGCAGGCGATGGTCGCCTCGGCGTTCACCGCCCCGCACGTCACCGAGTGGGTCTCGGTCGACGTCACCCGGACCACCGAGTTCGTCGCCCGGTTGAAGGCGCGGCGGGAGTTCGCCGACGTGAAGGTCTCGCCGTTGCTGGTGCTGGCCCATGCGTGCCTGCGGGCGATCCGTCGTACGCCGGTCATCAACAGCTACTGGGACGAGGCTGCGCAGGAGATCGAGTTCCGCCGGTTCGTGAACCTGGGCATCGCGGCCGCCACCCCGCGGGGCCTGGTCGTCCCGAACATCAAGGACGCAGAGACGCTGTCGTTGCTCGAGCTGGCAGGGGCGCTCGGCGACCTGACCTCGACGGCGCGCTCCGGGAAGACCCAGCCGGCGGAGATGAGCGGCGGGACCTTCACGATCACCAACGTCGGTGTCTTCGGGGTCGACGGCGGCACGCCGATCATCAACCCCGGGGAGTCCGCGATCCTCTGCTTCGGCGCCACCCGCCGGCAGCCGTGGGTCGTCACCGACGCCGACGGCAACGAGTCGCTGGAGATCCGGGACGTCGCGACGCTGACGCTGTCGTTCGATCACCGCCACGTCGACGGCGAGAGCGGCTCACGGTTCCTCGCCGACGTCGCCGCGATCATGGAGGACCCGGCCACCGCGCTGCTGTTCTGACGACAGCGTCCGGACGCGAGATCAGCCCCTCCCGTGGGCGCCCTGTTCCCCCGACCCAGGTGCACACGCGAGGGGCTGATCGCCCCCGGTCCTACTGGCAGTGCAGGAACTGGGACAGCATCGATCCGTCAGGGCACAGGGTGACCTGGTGGTTCGAGGAGCCCGGGTCCGCAGTGGTCCGGTAGAACCCGAGTACGACGCACGTGGCGACGAACAGCGGCAGCCAGAGCCACGCTGCGTGCGTCATCAGGTGTTTCGTCCTCATGCGTGGCACAACGACCCAGGGAGCACTCAGGTCACGCGGGTCACGGACAAACGGCCGCGCAGGACCGAAGTCGGCGGACGATCGACCGCCTCAGCGGGATGAATCCCGCAAATCCGGGCTATTTGTCCTTGAACCGGATCAGACCAGCCAGCGTCGGCATGTACGCCGCACCGTCGGGGCCGAGGTAGATCGACGCGTAGTGGTTGTTCCACTGGATGCCGTTCCCGGTCCGCTGCATCCACTTGGTCGCACCGGTGCGGACGTCGATGGCGGTGAAGTACCAGCTGTCGTCGAGGAAGAACGACTTCGGCTTGGCGTAGACGTAGACCAGGCCGTTGCCCAGCGAGACCTTCGGGACCGAGCTCGGCGCGACGACCGGGTTGGTCCAGTCGACCTGGCAGGTGCCGTTGTCGTTGAGGGTCACCTTGGCGACGCCCGGGGTCGAGGTGGCTCCCAGCAGGGTGCTCTGCACCCCGGCGTAGCCGTAATTGTTCTCCACGATCACCGAGTGGCCACCGGCGTAGACCAGGCTGTTCTCGGTGTCCGAGGCCCCGCTGGCGAAGACCGGCACCTTGCAGATCTCCCGGTCGCCGTCGTTGCCGCTGCGGCGGTAGAAGATCACGTTCATCTGCGGGTCGGCGTTGTCGGTGATCGCGACCAGGTCCTGGCCGATCAGGGTCGGTGTGGTGCCCGAGCCCTGGGAGAGCTGTCCCGGCTTGGTGCGGCTGCCCCGGTCGTAGACCTCGGACCAGCGCACCACCGGTGCGCCCGTCGGGCCGACCTCGACGGCGGCGAGCCGGTGCGTCGTGACCAGGTAGATCGCTCCGGTCTCGTCGCCGGCCAGCGAGTTGAAGACACCCTCCCCGGCCGGGAACTGCATCGACTTGACGGTGCCGGTCACCGGGTCGATGACGCCGACGCGGCCCTGTTGGGTCGCGAAGAAGATGTTGCCGCTCCAGTCGGGCAGCGTGGCCACCATGCAGTCGCCCTCGGGGACGGCGGCCGAGGCGTCGTACGACCCGATCTTGGTGAAGCCGGTCTCGTTGACCTTGACCTTCCACACCTGCTTGCTGGTGGTGAGCACGTAGGCGACGTCGTCGTTGCTCAGGGAGAAGTAGGTGCCGCCGCAGATGTCGCTGAACGGGTTCTGCAAGGTGAGCAGGTTGCGGCTCGACGTCATCAGGTCGCTGCCGATGGTGCGCAGGGTCGTCGGGTCGATCAGCCGGAGCTTGAAGCCCTCCAGGCCGCCGCAGAGACCGACGATCCGGCCGCGGGAGTCGAACGCCATCGTGGCGCACTCGGAGACGCCGTACGTCGCCGACCGCACCGTCAGGTCCTTGCCCACCGGCCCGCTGACCTCGTACGCGTCCGAGGCGTAGGCGTCGTTGTGCATCGAGTTGGTGCCGTTGGGGGAGAGGAACGGGTTCTGCCCGATCGGCTCGTGCGGGAGCGGGTTCGCGGTCGCGGGGGTGCCGCTGAACGGCTCGCTCAGCCAGTCGGTGGGGAGAGCCGGGATCGGCAGCGCGCCGTTGGCCGAGGCCACCTGCGAGGGCAGCAGGGCGACCAGCGCGGCGAGCGCGGCCAGGACGGCGAGTCTGGTGCGGTTCATGGCATCTCCAACGGGTCAGGAGCGACGAGGATACGGCTTTTTAACAAACTCCGTTGTTACCGGCCGTCAGCCGGACGGGAACGTGGTCAGTTCGTTGCTGCGCGGCGGGCTGACGTTGAGGATGGCGTCCGTGCCGCCGTCGACGAGGATCATGGTGCCGACCAGCAGGCTGGACTCCTCGGAGAGCAGGAACGCGATCAGCGCTGCGACCTCCTCGGGCCGCCCCGGCCGGCCGAGCGCGTTCGGGTACACGTCGGCGAACGGGCCGAACACCGGGTCCTCGCGGAGCAGGTCGGTCATCGGGGTGGCGATCAGGCCGGGCGCGATCGAGTTCAGCCGGATCCCGGCTCCGGCCCACTCCGCCTTCACGCACTCCCGGCGGACCCAGGACGCGAGAGCGAACTTGGAGGCGGGGTAGACGTCCACCGCCTGCTGATCCGCGGCGACGGCCCGGGCCGCGCTCTCGTCGCCGTCCAGGCACGCCTGTACGGCGCCGTCGGGCCATCCGGGTTGGCAGGTCACGGAGTTGGACGCGAGCAGGACCACCGAGGCGGCGTCGGACTGCGTCAGCAGGTCCCGGAGGCCTTCGACGAGCGCGATCGCCCCGAAGTAGTTGACCGAGACGAGCAGCTGCGGATCGACCCCGGAGAGCCCGGCGATCCCGGCGCACGGCACGACGCCGTCGATACCGTCCGGAGCGAGCTCACGGACCCGCGCGATCGCCTCCGCGCGGCCGGCGTCGGTGCTGAGGTCCGCTTCGACGTCTGCCCCGAGCCCGCCGCGCGGCAGGTCGATCCCGATCACGCGGTGCCCGTCCCGCTCGAGACGGTCCTTGGTCGCGGCGCCGATCCCAGATGCGGCGCCGCTGATCACGTAGGTTCTCACCGGCCTATTTGAACTGAAACACGTTCTAGTGTCCAGGCCGGACTAGTGAGCGGAGTCGGTGAGGCCGGTCGCGAAGCGTCCCGCGCGGGTGGCGCGGAGCGCGGGCAGGTCGGCGTGGAAGAGCGCGGCGAGTTCCTGCTCGAGGACCGCCCCGACCCGGAGGCAGAACGCCTCGGCCTCGTCGGCGGCGTCGGGATGCTCGGCGATGATCCGGTCGACGACCCCGGCCTCCCGCAGGTCCACGGCCCGGATCCGCTGGGCCCGGGCCATCTCCGGGGCGTGGTCGGTGTCGCGGTGCACGATCGCACTCGCCCCTTCGGGGGGCAGCGGCGAGAGCCAGGCGTGCTGAGCCGCGACCACCCGGTCGGCGGGGAGCAGTGCGAGCGCGCCGCCGCCGTTGCCCTGGCCGAGCATCAGGCACAGCGTCGGCGCCTCCAGGCTGACCAGGTCGGCCAGGCTGCGGGCGATCTCACCGGCCAGCCCGCCTTCCTCGGCCTCCGGGCTCAACGCCGCTCCGGGGGTGTCGATCACGGTGAGCAGCGGGAGGCCGAGCTCGACGGCGAGTCGCATCCCGCGCCGGGCCTCGCGGAGCGCGCCCGGGCCCATCGGCGCCTCCTTGGTCTGGCCGCGACGGTCCTGGCCCAGGAAAACGCACGGGGTGTCGCCGAAGCGGGCCAGCGCGATCATCAGGCCCGGGTCGGCCTCGCCCTGACCGGTGCCGTTGAGCGGGACGACGTCGGTGGCGGCGTACCGGAGCAGGCGCCGTACGCCGGGCCGGTCCGGACGCCGGGAGCGGATCACCGCGTCCCAGGTGTCCACGTCGAGGACGGGCGCATCAGGCTCTGCCGGTGCGGGCGGTTGCGGCCGGGACAACAAGATGGTGAGCGTGCGGTCGAGGAGTTCGGCGATCCCCTCGGCCGGGACGACCCCGTCGATGATGCCGTGCGCGTAGAGGTTCTCGGAGGTCTGCACCCCTTCGGGGAACGGCGTCCCGTAGAGGGCCTCGAACACCCGGGGGCCGAGGAACCCGACCAGGGCGCCCGGCTCGGCGACGGTGACGTGGCCGAGCGAGCCCCAGGACGCCATCACCCCGCCGGTCGTCGGGTTGCGGAGATAGACCAGGTAGGGGTTGCCCGCCTTCTTGTGGGCGGCGATGGCGGCGGAGATCGCGATCATGTGCACGAACGCAGGGGTGCCCTCCTGCATCCGGGTGCCGCCGCTGACCGGTGCGGCCAGCAACGGGATCCCTTCGGCGGTCGCGCGTTCGATCCCGGCGACCAGCCGGGTGGCGGCGGCGTGCCCGATCGAGCCGGCGAGGAAGCGGAACTCGCAGGCCACCACCGCGACCCGGCGGCCGTGCATCAGGCCCTCGCCGGTGATCACCGATTCGTCGGTGCCGGCCTTGAGGGATGCGGCGGCGAGCTCGTCGGCGTACCCGGGCGCGATGTCGCCGCGTTCGGGTGGGGTGTCCCAGGAAACCCAGGACCCGTCGTCCAGGACGAGGTCGATGAGCTCGTGTGCGCTCAGCCGCTCGCGGGGGTGTTCCGTGGGCACCCCCGGAGCGTATCGGCCGCGGGGACCGCCGACCTCAGGCGAGCCGCTTCTCGAACAACGCGACGAGGTGGTCACCGGCCGGTTGCCGGCCCACCTCGACGTAGCCGCGGTTGCGGTGGAACGCGAGCGAGGGCTCGTTGGGCGGGTCCACGTTGACCTCGAGGCAGAACACCGGAGCGCCGGCGAGGGCAGCGTGCTGCTCGAGTTCGTCGTAGACCCGGGTGCCGAGCCCGGCCCGGCGGATCGTCGGATCGATCACCACCCGGTCCAGGTAGGCGAAGCGCTGGTGCCGACCGCTGAACCAGCGGTAGTTGTCCGAGTCGTACGCCGTACCCGCCTTGAGTGTCAGCACGAACCCGGCGTCCCGGCCGTCGTGCAGGATCATCGCCGCGGTGTCGCTCCACCCGAGCAGTTCGTCGAGCCGCGCCTGGTCCAGCGGGGCCAGGAGTTCGACGTTCTCCGCGTTCCACCGCAGCACCGCGGCGTGATCGGACGGCGTGATCGGACGCAGGGGCGACGAGGCGGTCACGGGTACCTGATCCCGGTGGCGATCTCACTCAGCGCCCAGAGGCGTCGCTGGAGCTCCTCGTCGTAGGCCTTGCGGCGCGCCTTGACCACCGTGGGCAGCCCGGACATCTCGCCGAGGTTCTTCGGGCCGATGTAGGTCGACCCGGGCACGTCGGCGGTCGCGGCCATCAGCGTCGGCAGCGCGCCGAGCGCTGCCTTCTGGCCGAGCAGGTTGGTCGCGGCGGTCATGAAGGAACCGCCGAACCCGCCGGTCTTGCCGACCAGTTCGGTCGCCGTGTAGCCGGGGTGCGCGGCCACCGCGGTGACCGGCAGGCCGGCCGAGCGGAGCCGGCGATCGAGTTCGAAGGTGAACATCAGGTTGGCGAGCTTGGAACTGCTGTAGGCCCCCCACTTCGAGTACCGGCCGTGCTGGACCCGCGGGTCACCGAGCGGCACACGGCGCGCGACCCTGTGAGCGTTGGAGGCGAGTGCGACGACGCGGCCGTCGCCGGACGCGACCAGTTGCGGGAGCAGCAGGCCGGTCAGCAGGAACGGGCCGAGGTGATTGGTCCCGAACTGCAGCTCGAAACCGTCGACGGTGCGGGCGTACGGCAGTGCCATCACGCCCGCGTTGTTGATCAGCACGTCGACCGGGCCGATCGCGGCGATCTCGGCAGCACCGACCCGGATCGAGCTCTGGTCGGCCAGGTCCATCCGGATCGAGTGCAGTGTCGACTCCGGTGCCTCGGCCGCGATCTGCTCGCGGGTGCGGGCCAGCTTCTCCGGCGACCGGGCGACCAGGACCGTCTCCGCGCCGGCCTTCGCGAGCTCGAGTGCGGTCTGGGTGCCGAGGCCCGCGGTGACACCGGTGACGACGAACCGCTTCCCGGTGAGGTCGGGCAGGTCCGCCAGCGTCCACTGCGTCCGGCGCTCGGTGCCCGCGCTCACGGGGTCACGCCCAGGTTGGCGAGGACGGTCCGGCCGAGGGCGGCGTCGCCGGCGTACGACGGCGTGGTGGCATCGACGCTCCGGCGCCCGCCGGCGAGGACGACGAAGTCCTCCGCGCTCAGCGTGATCCGCACCGTCGGCTCGTCCAGGTCCCCGGCCGGCTGGGCCCTGCCGTCGTCACCGATGGTGGCGCCCCAGGATGCGCCCGCCTCGGGGACGTCGATCCGGACGCTGGTGCCGACCGGCGGGCCGACCCGCTTGCCGAGCACCATCGGCAGCGCCGCGGCGAGGCGGTGCAGCACGTGGGTGCTCGCGGCGCAGTCGTAGCCGCCCGGACGGTTGATCGCGCGCCGGATGTCCTGCTCGTGCATCCACACGTCGAGCGGCCGGTTGTTCAGCAGGGTGTCGGTGTTCCAAGGAACGCCGCCGGGGGTGCGCGGCGGCGGGGCCGAGCCGTCCGCCGGAGGATCACTGGTGAGTTCGGCGTACCGGGTGGCGGCTGCCTGTTCGATCTCGTCGGCCAGCGACGCCATGTCCCGGTCGCGGCGGGCCAGCACGCCCTGTTCGGTGTAGAAGCCGGTCAGGTCCTTGATGTGCGGCGCTTCGGACACCGCGATGGTCTCCTCGGGCGCTCCGGCGAGGACCGCTTCCAGGTGGGCGGTGTGCGCGACGTTGTCCTTGACGCTCCAGCCGTCCAGGTCGGTCGGCAGGTCCCACTGCTCCGCGGGAACGTCCCGGGCGAGGGCGACGAAGGAGTCGATGGCGGAGCGCCAGAGCTCGACCAGCCCGGCGAGGCGTGCGGCGTCATTCATGCCGGAAGCCTAGACGCTTCCCACGCGCTCGCCGCGCCGGTCCGCGTGTCCGATTCGGCAATAGTCTATTAAACCACTAGACTAAATCACTCACCGATCCCCAGGAGTTGTCATGGCCCACGTTCTCGCCGTCTCCGGAAGCCCGATGGAGGTCTCCCGAAGTGCGGTCCTGCTCGGTCACGTCAGCAGTCTGCTCTCCGATCGCGGGCACACGGTGGACCGGCTCGCGGTCCGCGACCTGCCGGCGCAGGCGCTGCTGCACGCGGACTTCTCCGACCCGGCGATCGCCGACGTGATCGCGCGTCTCGAGCGCGCCGACGGCCTCGTCGTGGCGACACCGGTCTACAAGGCGTCGTACTCCGGGCTGCTCAAGTCCTGGCTGGACCTGATGCCGCAGTTCGGCCTGACCGGCAAGGCCGTGCTCCCGCTCGCCACCGGAGGCAGTGCGGCGCACGCGCTCGCGCTCGACTATGCGTTGCGCCCGGTGCTGACGTCGATGGACGCACGCCACGTGGTCAACGGCTTCCTGGTGCTGGACCGGTTCATCGAGTCGCCGACGCCGGTGGAACCGTCGCCGCGGGAGAAGCCGGTCGACATCCACGCCGAGGCCGTGCCCGCGCTGGGCAGGGTGGTCGATCGCTTCGCGGACGCGCTCGGCGAGGCGTTTGCGACCCGGCGGCCGCAACCAGCCGCCTGAGTGATCCGCGGGCCCGCCTCAGCGCCCGACGCCGCCGCGCCCGTGCCGGGCCGCATGCGCGAGGAGGGCGACCGCGATCACGACCGCCCCGGCGATCGCGAGTGCCCGATCCACCGCGTCGGAACCCAGCGGTCCGGGCAGGTCGACCAGGTCGGTGCTCAACAGGACGCCGACCAGGACCAGGACGACGCCGGTACCGAGACCCATGGGCTCTCCTCGTGCTGGTCGGTGGACTGGAAATCCGAGGTGGACAGCATCCCATCCCGGGTACGTTCGGCACATGGCCTCGCAGTACCGGCGGTTCGTGGCCCTCGGCGATTCCCAGACCGAGGGGCTCAACGACGTCGGCCTCGACGGCGGCCCGCGGGGGTGGGCCGACCGGTTCGCGGAGTTGCTCGCGGCGACCACCAGCCCTGACCTCGAGTACGCGAACCTCGCGGTGCGCGGGTGCCGGGCCCGGCACGTGCTCGAGGTCCAGCTGCCGCAGGCGCTCGCCCTCGGACCCGACCTGGCCGCCGTCGTGGTGGGCATGAACGATCTGCTCCGGCACGACTTCGACCTCGACGCGTGCGTCGACCAGGTCGAGCAGACCGTCGCCGCGCTGCGGGCGACCGGGTGCGACGTGGTCTCGATGACCTTCCCCGACGTCGCCGGGATGCTGCCGGTGATGGGATGGCTGCGGCCGCGTGAGGCGGAGCTGAACCGCCGGCTGTGTGAGGTGGCCGCGCGTCACGACGTACCGGTGCTCGACCTGTTCTCGCTGGACCTCGCCGCCGATCCCCGGATGTGGAGCCCGGACCGGATCCACGGGAGCGCCGAGGGGCACGCCCGGATCGCGGCCGGGATGGCCGAGCTGATCGGCCTCCCCGGGTCCGACCACGACTGGGCGGACAGCGAACTCCCGGCGCGGTCCAGGCTCGACGTCGTACGCCGGGAAGCCTGGTGGCTCGCCAGCTTCGTGGGCCCGTTCCTGTACCGCCAGTGGCGCGGCCACGGGCCGGGGACGGGGCGCTCCGCCAAGCGGCCAGAGCTGCGCCGCGTCGTCGCCGAGAACGACGACGGCCGCCCCACCCGTGCGGGTGAGGCGGCCGACGAACGACTTAGAACGCGGCTTCGTCGAGCTCCATGATCGAGAGGTCGGTCGCCTCGGCGATCGCGACCTCCGCGGTGATCTTCGGCAGGTTGGTGCGCGCGAAGAACTGGGCCGCGGCGACCTTGCCCTCGTAGAACGCCTTGTCAGCCGGCGAGACCTCGCCGCCGAGCTTCTCCAGCGCGACCTCGGCGCCGCGGAGCAGCAGCCAGCCGCAGACGACGTCACCGAGGACCATCAGCAGGCGGGAGGTGTTCAGCCCGACCTTGTAGATGTTCTTGATGTCGCCGCCCTCGGCGGCCTCGTCGGCGCTCATCAGCGTGTTGATCATCGTGCCGACCAGCTGGCCGGCGTCCTCGAGCGCCTTGGCGAGAAGCTCGCGCTCGACCTTGAGGCGACCGTTGCCGGCCTCGCTCTTGATGAAGGCGTCGATCTCGTTGTTGATGTGGGTGAGCGCCTTGGCCTGGTCCTTCACGATCTTGCGGAAGAAGAAGTCCTGGCCCTGGATCGCGGTGGTGCCTTCGTACAGGGTGTCGATCTTGGCGTCACGCACGTACTGCTCGATCGGGTACTCCTGCAGGAAGCCGGACCCACCCAGCGTCTGCAGAGACTCGGTGCCGAGCAGCACCCAGGAGCGCTCCGACCCGTAGCCCTTGACGATCGGCAGCAGCAGGTCGTTGACGCGCTCGGCGAGCTCGTCGCGCTCCCCGTTGTGCTCGGCCAGCTGGATCCGGTCCTGGTACGACGCGGTGTAGAGCACCAGCGAGCGCATCGCCTCGGAGAAGGCCTTCTGGGTCATCAGCGAACGACGCACGTCGGGGTGGTGGGTGATGGTGACGCGCGGCGCGGTCTTGTTGGCCGATTCGGTGAGGTCGGCGCCCTGGACGCGCTCCTTGGCGTACTCCAGCGCGTTCAGGTAACCGGTCGAGAGCGTGGCGATGGCCTTGGTGCCGACCATCATCCGGGCGTTCTCGATGACCTGGAACATCTGCGCGATGCCGTTGTGCACCTCGCCGACGAGCCAGCCCTTGGCGGGCTCGCCGCCACCGATCTGCGGGTCGCCGAAGGTGACCTCGCAGGTGTTGGAGACCTTGATGCCCATCTTGTGCTCGACGTTGGTGACGTAGGCGCCGTTGCGCTCCCCGGTCAGCTCGCCGGTCTCGTGGTCGAAGTGCCATTCCGGGACGATGAACATGCTCAGGCCCTTGGTGCCCGGGCCGCCGACGCCGTCGATCCCGGCCGGGCGCGCGAGCACCAGGTGGATGACGTTCTCGGTCATGTCGTTGGCGGCCGAGGTGATGAAGCGCTTGACGCCGGTGATGTTCCACGAGCCGTCGTCGTTCAGGGTCGCCTTGGAGCGACCGGCGCCCACGTCGGAGCCGGCGTCGGGCTCGGTGAGGACCATGGTGGCGCCCCACTGCTTCTCGACCATGAGGCGGGCGATCTGCTTGTCGCGGTCGGTGCCGTTGTTGTAGACGACACCGGCGAAGCTCGGGCCCGCGGCGTACATCCAGATCGGAGCGTTCGAGCCGAGGATGAGCTCACCCATCGCCCAGTTCAGCGAGGACGGGGCCGGAGTGCCACCGAGGTCCTCGTTGATCTGGAGGCGCCAGTACTCGGCGTCCATGTAGGCCTTGTAGCTCTTCTTGAACGACTCGGGGAGCGGCGCGGTGTTGGTCTTGGGGTCGAAGACCGGCGGGTTGCGGTCACTGTCCTCGTACGACGCGGCGAGGTCCTCGCGGGCCATGCGGTCGACTTCGGACAGGATCGTGCGCGCGGTCTCGCTGTCGATCGCCTCGAACGGGCCCTCGCCCAGGATCTCGTCCCGGCCGAGCACCTCGAAGAGGTTGAACTCGATGTCGCGCATGTTGCTCTTGTAGTGGCTCACAGACCCACCTTTTCCACTGTCGGAGTTCCATGGCCGATTTTGCTACCGGCCAGTAACAACAAGTATGCGTTGCGATTTCAATCGGTGCAAGCGGATCGCCGGGACCTGTGACGTACGCCAACTTCCCTTGCACAGCAGGGTTTCGGGCGTGATCGCCTGCGGGCGGCCCGGTCGGGCGCCCGGGAGCGGCAGGATGGCCCTGCCGTGGACCGGGGCTGGGTCAGCCGGCGTCGGAGAGCTCGGCGACCCGCTGCTTGTGCTTGCGCCGCTTGCGGTCCAACCGGGCGTTCTCCTCGCGCAACCGGCCGACCTCGGCGCGCAGGCGCTCGACCTCGGCGGTGGTCGCGGTGAGCAGTTCGGCGACGGCCTCCAGCTGTTCGCCACGGTCAGCCGCGGCCGGGGCCGCAGCGGCGGCGGTGATCAGGGAGCCCCGCATGTCGAAGCCCTTGTCGGCGATCAGCTTGGCCCACTCGGTGGTGATGTCGAGGACCCGCTCGGGGGCCAGGTCCGCACTCAGCGAGACCGGGACGAAGCCGTCGGGCCGGGTGATCGCGGGGACACCGGCGACATCGAGGAGTCGTTCCCAGATCCCGTCCGCGTCGGCCGGAGCGGTCACCACGTGGACCCGGTCGGCGTGCATCGCGCGGGTCCACAGCGGCAGGATCCGGCCCAGGTCGTGGCCGTGCCAGAACTCCTCGGCCTGCCAATGGCCGCGTTCGGGGTCGAGCACCCGGGCGGCGTACTTCTTCAGCGAGGTGGTGCTGCCGTGCTGCAGACCGGCCTGCCAGCCGGCGTACACCTGGGTCGGGAGGTCACGGACCAGCACCACCAGGTGCACCTCCAGGTCGCGCAGGCCGTTCAGGCGCAGCGAGACCTTGGCGCGGTCGGCGCGTGAGATGCCGGGGGTGCTCAGCAGCGAGGTGCCCTTGTGCTTCCAGATCTGGTTCTCGATCTCGTGCCAGGGGCCGGAGGGGACGGCGATGCCGTGTTCGGCGAGCGCCGGTCGTGCCGCCTGGAGGGCGGAGGCGAGGAAGTCGGTCCCGGGGTCAGCGGGGCCGATGTGCCAGATGACTCTGCGTCGTGCCATGCCTCGACGGTGACCTGCCCGGATGGACCGCCGGTGAACTGCAGGTGGACGTGTCGGTGTCCAGCGGGTGACCTGCGTCTCGCCCGCCGCCCGGGTGCTGCTCGCTCAGTCCTGGGTCGCGAGGAAGTCGGCCATCAGCGCACTGATCGCGTTGGGACGTTCCAGACTGCTGACGTGGCCGACGCCGTCCACCTTCTCCAGCCGCGCGTCCGGGATCGCGGCGGCGATCACCTCGGCCTTCGCGACCGGTGTGGCCGGGTCCTCGGTGCCGACGATGACCAGGGTCGGGGCCTTGATCGAGTCGAGCTCGCCGAGGACCGGCTGGCGGTCGACGACGCCGAGGACCGCCTTCTTGACCCCTCGCCGCTGCTGGCGGACCAGCTCGCTCGTCCAGATCCGCAGCACCTCCTTGCCCTGCGGGGTCTGCAGGAAGGCCGGGGTGAACATGATCGGCGCCACCTGGCCGACCAAGGGCTTGAAGCCGAGGAGGCCGAAGACAGCGCCGAGCAGCCGGTACTTCTTGACCTTGTCGGGGTCCTCGGGACCGGCAGAGGTGTCGATCAGGATCAGGGAGCGGACCAGGTCCGGCCGCCGGGCGGCCAGGCGTTGCCCGACGAATCCGCCCATCGACAGGCCGGCGTAGTGCACCGGGCCGACGTCGAGGTGCTCGATCACGCCGACCAGGTCGCCGTACAGCGTGTCCATGTCGAAGTCGCCCGCGGGCGGGGTCGCCCCCTGGCCGCGCCAGTCCACGCTCACGCACCGGTACGTCGACCGCAGCGACTCGACCTGGTGGCGCCACATCGTGGTGCTGAACAGCAGCCCGTGCCCCAGCACCAGGGTCGGTGCGTCCGGGAGCCCCGGTGGTGCGCCGGTGTCCTCGATGTTGACCTGGACGCCGTTGACCTCGATCAGAGCCATGCCGGCGAACGTAGCAGCGGACGCCGGACAGGTCCGGGAGCGCGACGCTCAGTCGACCCGGTCCCTCACCCATTCGACCAAGGGCCTGAGCGCCCGCCAGTCCTTGCGCACCGCATCGACGAGTTTCGGCGAGTGGATGATCTTGTCGAAGCCGTACTGCCGGCCGACCGTGAGCGATTTGTGCCGGAGCAGTTCGATCCGGGGGTGGTCGGCGTCGTACCCGCGGGGTGAGGTCTTGAGCCGCTCGCCGCCGATCTCGAAGCCGGTCTTCTCGATCTTCGTCAGGATCGCCTGCAACTGCTTGCCGGTCGCCTCGTTGGCGATGGACTCGCGGATCCGGGCGAGGTTCGCGCCGCTCGCCTCGTAGAACCCGCTTCCGGTGCGGACGCCGCGTGCGGAGATCTCGACGTACCAGCCGCAGGCCGGCCCGGCCGCGACGAACGCGCCCTGGTGGGTCTTGTACGGCGTCTTGTCCTTGGCGAACCGGACGTCGCGGTACGGGCGGAACACCTTGGGTGTGCCGAACTCCTCGGCCAGCGCGTCGGTCAGCGCGATCATCGGCGCCTGTACCGAGTCCTTCCAGACCTGCTTGTGCGCCTCCCAGAACGACTTGGTGTTGTCCATCTCGAGATCGTCGTAGAAGTCGAGCGCGGCCTCGGGGAAGCCAGTGAACGTGGGCATGCGGGAAGCCTAGGTGCTCCGACGCAGAGGCGGACTGGCCTGGGTACCCGCTACCGTCGCATCGTGGATCTCACCGCCCGCATCCGCTCTGGTCGGGGAGAGTTCGTGCTCTTCGCGATCACGCCGCCTCGGCGGTCGACGCCCGCCGAGCGGCTCCCCGAGATCGCCCGGGCCACCATCGACCGGCTGAGCGGCCTGGACCTCGACGGGCTCGTCCTCTACGACATCGACGACGAGAGCTCCCGCAACCCGGACGAACGCCCGTTCCCGTTCAGTCCGACACTCGACCCGTCCGACTATCGAGCCGGCCACCTCCAGTCGTGGCAGGCGCCGGTGATCGTCTACCGCGCGGTCGGCAAGTACCAACGCGACGGTCTGAGGTCGTGGGTCTCCGAGCAGGACCCCGGCCGCACGTTGACCGTGATGGTCGGCGCTCCCTCCAGCGGTACGTCGGCGCCTGTCTCGCTCGCCGATGCACAACAGATCCGGACTGAGCTGAACCCCGATCTGCTGCTGGGCGGCGTGGCGATTCCGGAGCGGCACAGTCGTCGCGACAACGAGCATCTGCGCCTGATCGCCAAGCAGGAAGCGGGTTGCCGGTTCTTCGTCACCCAGGTCGTCTACGACCTCAACGCCGCCAAGAACCTCGTGTCCGACTACCGCTACGAGTGCGAGGCGCGCGGAATGGAGCCGGTGCCGATCGTCTTCACGTTCTCGGTGTGCGGCTCGATGAAGACCCTCGAGTTCCTTCGCTGGCTCGGGGTCGATGTTCCGCGGTGGATCGAGAACGACCTCCGCCACGCCTCGAACCCGCTGGGGGTCTCCTTGGAGCAAGCGGTCGTGACGGCCGTCGAGCTCATCGAGTACTGCCGGCGACTCGGAGTGCCGTTCGGACTCAATGTGGAGAGCGTGTCGATCCGACGCGAAGAGATCGAGGCGTCGGTGGAGCTAGCCGCTCAACTGACGGCGCACCTCCGGTCCTAGCCGGTCCAGGCGTGCTCACAGCAGTCCGAGGAAAGCTTCCGACCCCGTGTAGGGATTGACCCGGATGCAGGGCACCGGCTTCGCCTCATCGGGCGTCAGGGCATTGACCACGAACCGCCAGGTCCGTTCGCTGAAACCGATGGACAGGTGCTCGGACTTGTCGAGCGGGCAGCCGTCCTGGAGCAGGATGTTGGTGACGCCGGGACCGTCGAGGAACTGGTTGGTGTACGGCGTGGCGATCTCGTCGTACTTGGTGATGATCGTCGTGTAGTGCGGACCCGGACGGGTGTCGCCCTGGGCATAGACCTCCTGCGCCAGCGCGGTCCCGGCGACCTGCTGCCCGAGCGCAGGCAACAGGAGCAGCACCAGCGGTTGCAGGACCACGCCGAGTCCGTCCATGCGGAACAAGCCGCTGCCGTCGGCTCCGTGGTTGCCGGGAGCGATCCCGACGAACTGCTCGACCTTCGCAGCCCCGCCGAGGAAGTTGAGGTAGTAGTGCGGCGTCATGCCGCCACCTTGTGACCAGCCGACCAGGTCAACCTTGGCCACGCCTGTCTGGGCCCGCACCTGATCCACGAAGACGGCCAGTTCGGCTGCCGAGCGCCGGATGTCCCCGACAGCCTGGACGGGGAAGTTCGGCAGCGGGGTGATGTTGCCGTAGGTGAAGGAGAACACGCAGAATCCGTTGTTGCGCAGGTACGGCGACCCCGCGCCCCACTCCCAACCGGACCCGACGGTGAAGTTCACCAGGACCACCGGCCGCGGTCGGGCCGGGGTGAGCTTGCAGGTCGGGTCGTTGGACCCGGCCGGGTGCCAGCCGGGGATCAGGGTGCGCGACAGGCCGCCTTGGAGGATGGTCAGGCTGTTCCAGGTGATCGGCAGCGGTTTCGGCGGGGTGTCGGCGTGTGCGCTGGTGGTCAAGACAGAGCCGAGGAGCGCGAAGGCGAGCGCGGCGGGCAGGAGCCGCGCGAGTCGGGAGGTGCGGCGTGTGGTGGTCATCGGCAGTGGGCCTCGGACGACGGCAGCATGCGCGAACCGTAGACCGAGTCCGAATCACCATGCAACGTTTCTGGGAATGTTGCACAACTGGTCTACCCGTCGCCTAGATTCGTGCCGGTGACCGCTGACTCCGCCCTCGCCGCAGCACGCGGGCTCTTCGACGCAGGGCAGCGCGTGGAGATGGGCCGGCTGGCTGGGGACCTCGGCGTCAACCGGGCCACCCTGTACCGGTGGATCGGCTCCCGGGACGCGCTCCTGGGCGCTCTGGTCTGGGAGCGGATGGAGCGCGGCCTCATTCGTGCGGACGCACGGGCCTCCCGAGCCGGCCTCGGCGGGACGGCCCGGCTGGCCGGCATGCTCACCGGCCTTTTCGCCGGGGCCGATCGCAAGACCCCTGTCCGCGCGTTCGTCGAGGCCGAGCCGGTCGCCGCGATGCGTGTGATGACGACCGGCCCGGTCCACGAGCAGCTCATCGAACGGTTCGCACGCGTCATCGACGAGGAGTCCGCGGCCGGATCCATCGCACCGCGGTACCCGTCGCGTCAGATCGCCGAGCTCGTCGTGAAGACGGGGGAGGCCGTGTTCTGGTTCGACGTTGCCAGCGGCCGAGGGCTCGACGAGGCGAACATGCGCGTCCTGCTCGAGGCCCTCTGCGCGCCAGTGCCTTGATCGACGGGGACGCAACGCCCCGCCTTTTCACCGCTGTCGGTGCTGATCCAGGACCCGTGCCGGCTCGGCCTCCTGCTTGCCTTTGAGTTCCAGGCTCACCGGGCGAGCGTCCGCCGGTGGCTTGGTCAGGCGGTCGAAGAGCCTCTCCGACATGACGATCTGACCAGCAGCAGCGGCTGACTGCAGGCGCGAGGCCGTGTTGACGACGTCGCCCAGCGCGGTGAAGTCCTTCACGACGCCGGCGCCGACGTTGCCGACGTACGCCTGGCCGATGTCGATGCCCACACCGAGCGAGAGCCACGGTCCCTCGGGCGTCCCGTAACCGACTGCCGTGAGCAGGTCAGCGGCGTCGCGGACGATGTCATCGACCCAGCGCTCGCCGATCAACCGAGGTAGGTACAGCGCCATGACCTCGTCGCCGACCAGCTTGTCGACGATCGCCGACTTCGTCAGGACCGATGACGCGGCGGCGTAGAACCGGTTGAGCAGCTCCGCGACCTCGTCGGGCGCCATGTTCTCGGCGAGCGACGTGAACCCGCGGATGTCGGCGAACAGGACCCCGATCTCCAACTCCACACCGCCCATCGGCGCGCGCTCGAAGCAGATGCTGCACATCGTCGGACTCTTGCGAGAGGGCCCTCGGCCGAAGCGCCGCATGACCCTCCCCACCCGCCCGCCGAACGGCGCCCGGCAGAGCCGGCACCGCGGGTCGCTGGGCAGCATCCGCATGAACCGGATGAAGCCCCGGGTGCGGTGCGCGTCGATCAGGTCTTCGAAGAAGGCGACGTCGGCCGGATCGCCCACGAGGTTCTCGGCCGGCCGCTTACCCATGCCCGGAGCGTAGGCCCTGCGCGCGTCGAGTGCCGGTTTCCCGGCGACTCGTCGGGGTCAGGTGCGGTCGAGCGCGGACCAGAGGCCGAAGCCCTTGACGTTGTGCGCCCGGACCTGGCAGACCTGCCGCCCGATCCGGAGCGAGTCGACGTAGACCGGCGAGACCGAACGGCGGTCGTAGTGCCAGATGCCGCCGGTGGCCTTGCGGCACCGGGCCTGGTAGTAGCCGATCGCCCGGCCGCCGTTGAGCAGGGGCTTGGCGAACCTCACCTTCGCCTTGTGCGGAGCGATCTTGGTGGCGACGACGGCACGGGGTCGGCCCGGCGGGGTGGCGCGGGGCACCAGGCGGTACGTCGGCTTGGAGAACGAGATGCCGGAGATCCGGATCAGGACGCCGCGGCCGGGCAGGAAGGTGAACGCCGCGGATGCGGGCGTGGTCGTCCCGCCGACGGACTTCGTGACGGTGAAACCGGTCAGCATCGACGGATCGGGAACGTTCATCGTGCCGATCAGGAAGCGGTTCGGGATGAAGGCGTCGTACGTGCCGTCGGTGACCAGGGTCCCGCTCGCGGTGCGGTGCGGGTTGGCCAGCCGGACGACCAGGGCGTTGGTGTCGGGGTCGTAGACGACGTCCTCGTCCTGGGCGCTGGTAGTACGGAACATGCCGGTGCGCTGGGAGATCTCGCTCGCGTCGAGGCCGCTGACGGCGAGGTCCTCGATCGCGCCGGACGCGAAGCCCGGCACGTCCCAGGTGGCGTTGGTGCTGTCGCTCACGCACGGTCCGTAGACGCTGCACTCACCGGGGCCGATGCCGGCGTGGTGCACCGCGGTCGGCTGGAAGGTGACGGTGAACTGCCAGCCGCCGGTGGGGCTGCGCGTGATCACGTAGTCGGCGTTACGCATGATGCCGGTCATCTCGCGGGGGAAGAAAGTACCGGTCCGGACGACGAGCCGGTAGGTGTAGGCCGGGTCGACGTCGTTGTCCAGTGTGCCGCCGTGGCCGAACACGTCCCGCCAGACACCGAAGACCATCAGGTGGCTCTCCCCGGTCACGCCCTTCACCCAGGGGTAGTCGCGGGGCACGTCGCCGTCGGTGATGTCCACGCCGGGCACGACGTTCGCGTACGGCGTGACCGCCGTCTTCCGCTGGGAGCTCCAGACGCAGTAGTCGTCGGAAGGCCCGCTGCACAGGCTCCAGTCGGTGTCGCCGGGCGGCGGCGAGTCCGCGTGGGCGGTCGGGAGTGCGACGAGGGCGGTGCCGACGCAAGCGCCCAGGCAGGCCAGCAGGACGAGAAGACGAGTACGCATGAAGGGTTCCCCTCCCGGGAGCTCCGGCGGGACACCCGCGTCCCACGACGATCAGGCTAGAGCCCGAGGACCGGCGTCCGCGGCGAAATGCATGGTTGCGGAATCAACCAGGAGAACTGGAGCGGATGACGAGATTCGAACTCGCGACATCGACCTTGGGAAGGTCGCGCTCTACCAACTGAGCTACATCCGCGCGCCGGCCGGGCAACCGACCGTCGACGATGAGAGATCGTAGCCGACCAGACCAGGGAGCGGGATTCACCCCGTCGGCTAGCGTTGGTTGGCAGACTGGCCCGGACCCGCTCGGGTCACCCCGTTTTCGCGTCAGACGACTCCACCGATGAAGGACTGCCCGATGTTGCGCACCTTGACCACTCGCCGGATGCTGCCGGTCGCCCTGCTCGCCGCCGGAGCACTGCTGCTCGCCGGCTGCGGGAGCGACGACAAGCCGGAAGCGAAGGACTCCCCCTCCTCCGACCCGTCGGCGTCGAGCTCCCCGAGCGCCATCGCCGACGAGGACGGTGACGGCTGCGCCGACTTCACCTCCGGCGACGCCAGCGACTCGGTCAAGGTCACCGGCGCGTTCGGCAAGACCCAGACCGCGACCTTCGAGGAGCCGTTGTCGACCGACAAGCTGGAGCGGACCATCCTCGACGAGGGTGACGGTGCGAAGACCGCCAAGGGCGACGAGGTGAACACGCTGATCAGCGCGTTCAAGGGCTCCGACGGCACCGCTCTCGGCACCCAGCCGTTGCCGATCACCGTCGGCGACGCCTCGCAGATCGGCGCCTTCGCGGCCGGCGTGGACTGTGTCCCGCTGAAGTCCCGTGTGGTCGTCGTCGTACCCGCCAAGGACCTGTACGGCGAAGAGGGCAACGAGCAGGCCGGGATCGAGGGCAGCGACAGCATCGTGATCGTCACCGACGTGCTCGGCAAGAAGGTCCCGCTGAAGCCGACCGCGTGGACCGCCCGTACCCCGGCGGTCACCTTCGACGCCGGTGGCAACCCGACGCTCAAGCTCCCCGCCGGGCAGCCGTCGCCGCGTCTCGAGCTCAAGGTGCTCAAGCCGGGCACCGGTGACGTCGTGGCCAAGGGCGACCAGGTCACCCTCGACTACCTCGGGATGAGCTGGAACACCAAGAAGATCTTCGACAAGAGCTACGGCCGCGGTGCGGCCACCTTCGGCACCGAGCAGGTGGTGCCCGGATTCGGCGCCGCGCTGGTCGGCCAGAAGGTCGGCACCCGCCTCGTCGTGACCATCCCGCCGCAGTACGCGTACGGCGAGAAGGGCGCGGGCAGCGGCAACGAGCTCGAGGGTCAGACGCTGGTCTTCGTGATCGAGATCAAGGACACCGCCAAGGCCTGATCGGCTGTGTCGAGAAAGCGGGCCCGGCCACCACGGTGGTCGGGCCCGTTCTCTGTGTCAGGCGGGGTCGATCGGAGCCAGTCCGGGGCGCTTCGGATCGATCAGGTCGCCCGAGGAACGCCCGGTGAGCCGGCGGTGGACCCATGGGCCGAGGAACTCACGGGTCCAGACGACGTTCTCGCGGAGTCGCTCGCGGCCGCTGAGCACCGGGACCGGCGGCCGGGGCAGGGCGTTCACCTGGTGTTCGATGCCGAGCGCGTCCAGGACCGCGAACGCGATCACCTGGTGGCCGACGGAGTTGAGGTGCATCCGGTCGGTGTCGAAGACCTCGGCCGGATCGCCGTCGCGCATCCGCCACATGTCGACGAGCGTGGTGCCGTGCCGGTCGCTGATCTCGCGGACGTGCTCGTTGAAGATCGCCATCCGGCCGCGCAGGCCGCTGTAGATGCCGGAGCTGCCCGGATCGAAGATCGTGAACAGCACCACCCGGGCACCGGTCGCGGCGAGCCGGGCCACCCCGGCGTCGTACGCCGCGGCGAGGTCGTCGAGATCCACCCGTGGCCGCAGTACGTCGTTGGCCCCGGCGTGCAGCGTGACCAGGTCGGGGGCCAGCGCGATCGCCGGCTCCAGCTGCTCGGCCAGGATCGGTTTGAGTTTGCGCCCGCGGATCGCGAGGTTGGCGTAGCCGAAGTCGTCGGTCTGTGCGGCGAGGACCTCGGCGACCCGGTCGGCCCACCCGCGCAGGCCGTTGGGGCGGTCGGCGTCGCGGTCGCCGACGCCCTCGGTGAAGGAGTCGCCCAGGGCGACGTAACGGTGGAACGGCATGGGGGTGATTCTGCCCTGACGCGGTTTCGAGACGGTCGGATACCGACCTCCTCAACCACCGCCGCGCCGGGTAGGTTGTCGGCGTGCTGCTCTCCGACCGCGACATCCTCGCCGAGATCGACGCCCAGCGGATCCGCGTCGAACCGTACGACGAGGCGATGATCCAGCCCTCCAGCATCGACTTCCGGCTGGACCGGTTCTTCCGGGTCTTCGAGAACCACCGCTACCCGCACATCGACCCGGCGGCGGACCAGTCGGACCTGACCCGCGAGGTCGAGCCCGAGGGAGACGAGCCGTTCATCCTGCACCCGGGCGAATTCGTGCTCGGGTCGACGTTCGAGGTGGTGAGCCTGCCCGACGACATCGCGGCGCGGGTCGAGGGGAAGTCCTCCCTCGGCCGCCTGGGCCTGCTGACGCACGCCACGGCGGGCTTCGTGGACCCGGGCTTCAGCGGGCACGTCACCCTGGAGCTGGCGAACGTCGCCACTCTGCCGATCAAGCTCTACCCCGGGATGAAGATCGGCCAGCTCTGCTTCTTCCGGCTGTCCTCTCCGGCGGCGCACCCGTACGGGTCGGAGAAGTACGGCTCGCGCTACCAGGGCCAGCGCGGACCGACCCCGTCGAAGTCCTACGCGAACTTCCACCGGACCGAGATCTGACAACGGCTCAGCTCGGTGCCGAGTTTTAGGTAAGGGTTACCTAAGTTAGACTGCCCGCATGACCACGACCAACGCCCTTCCGCTGTTGATCGCCGAGCTCGAGGCCGTCAGCGTCGAGCGGATCTCGCCGAGCTTCGTCCGGATCGTCTTCGCGAGCCCTGCGCTCGCCGACTTCGGCGTCGACGGGCCCCGCTACGACCAGCGGATCAAGCTGATCTTCCCGGCCGCCGGACACGGCCTCCCGGACTACTCCGGCGCCGACGAGAGCTGGCTGGAGACCTGGTTCGAGAAGCCCGAGGAGGAGCGCGGGCACATGCGGACCTACACGATCTGCGATGTGGAGGGCACCGGCACGAGCACCCGGTTCGTGGTCGACATCGTCGTGCACGAGGACGGAGCGGCCGGACCGGGCGCCTCCTGGGCGCTGGCTGCGAAGCCCGGCGACCGGGTGCTCACCCTGGCGCCCCGCAGCGGCGTCGATTTCGGCGGCATCGAGTTCGTGCCGCCCGCCGACACCGAGCGCCTGCTGCTGGTCGGCGACGAATCCGCGCTGCCGGCGATCTCCAGCATCCTCGACCACCTCGACGACGACGCCCGCGGGACGGTCTTCCTCGAGGTCCCCGAAGCCGCGGACATCAGGGACCTCTGTGCTCCGACCGGGGTCGAGCTGTGCTGGCTGACCCGCAGTCACCACGCCCCCGGGTCCCGCCTGGTGCCGGCGGTCCGGACGTTCTTCGAGCTGGAGGCCGGGGAGTGGGCCGACCCGACGGAGGTCGACCCTGACCTCTGGGAGACGCCGACGTACTCGTCCTCGGGGGCTGACATCGAGACCGGCCAGGGCAGCCAGGAGCCGGGAGCTGTCGACGCGCTGTACGCGTGGATCGCGGGCGAGTCCCTGATGGTGACCACGTTGCGGCGCGCCCTGGTCAACGAGGTCGGCGTCGACCGCAAGCGGGTCTGCTTCATGGGCTACTGGCGTCAGGGCGTCGCGATGCGCTCCTGAGCCGTGGCCTCGATCATCGGCGTGTCTCCTTGCCCCGTCGGGAGGGGCGCCGGCCCCGGTCGGTGATGCTCAGATTGATCACGTCGTCATCGACGGTCTGTTGCCACATCGGGTCTCCTCCTCACGCGCTCGACGGGCCCGGATCAGATCTGCTGCAGGATCACGTCGCCGCTGACCGTGCTGGCGCGCAGTTCGACGTGGGGCTGGCCCTCGGCGGGCTTGCCGATCCCGGCGAGGTTGCTCGCCACCGAACCCGTGACCGAGTTGATGTCCGTCCACACCGGCGTACCGGCGGGGATGCCGACCCGGACGTCGCCGGAGACGTTCTTGGCGACCACCTTGCCCTGGGGCACGTGACCGAGGGTGAGGTCGCCCGACGCGGTGGTCAGGCTGAGGTCGGCCTCCGAGCGCTTCACCTCGAGGTCGCCCGACCCGGTCTTCAGCACGGTCGCTGCCCGGGCCTGCCCGATCACCACGTCACCGCTGCCGGTCGAGATGCCGGTCGCACCGCGGACCTCGCCGAGACTGATGTCACCCGAGCCGCTCTTGATCCGCACCTCGGCGCCGAGTTCCTGACCGCGGACGTCTCCGGAGCCGCTCTCGATCATCACGGCGCCGTCGGCGCGTTCGATCTCGATGTCGCCGGACCCGGTCTTGAGCCGGAGCATCCCCAGCGTGCCGGCGGTCGCGGTGTCCGCCGAGCCGGTCTTGGTGACCAGGTCGGTGCCGGCGGGCACGGTGACCCGGACGTCGTGCGAGTCGCCGAAGCCGAAGAAGCGGCCCCGTGGCGCGACGACGGCGAGGCCGGCGCCCTTGAGCTCGACGCCGAAGTCGTCCGCGCGGGGGCCGTGGATCTCGACGACCGCCTCGGCGACGTCCGCGCCGGTGGCGGTCAGGTGACCGGCGCCGAGCTCGACGAAGACGGTGAGGTGTTCGGTGGTGGTGAAGGTCTTGCGCATGATCGCTCCCTGCCCAGTGAGTTGGTGAAGTCGGTGGTCGTCGTACGTGGATGTGCGGATCAGACCCAGCCGGTCATCCGCTTGCCGCGACGGTTCGGCCCGCCGGCCGCATCCGGGCCGAACGGGAGGCTGGAGAGGTCGATGTCGATGTTGATCGCGTTCTCCCGGGTCGCCGTCCGCAGGGCGTTGACGATCCAGGTGTTCAGCGAGGAGCCGCTCCGGGAGGCGAGCTCCTCGGCGCGCACCTTGATGCTCTCCGGCAGGCGCAGCGTGATCCGCGCGGTCGCGGCGTCGGCGTCGTCGTCCTCGCCTGCGTCCGGGGCGGCCGCGGCCGGCGCCTCGGGCTGCGTGCCGGCGACGACGAACTCGAGGTCGCGGCCGCTGAGCCGTACGTCGACCGAGCCGGTGCGCATCTCGGAGGTGATCTCGGCGGCGGCCTGGGAGAGCGCCTCCATCAGGGCCAGTCGCATGCTCGGGTCGAGAGCGAGGGCCAGCCGCTCGGCGGCGTCGCGGATCTGGTCGTCGCCGGCGGAGGCAGCCTGAGTCAGGTGCTCACGCAGTCGCTCGACGTACGGGGTGATGTCCATGCGCACCACAGTGACATCACTATGGTGTCATGTCAACACCAATATGGTGTCAGATCACGTCGATCTGACGTCAGGTCGTCCTGAACGCCTTCGTGACGCCGGACGCCTTGGTGGTCGCGTTGCCGAGGTACCTGATCCGCAACCGGTGCGTGCCGACCCGGCGCAGAGCCTTGGCCGGCAGCAGGATCGTGCTCTTCCCGCCGGTCAGCGTGCGCGCCCCGAGATAGCGGCCGTCCAGCCAGATCTTCACCCGGCCGCTGGCCGTCTGCCCCCATGCCGGACGGGTCACCCGGATGGTCGCGCGGTTGGCGGTGGCTGCCCGAGCGGTGTCCCGGGCGAGCCGGACGCTGGTGCGTGACACGGCCGGTCCCACCGCCGGGACGGTCAGCACCGAGGGGTACTGCGCCGAGTTGTGGATCGTGATCACGGTCAGCGTGCCGAGGAGGTCCGGGAGTGTCGGCAGCAGGTGCGGGATGTCGAAGGCCTGGACGGCGATCCGGAGCCGGTGCCCGGGCTGGATCTTCGCCGCGGTCGGGAAGATCTCGACGTCGACGGGCTCGACGCCGCCCGCGGGGAGCTTGACCTGCGCGGCCTTGGTGAACGGGTGGTACGGCTGGATCAGCGAGCCGTTCAGGTAACGGGACCGGGTCGGGTCGAGCTTGCGGTGGGAGATGACCTGCCAGCCTCCGCTGAGCCGGGACACCGTGCCGTCGGGAGCCTCGTCCTCGACGGAGACCGAGAGCATCCCGTCGCCGCCGATGCTGGAGACGTAGAGCCGCGCGTTGATCGGACCCTGCAGAGCGAGCGGTGTCGTCAGCGGAGCGGTCCTGAACACCGGCCCGGTCTGGTCGTTGAGCTTGTTGTCGGTCAGACAGGGGTTGTCGAAGCCGCCCATGCTGATGATGCCGGCGGTCCACTGGTCGGCCGAGCGGGTGCAGAGACCGGCGACCGGGATCGGGAAGATGTCGGCGGTGCCGGCGGCGGGGGTGCCCCGGGTCAGGCCGCCGGCTGCTCCGGCCGTCTGCGCGGAGCCGGAGAGGCGGAAGTTCGCCGCCGTACGGTCACCCATCCAGGAGCGTGCCGGGCGCCAGGCGCCGGTGCCCTGCTCGTAGTAGGTGACCGGCGGGATGTCGGCGTCGAGTGCCGGGTCCGCCTTGCCCTTCACGTAGTGGTCGAACCAGCGCAGCTTGAGCTCGTCGAGCGATCCCAGCCCGGCCTTGCCGACCTCGGTGCCGCCGGAGGCCTGCAGGTGGTTCCACGGGCCGATGATCATCTTGGTCGGCACGCCGCGCTTCTGGAGGTTCTCGAAGAGCAGCGGAGTGCCGCGCTGGAACAGGTCGTACTCGCCGCTGACGAAGAACGTCGGCACGTTGATCCTGCCGACCACGTTGATCGGCGAGCGCTGCGTGTAGAAGTCCCCGTCGTACGCCGGCTCCCCGCCGCCGAAAGCGCTGATCAGCAACGGTGCGGTGAAGCCGAGAGCACCCATCAGGTGGTCGAGCAGCGTGGTGAGGGGGCTTGCGTCGGTCGGCGGGGTCATCGGCGGGATCAGCCCGGTGACCGTGACCAGACCCAGCCAGAGCGGGATGAAGCCGGCGTCCAGCTGGCCACCGGAGGCCACCACGTCGCGGTAGACGTCGGCGGCGGGGACCTGCGGGAACAGCGCCTTGAGGCCGGGCGGGCGGCCGGCGGCGGCGAAGATCTGCGCGATGCCCATGTACGACGGGCCGGTCATCGCGGTGCTGCCGTTGCTCCACGACTGCTGGTGCGCCCAGGTCAGCACCTGGGCGCCGTCGGCGTTCTCGCGGGTGCAGAACGCGCACCACTGGCCGGCTGAGGTGCCGGTGCCGCGGGCGTCGACGGTCAGCTGCGCGTAGCCGCGCTTGACCAGGTACGCCGGGTCGCCGCCGGCCAGGCCGCCGGCATACTGCTGGACGCCCTTGTTGTACGCCGTGATGGTGACCACGACCGGGAACTTCGCGTTGATCGCGTTGCCGGCAGCATCAGCCGGCAGCGTCAGGTCGCCGCGCAGCACCACGCCGTCGTCCATCGGGATCGCGAGGCCCGTGCGGGTGACCGTCTTCGGGTAGGACTCCGGACGGGGTTGCCAGCCGGAGGCGACTGCCGGCGCTACGACCGGCCGGGCGGTCGGCGTTGCCGCGACAGCGGGCGTCGTGACCGCTGTCAGCGTGCCGGCGGTGATCGCGAGCGTGGCGACAGCGGTGGTCAGGCGGGTGAGCGTGCGCATGTGGTGGGTCCTCCCCGGTGGGTCACGGGGTCAACGACCGCGACCCGAGCGAAGTTACACACGCGTAGGAATTGCGACAGGCCCCGCCCAGAGAATGGACGGGGCCTGTTGCCGGTGCTTGCTCAGTCGTCGAACAGGTCGTCGCCGATCGGCTTGGACGACGCTGCCGGGGGAGCGGCGGGAGCCGCAGGTGCCGGCTTCTCGGTCTCAGCGGGAGTTTCCTCGGCGTCCTCGGCGGCCGGAGCGGCCTCGGCGGGGGCCTCTTCCGCCGGAGCTTCCTCGGCCGGAGCCTCCTCGGCGGCCGGTGCCGGAGCGGCCGGCTCGTCGTCGTCCCACAGGTCGTCGATGGTCGACTGCTCGCTGGTCGCAGCCTTGGGAGCCGCAGCCTTGGGCGCCTCGGCCTTGGGTGCCTCGGCCTTGGGAGTGTCGGCCTTCGGTGCGGCAGCCGGAGCCGCCGGTGCGGCGGGCTCGTCGTCGTCCCACAGGTCGTCGATGCCCGAGTCCTTGGCCGGAGCGGCCGTAGCCGGAGCTTCCGCTGCCGGAGCTGCGGAAGCAGGAGCAGCCGGAGCGGCGGGCTCGTCGTCGTCCCACAGGTCGTCGGACGCGGCCGGAGCAGCGGCCGGCTTCGCCGGGGCGGCAGGCTCGTCGTCCCCGAAGAGGTCGTCGGAGTCGGCTGCCTTCGCAGCAGGTGCCGCCGGGGCGTCGCCGAACAGGTCGTCGTCCGCGGTGGCCGCCGGAGTCGCTGCCGGCGCCTCGGCCGGGGCAGCTGCGGCGGGCGTTGCCGCTGCCGGAGCAGCGGCCTTCGCAGCCGCGACCTTCTTGGCCTTGGGCTGCTCGCCCTTGATCGAGGCGAGCAGCATCTGCGCGACGTCGAGGATCTCGACCTCTTCGCGGGCGTTGCCGGTCGACTGCTCCTCGGCCAGGCCGTCCTCGAGCATCGTGCGGCAGAACGGGCAGCCGACGGCGATCTGGTCGGCGCCGGTCGCGACGGCTTCCTTGGTGCGGTTCACGTTGACCCGCTCGCCGATCGTCTCTTCCATCCACATCCGGGCGCCACCGGCGCCACAGCAGAAGGACCGTTCCGAGTTGCGCGGCATCTCGGTGAGCTCGGCGCCCGGGATGATCTCGAGCAGCTCACGCGGCGGCGAGTAGACCTGGTTGTGGCGACCCAGGTAGCAGGGGTCGTGGTACGTGATCGAGCGGCTCGCACCCTGCGAGGCGACCGGGGTCAGCTTCTTCTCCCGGACCAGGCGGTTGAGCAGCTGGGTGTGGTGGATGACCTCGAGCTCCAGGCCGAACTGCTTGTACTCGTTCTTGAGCGTGTTCATGCAGTGCGGGCAGGTGGAGACGACCTTCTTGGCCTTCACCTCGGTGAGGGTGTCGATGTTCTGCTGGGCCAGGCCCTGGAAGACGAACTCGTTGCCGGCACGACGAGCCGAGTCGCCGGTGCAGGTCTCGCCGTTGCCGAGTACGGCGAACGAGACTCCCGCCATGTCGAGCAGTTCCGCGGTCGCGCGGGTGGTCTTCTTGGCCCGGTCCTCGTAGGCGCCGGCGCAGCCGACCCAGAACAGCCAGTCGACCTCGTCGAGGGTCTCGACATCCTCGCCGACGACCTTCACGTCGAACGGCAGGCCCGCGGCCCACTCCATCCGTGCGTTCGGGTTCAGGTTCCAGGGGTTGCCCTTGTTCTCCAGGCCCTTGAACAGGCCGTTGAGCTCGGCCGGGAAGCTGTTCTCGACGAGCACCTGGTAGCGGCGCATATCCATGATGTGGTCGACGTGCTCGATGTCGACCGGGCACTGGTTGACGCACGCACCGCAGGAGGTGCAGGACCAGAGCACGTCGTTGTCGATGATCGCGCCACCGGTCGGGTGCCACGCCTCGCCCTCGGTCTCGCCGACCAGCGGGCGCTCGGCCTCGGCGAGCGCGGCCGCCGGGACCTTGCCCTCAGGGGCGTCCTCGCCGCCGGCCATCAGGTACGGCGCCTTCGCGAACGCGTGGTCGCGCAGGTTCATGATCAGCATCTTCGGGCTGAGCGGCTTCTCGGTGTTCCATGCCGGGCACTGGGACTGGCAACGGCCGCACTCGGTGCAGCTGGCCATGTCGAGCAGGCCCTTCCAGGAGAAGTCCTCGATCGACCCGATGCCGAGCTTCGCGTCCTCGTCGAGGTCGTCGACGTCGTCGAGGGTGAGCATCTTGCCGTCGGAGATCATCGGCTTCATCGCGCCGAGCGCGACCGGTCCGTCGGGGCGCTTGAAGGCGATGTTGATCGGCGCGACGAAGATGTGCAGGTGCTTGGAGTTGAGCACGATGATCAGGAAGACCAGCATCACGCCGATGTGCAGCAGGAGGCCGACGCCCTCGAGGGTCTCCAGAGCGCTGTCGCCGTGGTGCAGGCCCATCGAGTTGAAGACGTTGCCGATCCCGATCGAGACGAAGGCGCCCTTGTCGTAGGGCAGGTTGCCGGCCGCGGAGGCCGCGCCACGGAACAGGAACATCGTCCAGATGACGTTGAAGATCATGATCAGGACGACCCAGGCACCGCCGGTGTGCGAGCCCTTGAACCGGGACTTGCGGCCGAGCTTGGCCGGCTGGTTCTTGTAACGGATCAGCGCGAAGGTGGCGAGGCCGACCAGGCAGAGCACGCCGATCATGTCCTGGGCGAAGCCGAGGACCTCCCAGTGGCCCACCACCGGGATCGCCCACTTCGGGTCGCGCGACAGCAGGATGCCGTAGGCCTCGACGTACACGGTCGCGAGGATCAGGAACGCGTACATCACGAACGCGTGCGCGATACCCGGGATGTTCCACTTGAGCAGCTTGCGCTGGCCGAGTACTTCGACGAGCTGGCCCTTGATCGCGGTGTTCACCCGCTTGGTGACGCCTTCGATCCGGTCCGGCGCCGGCTGTCCGCTGGTGATCAGGCGGGTCAGGAACCCGACCCGCTTCGCCGCCAGCGGCAACGCGATCGCGTTCAGGATGAGACCAAGGATCAGCGTGGTCGTGGTACTCAAGGGAAGTCACTCCAACCTTCCGGCGCGTAGGCCGGTAGTTCGGTCCGTCGTCGGGCACAGACTATTGCCCGCGAGACACACGGTCACCCGCGAGGCGTGTGAGAAAGGCTACCCCGCGGTAACTTCACCGCGTCCCTCAGCTGAGGACCGAGACGACCCGGCCCGCCGCGTTGAAGGTCACCGTGACCGGAGCCCCGCCGGTGGCGCAGTAGCTGAACTCCCGGTCCAGGCGGCGGTGCGGCTGGCCGGCGGTGGTGATCACCTTCCACCAGCTCTGTCCGCGCAGGATCCGGTTGTGGAAGAACGCCTTGGTGTGCCGCTGGCCGACGTGGGTGCAGGCGTTCGGCTTGGCGCCGTACGCGCGCTCCCACATCTGCAGGTACGCCTCCGGGCCCCGGGTCAGGTCGGTGACGATCCGCTGACCGGCGATCACCTTGAGGTCCTGGATCCAGTCGGCGTACAGGCCGTAGTGGGCGACGCCGTCGACGTTGATGTCGTAGACGCGCTGGCCGCTGCGCTGCTTGTAGACCTTCACCCCGCCGAGGCCGGTGAACGGGTAGCGGACCGGGTTGGCGGCGGCGTTCGGCCGCGGGCTGCCCTGGGCGCCGAGGCCGTTGATGTCGGCACCGAAGCCGATGCCCCAGTACGTGCGCGGGTTCGCCCAGGTGAGCTGGCGGCGCCACTTCGCGACGAAGCCGGTGCTGTCCCCGGCGTACGGCGCGATGAAGCCCTTCTGCGCCAGGATCCGCGGGTAGGCGTCCGGGGTGGACCAGGAGTGGCTCGACATCACGCCCGGGTACTTGAGCTGGGCGGTCAGGTCGAGGGCCTGCTTACGCGCCTTCACGCTCATGTGGTCCGGGTCGAAGATCATCTTGCGCCGGGCCAGCTCGCGGATCGTGTAGGCGCCGAGCTCGGTCAGGCCGAGCTTGTTGCAGTGGTGCTTGGCCGGGTAGAGCGGGAGCGCCGGGAGGGCGTCGAGGATGCTCGCCGGCAGCACGCTGAGCAGCGCACCGAAGAGCGCGTCCTGGGACGGGACCGGCAGCGAAGTGTCCTGGTCGTTGTCGTGCACCTCGGGGTCGTTCGGCGAGCAGGTCGTCATCTTCCACGCCGAGCCGGTCTCCAACGCGTTGGCGGCGTTGACCAGCAGGCCGGTCGGGCCGGAGTCGCCGGCGACGCCGGAGAGGGCGTTGTCGAACTTGTTGACCAGCTCCATCTGCACCACGCCGAGTTTCTGGACCTCGTCGAGCTGGCGGTCGATGGAGGCCTTGGTGCACTGCGGCTTGCCGAGCAGGATCCGGCAGCCGAAGACGACTGAGGTCTCGATGCCCATGATCACGGCGAGCTTGCCGCGGTTGATCGCCTTGCGGGCCTCCACCGGCGTCTTCACGATCCGGTACCAGCCCTTGCCCGGGCCGCCGTGCTGCGCGTCGACGTACCGCTCGAGCAGTCGCATGTCCTTGGCCTGCAACCGGATCGAGTCCATGTCGTCGCAGGAGTTCCGCTTGAACGGGTAGAGCATGCAGAGCTGGTTGTTCTCGACGAGGAGGTTGACCAGGATGCGCTGGCCGGCACGCCAGGAGCGCTCCATCCACTTGTAGTAGGTGCCTTCGTGGGTCAGCGAGTGGGCAGCCGGCCAGGACTTGAACGTCGGCCAGCCGACCGGGTCGTGACCGAGCCCGCCGGAGAAGAACGACTCCACGACCGCGCCGTAGCCGCCGGTCAGGCTGTGGTCGGGGCAGTCGACCAGCGCGGTGCTGACGCCCCACGGCGACCAGGGCCGGCCGCAGTGCACGTTGCCGCCGAGGAACTCGAACGCCATCTGGTGCGTGTGCGCGTCGATGTAGCCGCGGGTCTCCTGGAACGAGCTGACGCCGGCAGTGGGGCGCCCGACGACGCCCACCGCGATCTCGGGGAACGGCGTGCAGCCGGTCCGCTTGGACGGGGTGAACTGGGTGCGGGCGCTGGGAGCGTCCACGAAGACCGCGGTGCCCGCGGTCGAGGTGGCCAGATAGCCCGACCCCGGCAGGAAGAGCCGGAACGCGCCCGGCCCGCTCTGGGTCACGGTCCAGTTGACCGCCGGTCCTGCCTTGCCGGCGACGTACGCGGGCTTGCCTGACTTCACCCCCAGGTAGGTCCGCGCCGGGCTGTAGAGCAGGTAGCGACCGAGGTCGGTCGGCTTGAAGTAGAGCGCGGTGCCGGCTCCCTTGGTCGCCGGACCGATCGAGGTCTGGGCCAGCCAGCGCCGGTTGAGGGTCGACTGCAGGCCGTAACAGGCGTTGAACAGGTTGTAGCGGTCCGTCGGGATCGTCGGCTGGGGCGGATCGACGGCGACGTGCTTCAGCGGGACCTCGCGCTGCTTGCGCTGGGCCGCCGCGGCGCGCTCGTCACGTCGGGCCTGAGCCGGCGTCGTCGGGTCGACCGTGTCGGCGTCGGTGGTGGTCGCGGACCGGGAGATCGCGTTCTTGGTCTTCGGGTCGTTGTCGTCGTGCGCGGGTGCACCCGGGTCGTGGGAGTGGGTGCCGTCAGCGCTGTAGGCGACCGCGTCGTCAGCCTTCTTGGCGGTGTTGGCCGCGGTCGCGGCGTACGACTTCTTCAGCTCGTCGGCGGAGTTCTGCCCGCCCGCGCCCGAGCCGCGCTGGTTCAGCACCAGGGTCGCGCCCACCAGAGCGAAGGCGACCACGATCGCCACGGCGAGCCGCAGGGTCGGTCGAGCAGACGTCGGCATGGCTGAACGCATGGTGGGAGGCCCCTTGCTGTACCAGTGAGTCGTATCGAAGACCCAACGACTACACCGTGGCGGGGTCACGTGTCACGAGACGCGGTGTCTTGTACGTCGGACAGCGGGTTGCCGGCGGACAAACTGCGATCAGGCGCGCGGCGGCTTCCCGGGGACGAACCTGCGGGCCATCGTCAGCGGCGACATCACCAGGTTCAGCAACGGCTCGATCTTGTCGACGATCTCGTCGAGCCGCATCGCGACCCGGTTCAGCTGGTCGGCGGCGTCGGAGAACCGGTCCAGGGAGGTGTTGAACCGGTCGAGCGACGTATTGAAGTCGGTCAGCGCCGCTGCCAGATCGTGGGTCGTCTGCCCGATCTGCTCGACGGTCTCGTCGACGGTCAGCAGCGTCCGGGCGCGGGTCCGCAGTTTGCGCC
The DNA here is from genome assembly GCA_036676945.1 of Marmoricola sp. Classification (GTDB taxonomy): domain Bacteria; phylum Actinomycetota; class Actinomycetes; order Propionibacteriales; family Nocardioidaceae; genus Marmoricola. The sequence goes on from JAKFBZ010000025.1 coordinate 36,197, forward strand.
GGCTCGCTGCGTCGACCTCTTCGGCCGGCTGCTCGCTCTGCTCCATGGGACGAGTCTGCCCGACCGCAGCCGGCTGAGCGCTCAGTGTCCGCTGACCCGGCGGCTGAGCGCAGCGGCGGTGGCCTGGACGGCGGCGGCCACGGCGCGCGTGTCCAGCTCGACCTCGGTCGGGTAGGTGACCGCGACGCCGGCCAGAGGCAGACCGTTGTGGTCCAGGACCGGGGCGGCGACCGACGCGAAGCCCCCGGTGATCTCGCCGTCCTCGACGGCGTACCCGCGCTGCCGGGTCTCGGCGAGGATCGTGCGCAGGGCGCTCAGCGAGCCGGGGCCGAGCCCGGTGCGCTCGACGAACGCTTCCCGGTCCGGGTAGAGCGCCCGGACCTGGACGGTCGGCAGCGCCGCGAGGATCGCCCGTCCGCTAGCGGTCAGGTGCGCCGGCAGCCGTACGCCGACCTCGGTGACCAGCGGTGGCCGGCCGGCGGCCCGTTCCTCGATGACATAGAGGACGTCGCGACCGTGCGGCACGGCGAGGTGCGCCGACTCGCCGACCTGGTCGACGAGCCGGGCCAGGTG
>JAKFBZ010000026.1:0-6295 GCA_036676945.1 Marmoricola sp.
GCCTTGGTCGCGATCTTGTTCCAGACCTGGTCGTAGCTGTCCTCGAGGTAGTGCGAACCGGCCGACAGCGGAGAGAACTGCAGCAGCCGGGTGCCCCTCGTGCAGGCGACGGCACCGGCGGGACCGATGCTCCCGGTCCCGTGGGCGAGCTCGGGGTTCGCGGAGTCGTCGCCGAGCTGGCAGTCACCGGCACGGTAGAGACGGACGGTGCGCTGGGTCTGGGAGGTGTTCTTCACCTCGATGTCGGTGCGGTAGGTCTCCTGGCCCACGACGTAGGTGTCGGTCTGCACGAGCTGGACGCCGGTGGCACCGAGGCCGACCGTCGTCACCAGCGAGTACGGGCTCGCGGCTGTGCCGGCACCGGTGACGGCGCTCTGCGCGACCGGCGTGAAGGGAGTCGCCGCGGGCGCGCCCGGGAGGGTGGCGGGCGTGTAGAGCACGCCGTCGAGGACGGCGAGGGTGCCGCAGGCGTTGTCCTGGTAGAACGCGCCGAACGTGTCCCCGGCCCGGTCGACCAGGCAGTTCAGCGTCGCACTGATCTGCAGGTTGGTCAGCGGTCCCGCCGAGGTGATCGCCGGCCCGTTCGGGTCCGAGGTCACCGTGATCGAGAAGGCCACCGTGTTGGAGTCCGCGGTGCCGTCGTTGACCTTCCAGGTGAAGGAGTCCGGGCCGGTGTAGCCGGGCGCCGGCGTGTACTGGCACAGGCCGGTGCCGCAGGGGGTCAGGGCGCCGTGCGTGGGCCCGGTGACCACGATGAAGGTCCGGGGACCGCCGTCGACGTCCTGGACGCTGCCGGTCAGGTCGACGTTCGCGGCCTGGTCCACGGCGGTCGTCAGGCTGCCCGGGAAGGCCTGCGGGGCGACTGCGTGCGCGGCCGTCTGGGCCAGTCCGAGCAGGGCCGCGGTCAGCGCCGCGACGAGAAGCGTGCGGACGAACTGCCGGCGGACCGGGACCCGAGCGGTTGGCATGACACCCCTTGGTGCTGGTGCGGTCCCTCCCCAAGGACCCGACCAGCGTAGACCGCCGTACGACGATCGTCCGCCCTGCTCCAGGAATGCCGAAGGGCACCGTGCCGGAGCACGGTGCCCTTCGGGTCGGACGTTGTCGCAGGCGGAGCGGTCAGACGATGGTGCTGTCGGGCGCACCCGCTGCGGCAGCCGCAGCGTCGTCACCCATGTCCACACCGCGCTGCTTGGAGATGTACAGCGACACCGCGATGATCGCGACCGCGGCGAGCGCGATACCGATCCGCAGCGGGTCGTTCTGGTCCTCGCCGACGCTCATCCCGACCACCGCACTGGCGATCAGCAGCGAGACCAGGTTCATCACCTTGATCAGCGGGTTGATCGCCGGACCAGCGGTGTCCTTGAACGGGTCACCGACGGTGTCACCGATGACGGTCGCTTCGTGGGCGGGCGAACCCTTGCCCCCGTGGTGACCGTCCTCGACGAGCTTCTTGGCGTTGTCCCAGGCTCCACCGGAGTTGGCCAGGAACACGGCCATCAGCGTGCCGGTGCCGATGGCTCCCGCGAGGAAGCCGGCCAGCGCCGCGACACCGAGGCCGAAGCCGACCGCGATCGGCGCCAGGACGGCGAGCAGACCGGGCGTCACCAGCTCGCGCAGCGAGTCCTTGGTGACGATGTCGACGACCTTGCCGTACTCCGGACGACCGGTGCCCTCCATGATTCCGGGGATCTCCCGGAATTGACGGCGGACCTCGTAGACGACCGCGCCGGCGGCCCGGGCGACGGCGTTGATCGCCAGGCCCGAGAACAGGAACACGACCGCCGAACCCAGCAGGACGCCGACCAGCACGCCCGGGTTGTAGACGAAGAAGTTCAGCGCCGACTGGTCGTCCGCGCTCAGCTTGCCCGCGTCGAGGACCGCTTCGATGACCGACGTCGAGTACGACCCGAACAGCGCGGTCGCGGCGAGCACGGCCGTCGCGATCGCGATGCCCTTGGTGATCGCCTTCGTGGTGTTGCCGACCGCGTCGAGCTCGGTGAGGATCTGCGCGCCCTCCGGGCTGACGTCGCCGGACATCTCGGCGATGCCCTGCGCGTTGTCGGAGACCGGACCGAAGGTGTCCATCGCCACGATCACGCCGACGGTGGTGAGCAGACCGCAACCGGCCAGCGCGACCGCGAACAGCGAGATGGTCACCGTCGCACCGCCGAGCAGGAACGCGCCGAAGACGGCCGCACCGATGACGAAGGTCGTGTAGACGGCCGACTCGAAGCCGACCGACAGGCCGGACAGGATGACGGTCGCGGCACCGGTGAGCGACGTCTTGCCGACGTCCTTGACCGGCTTGTGCTCGGTGCCGGTGTAGTAGCCGGTCAGGGCCAGGATGCCGGCGGCCATCACGATGCCGATGACGACGGCGGCCGAGGCGATCAGCCGCGGGTCGCCGTCGGCGCCGACCATGTCGATGCCGGTCTTGTTCCGCAGCTCCGCGAAGGTGCTCGGGAGGTAGGCGTAGGAAGCGATCACCGAAGCGACCGCGCCGACCGCGGCGGAGATGTAGAAGGCCCGGTTGATCGTGGTCAGGCCGTTCTCACCGACCCGCGGCTTGCAGAGGTACACACCCAGGACGGCGGTCAGAGCACCGATCGCCGGGATCAGCAGCGGGAACACGAGGCCCTTGTCGCCGAACGCCTGCGACCCGAGGATCAGCGCCGCGACCAGGGTCACGGCGTAGGACTCGAAGAGGTCGGCCGCCATACCGGCGCAGTCGCCGACGTTGTCGCCCACGTTGTCCGCGATCGTCGCCGCGTTGCGCGGGTCGTCCTCGGGAATGTTGTTCTCGACCTTGCCGACCAGGTCGGCGCCGACATCGGCCGCCTTGGTGAAGATGCCGCCGCCGACACGCATGAACATGGCGAGCAGCGCGGCACCGAAGCCGAAGCCCTCGAGCACGTGCGGAGCCTCGTCCTTGAAGATCAGCACGACGACGCTGGCACCGAGCAGGCCGAGGCCGACGGTGAGCATGCCGACCATGGCGCCGGTCCGGAACCCGATCTTCATCGCCGGGTCGCGGCCTTCGGTGTTCGCCGCCGCAGCCACACGGAGGTTCGCCTGGACGGCGAGCGACATGCCGAGATACCCGACGGTCGCCGAGAATCCGGCGCCGACGAGGAAGAACAGGGAGCGGCCGAAGCGAACACCCCAGTCATCCGCCGGAAGCGCGAGCAACGCCACGAACGCAATCGCGGCGAAGATGCCGAGGGTGCGGAACTGGCGTTGCAGATAGGCGTTGGCGCCTTCCTGCACCGCCTGGGCGATGTTCTTCATGTTGTCGGTGCCTTCGCCGGCGGCAAGGACCTCGTTGCGGAACATCGCGGCCATCCCGAGCGCCGCGAGGGCGATCAGAGCGACGATGATGACCAGAACGAGGTTCGAGCCGTCGAGGACTGGCTTGATGTCCAGCATGAAATCTCCTCGATGTGATGCGGCTTGCAAACGTCGCGGAGTCTACGCAGGTGTGGCGCGGGTCACGGGGCCGGGGTGAGCCAGATCACGTTCCGGGTCGCTCAGGTCTCCGCTTCGCACGCCGAAGCAGTGGCGGGAGAGCTCTGCGCAGGCGGCGTACGACGCCGGCGAACTACGCGGAGAGTGCTGCCTCTGCGGAGGCATGGATCGTGAAGACCTTGGCCAGGCCGGTGATCCGGAAGATCTTCAGCAGCCGGTCCTGGCTGCAGATCAGTGACATCGATCCGTCCTGGGCACGGACCTTCTTGAGTCCGCCCACGAGTACGCCGAGTCCGGTCGAGTCCAGGAACTCGACGCCCTCGAGGTCGACCAGCAAGGTGTGGTGACCGGCGTTGACGAGTTCGGTGATCTTGTCCCGCAATTTCGGTGCGGTGTAGACGTCGATCTCGCCACCGACCACGACAACGGTGCGGCCGTCGAGGTCCCGCGTTTCCAGCGAAAGGTCCACCATCACTCCAGTCCGAGCCGCGGATGATCCGGCTGTGTTCTTGCAACCGGGGTCCTGTGCATTCATTGAACCACGCTCCCGCCCGACGGCCGAGGCACCCGGCCCCGCCCGGTCCGGACCGGTTGCGTCGCCGGTCGCTGACAGACTCTGGACGTGAGCACACGGCGGCTGGAGGATCTCGTCGACCGGCTCACGGGCGTCCCCGGCCGTGAGGACCGGCTGACCCACCTCGAGGTGCTCCCGCCGCGCACGGCGCGCTCCACCGCCTGGCCCGGCTGGGCGCACCCCGATGTCGTGGCCGCGTGGGAGGCGGTCGGCGTACGGGCTCCGTGGGCGCACCAGACCGAGGCCGCGGACCTGGCCCACGGCGGGACGCACACGGTGCTGTCGACGGGCACGGCCTCGGGCAAGTCGCTGGCCTATCTGCTGCCCGCGCTCAGTGCGATCCAGGAGCGCCGCGGTCCGCGCGGCCAGCGCGGCGCGAGCGTCCTCTACCTCTCGCCGACCAAGGCCCTTGCCCAGGACCAGCTCTCCGCGGTGCGGGCGCTCGGCGTACCGGACCTGCGCTGCGCGACCCACGACGGCGACTCCTCGCCCGAGGAGCGGGAGTGGGCCCGCGACCACGCCGAGTACGTGCTGACCAACCCCGACATGCTGCACCGCTCCCTGCTGCCCGGGCACGAGCGCTGGTCGCGGTTCTTCGCGGCGCTGGAGTACGTCGTGGTCGACGAGTGCCACCACTACCGCGGTGTGTTCGGGGCGCACGTAGCCCAGATCCTGCGCCGGCTGCGCCGGGTCGCTGCCCTGTACGGCGCCGACCCGACGTTCGTGCTTGCCTCCGCGACCGTCGCCGAGCCCGAGGTCGCGGCGGGCCGGCTGACCGGGCTGCCGGTGCGCGCGGTCACCGAGGACGCCTCGCCGCGCGGCCGGGTGGCGCTGGTGCTCTGGGAGCCACCGTTCGTCTCCCATGCCGGTGAGCACGGAGCCCCGGTACGCCGGTCGGTGACCGCCGAGCTCGCGGACCTGCTCACCGATCTGGTCGTCGACCGGGTCCGGACGCTGGCGTTCGTCCGCAGCCGGCGCGGAGCCGAGACCGTCGCCCTGACCGCACGCCGCCTGCTCTCCGAGGTCGACCCGGTGCTGGCCGGCCAGGTGGCGGCGTACCGCGGCGGCTACCTGCCCGAGGAGCGGCGCGCACTGGAGCAGGCGCTGCGCAGCGGTGAGCTCGTCGGCCTGGCCGCGACGAACGCACTCGAGCTCGGCATCGACATCTCCGGGCTCGACGCCGTCCTGCTCGGCGGCTTCCCCGGCACCAGGGCCGCGCTCTGGCAGCAGATCGGGCGCGCCGGCCGGACCGGCGGCGACGCGCTGGGCGTGATGGTCGCCCGCGACGACCCGCTCGACACCTACCTGGTCAACCATCCCGAGCACCTGCTCGGCCGCCCGGTCGAGGCGACCGTCTTCGACCCGGACAACCCCTACGTGCTGGGCCCGCACCTGTGCGCGGCGGCGGCCGAGAGCCCGCTGACCGAGGACGGGCTGGGGATCTTCGGGCCGGGAGCCCGCGACGCAGTGGAGGCGCTGACGGCCGCCGGACTGCTCCGGCGTCGTGCGCACGGCTGGTACTGGACCGACCGTCGGCGTGCCTCGGACCTGGCTGACATCCGTTCTTCGGGCGGGAGCCCGGTGCGGCTGGTGGAGGTCGACACCGGGCGGGTGCTCGGCACCGTCGACCACGGTTCGTCGCACGGCACCGCGCACGCCGGAGCGGTCTACCTGCACCAGGGCGAGAGCTACCTGGTGCACGAGCTCGACCTGGAGCAGTCGGTCGCGATGGTCGAGACGACGAACGTCGACTACAGCACCTCGGCCCGCGAGATCACCGACATCACCGTCGTGGCCGAGCGGCTGCACGAGACCTGGGACCGGGCCCGGCTGAGCTTCGGCACCGTCCGGGTCAGCCACCAGGTGGTCTCGTTCCTGCGGCGCCGGGTGCCCAGCGGTGAGGTGCTCGGCGAGGAACCGCTCGACCTCCCGGAGCGGACCCTGGAGACGGCAGCGGTCTGGTGGACCCTGCCCGACCATGTCCTGGAGGACTGCGGCATCGACGCCGAGGACCTGCCCGGCTCGGCCCATGCCGCCGAGCACGCCGCGATCGGCCTGCTCCCGCTGTTCGCGACCTGCGACCGCTGGGACATCGGCGGCGTCTCCACCGCCCGGCATGCCGACACCGGCCAGCTCACCGTCTTCGTCTACGACGGCCACCCCGGCGGTGCGGGCTTCTCCGAGCGCGGCTTCCACACCGCTGTCGACTGGCTCACCGCGACCCGGGAGGCGATCTCGTCCTGCGCCTGC
>JAKFBZ010000027.1:0-90060 GCA_036676945.1 Marmoricola sp.
GAGATGGACGAAGGCCCCAGCAAGTATGAGTTGCTGGGGCCTTCTATGACCGGATCACGGTGACTCTTCCGATCGACCGGGCTTCGGCAGCCGATCCACCGACTGTCACCTTGTCGGCTGCTGCGAGTCGCCCCGCAACCAGATCTTCGCTTCCGTCCGATCCCGCTCTCCCCGAGGGGATCGCGTGAGAGATTTCTACGTCCACCGACAACCCCTTGGCAAGAGACTTTCGCCAGTAATTTCGGCGAGTTCTCGATGCTCGGCGTGTCCTCCACAGATCGGGTTGCGTCGTCCACAGATCGGGCGAGTTCTCCACAAGAACCACAGCCCACCTGTGGACGACGAACGCACAGATCAGTCGGTGCCGAACTCCATCGCGGCGTCGTCCAGAGCGGCTTCGGCGTCGGCGTCGATCTCGGCCGGGACCGCGATCTGGTCGAACCCGCCGGCAGGCAGTTCGCCGAACAGGGTGCCGTTCTCGACGAGGACGGTCCCCTGGTCCAGGGGCTGGCCGGCGTACAGCTCGAGCTTGGCGCGACTGTCGGCGATGTCGAGGTTGCGCATGGTGAGCTGGCCGATCCGGTCGACCGGACCGAAGGCGGCGTTCTCCACCCGCTCCATCGAGAGCTTCTCCGGGTGGTAGGAGAAGTACGGCCCCTCGGTGTTCAGGATCGTGTAGTCGTCGCCGCGCCGCAGCCGGAGCGTGACGGTGCCGGTGACCAGCGAGGCGATCCAGCGCTGGATCGACTCCCGCAGCATCAGCGCCTGCGGGTCGAGCCAGCGGCCTTCGTACAGCAGCCGGCCGAGCTTGCGGCCCTCGAGGTGGTAGTTGGCGAGGGTGTCCTCGTTGTGGATCGCGTTCAGCAACCGCTCGTACGCCGCGAAGAGCAGCGCCATGGCCGGCGCCTCGTAGATGCCCCGCGACTTGGCCTCGATGATCCGGTTCTCGATCTGGTCGGACATGCCGAGCCCGTGCCGACCGCCGATCGCGTTCGCCTCGAGCACCAGCGCGACCGCGTCTGTGTAGTGCTTGCCGTTGATCGCGACCGGGCGACCGGCCTCGAAGGTGATCGCGACGTCCTCGGTCTCGATCGCGACGCTCGGGTCCCAGAACTTCACACCCATGATCGGCTCGACGGTCTCCAGCGAGACGTCGAGGTGCTCCAGGGTCTTGGCCTCGTGGGTGGCGCCCCAGATGTTGGCGTCGGTGGAGTAGGCCTTCTCCACCGAGTCCCGGTAGGGCAGGTTGCGCTCGAGGAGCCACTGGCTCATCTCGTGCCGGCCGCCGAGCTCCGCGACGAAGTCAGCGTCCAGCCACGGCTTGTAGATCCGCAGCTCCGGGTTGGCCATCAGGCCGTAGCGGTAGAACCGCTCGATGTCGTTGCCCTTGTACGTCGAGCCGTCGCCCCAGATGTCGACGCCGTCCTCGTGCATCGCACGGACGAGCATGGTGCCGGTGACGGCACGGCCCAGCGGGGTGGTGTTGAAGTACGCCTTCGCGCCGGAGCGGATGTGGAAAGCGCCGCACGCGAGGGCGGCCAGGCCCTCCTCGACGAGCTGCGGCTTGATGTCGACCGCGCGCGCGATCTCGGCGCCGTACTCCTTCGCGCGACCGGGGACGCCGGAGATGTCCGGCTCGTCGTACTGGCCGATGTCAGCGGTGTACGTGCACGGGATCGCGCCCTTGTCGCGCATCCACGCCACGGCGACGGAGGTGTCGAGACCCCCGGAGAAGGCGATGCCGACGCGCTCGCCGACGGGCAGAGAAGTGAGTACTTTGGACACACGAGAAGTATGCATGACTATGCATGATCATGCAAAGCCGGTGGTCGAGGCAGTCGGGACCTCAGACGGCGCAGCCGTCCGGCCCGCAGGCGTCCGCTCCCCCGCCGACGAGATCGAGCTGGGGGTGCGACTCCGACCACGCCTTCTCGAGGACCTGGGTGAAGACCTCGGCGGGCTGCGCGCCGGAGACGCCGTACTTGCGGTCGACGACGTAGAACGGCACGCCGGTCGCACCGAGAGCTGCGGCCTCACGGATGTCGGCCTCGACCGCGTCGGCGTACTCCCGGCCGGCGAGGACCTCGTCGACGCGGGCGCCGTCGAGTCCGGCCTCGACGGCGATCCGGCTCAGGGTGTCGTGGTCGGCGACGTTCTCGGTGTGGACGAAGTACGCCGCGAGCAGGGCCTCCTTCAGCCGGCCCTGGAGCTCGGGCCCACCGGTCTCCAGCGCTAGGTGCAGGAGCCGGTGCGCGTCCACGGTGCTCACCCGCAGCGACGCGTGGTGGCGGAAGAGCAGGCCTTCCTCGGCGGCCACGGCCTCGACGCGGTCGATCATCTGTTTGCCCGCCTCCGGGCCGCCGCCGTACTTGCGCCCCAGCGCTTCGGCGACCGTCTCGGTCGGGACCGCGGGCGCGGACGGGTCGAGCTGGAAGGAGCGCCAGACGATCTCGACCTGGTGGTCGAAGGTGGCCAGGGCAGTCTCCAGACGCCGCTTGCCGATGTAGCACCACGGGCAGACGACGTCACTCCAGATCTCGATACGCATGCAGCCGTAACCGGTCCGCGGTCCGTTTTGTTCCGGGACCCCAGACCGAAGTCGCGGCCGACCCCGAGACGGACCGGGGCGATCTCAGGGGTCGCTCGGGTGTTCTCCCTGATGTGCGCGCGCACCCGCGCAGGCGAGGGTTCGTTCCATGAGTGAGCGAAGCGAGCGAACAATCCAACACAGCCGCCTGGTGATCAGCGCAGGTCCGATGCGAAGCGAGGACCGAGCATGATCACCATCGAGAACCTGACCAAGACGTACGGCGGCTTCACAGCGGTCGACGACGTCTCGTTCGCCGCCCGGGCCGGACGCGTGACCGGCTTCCTCGGCCCCAACGGCGCCGGCAAGTCCACCACCATGCGGATCATGGTCGGACTGACCCCGCCCACGTCCGGGAAGGCGCTCGTCGACGGGCGTCCCTTCGCGGACCTGCCCAATCCCGGACTCGACGTCGGCGTCCTGCTCGACGCCTCCGCCCAGCACGCCGGCCGCACCGGACGAGAGATCCTCACGATCGCGGCCCGCACCATGGGACTCCCCCGGGTCCGCGTCGAGGAGATGCTGCACCGCGTCAGCCTCACCGACTCCGAGGCCGAGAGGCGGGTGAAGAACTACTCGCTCGGGATGCGCCAGCGGCTCGGGATCGCGACCGCGCTGATCGGCGACCCGGCCGTGCTGATCCTCGACGAGCCGGCGAACGGCCTCGACCCGGCCGGCATCCGCTGGATGCGCGACCTGCTCCGCGACTACGCCGACCAGGGCGGCACCGTGCTGCTCTCCTCACACCTGTTGCACGAGATCGAGGTCGTCGCAGACGACCTGGTCGTGATCGGCAACGGCCGGATCGTCGCCCAGGGCACCAAGGAGGAGCTGCTCGCCGCCGCGGGCACGCTCGTCCGGACCCGCGACGTCGCGGCCCTGACCAGGGCGCTCGCTGCTGCCGGCGTCCCGAGCAGCATCAGCAGCGACGGCACCGTCCGCACCGAGGCCGACACCGAGCAGGTCGGCCGGATCGCCCTCGAGGCACAGGTCGCCCTGACCGAGCTCCGCGCCGCCGACGGCGCCGGGCTGGAAGAGATGTTCCTCGAGCTGACGGCTGAATCGCAGCGCGAGACCACCCCGAACCGAGAAGGAGTAGCAGCATGAGCGCCGCGACCCTGGAACGACCCGTGGCCGCACCGGCCCGGGCACTCCGATCGACCGAGAAGATCCCGCTGACCCGGATCGTCGGTGTCGAGGTGCAGAAGATGTTCGACACCCGGTCGGGCTTCTGGTTGCTGACCGCCGTCGGCATCACCGCGACGCTGGCCACCATCGCCACCATCCTGTGGGCGCCCGAGGAGGAGATCTCCTACAGCTCGTTCGCAGCGGCGATCGGTGCTCCGATGTCGGTGATCCTGCCGATGATCGGCATCCTGGCGATCACCAGCGAGTGGAGCCAGCGCACCGGACTGACCACCTTCACCCTGGTGCCGCACCGCAGCAAGGTGATCGGCGCGAAGCTGATCGCGATCCTGGGCGTCGGGGTGGCCTCGATCGCGCTCGCCTTCGCGGTCGGCGCCCTCGGCAATGTCGTCGGTTCCGCGATCCTCGGGGTCGACACCTCGTGGGACATGACCCTGGGCGACTCGGCGCTGATCTTCCTGGCCGACGCCCTGGGCATGCTGATGGGGTTCACCCTCGGCATCCTGATCCGGAGCTCGCCGGGCGCCATCGTCGGGTACTTCGTCTACGCGCTGGTGCTGCCGGCATCGCTCGGGGCGCTGGCCGCCTTCCAGGACTGGTTCGCGGACCTGCAGGGCTGGGTCGACTTCCAGTTCTCCTCCACCCGCCTGTACGACGGCGACCTGGCTGCGAGCGACTGGGGCCACCTGGCCACGTCGGGACTGATCTGGCTGGTCATCCCGATGGCGATCGGCCTGTTCGTGGTGACCCGCTCCGAGGTGAAGTAGCCCGTACCCCGGCGGTCGGGAGGTCGGCTAAGCGCCGGCCTCCCATCCGTCGTACTCGGCGTGCGCCGCGTGACCGGCGAGCCGCTCGAAGAAGCTCCGGGCCTCGGCGACCCGCTCGGGGGTCAGTACGGCGTCGAACTGCTCGACGACCAGCACCCAGCCGCCGCCCTCGGCAGAGGCTTCGAGGGTCTTGACCTGCCAGCCCTCGATCACCGCCGTCTCGGCCGCGTCACGGGTCGACTCCTCGTCGGCGAAGTAGAGGTAGTGCAACCAGTGCCGGGGCGCCTCGAGGTCACCGGCCTGGGCCAGGGTCTCGAGGATCAGGTCGTCACCCTCGTGCCCGGTCCGGACCGGCGGACGGTGCTTACGTCGGAACAGGGACACGGTCCACCTCGATCTCTCCTCGGCGTTCGAGTCTCGACCGTACTGGACCCGCCGGCCTCAGTGCTTGAGCGAGGGATCCCAGCGGTTGGCGATCAGCTTGAAGCTCGGGGTGTCGTCGAGCGACGTCATCGCCTCGTAGATCCGCTCGTACTTGGTCGCCGCGATCCGCCACTTGCCGTCGGGGTCCTTGCGGTACTCGTCGACGTAGTAGCCGCCGCCGCGGATGATCACCTTGAAGTCAGGCACGATCACGGTGTCCTCGAAGCCCCACGAGCCGGTCGCCGTGTCGCCGTCCACCGAGATCTCCGGGTGGCTGGCGATGTGGATCGTGACGATCCCGGGCCCGAGGTTGCCGGACATGAACTCGACGACGTCGGCCCGGTTGTCGTAGTGCAGCGGCTTGTCCATCGCCTGGGTGCCGTAGCGGGCGGTGACGTCCTCGGCCAGGCAGTCGCCGAACTCGTCCCACAGCTTCAGGTCGAGCGTGCGGAAGTAGCGGTACTTGAGCTGCCGGATTTCTTCGATCGCGATGAGGTCCATGAAGCGAGCCTAGAACGTGTTCTAGTTCGCAGCTAGGGGTTCGCTCGAGATTGAAGGCGCGTTCAGTGCCGCGGGTCCCGCCCCGCGTAGGCGAGGAGCTTGTCCTGAGCCGAGGCGTCGGCCGGCACGGTGATCTCGGGAGCGAAGACGCCCTCGCGCTGGTCGTCGGTGAACGCGCCGTAGATCATCTCGTACGCCGCCTCCGGCAGGCCCTCGGGCATGGTGGCGTCCTGCCCGGTCGCCCGGGCCAGGTCCCAGCCGTGCAGCAGCTGGTCGCTGAACGCGATCCCGAGCGCGGGACCGGTCTTCTCGATCACGCCGTCCTCGCCGAAGACCGCCAGCATCTCCTCCCGAGCGCTCCGGAAATCCGCCGCCGGGTCGTCGCCGAGGAGCACGGGCGGCTCCTGGCCCGGCGGGGACACGTCCTGCCCTCGGGCCGCGCCCACGAAGTACTGCTGCGTGTCGAGCATGTGGTTCATCAAGGTGCGCACGTCCCACTTCTGGCAGGGCGTCGACGCGTCGAGCTGGTTCGCAGCGCCGGTCGCCTTGGTGAGCGTCCAGTCGCTGGCACGTCCGTACAGATCGAGCAGGTCCATGACATACCTCCACCCACTCGCTACCCGCTCTGCGGATCGACAAACACAAGAACGCCCCCTGACCCGAAGGCCAAGGGGCGTTCTGCGATGAACTCAGCGGGTGGCAGTGCCCTCGACGTAGTCGGTGTCGTGGCTCTTCACCCAGGCCATGAGCTTGCGCAGCTCGCGACCGGTCTCCTCGATCGGGTGGGACTCACCCTTGGCGCGCAGGGCCTTGAACTCCGGGCCACCGGCGTCCATGTCGTCGATGAAGCGCTTGGCGAACGCGCCCGACTGGATGTCGGCGAGCACGGCCTGCATGTTCTCCTTCACCTGCGGCGTGATCACCCGCGGGCCGGAGACGTAGTCGCCGTACTCAGCGGTGTCGGAGACCGACCAGCGCTGCTTGGCGATGCCGCCTTCGTACATCAGGTCGACGATGAGCTTGAGCTCGTGCAGGCACTCGAAGTACGCGACCTCGGGCTGGTAGCCGGCCTCGATCAGGGTCTCGAAGCCGTACATCACCAGCTGGGAGGCGCCACCGCAGAGGACGGCCTGCTCACCGAACAGGTCGGTCTCGGTCTCCTCGGTGAAGGTGGTCTTGATGCCGCCGGCACGCAGGCCGCCGATGCCCTTGGCGTAGGAGAGCGCGAGGTCCCAGGCCTTGCCCGAGGCGTCCTTCTCCACCGCGACGAGCACGGGCACGCCGCGTCCGTCGACGTACTCGCGACGGACCAGGTGGCCGGGACCCTTCGGGGCGACCATGAACACGTCGACGCCCTCGGGCGGGGTGATGTAGCCGAAGCGGATGTTGAAGCCGTGACCGAAGACGAGGGTGTCGCCCGGGGTCAGGTTCGGCGCGATCTCCTCGGCGTACAGCTTCCGCTGGTGCTGGTCGGGAGCCAGGATCACGATGACGTCGGCTTCCTGGGTCGCCTCGGCCGGGGTGAGGACGCGCAGGCCCTCGGCCTCCGCCTTCTCGCGGCTCTTCGAGCCCGGCTGCAGGCCGATGCGGACGTCGACGCCCGAGTCGCGCAGGGACAGCGAGTGGGCGTGGCCCTGGCTGCCGTAGCCGATCACGGCCACCTGCTTGCCCTGGATCAGGGCCAGGTCGGCGTCGTCGTCGTAGAACATTTCAGCCACGGGGGGCTCTCCTTCTGGTTGGTTCTCTTGTACGTCTGGTATCGCTACGCGGTCGTAGCTGGGGTCGCGCCGAAGGCGGTGACCGGGACAGGGACCGGGCGCAGGGTGCGCTCGGTGATGGAACGTCCGCCGCGGCCGATGGCGACCAGGCCGGACTGCACGAGCTCACGGATGCCGAACGGTTCCAGAACCCGGAGGAAGTCGGCGAGCTTGTCGGAGTTGCCGGTCACCTCCAGGGTGATCGCGTCGGTGGCCACGTCGACCACGCGGGCCTTGAAGAGCTGGACCACATCGAGGACCTGCGACCGCGTCTCGACGTCCGCCTTCACCTTGACCAGCATCAGCTCCCGCTCGATGGACTCGCGGTCCTCGAGCTCGACGATCTTGATCACCTCGACCAGCTTGTTCAGCTGCTTGGTGACCTGTTCGAGCGGGGACTCCTCGACGTTGACCACGATCGTCATCCGGGAGATCTCCGGGTGCTCGGTCGGGCCGACCGCCAGGGAGTCGATGTTGAAGCTGCGCCGGCTGAACAGCCCGGCGATCCGGGCGAGCACGCCGGGCTTGTTCTCGACGAGGACGGACAGGGTGTGAACGGTCATCAGAGTTCGTCCTCGTCGAAGTCGGGGGCCAGGTCGCGCGCGTACTTGATGTCGTCGTTGGACGTTCCGGCGGCGACCATCGGCCAGACCATGGCGTCACGGTGCACCCGGAAGTCCACGACCACGGGGACGTCGTCGATCTCCATCGCCTTCTTGATGGTCGCGTCCACGTCAGCGGCGTTGTCGCAGGACAGCCCCACGGCGCCGTACGCGTCGGCGAGCTTCACGAAGTCCGGCACCCGCTTGGACTGGAGGTCGGTGTTGGAGTAGCGGCTGTTGTAGAACAGCGTCTGCCACTGGCGCACCATGCCGAGCGACTCGTTGTTGATGATCGCGACCTTGATCGGGATGCCCTCGATCGTGCAGGTGGCGAGCTCCTGGTTCGTCATCTGGAAGCAGCCGTCGCCGTCGATCGCCCAGACGGTGGCATCGGGGCGGCCGACCTTGGCGCCCATCGCGGCCGGGACCGCGAAGCCCATCGTGCCGAGGCCGCCGGAGTTGATCCAGGTGTTGGGGTGCTCGAAGCCGACGTAGTGGGTCGCCCACATCTGGTGCTGACCGACGCCGGCGCAGTAGATCGACTCCGGGCCGCTGATCGCGCCGAGGCGCTCGAGGACGTACTGCGGCGCGAGGCCGTCGGCAGGGGTGTCGTAGCTGAGCGGGTACCGCTGCTTGAGCCCGGCGACGAACTTCACCCAGCCCTCGAAGTCACCGGTGTTGCCGGCGTCCTGCTCGGCCTGGAGGGCGACGATCAGGTCGGCGATCACCTCACGGCAGTCCCCCACGATCGGCACGTCGACGACGCGGTTCTTGCCGATCTCGGCCGGGTCGATGTCAGCGTGGATGACGCGGGCGCCGGGGGCGAACGAGTCCAGGTTGCCGGTGACTCGGTCGTCGAAACGAGCACCGAGGCTGATGATCAGGTCGCTCTTCTGCAGGCCCGCCACCGCGGCGACTGTGCCGTGCATCCCGGGCATGCCGAGGTGCTGCGGGTGGCTGTCCGGGAACGCGCCGCGGGCCATCAGCGTGGTGACCACCGGGATCCCGGTCATCTCGGCGAGGACCCGGAGCTCCTTGGCCGCCCGCGCGCGGATCACGCCGCCGCCGACGTACAGGACGGGCTTGCTCGACTCCAGGATGAGCTTGGTCGCCTCGCGGATCTGCTTGGAGTGCGGGCGCGCCACCGGCCGGTAGCCGGGCAGGTTGATCTCGGTCGGCCAGACGAAGTCGGTCATCGCCTGCAGCGCCGACTTGGCGACGTCGACGAGCACCGGTCCCGGGCGGCCGGTCGAGGCGAGGTAGAACGCCTCGGCCACGGTCCGCGGGATGTCGGCGGGGTCGGTGACCAGGAAGTTGTGCTTGGTGATCGGCATCGTGATGCCGCGGATGTCGGCCTCCTGGAACGCGTCGGTGCCGATCGCGGCGGCCGGGACCTGTCCGGTGACGGCGACCATCGGGACCGAGTCCATGTACGCGTCCGCGATCGGGGTGACCAGGTTGGTCGCGCCCGGACCGCTGGTGGCCATGCAGACCCCGACCTTGCCGGTGGCCGCGGCGTAGCCCTGGGCCGCGTGGCCGGCGCCCTGCTCGTGGCGTACGAGGATGTGCCGGATCTTGGAGTCGTAGAGCGGGTCGTACGCCGGGAGGATGGCGCCGCCGGGGATGCCGAAGATGTTCTCGGCGCCCGCGCTCTCGAGGGACTTGATCAGGCTCTGGGCACCGGTGACCTGCGTCCCGGTCGTGCCCTGCTCGCTCATCGGATTCCTTCGGTGGTCAGTCTGTGCGTGGGTTTCGTTCAGTCCATCAAAAAACCCCCCGGCCAAGGATGGCAGCGAGGGGTCGACGCGGGAGCGTTGAGGTGGTGGCCTCAGCTCACGCGTCGCGTGCGTACAAGAATCTCAAAACGCATGGACACATAGTGCCCCTCGTGCCACCAGGCACTCAACTCACTATGCCAGCCATCCCAGCATCCGGGACAGCCATCTTGGATTCTGGCATTTCAGGCGTGAGCAGCGAGCGGGGCGATCTGGTTCCCGGTGTCGTCGAAGTTCGCCGGATCCAGCCAGGCCTCCAGTGCCGCGCTGACCGCCGGCCACTCCGCGTCGGTGATCGAGAGCCAGTCGGTGTCCCGGTTGCGGCCCTTGTAGACGAGCGCGTTGCGGAAGGTGCCCTCGTAGGTGAATCCGAGCCGCTCGGCAGCGCGGCGCGACGGGGCATTGAGCGAGTCGCACTTCCACTCGTAGCGGCGGTAGCCGAGGTCGTCGAAGGCGTGGCGGAGCATCAGGTACATCGCCTCGGTCGCGGCGGTCGTCCGCTGCAGTTCGGCGGCGTACACGATCCCGCCGACCTCGACGGACCCGTTCGCCGCATCCAGGCGGAGGTAGGAGGCCACCCCGACCGGCCGGCCGTCGGGCAGGCAGATCACGTGCGGGACCGCGCCCGGGTCGTCGTTCAGGTCCCGCAGCCAACCGAACAGGCCCGGCTTGTCGGTGAACGGACCGACCGGGATGTAGGTCCAGACGCTCTCCGGCGAGCGGGTCACCAGGGAATCGAAGAGCTGGTCGAGGTGGTGGGCGGCCACCGGCTCGATCCGGCAGGTGCGCCCGGTCAGCGTCACCGGCGCGACCTGGGGGCGCGCGGACCAGGCCACCGGATCCCCGATCGGCTGGCCGAACTCGTTGCTGCGCTGCTCCGGGCCGGTCACTGGAAGCTCACGAACCGGACCTGCGGGCGGATGCCGAGGACCTGGCCGGGGCGCATCCGGGGCACGTCCTCGTCGTAGAAGAGCTTGAAGCCGAGCGCGAACTGCGCCGGCCGGACCACGTGCCGGAAGGTGGCGAGCTTGGCGCGCGGCGGACCGAAGCCGTCGACGTGCTGCACCTCGGCGAGGTGCGCTCGCGGCTTGACCTGCGCGATGTCCCGGATCATGTCGGTCCTGAACTGGTGGAGCAGGAAGACCTTCTCGGGCAGACTCTCCCGGGCCGTGAGCGCGTCGAGCCAGCGGGAGACCCGGTTGACCTCGACGGCGTCGACCGAGCCGATCCGCTGCCCGGGGACACCGCCCCGGCTCATCCGCCACTCGGGGTCGAGGGCCAGTCCGACCCACGGGTCCTTCAGGGCCCATTCCCAGCGTTCGGCGACCGGGAGGAACCCGGCACTCCCCGGCTGGAGGTCGAGGAGCAGCAGGACACCGTGCCGGTGCGCGGCACGGATGTAGCGCTCGACCAGGCTCCGGTCGATGTCCGCGCTGTAGGTCCCGCTCCGGCCCGGGCTCGCGTGCGCGACGGTGACGATCAGCTCGAAGACGGGCTGGACCTGGCGACCACCCCGGGCGAACGGACGGGCCGCCGCCTGCAGCCGGGGCATGATCCGTTCCGGGTAGTCCTCACCGAGGACGCCGAGCGAGCTGGTGCCGGCGGTGCCGTAGTACGCGACCAGGAACTTGTTGCCCGCGAAGACGCGGCTCCCGCCGCCAGGCAGGACCGGCGGCCCGGAAGCCGGCCGAGGCACCTCCGGCGCGGGATCGGCCGACGGCGCCGGGAGCACGCCCGGCATCCGGGGCGCCTGCGGCGTCGGCTGCTCCCGGTCCTCGGGGCGGGTGTCGTCATCGCGGTCGTCCTGGCCGATCGCACCGATCACGAGGAGGAAGGCGACCAGGAGCAGGCCGACCAGGTACATCGGCACCCATTCCTGTCCGTCCGGTCGCGTCGCCATGGGCCCATTCGACACCACAGGGGGTCACGGTCACCAACGGAATGCGGCTCGCCGCCACGCCTTAAGTCGACCGGAGCTCGGCGAACTGACGCAATGCGTCGAGAAGCAGCACCTTGGCGGCGGTGTCGTCGTCCGGGCGATGCACGGCGCTGAGCTCCTGGTACATCCGCGGCTCGAAGCTGCGGAAGACGACCCCGTGCTGCGGAGCCTTGAGCGCCTCGACGCTGTGCCAGATGCAGGAGGCGAGGCCGCGGAGCACCGCCTCCATCCAGACACTGCGCTCGTCGCTCTCGATCGCGACGGTCGGCGTGATGCCACAGGCTTCGTAGAAGCGGTCCAGGGCGGCACGCCGATCGGTGCCCGCGGTCGGCAGCACCAGCGGGACGCCGGCGAGATCACCGACCGTGATCGTCTCCGGCAGGTCCAGCCCGGGCGGCGAAACCAGCCGAACCTCGGCGACCCCGATCGGCACCACCGCGAGAGCGGAGTCGATCGCCTGGTCGCAGAGCCCGAGCGACGCACGACCCGCGCCGACGATGTCGTGCACCTCGCGGGAGCCGGTGCAGCCGAGCAGCCGGGTGTGCAGCGTGATGCCCTGGGCGCGCAGTTCGCTCAGGATCGGGAGGGCCAGCGAGGCCTGCAGCGTCGGCGTCGCCGCGATCACGAGCTCGGGATCGGCGCTCTGCCCCTCGCCGATGTCCCGCAGCCGGTCCAGGCTGAGCAGCACCCGCCGGGCCCGGGCGACGAACTGCTCGCCCTCAGGGGTCGGCACCACGCCGCGGCCGGAGCGTGCGAACAGCGTGATCTCCAGCTCGCGCTCGAGGAGTCGCACCGCCCGGCTCAACGCCGGCTGGGCGACGTACAGGGCCGCGGCGGCCGCGGTCATGCTGCCGGCCTCCACGGTCGCCACCACGTAGCGGAGCTGCTGGATGTTCATCGGTCTCCTGATGCCTGACCCATGCCGAACGGGTCTTGGACCCGGGTCGTGGTCCGCCCTGAATGTAAGGGCACTTGCCCCTTCACCGAGGAGAACCATGCGATCCATCTCGTTCCCGGGCAGGACCGTCGCCGTCGGCGCCGTCCTGCTCGGAGTACTCACCAGCGCCCTGGTCGGCTCGTCGACGGCCGGCGCCGCGACCCCGCCCGAT
This sequence comes from Marmoricola sp., assembly GCA_036676945.1. Classification (GTDB taxonomy): domain Bacteria; phylum Actinomycetota; class Actinomycetes; order Propionibacteriales; family Nocardioidaceae; genus Marmoricola. Next base: position 12,607 of record JAKFBZ010000027.1, read on the forward strand.
CTCACCGGGCTCAAGGTCCTGATCACCAACGACGACAGCGCCCGCGGCCTGGACGCCGGTTTCGGGACCGACGGCAAGGGCCTCTACGAGCTCCGCAAGGCGTTCTGCGCCGCCGGCGCCGACGTCCTCGTGGTCGCGCCCTGGTCCCAGCAGAGCGGTGCCGGCGCGCGGATGACCACCCCCGGTTTCGCCCCGGTCCCGCTGACGGTCCAGGCCGTCACGCCGCCGGCCGCGTACGCCGGTGACTGCGCGGGCTCTTCCACCGGAGGCGCCGTCTTCGGCGTGTGCGCCTCGGCCGGACCGTGCGCCTCGGGCGTCCCCAGCGCCTCGCCCGCGGACGCGGTGAACATCGCCCTGAGCCGGTTCGCCAAGACCTACTGGACCGGCGGCCCCGATCTCGTCCTGTCCGGCGTGAACTTCGGGCAGAACGTCGGCTCGACCCTGAACCACTCCGGCACCGTCGGCGCGGCCGTCACCGCCCGCGAGTACGGCGTCCCGGCGTTCGCGTTCAGCGCCGAAGTGCCGCGCGACCTGGCGCAGATCCCGTTCGTGCCGTTCGCCAAGACGGCCGCCTTCGCCGTCGACCTGGTCGCCAAGACCATCAAGAACAAGCAGCTCAAGCCCGGCCTGGTGCTCAACGCGAACTACCCGTTCGTCGGCGCCGGAGAGACGCTCGGCAAACCGGTCACCACCGTGGCCGGTACCTCGAACGACATCGGCCTCACCTTCGGCGGCGACGTCCCGAAGACCGGCGGCACCTACCAGCTCTCCGCCGGCACCCCGGCGGCGGAGACGAAGAAGAACGCCGACACCACGGCACTGGCCCGCAACGACATCCCGGTCACCCCGCTCGACGGTGACTGGACGTTGCCGGCAAGCGGGTTCCTGACGCTCGTGCTGAGCCTCTTCGGCTGACGCCGATCGGTGGTTGAGGTGCGAGCGCGCCAGCGCGAGCCGCGAAACCTCGCGACGCGTCCGGGGACCTCACCCGGTTTCGCGGCAGTCGCAGCCCGACTGCACCTCAACCACCGTCACGGGATGACCAGGTGCTCCATCCCCTGGTTCACCGCGATCTCCCAACGGAACCCGTCGGGATCGGCGAAGTACCCGGTGTAGCCGCCCCAGTCGCGCCGTTCCCCCGGCTCGACCGGATCGGCACCGATCGAGCGGGCCAGCGCGAGGATCTCGTCGACCTCGGCCTCGGTCCGCACGTTGTGGGCGATGGTGACCGGCGCCAGGCCCTCGCCGCGCCGGATCGGGCCGACCTCGGCCTCGAACCCGGGCTCGGCCCACAGCGAGAGCATCAGGTGCTCCCCCGCCTTGATCATCAGCACCTCGCCAGGGACGTACACCTCCGGCGTCCAGCCGAGGCCGTCCACGTAGAAGTGGTGTGTGGCCGCGAGGTCGGTGACCGCCAGCGTGATGAAGCTGATCCTCTGGTCCATCCCTCAGGCTCCTGCTCCGGTCGGGAAATCGCTGTACACACCCCACGCCAGCCAGTCGACCCAGGACCGGTTCGGCGCACGCTGGTAGCGGGTGTACATCCGCCCGCCGCCACCGACCACGAACGCCTGCAGCCGGCCGTCGGGGCGCATCCGCACCACGATCGGGGTGCGCGCCGCGAAACCGTCGTAGCCGCCCCACGCCGACCAGTTGCCCCAGCCGCCGTTCGGAGCGCGCTGGACCTTGGTGATCACCCGGCCGCCGCCCCCGACGGCCATGGCCTGCAGCCGGCCGTCGCGATGCATGCCGATGCTCACCTGGGTGCGGAGGGGGAAGTTCCCGTAGCCGGCCCACGCGGTCCAGGACCCCCAGCTGCCGCCGGCCCGGCGCTGGGACTTCATGTGCACCCTGCCGCCCGCACCGACGGCGTACACCTGGACCCGCCCGTCCTTGGTGAGCGCGGCCGAGACGGGCGTGGTCGCCGGGAAGTGCCGGTACCCGGTCAGGACCGCCCAGGCGGCCCAGCTGCCGTTCGCCCGCCGCTGGAGGCGGGTGTGCATCCGCCCGTCCCGGCCGACGCCGAAGACCTGCAGCCGTCCGTTCTTGTTCCGCACCACCGCCAGCGGAGTCGTCGGGGCGAAGGACCGGTTGCCGGCCCACGTCGACCAGCGGGACCAGCCGCCGTTGGGAGCACGCTGGACCCGGGTGTGCACCCGGCCGTCCGCGCCGACGCCGAACAGCTGCAGCCGGCCGTCCGCGTGCGCGGCGAGGGTCACCGGCGTGAGCGCCGGGAAGTGCGCGTAACCGCTCCAGGTCGCCCAGCCGCCCCAGCCGCCGTTCGGGCGCTTCTGGGTGCGGGTGCGGACCTGCCCGTCGACGGCTACTGCGAACACCTGCAGGCGGCCGTCCTTGTGCTGGGCCACCGTCACCGGGTTGCGAACGGTCAGCCCGCCAGGCGAACCCCAGGTGAACCAATTGACCCAGGCACCTCCCGGACTGCGCTGGTAACGCGTGTGCACCCGGCGATCGGCGCCGACTGCGAAGGCCTGCAGACGACCGTCCTTGTGCATCCCGACGGCTGTGCCGAGCGAGGGCACCCCGCCGCCGGGCGACCAGATCGGCACCGTCGACGGCCGCGGGTGGCAGCCGTAGCCGTCGTTGCGGACGGCCGCGCCGTCGAGGCCCTGCGGGTTGTCGTACCGGACCGTCGCCGACCCGTGGCAGGCCACCAGCGACCCCGGGTCGACCGCGCTGCCGGAGGCATCGGTCTCCTGGTAGTGCAGGTGCGGGCCGGTGCTGATCCCGGTGTTCCCGGAGTAGCCGATCAGTTGCCCGGCTGCGACCCGGGCACCGGTCGAGACCTTGATCCCGGACAGATGCAGGTAGATCGAATGACGGCCGTCGGGGTGGTCGATCCGGATCCGGGTGCCGCTGTCGGCGTACCCGTTCGCCTTGCACCAGGCGACGCCGGCCCCGGTCTCGCCGGTGCCTCCGCCGTGCTGGGCGGGGTTGCAGGTGCGGTTGTCGACGACCGCGAGCCCGACGGTCCCCGAACCGCTCGCGTAGATCCCGGTCCCGACCGGCATCGCGAAGTCGAGCGCCGGGTAGGAGTGGTAACCGCCGGCCGACCAGGTGGCGGTGACGCTGCGGGTGCCGGCGAACGGCACCCATTCGGGCGACTTCGTCGCGTCCGCCACAGCCGGAGCGGCCAACGGTCCGACCGGCAGCAGCACGGCCAGCGTCGAGGCAGCCGCGAAGGCAGCCACCGCCCGCAGGCGTGCGCGTCGACGTTCCACCGTGAGCCCCCGATCACTCTCGCGGCCCACTATGGTCCAGCACGGCCCGCCTCGTACGGACCTTCGGCCAAACGGTGCTGTGTCGTCAGCCGCAGACCGCGCCGTGGGCCGCGGACTGGACGACCTTCGCGTACTTGCCGAGCACCCCGCGGGTGTACTTCGGCGGGTTCGGCTCCCAGCCGACCTTGCGGGCCTCCAGGTCGTCCATCGTCACCTCGAGCGTCTTGTTGGCGACGTCGAGGGTGATCGGGTCGCCGTCACGCACGAAGGCGATCGGACCGCCGTCGACCGCCTCGGGAGCGATGTGCCCGACGCAGAGGCCGGTGGTGCCGCCGGAGAACCGGCCGTCGGTCACGAGCAGGACGTCCTTGCCCAGGCCGGCGCCCTTGATCGCGCCGGTGATGGCGAGCATCTCGCGCATCCCCGGTCCGCCCTTGGGGCCTTCGTAGCGGATGACGACCACGTCGTTCGCCACGATCCTGCCCTCGGCCAGCGCGTCGAGCGCCGCGCGCTCGCCGTCGAAGACCCGGGCGGTGCCGGTGAAGGTCGTGTCGTCGAACCCGGCGCTCTTGACGACCGCGCCCTCCGGGGCGAGCGAGCCCTTGAGGATCGTGATGCCGCCGGTGGCGTGGATCGGGCGGCCCAGCGCGCGGATGACATCGTCGTCGACGGCCTTCGGGTTCAGCGCCTCGAGGTTCTCGGCCATCGTCCGGCCGGTCACGGTGAGGGTGTCGCCGTGCATCAGCCCGGCGTCGAGAAGCGCCTTCATCACGACCGGGATGCCGCCGATCTTGTCGACGTCGTTCATCACGTACTTGCCGAACGGCTTCAGGTCGCCGAGGTGCGGGACCTTGTCGCCGATCGTGTTGAAGTCGTCGATGGTCAGGTCGACCTCGGCCTCGCGGGCGATCGCGAGCAGGTGCAGCACCGCGTTGGTCGAGCCGCCGAGCGCCATCACCACGGCGATCGCGTTCTCGAACGCCTCCCGGGTCATGATCTGGCGTGCCGTGATGCCCTGCTTGAGCATCGCGACCACCGCCTCGCCCGAGCGGTGCGCGAACCCGTCGCGACGACGGTCGACGGCCGGCGGGGCGGCGCTGCCCGGCAGGGACATGCCGAGCGCCTCGGCCACCGAGGCCATCGTGTTCGCGGTGTACATGCCGCCGCAGGCGCCCTCGCCGGGGCAGATCGCGCGTTCGATCTTGTCGACCTCCTCGCGGGTGATCTTGCCGGCCAGGCACGCGCCGACCGCCTCGAAGGCATCGATGATCGTCACGTCGTGGCCGTCCACGCTGCCCGGCATCGTGGAGCCGGCGTACAGGAAGACGGAGGCGAGGTCGAGCCGGGCGGCAGCCATCAGCATGCCGGGGAGGGACTTGTCGCAGCCGGCGAGCAGCACGGAGCCGTCCAGCCGCTCGGCCATCATCACGGTCTCGACCGAGTCGGCGATGACCTCGCGGCTGACCAGCGAGTAGTGCATCCCCTCGTGGCCCATCGAGATGCCGTCGGAGACCGAGATGGTGCCGAACTCGAGCGGGTACCCGCCGGCGGCGTGCACGCCGTTCTTCACGGCCTTCGCCAGCCGGTCCAGCGACAGGTTGCACGGGGTGATCTCGTTCCAGCTGGACGCGACCCCGATCTGCGGCTTGACCCAGTCGTCGTCACCCATGCCTACGGCCCGCAGCATCCCTCGCGCGGCCGCCTTCTCGAGGCCGTCGGTGACGTCGCGGGAGCGGGGCTTCATGTCGGGCGCCGGAGGAGGGGTCTGCGTCATGCGGCCCATTCTCCCCGACGACCCGCCGGTCCCGCGCGGGTGTTCCGTTCTGCGGCCCCGGCTCAGACCGCGGCTGCTCGGACGACCATCACGTCCGGCAGGTTCTCGACGACCTCGGTCCACGACTCGCCCGCGTCCGCGGAGGCCCAGACCGCGCCGTTGCGAGCCCCGAAGTAGAGCCCCGCCGGCTCATGCGAGTCGGTGCACATCGCGTCGCGCATCACCGCGACGTAGAAGTCGTCGGGCAGACCCTTGTCCATCGCCGTCCAGGTCTCTCCCGCGTCCCGCGAGCGCCACACCGCCGCGTGGGCGTCCGGCGGGTAGCGGCGATCGCCCCCGTTGATCGGGAAGACGTAGACCGTGTCCGGCTCGTGGGGGTGCACCACGACGGAGAAGCCGAACTCGGCCGGCAGCCCGTCGGCGATCGACTGCCAGGAGGCGGCGTGGTCGTCGGAGCGGTAGACCCCGCCGTGGTTCTGCAGGAACAGCCGTTCGGGACGGTCCGGGTGCCGGGCGACCTTGTGCACGCACTGCCCGAACTCCGGGTACTGCTCGCCCTCGGGCAGGAACTCCGCCTTCACCCCCACATTGCGCGGCTCCCAGGACGCCCCTCCGTCGGAGGTCTGGTAGCAGCCGCCGGTCGAGATCGCGACGGTGATCGAGTCGGGGTCGGTCGGGTGCGGCAGGATCGTGTGGAACGCCTGCCCGCCGAAGCCCGCGCCCCACTCCGTCCGGTGCGGGTGCTCCCACAGGCCGCGCTCGAGTGCGAACGTGTCGCCGCCGTCGACCGAGCGGAACACCGCTCCCGGCTCGGTGCCGGCGAAGACCACGCCGGGCTCGGTGCCGGGCGCCAGTTGCCAGATGCGCTCCACGGAGGCGTCGAGGCCCTCGGGGAAATGCGCGCCCGAGGTCGCCTGCCAGGTCTCGCCGAAGTCGTCGGAGACCTGGATCTGCGGCCCGGTCCACGGCGAGGACGCCCCGGCGAAGAGCCGCGGTCGCTCCCCGCGGGTGTCGATCATGCAGGAGTAGACCTCGGTCATGTCGAAATGCGGCCCGGTCCAGCTCCACTCCGCCCGGCCCTCGTCGGACCGGCCGACCCACAAGCCTTTGCGGGTGCCCACCATCAGGATCGTCCCAGCTGCAGCGCTCATCGATCGAGCATGCCTCCGGGAGCCCGCCGATCTCAAGGGACTTAACTGACTTGATTGTCTACTGTTTTACTGTACTTTAAACGAGAGCACTTGTTCACACGGATGTCACAGACACGTGACCCCGGCGTTCCAACGAGTGCCTAGGTTCGGTGCACCAGCAAAGGGAGGAGAGCCCGGATGAACACCCTGTACGCCGCATCGCCGCTGGGCCTCGCAGCACGTTGGTCGACCCGCAGCCAGGAACAGGCCCGTCGCAACGCGATGGCCGCCTGCACCGTCCTGGCCGCCCGCCGCCTGGAACGTCTCGAGGTCGAGGAGTACGTCGCTGGCCACCTGGCCCGCCACGCCGACGCAGCACAACCGAACAGGACCGCCGACCGCCACGTGAGCTGAACCGACCCGAGCGCGCCGACGGGTGATGTCAGCCACTTCCGCCCCCTTACGCAGTGGGGCTGGGGCACACTCGATCCATGTCAGCGCCCTTGTCCGAAGCCGGACCGATCCTCCGGCTGGTCCCTGATTCCGCCGAATCCCCCGCCGCGACCGCTGCGGGCGACGGCTCGCACGAGTACGCGCTGCGCTTCTACCCGGTCATCGCGCACGACGGCACCGAGCTGCAGGCGTGGACCAACGACGTCGACGGCCCGACCGTGCTGCTCTGCAACGGGCTCGGCACCAATCCGTACGCGTGGCCTGCCCTGCTGGACCCGGACTGCGGCGTACGCGTGATCTCGTGGAACCACCGGGGCACCGGTGGGTCGGCTCGCCCGACCGACCCGACCCACGTCGGCATCGACGCGTTCGTCGAGGACGCGATCGCGGTCCTGGACGACGCCGGCATCGAATCGGCGCCGGTGATGGGCTGGTCGATGGGCGTGAACACCGCGTTCGAACTCGCGACCCTGCACCCGGAGCGGGTGGACGCCCTGTTCGCCGTCGCCGGCGTGCCCGGTGGCACTTTCTCCTCGATGCTCGCGCCGCTGCACGTTCCCCGGTTCGCCCGGGCCGCGATCACGGTGAACGCCGCCCGGTTGATGCGGTTCGCCGGCGCTCCGCTGAGCGTCCTGGCCCGCAACCTGCCGGTCGGCCCGAAGGCGGTCGCCGTGCTGAGCCACAGCGGTTTCATGCTCCCCGTCGCAGATGTGGAGCTGACCGCCCGCACGATCCACGACATGCTGCAGACGCCGATCGACTGGTACATGGGCCTGGCGGTCGAGACCTCCAAGCACGTCCGGGTCTCGCTCAGCTCGATCGAGGTCCCGACCACCTTCGTCGCCGGCCACTGGGACGTGCTGGCATCCGCCGGAGACATGCGTTCGGCGGCTGCACGGATCGAGGGCGCCGAGTACGTCGAGTTCCGCGCCTCGCACTTCGTGGCGATGGAGAAGCCGGCTGAGGTCCACGAGCTGCTCCTCGACCTGCTGGACCGGATCCCGTAACAACGGATCAGTACCGTGGGGAGCATGCGACGACTCCTCGCCACGAGCCTCGCCCTCGGCGCCGCCGTCCTGGTCGCCGGCTGCAACGGGGACGACGACGCGTTCGGTCCCTCGTCCCAGGGCGGTGACCCGACCACAGCAGTCCCCCAGCCGACCGAGCCGGCGACCACCCTGTCACCGAACCCCGCGGGGCCTCCCGCGGTGATCGGGACGGTGGCGAGCGGTCTCGAGGTCCCCTGGGGCATCGCCTTCCTGCCGGACGGCTCCGCCCTGGTCACCGAGCGGGACAGCGGACGCGTCCTGCTGGTCCGACCGGGCGACGCTGCCCGCGAGGTGGGCCGCATCGACGAGACCAGGCCGCAGGGCGAGTCCGGGCTGCTCGGCGTCGCGGTCTCCCCGACGTACGCGACCGACCACCGGGTCTTCTTCTACACCTCGACCGACTCCGACAACCGGGTGCTGCGGGCGACCTTCGAGGACGGCCGGATCGGACGGACGAAAGCGATCCTGACCGGCATCCCGCACGGATTCATCCATGACGGCGGACGGCTCGCCTTCGGCCCGGACGGCTACCTCTACGTCTCCACCGGCGAGACCGGGCAACCCGAGCTCGCCCAGCGAAGCGGCACACCGGCCGGCAAGGTCCTGCGGATCACCGTCGACGGCGCACCCGCGCCCGGCAACCCGGACCCGGACTCGCCGGTCTGGACACTCGGTCATCGCAACGTGCAGGGTCTCGCGTTCGACGACGCCGGACGGCTGTGGGCCTCGGAGTTCGGTCAGAACGCCTGGGACGAGCTCAATCTGATCCAGCGAGGGGTCAACTACGGCTGGCCGCAGGTCGAGGGGCGCGGTGACGTCCCGGGGTTCCGCAACCCGCAGGTCGTCTGGCGCACCGACGTGGCCTCCCCTTCCGGGCTGGCGTTCGCCGAAGGGAAGCTGTGGCTGGCGTCGCTGCGTGGCGAGCGCCTGTGGCGGATCGACGTGAGCGGGGCGCGGGCGACCAACCCGCGCGACTTCTTCGTCGGCCGCTACGGCCGGATGCGCACCGTCGCGCTGGCGCCCGACGGGAACCTGTGGGTGACCACGTCGAACCGGGACGGCCGCGGGGATCCCCAGGACGAGGACGACCGGATCCTGCTCGTCCGGCCCTGACCCGAGTCAGGACCGGACGAGCCGATCAGCGGACGAGCTTGATGCTGGTGGTGCCGCGGCGGATCGCCGGGAAGGCACCCAAAGCCGTCACCGAGGCCTTCCCGGGCGCGCCGGTGACGATGAAGGTGCCGGTGAAGACACCGTTCGGCCCGGCCACACCGGCGCGCTTGCGCACACCGCGCAGGTTCACGATGACCGGTTCGGCCGGTGCGAGTCCGGAGACGGTGACCGTGACCCGCCTGCCGATCGTCACGACCGCCTTGGACGCGACGACCCGGAAGGTCCTGGCGCCGAGGACGACCGCCTGGATCGAGGCGCTGTTGTTGCCGCGGTCCTTCACGGTGACGATCCGCTTCGCGGTGGCGGCCGGGAAGGTCACCCGGGTGGTCACGGTCCCGGCAGCCCCGGCAGACAGGCTCCGGTTCGAGCCGACCGCGTTGAGGCAGACCTTGTCGCCGGGGACGACCCCGGAAACGGTGTACGTCGCCGTACTGCCGCCCTTGATGAAGCCGGTCGGTCCGGCGATGGCGATCGCCGGCGTGCCCGAGGGCGCGTAGGCGAGGACCGGGAGTGCCTGGGCGGCAGCGATCCGCCACTGCTGCGCGCCGGAGCCGATGCCGGTGGCGCGGCCCGTGGCCAGCGCCTGGTCGTTGTAGGCGATCGCACCGGTCTCGGTGCTCAGCGCGTTGGCGCAGGCAGTGAGCTCGTCGGCCTGGTGGGCACGGACCCAGATCGCGGCCTTCGTCGCCGCAGCTGTCTCCCCGCGCAGACCGAGAGCCCCGCCGATCAGTCCGGTGCTGTTCGCGTTCGGGACTGCGGTGCTGGTGCCGCCGATGAAGGAGCCGTCCGGGAGCTGGCGGGCGATCAGCCAGTCCTCGGCCTTCTCCAACGCGGTCTCGACGGTGGCGTTGCCCGCGGCCTGGGGCTGGAGGAGCCGGACCACCTGGGCGGTCACGTCCGGGTCAGCCGGGCTGAACTGGGGGTTCGCACCGTCGCAGGTCTGGTCCTCCGCGGTCTTGTCGAAGTTGAAGTCGAGCCGGAAGTAGCCGGCCGCGCACTGCTGCTTCAGCAGGAACGTCAGTGCCGGATCCGCCTCGTCCGCCCCTGCGGCGAAGAGTCCCGCCACTCCGAGTGCCTGGCCCACGACGTTGGTGTACTCGCTGGCCGGGTCGTCGGCGCCGTCCTTCGTCGAGAGGCCGACCAGGCGGCCCTCGATCGGGGCGGTCGTGGCGACGAAGCTCTTCAGCCGCGCGACGAGGTCGATGCCGTCCATCGTCGTCGTCGGCGTGGACAACGCCTGCCCGAGGACCAGCGCCTTCGCCGTCCCTCCGGCGCTCTGCCCCTCGTAGTGCTCGGTGATGCCGTCAGCCGGGAAGTCGCTGTCGTAGTCGTAGGCGAACTCGGTGTACGCCTTCACCTGTGAAGCGATGGCGGCGCCGACGGCGTCGACGTCGGCCATGTGGCCGCCGGCGAGCTTCAGCGAGAGCGCGGCGTCGATCGAGGTGCCGTACAGCGGGCCGAAGTCGCCGGGCAGAAGCCCGTTCACGAGCTCACCGGCGAGCCAGTCGGCCCCGATGCTCAGCGGACGCGGGTCGGTGCCGGCGGCCTGCGCGGGAGCCGGGATCAGGGTGACGCCGGTGACGGCGAGTACGGAGGACGCGACGAGCGCCCCCGTACGTCGGAGGAGGGGTGACATGGTTTCCTTCCCGCTGCACGCGCGGGAGGCTGTCGCCGCCCGCTGCTTTCCACGACAGCGAATGTTGCGAGGACGTCGTCCGGTGGGTGCTCCGACTCGTCGCCCCTGCGTGCTGGGCGACCTACGGTTGCGGGTCAGTGCCGGGATTCGACCGGCTTTCCCCGACCAACGACGTGATGGTGTTGGGCTGCTCCCCCGAGGGAACGATTGACCCTAACACCGCGCTGGGGAGCGGTTTGCGGGCACGTCACCACGTCTCGACACGCTCGGTCGCGACCTCGTCCCTCGGTCGCGCTCGCTGCTCGACGACCGACGAGCTGATCCGCTAGCGCGTCTCAGCTCAGGCGAGCTTCTCGATGATCAGTTCGCGGACGCGCCCGGCGTCCGCCTGGCCCTTCATGTCCTTCATCACCGCACCGATGAGTGCGCCGGCGGCGGCCGCCTTGCCGTCCCTGATCTTCTCCGCGACGTCCGGGTTGGCCGCGATCGCACGATCCACCGCCTCCCCCAGAGCGCCTTCGTCGGAGACGATGGCGAGCCCACGGGCCGCGACCACGGCGTCCGGCTCACCCTCGCCGGCGAGGACGCCCTCGAAGACCTGCCGGGCCAGTTTGTCGTTGAGCGATCCGCTGTCGACCAGGGCCTGGATCGCCGCGACCTGGGCCGGCGTGATCGCCAGTTCGGTCAGCTCGACGCCTTCCTCGTTGGCGCGACGGGTGAGCTCGGAGACCCACCATTTGCGCGCGGCCTGCGGGGACGATCCGGCGGCGACCGTCTGCTCGATCAGCCCGACCGCGTCAGCGGCGACCACGTCGCGCATCTCCAGGTCGGTGAAGCCCCAGTCGCCCTGCAACCGCGCGCGCTTCTCCCGCAGAGGCTCGGGCAGGCCCGCCTTCAGCTCGGCGACCCACTCGCGGGTGGGCGCCACCGGGACCAGGTCGGGCTCCGGGAAGTAGCGGTAGTCGTCGGCGTCCGACTTCTCCCGGCCGGACGTGGTGACCCCGGTGTCCTCGTGCCAGTGCCGGGTCTCCTGGAGGATCGACTCCCCCGCCTTCAGCAGGCTCGCCTGCCGGGAGACCTCGTAGCGGGCCGCCCGCTCGACCGAGCGCAGCGAGTTCACGTTCTTGGTCTCGGTGCGGGTGCCGAGCACGTCGGCGCCCTTGGGAGCCAGGGACAGGTTCACGTCGCAGCGCATCGAGCCCTGCTCCATCCGGACGTCCGAGACGTCCAGGCCGAGCAGCAGGTCGCGCAGGGTGGCGACGTACGCCTTGGCGACCGCCGGGGCCTTCGCGCCGACGCCGGTGATCGGGCGGGTCACGATCTCGATCAGCGGGATCCCGGCGCGGTTGTAGTCGACCAGCGAGTAGTCGGCGCCCTGGATCCGTCCGGTGGAGCCGCCGACGTGCAACGACTTGCCGGTGTCCTCCTCCATGTGAGCGCGCTCGATCTCCACCCGGTAGGTCTCACCGTCGACCTCGACGTCGAGGTAGCCGTCGAAGGCGATCGGCTCGTCGTACTGCGAGGTCTGGAAGTTCTTCGGCATGTCCGGGTAGAAGTAGTTCTTCCGGGCGAACCGGCACCACTCGGCGATCTCGCAGTTCAGCGCCAGGCCGATCCGGATCGCCGACTCCACCGCCTTGCCGTTGACCACCGGCATCGAGCCGGGCAGTCCGAGGCAGGTCGGACAGGTCTGCGTGTTCGGCTCGCCGCCGAACTCGACCGAGCAGCCGCAGAACATCTTGGTCGCGGTGTTCAGCTCGACGTGGACCTCCAGGCCCATCGCCGGATCGAACGCGGCGATCGCGTCGTCGTAGGAGAGCAGGTCGGTCATGCGGACGCTCCAGGAGTGTTGACAGCCTCGACCAACGAGGGCGCCTCGGCGAGCAAAGGTCGGCCCCATTCGCTCTCGAGCAGGGATTCCAGCGCGGCGCCGACCCGGTAGAGCCGGTCGTCGGCCAGTGCCGGGGCCAGGATCTGGAAGCCGACCGGGAGACCGTCCTCCGGCGCGAGGCCGGCCGGGATCGAGATGCCCGGGATGCCGGCCAGGTTCGCCGGGATGGTGGCGACGTCGTTGAGGTACATCGCCAGCGGGTCGTCGAGCTTCTCGCCGATCCTGAACGCCGTGGTGGGCGCGGTCGGCGACACAAGCACGTCGGCCTGCGCGAACGCGGCCTCGAAGTCGCGGCTGATCAGCGTCCGCACCTTCTGGGCCTGCCCGTAGTAGGCGTCGTAGTAGCCGCTCGAGAGCGCGTAGGTGCCCAGGATGATCCGGCGCTTCACCTCGTCGCCGAAGCCTGCGTCGCGGGTCGCGCGCATGACGTCCTCCGCGCTCGGGTCGTCGTTGCCCTCGGGCAGTGTCCGCAGGCCGTACCGCATCGCGTCGAAGCGGGCCAGGTTCGAGGAGGCCTCGCTCGGCATGATCAGGTAGTACGCCGCGAGCGCGTGCCGGAAGTTCGGGCAGGAGACCTCGACGACCTCGGCACCGGCCTTGACCAGGAGCGCGATCGACTCGTCGAACCGCTGCTGGACGCCGGCCTGGTAGCCCTCGCCGCCGAGCTCGGAGATGACCCCGATCCGGACCCCTGTCAGGTCGCCGGCCGCACCGAGGCGGGCCGCGTCTGCGAGCGCCGGGAGTGGCTGGTCGATGCTGGTGGAGTCCATCGGGTCGTGTCCGCCGATGACTTCGTGGAGCAGCGCTGAGTCCAGCACGGTCCGGGTCACCGGCCCGACCTGGTCGAGCGAGTTCGCCATCGCGACCAGCCCGTAGCGGGAGATGCCGCCGTACGTCGGCTTGAGGCCGACCGTGCCGGTCACGGCGCCGGGCTGGCGGATCGAGCCGCCGGTGTCGGTGCCGACGGCGAGCGGGGCCTCGAACGCCGCCACAGCGGCGGCGGAGCCACCGCCGGAGCCGCCCGGGATCCGGTCCAGGTCCCACGGGTTGCGGGTCGGACCGTACGCCGAGTGCTCGGTTGAGGAGCCCATCGCGAACTCGTCCATGTTGGTCTTGCCGAGGATCGGGAGACCGGCGGCCTTCAGCTTCGTGACGACGGTGGCGTCGTACGGCGGGATCCAGCCCTCGAGGATCTTCGACCCGCACGTGGTCGGCAGGCCCTCGGTGGCCAGCACGTCCTTGACCGCGATCGGGACGCCGTCCAGCGGGCTCGCCGGGGTGCCCGCGGCGCGACGGGCGTCGGAGGCGGCCGCCTGAGCGAGCGCGCCTTCGGCGTCGACGTGCAGGAACGCGTGCACTGCGCCGTCGACCGCGGCGATCCGGTCCAGGCAGGCCCGGGTCAGTTCCACACTGGTGGTCTCGCCGGCCTCGAGCATGGCGGCGAGGTCAGCCGCGCTCTTCTTGATCAGATCAGTCACTGCTCGTCTCCCAGGATCCGCGGGACCGAGAAGCGCTGCTGCTCGGAGGCCGGGGCGCCGGAGAGCGCCTGCTCGGCGGTCAGGCTCGGCCGGACGACGTCCTCGCGGAAGACGTTGGTCAGCGGGATCGCGTGCGAGGTCGGCGGGATGTCCGCGGCGGCGACCTCGGCGATCGAGGCGATGCTCTCCAGGATCACGGAGAGCTGCGGGGCGAGGTGGTCGAGCTCTGCGTCATCCAGCTCGATCCGGGCGAGATCGGCCAGATGGCGCACCTCGTCACGGGTGATTTCAGGCATGGGGGCAATCCTAGTGCCGGTCAGGCCCTGCCTTTCTCACCGGGTTTCGCGGCGGTCGCTGCGCAACCGCACCTCAACCAGCGAGGTGCGTCAGCCCCGGACGATCCCGTCGTCGATCATCTGCTGGAAGTGGTCGGTCACCGACTCCGCCCCCGCGCGGAAGGTGATCCCGAGCTCCTCGACGGTGCGGCTGTTGTCGAAGCGCAGCGGGTAGCCGACGTTGAGCTCGATGAACTTGCGGGTCATCCCGGCGATCGGCGCCGCCAGCTTGATGACCGGCTTCGGTGCCTGGGTCAGCGGGAAGGACGGCCGGTAACCGAAGCGGGCGCGCAGCGCCTTGCCGATGTCGAGCATGCTCATCGTCTCGGCGTTGGTGATGTAGCGCCCGTGCGCCTGCGGGGTGAAGCCGGCCGCGATGTGCGCCCGGGCCACGTCGCGGACGTCGACGACGCCCATCTCCAGCGCAGGAGCGCCGGCGGCCAACGAGTAGTCGGTGAAGCTCCCCATCGTCCGGAAGGTGCCGGACTTGCTGGCGGTCGTCAGCGACGGCCCCAGGACCAGACCGGGATGGATGGTGACCAGGTCCCAGCGGTCCTGCGCTCCGGCGATGTCCCAGGCCTCGCGCTCGGCGAGCGTCTTGGAGTACGGGTAGGGCTGGTGATCGAGGGTGCTGGTGGTGTTCCAGTCGTCCTCGGTGAACTGGTCCCTGCCGCGCATGTCGATGTTGTCGCCACAGATCGCGACCACGCTGCTGGTCAGCACGACGCGCTTGACCGACGCGGTCTCGTTCACGCTGGTCAGAACGTTCCGCGTGCCGTCGAGAGCGGGGTCGACCAGCTGCTTCTGCGGGTCGCGCACCTTGCCGAGCAGGAACGGCGACGCGGTGTGGATGACGAGCTCGCAGCCGGCCATCGCCTCGGTGTAACTGCCCGGCTCGAGCAGCTCGGCGCGGTGCAGCGTGAGTCGCCCGGGGTGGGCCTCGGCAAGCGTGTGCAGGTGCTCGAGACCTCTGGCCTTCTGAGGGTCGCGCACGGTGGCGCGGACGGTCTTCCCGTCTTCGAGCAGGTACCGCACGATCCAGCTCGCGACATAGCCGCTGCCACCGGTGACCAGGACCGGCGCGGTGGGGTCGATGTTCGTCATGGGAGGACCCTAGAGCCGCGGATGCAGCCGTGCCGAGAGTCCCGAGGCGTGACTACGCTCACCTGCATGGAGCCGACCTTGATCGCCGACGAACGCACCCAGCTCGAGGAGTTCCTGGACGTCAACCGCGCCGACCTGGTCGACACCCTGCGCGGCCTCACGGAGGAACAGGCCCGCAGGCGACTGGTCCCGTCGCTCACCACCCCGCTCGGCCTGCTCAAGCACGCCGCCTTCGCAGAGAGGGTCTGGTTCCACGTGGCGCTCGCCGGTCACACCCGGGCCGAGCTCGGGATGCCGGAGCAGATCGACCCGACCTTCGCCTTCACGGACGCGGACACGGTGGACTCGGTCATCGCCGAGTACGAGCAGGTCTGTGCCGAGGCCCGGGAGATCGCGGCCCGCTTCGCCCTGGACGACCTGGCCCGGCACAACCGCCGCGGGCCGCTGACGCTGCGCTGGATCTACCTGCACATGATCGAGGAGCTCGCCCGGCACGCCGGCCACGCCGACATCCTGCGCGAGCAGATCCTCGCCGCCGACGCGTGACGAAGGTCCCTACCCGCCTAACCACATAGGTCGCAAATCGTACCTAATCGTCGGAAATAGTAAGATCTTGTACTAAATAGGCTGATTTTCCCCCATGCTGGTGGTTCACGGACTGGGGAGGGTCTATGAGTTTCACCGTCGGCACCACGATGCGCGCCAGCACCGCCGGCTGGGCGGACCTGCTCGGCCCGCCGAGTGCGGAGAAAGCCCGCTCACGGCGGCTGGCCCACCTGGGCGGTGTCGCCGCCCTCACGGCCCTGGCCGGGTACATCACCTGGCGGCTCGCCTTCACCCTGCCCGCGGGCGGCCCGAACGCCGTCGCGGCGCTCATCCTGGTCGGCTTCGAGGCGATCCCCCTCATCGGCATGGGCTTCCGGCTGGTGACCCTGTGGAACATCGACTCCGCAGCGCCGGCGCCGGTCACCGAGGCACCGGGCGGCATGCGGGTCGCTGTCCTCATTCCGACCTATGACGAGCCCGCGGAGGTCATCGCCCCGACCATCGCCGCCGCCTGCGCACTCGAGCCCGCCCACGAGACCTGGGTGCTCGACGACGGGGAGCGCCCCTGGGTGGAGGAGATCTGCCGGGTGTACGGCGCCCGCTACGTCTGCCGGCCGGTCCACGACCACGCGAAGGCGGGCAACCTCAACCACGCGCTCGAACTGATGGAGGCCGAGGCTGCCGCAGGCGCCCCGGCCGTCGATCTCGTCGGCGTGCTGGACTGCGACCACGTTCCGCTGCCCGGTTTCCTCACCTCGACGCTCGGTTGGTTCGAGGACCCCGAGATCGCCCTGGTGCAGGGGTCGCAGAGCTTCTACAACGCCGGCGCCTTCGACGACGACGGCGTCAACGGCGAACAGGGGCTGTTCTTCAACGTCCTGATGGCGGCGCGCAACCGGCCCGACGCCGGCCCCTTCTGGTGCGGTTCGACGGCCGTGCTGCGGACCCGGGCGCTCCGCGAGATCGGCGGCGTCGCGACCGACACCATCGTCGAGGACATGCACACGACACTCGGCCTGCTCCGGACCGGGTGGCGCACGGCGTACCACCACCAGACCCTGGCCGTCGGCCTTGCCCCGTCCACCGCCGAGCAGTACCTCCTGCAACGGCGCCGCTGGGGCCTGGGAGCGATGCAGGTGCTGACCCGGGAGAAGCTCTGGGCGGCGAAGCGGTGGATGTCGTGGCGCAACTACTACGAGTACCTGACCGGGACGTTGTGGTGGCTCGAGGGCGCCGCCACCGTCCTCGTCCTGGCCGTGCCGGTCGTGCTCCTGGTCACCGGCGCACAGACCTCCACCGCGCCGCCGCTGACCTTCACCGCGATCTTCGCCACGACGTTCGCCGTCCGGCTGTGGGGCGCCAAGCGCTTCTACCGCCATCAGCTCAGCTGGTCCAATGCGCTCGCGCTGCGGATCCTGAGGATCCCGGTCGGCCTGTCGTGCCTGTGGTGGCTGCTGACCCGCCGGACCCTAGAGTTCCAGGTCACTCCGAAGGAAGGCACCGCGGAACGGACCCGGAGCAGGGTGCCGCGGGTCCTCGGCGTCCTGCTGGTCACTCTGGCGGCGATCGTCGCCTACAGCGCTGCCGGCCTGGCCGGAGTCGTTCCCTGGCGTGCGTCGCCCTCGGCCACGGTGGCCTCAGGGATCTGGTTGCTGATCGCCACGACCACGGTCGCCCTCGGGATGCGCCGGATCCGCGCTGCCGAGTTCGCCTCGTCGCGCCGCAACGCACACCGGTTCGCCGTCCAGGCCGTCGTCGCCGTCGAAGGCGTGGACGCAGAGCTGGTCGACATCTCGGTCGGCGGCCTTCGCGTCCGCCTCCCGGAGGACGCTGTGCCCGGCGGAGGCCTCGTCCATGTCGAACTGCCGGGAGCCGAACCGGTGAAGCTCGCGCTGGTGCGTTCCGGCACGGATGCCCGGATCTCCGACCGCCTGGTCTCGCTCCGGGTCGTCCAGGGCGACTGGGCAGCGATGCGGACCCTGTCGCAGTGGTTGTTCCACACGCCGGCCGGCGCGGTGACGAACCTGCCGTACGGCGTCCCGGCGGCTGCCTCCACGCAGCCCGCACCGAGTCTGTCGGTCCGGCAGGGCCGAGCCGCCTCCGCTCGCGTGCGGACCCGGGTAGCGGCCCTCCATGCCTGAGGCCGCCGCTCCGACAACACGGCTGTCACTGACCTACCTCGCGGTCGTCAGTGCCGCGACCATCGCGTCACAGGGGTTGCCGGCACCCGAGCTCGTCAGGGACCTCGTCTACAGCGCCATCTCGGTCTCGGTCGTGATCGCGATCATCGTCGGAGCCCGCCGCTGGCAGCCGCGCATGAAGGGCGCGTGGTACCTGATGGCGGTGGGCCAGTGCCTCTGGGTGATCGCCGACACGAGCTTCAACTGGCAGCAGGACGTCCTGCACGTCACCGCCTTCCCGACCTATTCGGACTTCTTCTACCTCCTCGGCTATCCCGTCTTCGCAGTCAGCCTGGCCATGCTGGCCAGGAGCCGCAGCCTGTCGGGTCGCAGTCTCGGACCACTGCTGGACAGCGCCACGGTCACAGCAGGTCTCAGCCTGCTGTCCTGGGTTCTGCTCGCCCGGCCGACGATCGAGGTCGCCGGCCAGTCGACGGCGGCGGCGATCGTGAGCGCGGCGTACCCGATCATGGACATCCTGCTGATCGGTGCGCTTGTCCGGTTGATCAGCTCGACCGACGGCCGCCCTCCGGCGTTCCGGTACCTGCTCGGCGCTCTGGCGCTGCTGATCGCGGCCGACACCCTGTCGGTCGCGTTCGACCTGTTCGCCACGAACACCGTCTACTCGGTGGAGTACCTCTGGCTGTTCTCGTACGCGTTCTGGGGAGCCGCGGTCCTGCACCCGTCCATGGCGAAACTGTCCGAGCCGGGAGTCAGTCCCGACGTGCGGTTCCGCGGGTACCGGCTGTTGTCGGTGGTCCTGGCCACGATGATGGCGCCGGCGATCCTGGCACTGCAGCAGATCACCGGGACGCACATCGACGTCTGGGCAGTCGTCATCGGCTCCGTCGTGATGTTCGTACTCGTCGTGGTCCGGATGTCGCTCGCGATCGATCAGATCGCCTCGGTGCATCACGCCCTCGAGGGACTCCAGGACGATCTCGCCCTCCAGGCCAGGCATGACGCGCTGACCGGCCTGGCCAACCGCACCCAGATGCTGCGGCTGGTCGCCGGCGCGCTGGGTCGCACCCGTCGGCGAAAAGGAACGATCGGCCTCCTCTTCATCGACCTGGACGGGTTCAAGGAGGTCAACGACAACCACGGGCACCGGGCCGGCGACGAGGTGCTGCGCGAGGTCGCCCGACGCATGGTCGACACGATCCGGACCGGCGACTTCGTGGGCCGCCTCGGCGGTGACGAGTTCCTGGTCGGGATCGAGGACGTCTCGCACGAGGCCGACACCACGACGCTCGCCAACCGACTGATCGCCGCCGTCTCCCGTCCGATCCAGATCGACGAGAACTCCACCGTGCAGGTCGGCGCCAGCGTGGGCATCGCCATCGGACGCGGTGGCGAGACCGACGTCGAGACGCTGCTGCACGAAGCCGACCTGGCGACGTACCGGGCCAAGGCCGCGGGACGCGGCTGCGTCGAGTTGTTCGACAGCACGGCGCGGGCGGCCCTCAAGGAGCAGAACGCGACGGAACGCGCGCTGACCAGCGCGATCGCCAATGACGAGCTCGAGTTGCACTACCAGCCGATCGTGAACCTGCGGACCGGACTGATCGACTGCTACGAAGCGCTGGTGCGCTGGAACCGGCCCGGCTGGGGACTGCTCCCGCCATCGGAGTTCCTGGCCGTCGCGGAGTCCTCGGACCTGATCAACGACCTGGACGTCTGGGTGCTCCATGCGGCCATCGACCAGCTCTCCCGTTGGAACGACGAACGCGGGGACCGCGAGATCCAGGTCGCGGTGAACGTGTCGGCCCGGCACGTCAGCCGCCAGCGGATCCGCACTGACATCGACGCCGCCCTCCTGCTCGCCGATGTCGATCCCGGACAGATCGTTGTCGAGGTCACCGAGACCGCTCTCATGGACGGCAGCGCCGCGGCCGCCAACCTCCAGGCCCTGCGTGAAGCCGGGCTCGTGGTCAGCCTCGACGACTTCGGCACCGGATACCAGTCGAGTACCCAGCTGTCCCGCCTGCCGATCGACATCGTCAAGATCGACCGCGAGTTCGTCGACCCGCACTCGAAGGCGACCCGCAGCCTGCTGGAGCTGATGGTCAAGGCGGCGCACGCTTTCGGCGTGACCGTCGTGGCCGAGGGTGTGGAGACCGAGGACCAGCTGGAGCTGGTGCGGGAGCTGGACTGCGGCTACGCACAGGGCTACTTCTTCGGCCGCCCCGTCCCTGCGGATCAACTGACCCGGATCGGCAGGCGAGCCGAGGCTCTCAGTCAGAGTGCCGAGGGACCGCCCTCGAGCAACGTCTTGAACCCGTCCTCGTCGAGGACCGTGACGCCGAGCTCCTCGGCCTTGTCCGCCTTGGAACCCGCGTTGTCGCCGACCACGACGTAGTCGGTCTTCTTCGAGACCCCCGAGGACGCCTTGCCGCCCCGGGACAGGATCGCCTCCTTGGCGCTGTCCCGGCTGAAGTCGACCAGCGAGCCGGTCACCACGAGGGTCAGGCCTTCCAGGGTCTGCTCGCCGAGCTCGGCCCGCTCGTCCTCCATCCGGACCCCGGCGGCGGCCCACTTGTCCACGATCTCGCCGTGCCACGGGGCATCCGGGTCGTCGAACCAGGTACGCACCGACTCCGCGATCGTCGCGCCCACCCCCTCGGCGGCAGCGAG
This sequence comes from Marmoricola sp., assembly GCA_036676945.1. Classification (GTDB taxonomy): domain Bacteria; phylum Actinomycetota; class Actinomycetes; order Propionibacteriales; family Nocardioidaceae; genus Marmoricola. The sequence continues at coordinate 33,229 of JAKFBZ010000027.1, forward strand.
TTCGCCGAGACCCGCGGCGCGGATCGCCTCCATCGACCCGAAGGTCTCGGCCAGCGCGCGGGCTGCCGAGGGTCCGACGTGCCGGATGGAGAGACCCACGAGCACCCGCCACAGCGGCTGCTCCTTGGCCTTGCCCAGGTTGTCGAGCAGCTTCTGACCGTTGGCGGAGAGCTGCGGACCCTCCTCGCCCTTCTTCGGGGCACGGGTGAACAGCGGGGCGGTCACCAGGCTCTCGGCATCCAGACCGAAGACGTCGCCCTCGTTGCGGATCACCCCGGCGTCGAGCAGGGCCACCGCGGCTTCGTAGCCGAGCCCCTCGATGTCGAAGGCTCCGCGTCCGGCGACGTGGAACACGCGCTCGCGCACCTGGGCCGGGCAGTGCTCGTGGTTGGGGCAGCGCAGGTCCTTGTCGCCCTCCTTCTGCTCGGCGAGCGGGGTCTCGCACGACGGGCACACCGACGGCATCACCCACTCCGGCAGGCCCTCGGGCCGCAGCGCCAGGACCGGGCCGAGGATCTCGGGGATCACGTCGCCGGCCTTGCGCAGGATCACGGTGTCACCGGGACGAACGTCCTTGCGCCTGACCTCGTACGCGTTGTGCAGCGTCGCGTTCTCCACGGTGGATCCGGCGACCTTGACCGGCTCCATCACGCCGTACGGGGTCACCCGGCCGGTGCGGCCGGTGTTGACCTCGATCGAGAGCAGTTTGGTGTTGACCTCTTCGGGCGGGTACTTGAAGGCGATCGCCCACCGCGGCGCCCGTGAGGTCGACCCGAGCCGGCGCTGCAACGCGACGTCGTCGATCTTGACCACGACCCCGTCGATCTCGTACGGGACGATCGTGTGCCGCTTCTCGCCGGCATCGGCGATGTAGGCCTCGACCTCGGCGAGCGTGCCGACCACCTTGACCTGCTCCGAGATCGGCAGGCCCCAGGCGGCGAGCGCCTCGTACGCGTGCGACTGCGCAGTCGGTTCGAAGCCCTCGCGGGCACCGATGCCGTGGCAGACCATGCCGAGCTCACGCGAGGCGGTCACCCGCGGGTCCTTCTGCCGCAGCGAGCCGGCCGCCGAGTTGCGCGGGTTGGCGAACATCGGCTTGCCCGCCTCCACCAGCGAGGCGTTCAGCTTCTCGAAGGCGGCGACCGGCAGGAACACCTCGCCGCGCACCTCGACCAGCCCCGGCACCGGGAACTTCTTGGTGCCGGTGAGCGTGTGCGGAACCGCCGCGATGGTCTTCACGTTCGGGGTGACGTCCTCGCCGGTCCGCCCGTCACCCCGGGTGAGGGCCCGGACCAATTTGCCGTCCTCGTAGAGCAGGTTGATCGCCAGGCCGTCGACCTTGAGCTCGCAGAGGTACGCCGGATCGGTGACCCCGTCGCGAGCCACCCGGGCCGCCCAGGCCTGCAGCTCCTCGGTCGAGAACGCGTTGTCCAGGCTCTCCATGCGCTGCAGGTGGTCGACCGCGGTGAACTGCGTCGAGACGGCGCCGCCGACCTTCTGCGTCGGCGAGTCCGGGGTCCGCAGCTCGGGAACGAGCTCCTCGATCTCCTCCAGGCGGCGCAGCCGCACGTCGAAGTCGGCATCGGAGAGCGTCGGGTCGTCGAGGACGTAGTAGCGGAACCGGGCATCCTCGATCTGCTCGGCCAGGGCCTGGTGCTCGGCCCGCAGGTCAGTCTCGTCACTGGCGGTCACAGGGCCATCATTCACAGGGCCATCTTGCCGTGTCGCACCGACACCAATCCGCAGCCCCGGCGACTGCGAAGCACTCATGTCGCGAGCACCCGCGCGCGAGGATCAATAGGTAAGGATGGGTGCCATGCCCGACACCGCCGCCGACACCCTGACGATCGCGCCCCTCCCGGCCGACGTGAGTGCGCTGGTGCTCATGCTGCACGGGGGCGCCGAGCACGGCCATCGCCCGGTCGACGACCGCAGCCTGGCGTACCGGCGCACCCGGGCGATGTTCACCGCGGTCGCACCGCGCTTCGCCGGTGCCGGGGTGGGCACGGCGCTGCTCCGGTTCACGGTGAAGGGCTGGAACGAGTCCCACGGGGCTGAACCGGCACCGGTGACCGACGCCCGGGCGGCGATCGACCACCTCCGCGGTCAGCACCCCGGCCTGCCCGTCGTCCTGCTCGGGCATTCCATGGGCGCCCGCACCGCGGCCCGGGTCGCGGACGCCGAGGGCGTGGTCGGAGTCGTCGGGCTCGCTCCCTGGCTGCCCTCGGGCGACCCGGTCGAACCGCTGCGCGACAGACATCTGGTCGCCGCCCACGGGCGCAAGGACAGGATCACGAGTGCCCGGCACACCCGGATCTTCGTCGAGCGCGCCGGGGCCGTCGCCGCGTCCGCGCGCTTCGTCGACATGGGCATGCTCGGCCACTACATGCTGCGTGGCGCCAGGACCTGGAACGAGGTGGCCGTCTCCAGCACCCTCGAACTGCTCAGCACCGGGTGCGCCGGTGACGCCTGCAGCGACGACGTGGGCGGCATCACGTCCGGAAACTGAAACCGGCCCGGAGCCCGGTGCGTTCCAGTAGTGGAAGCACCGCCGAGCAGAGAGTTCTCATGTCCCCGCAGTCGCCGCGTCCCGCGGCAGTCCGTCCCCCCGTCCCGTCGACCCCGCGATCCGAGCCCGCGACGGCCGACCCAGAGTCCCGCAGCGGCTTGAGCCTGACCCAGATGGCGGCCAGTGCCGGAGCGGCCTCGTCAGCCGCGTTCGCCGCGTCCTACCTCGGCGTCGCCGGGACCATCATCGGCGCGGCGGTGGCCAGCGTGATCGCCACCGTGGCCACCACGATGTACTCCGCCTCACTGCACCGCAGCCGCGAGGCCGTACGCCGCCGGACCCTGCAGTTGGCGCCGCTCCCCTGGACCCCGGCGATCGCCCGCACCGCCGCGGTCACGCCGGGCGCGACCCGCGCTCCGGACACCGCGTCGATCGCGGACACCGCCACCCGCGTGCTGGCCCCGGTCCCCGTCGAGATCGCCCCCGAACCACCGCGAACCCTGGCCTCCGACCGGCCCGGCGTCCGCTGGGGACGGGTGCTCCCGGCCGCGGCCGCGGTCCTGGCGATCACCCTAGGCACGCTGACCGGCATCGAAGGCGCGCTCGGCAGACCGCTCTCCGCACTCTTCGGCGGATCCGACACCAGCGGGACCAGCCTGAGCAGCATCGCCGGCGCAGGCTCGGATGCCGGGACGGACCCGGTGCAGAAGGCCCCGAGCTCGCCCGAGCCGACTCCGCAGACCGAGCCGACCGCCGAGCCCACGGCCGGACCGACCGGCGCCCCGACGCCGACGCCGTCCAGCGATCCGACCGACGAACCGTCCACGGAGCCGACCGACCCCGTCGAGACCCCGGACCCCACGCCGACACCGGAGCCGACGGCCACCGCGACCCCCTGAGCACAGATCACGCCCCCCGTCCCGGCGGACGAGGGGCGTGATCGGCGTCTTGCGTGCCGACTAGCTGATCAGAACAGATCGCCTTCGGCGATCGCGCCCTGGTAGTCGCCGGATCCTGCGAAGTGAGCGTGGTACGTCCCGTTCACGTCGATCAGCAGATCCTCACCGTCCGTGCTCGGGTCGATGTTGATCACCGTGTAGTCGCACTCGGCCAGACCGCTGGCGTTGGTGACCGCACTGCACAGGTGGTACGCCGGCCGGCTGCCGAACGGCTTGTTGGTGAAGGAGATGGTGCGCCCCACCAACGGGTCGCCGTCCGCGTCGGTCAGTCGTGCCCGCACGTACCCGAAGCGCGTGCCCAGCGGCGAGCCCGCGACCGGCGAACCGGCCACCAGCGTCACCGCCTGCTGCGCGACCTGCTGGGTGTAGACCGGCGAGGTGCTGCCGGCGAACGCCGTGTCGCCCGAGTACGCCGCCGTGATCGAGTGGGCGCCGCCGCTGAGGCCGGGGACCACGAGCGTGGCGACCCGCTGGCCGCCCACCGTGCTGATCGCGGAGGTGCCCAGGACCGCGGCGCCGTCGGAGAAGGTCACCGAACCGGTCGGTTCGCCGACGGTCGGGAACTGCTCGTTCACCGTCGCTGTCAGCGTGACGCTGTCACCGAAGGTCGCCGGGTTGACCGAGGAGGCGACGCCGGTCGTGGTCGGGGCTCGGCCCACCGCGACGGAGGTGGTGTTCTCCGAGCCGGTGAAGTTGAAGTTCCCGACGTACTCGGCCCGGACGGTGTGGCTGCCCGGAGACAGCGTGCTGGTCACGAACGACGCTGTCGCGGCGTTGGTCCCGGCCGGGACGAGGCTGCTCGAGCCGAGAAGCTCGCCGCCCTCCCAGAAGCGGACCACGCCGGACGGCTTGCCGTTGGCCGGAGCCACCGCGTTGACCGTCACGTCGAAGGTCACCGGCGCGTTGTAGGCCGCCGTGGCCGGACCGGTGAGGCCCAGCGTCGTGGCGCCCTTGCTCGTGAACTGGCCGCTGCCCTGGTCGAGCAGACCGTCGCTCTTGAAGAAGTTGCCGTCGCCGCTGTACTGCGCCTTGACCTTGTAGGTACCGGGCGTCAGGGCGGAGAACGACGGGCTGGTCGCGACACCGTCCACGATCGGACGCTGACCTCCGAGCGGCAGGCCGTTGATCGTGAACAGGACCGTGCCCGACGGGTCGCCGGCACCCGGCGCGACCGGGGTGACCGCCGCGGAGAACGTCGTCGGCTGGCCGGTCAGAGCCGGGTTGTTCGACGAGGTCACCACAGTCGAGGTCGACGCCTTCTGCACCGTCTGCGTCGAGGATGCGTTGCTGCCCAGGAAGCTGCCGTCCCCGCTGTAGGTCGCGGTGATCGCGTGCTGGCCGACCGCGAGGGCGGAGGTGGTGAGCGTGGCCTGGAAGGCCGAGTTCACCGGCACCGTGGCCAGGACGCTGCTGCCGTCCTTGAACACGATGTCCCCCGTCGGGGCACCAGCACCCGGAGCCGTCACCGTCACCGAGGCGGTGAAGGTGACCGGCTGTCCGAAGACCGAGCTCGGCGCGCTGCTGACCAGGGCGGTGCTGGTCGCCGCCTTGTTCACCTGCTGGCTCAGCGAGTCCTCGCTGCCGCTGAGGAACTCGGTGCTGTCGCTCAGGTACCGGGCGACGACCGCGTGCGTGCCGACCGGCAGGTTGCTCAGCGTCACTTCCGCGACGCCGCCGACCATGTCCGGGGTGGCCACGGTGACACCGTTGACCCGGAACCGCACCGCGCCGGTGGGGTCACCGGACGAGGGCGCCTGCGGCGAGACCTCGGCACGGAAGGTGACTCCCTGGCCGAACACCGACGGGTTCTGCGAGGAGGTCAGCACGATGTCGGTCTGGGCCGGCGTCACGACCTGCGTGTACGCCGAGTCCGAACCCGCGTAGTTGGAGTTGCCGAGGTAGTTCGCGGTGACGTTGTGCGACCCCACGAGCATGCTCGTCGTCGGCGACGTCGCCTGGCCGTTGACCAGGGTGACCGGGCCGCCGAGCGGCTGACCGTCGACCTCGAACTGGACCTGACCCGCCGGCACGCCGGCGCCGGGCGCCACCGAGACCACGTTGGCCGTGTAGCTCAGCGGCTGACCCGACACGGCGGTCGCGTCCGAGGTGCTGAGGCTCAGGTTCGTGTCCGCGCGCTCGACACCGTGGGTGACGACCGCCGACGAACTGGGGTTGAAGTCGGCGTCACCGTTGTAGACGGCCTCCACGTCGTGGTTGCCGGCATTCAGGTTGCTGACCGTGAGCTGGGCGGTGTTGCCGCTCAGCGGGACCGCGGTGCCGAACGGCGCACCGTCGATGTTGAACTGGACGCCGCCGGTCGGAGCGCCGACGCCGGGGGCGACCACGCCGATCGTCGCGGTGAAGGTCACCGCTTGGCCGAACTTGGTCGGCGTCGGTGCCGCGTTCAGCTGAGTGGTGGTGTCCGCCTTGACGGTCGTGGCGGTCCTGGTCGCAGCGGTGCTGGTCAGGAAGTTGGCGTCACCGCTGTAGACCGCACCGACCGTGTGCGTGCCGGTGCTCAGGGCGTCGGTGGCCGGCGTCGTGGCGACGCCGCTGCCGTTCACGGACACCGGAGCCCCGAAGTCCGATCCGTCCACGGTGAACTGGACCGAACCGGTCGGCGTTCCGGTCCCGTTCGTCTTCGCGACAGTCGCCGTGAAGCTCTGGAACTCGCCGTGCACGATCGTCGCCGGCTGGGTGAGAGTCGTGGTGGTGGCGTTCTTGGTCACGTCGAACGAGCGGCTGATGCCGGTCGAGCCCCAGCGCGCCGAGCCCGCGTAGCCGATCGTCAGCGCGGCCGTTCGCGGCGGGCCGCTCACCGGCAGGTTGACGGTCACGTTGCCGGCCGCGTTGGTCACGCCGCTGGTGGAGCCGCCGCCGGTCAGCGCGAAGCTGATCGTGTGACCGGCCAGGTTGGTGAGACCGGTCGGGGCCAGGTCGGCGATGTTGGCCGTGATCCCGCTGAGCGTGGTGTTCTGCGGGGCACTGAGCGGATCGTTGTAGGTGATCCCGAACCGGTTGTCGATCGTGACCGCACTCGTCGAGGTGTTGGTCGAGTTGCTGCAGGCGAGGAAGCCTGACCGGTTGACCTCCTCCACCCTGACCGTGTAGCTGCCGTTGTCGTAGCTGTGGGTGTCGATCGAGACGGACTTGGCGCCGGTGCCGGTCTGCTCGTTGCTGAAGACGGTGGCGCCTCCGGAGTTGACCAGGAAGAACCGGGTCCGGGCCGACGTACCGCTCAGGCACGCCGTCCCGTTGCTGGTGGCCCCCGAGGCCGAGAGCGTCGTGTTGCCACGGAGCACGGACCCGTTGCCGGGAGCCGTGATCGCAGCCTCCGCGGGACCGGTGACCACCAGGACGAGGCCCAGGGCCGTGACGAGAGCCGCAAGGGCGGCGGTGATTCTGCGCACGGGTGCTATTCCTTTTCTCTGGGTCTGCCGGGTCACTTGATCAGCGCGCCGTTGGACGTGGAACCGACGTAGTCGCCGCTGCCGGGGTAGGTCGCCTTGTAGCCGCCGGCCAGGATCAGCTGGATCAGCTTCGAGTCGGCGTCGCAGACGGCGAGCCCCGCCCCGTCGGTGACGATCGTGCAGGCGGTCACTCCGCCGATCGTGAACACCACCGGCTGGCCGGCCAACGGGCCGGACGCGGTGCTGAGCCTCGCCTTCAGCAGGCCGAGGTTGATCCCGAGAAGGGGGTTCAACCTGACCAGGGCGGCCTCGGCGACCAGGCCGGTCGCCTTCTTGGCCACCGTGACCGTGACGACCGCGGAGGTGCTGGCGCCGAACGCGTCGGCCCCGTTGTAGACCGCCGTGACCGGGTGCGCACCACCGGAGAGCGCCGCCGTGCTGAACGTCGCCTTCCCGTTGCCGCCGACGGCCGCCAGCGGAACGGTGCCCAGCGGGGTGCTGCCGTCGATGAAGGTCACCGTGCCGGTCGGGGCGCCCAGGGCCCCCGAGCCCGGTGTCACCGTCGCGGTGAGCGTCACCGTGTCACCGAAGGTCGGCGACGTGGTGGAGGCGGCCAGCGCGGTGCTGGTGCCGATGACGCCGACGCTCTGCGTCAGCGTCCTGGTCTCGCCCAGGAAGTGCTCGTCACCGGAGTACACCGCAGTCACGGTGTGCGCCCCCGGGGTCAGCGACGTCGTGCTCGGGCTGGTGGCCTCACCGTCGCCGTCGACGGCGACGGCACCGCCGAGCGCGACACCGTCGACCCGGAACTGGACGAACCCGCCCGGAGTGCCGGTCCCGGCCTGGTTGGACGCCACCGTTGCGTGGAAGTCCACGGACTGGCCGTGGTTGCTGTTCGCGTGGGAGGACGTCAGGCCCAGCGTCACCGAGGCGCTGTCGACCTGCTGGGTGACGGTGTCACCCGAGGCCGCGTACGCCGCGGAGGAGGCGAAAGCCGCGATCACCAGGTGGTCGCCCGGCTCCGGGGAGGAGACGGTCGGGCTCTCCGCGTCGCCGTTGGCGTCGACCGGGACCGGACCACCGATGTCGGTGCCGTCGATCGAGAACTGAACGGCACCCAGCGGCGCGCTGTCGTCGTCGGCTTCCACGTGAGCGGTGAAGGTCACCAGTTCGCCGAAGGTCGACGGGCTCTTCGACGACGTGACGGTCGTGGTGGTCGCGACGACCGCGGTCGCCGCGATCACGATCTGGTCGACCGCGTCGGCGGTGCTGCCGTTGTAGTCGGCGTCGCCGGCGTACTCGGCCGTGATCGCGTGCGTGCCGACAGGAAGGAACGAGGTGGTGAAGGTGGCCTGGCTGCTGCCGCCCGACGGTGCGAGCGCCGCCGACCCGATCTCGTCACCGCCGGCGAAGAAGACCACCGTGCCGGTCGGCGAGCCGGAGCCCGGCGACTGCGCCGCGACGGTCGCGGTGACGGTGACCGCTTCCTCCTCGACCTGCGGCGACGGCCCGGTGAGGACGACGTTGACGGTGTCGGCCTTCGCGACCGCCTGGGTCAGGCTGTCGGAGTCGGTCCTGAAGTTCGCGTCACCGCTGTAGGAGACCGCGACCGTGTGCGAACCGGCACCGAGGTCGGAGACCGGGTCGAAGGCGACCGCGCCACCGACCAGTGCGACCGGGGAGCCCACGTTGTTGCCGTCGATCACCAGCTGGGCGGTGCCGGACGGCACACCCGAGCCCGGGGCGACCGGCGCCACCGAGGCCGTGAAGTGGACGGTCTCGCCGGTCACCGTGGAGGTGTCCGAGCTCTGCAGGTCGACGACGGTGTCGGCCTTGGCGACCGTGGTGGCCGTCGGCGCGGAGGCGCTGGCGGCGTACACGTCGTCACCGGAGTAGTTCGCGGTGATCGAGTGCGAGCCGACCGGGATGTCGGTCAGGTCGAGCTCGGCGTTACCGGAACCGTCCAGTGCGGCGGTGCCCAGGATGCTCAGACCGTCGAAGAAGGTCACCGAGCCGGTGAGCGGGTCGGACCCGCTGACCTTGGTCACGTTGGCGGCAAGGTTCACGTTCTGGCCGTACACCGAGGAGGTCGGGGTGATGACCTGCGTGGTGGAGGTGCCGAGCAGCGGGTTGCGGACCCGGAACTGGACGGCGGGCGAGGCGCTGCCGCTGTGGTCGGCGCTGCCGAGGTACGTCGCGACCACGTTGTGGAAGCCCAGCGGCAGCGTGGAGATCGCGGCGCTGGTCGCCGAACCTCCGGAGAGGGCGATCGGCGAACCGAAGTCCGCGCCGTCGACCGAGAACTGGACCGAGCCGGCGGGGGTGCTGCCGCCGAAGGTCGGGGCGATGGTCGCGGTGAAGGTGACCGGGTCACCGAGGATCGCGACGCCCGGGTTCGCGACCACGGTGCTCGTCGTCGGGATCGTCGTGACGGTGAAGCCGGCGCTGGTGGAGGCGGCCTCGAGGTCGGCTGCTCCGGCGAACGAGGCCGAGATCGTCGTCGAGCGCGGCGCCGCGTTGACCGGGATCGTCGCGGAGGCGACACCGGCTGCGTCGGTGGTCGCGTTGACCGTGGCACCCCCGCCGAGGGTGAAGGTCACGGTGCGACCGGCTGCGTTGGCCTGGTCGGCCAGGTCGTTGAGCTGGGCGCTCACCACGGCCGTACCGGTCTGCGGGCCGGCGATCGCACCGGTGTAGGCGATCGAGGAGCAGTCCTTGGCGCTGACCACGATGGTGGTCGCACCGATTCCACCGCCTCCGGTGAGGAAGACGCCGTAGTTGCCGCGCGAAGGCTGCGCGCCGCCACGGGCGAGGCCGTCGCTGACGCTCGGGGCGGTCACGTTCACGGTGTAGGCACCGTTCGAGCCGGTGACCGTGGTGAAGGTCTGACCGGACCCGGGGCTCACCTGCGAGGTGTCCACCCGGGCGGTGACGGTCTGTCCGGCCGAGCCGCCGACGATGTTGCCGGAGATGGCCACGTTGCCGCCGGCGCACGTGTACGACGGCGTGCCGGTGGCGGTGATCAGGGTGCCGCCGGAGGTGTTCGCCGCGGTCATGGTGCGGTTCAGCGTGACGGCGCCGCCGTCGAGCGGCAGGACGAGGGTCTCCTTGACCTGGTTCTTGAACTGCGGCGACCAGTAGGAGTCGTCCGACATCGACGCGTCGGCGTTCTGGCTGAAGACCCGCTTGACCGGGAGGGCGCCGTTGCCCATCGCGTTGACCGTGGTCGAGGTCGTGTTCGCCGGGGCGTCGAAGTGGAGCGTGCCGTCGAACGGCGAGGCACCGGTGCCGCCGAGCGAGCCGGCGTCGTAAGTGAACCCGCCGGTGTAGCGGACGTCGGTGAGGGTGTGCCAGTTGTCGCCGTTGTTCAGCGGGAAGTCGTGGACCTTCCAGCTCGGGTTCGGGGTGAGGTGCAGCTCGATGTCCGCGACGATGTTCGTCGAGATGATCGAGACCGTCGCCCGGGCGGTCAGGTGCTGGAACTGGTTCTCCTGGAGCAGCGCCAGGTCCGACGTACGGACGTAGCGGGTACCGCTCACCGTGCCGCCGAAGTTGCCGAGGCTGGCGTTGCCGACGCCGTCCACGGCGACCGAGCCGCTGCCACCGGTGATGGTGCCGCTGATGTTCAGCTTGTAGGCGTCGTGACCGCCGAAGTCCTCGCGACCCACGACCGAGTACGTGACCGTCTCGTTGATCGTGACGTCGGTGCCTTCGGCCTGGTAACGGAACGAGGTGTTGCCGTAGGTCCAGGAGTTGCCGGTCTGCCACACAGCGACGTCGTCGCCGGTCGCCTGGACGGCGACCGCCGGCGAGCCGGCGAAGGCCGTCAGACCGGCCGCGAACATCGCGAGCACAGTGGCCAGGATCAAGCGGGAGCGCGTACGCCGCCCTGCCTGTCCGGTACGACGAACTCCGACATCGGATCCGCGAACACGCATTCCAGAACCCCTTCAACGGCGTTGCCCACGGACAAGGACATCCGTGGCGAGCGAGTTCTAGCAGGCCTCAAGTTGCGACGACAATCACTTTGGTCAACTTGTTGAACGCGTGAGTTCCGACCTTTCGCCGCCTCATTTCGGGCATAGCAAACGAAGTCGGACCGGGGTTACGCACGGGTAGAACCCGTTCTCGAATTCGAGGGCCGTAAAGAAAGTTGCGACTGGGCCAAGACCGGTCTACTCTCTCGATGAAACGAAACCGTTTCGTTTCATCCGTCAGAGGAGGAGCCCGGTCGCGTGATGATGAGCGTGCTGCACACCAAGCACCGCCCCCGCATCGAAGGCGAGCGCGAGGACGAGATCCTCGACGCCTGCGTCGAGCTCCTGATGGAGGTCGGCTACGACCGGCTCACGATGGACGCCGTCGCCAAACAGGCACGCGCCAGCAAGGCGACCCTCTACCGCCGTTGGGAGAGCAAGGCCAGCCTCGTCGTCGAGGCGCTCGCACGGGCCAAGTCGGCACCGAGTGTCGACGACCACGACACCGGAGCTCTGCGCTCGGATCTGCTGGCCACGTTCTGCGGCCACGAAGGGTTGAGCGGCGCCGCGACCGGGATCCTCGGGTCGGTCCTCACCGCGGTGAGCACGGACCCCGAGTTCGCCGACGAGTTCCGGGCCAAGTTCATCGCCCCGAAGATCGCCGTGAGCCGGACGATCTACGAACGGGCCATCGCCCGGGGGGAGATCGCCGCGGACGTCGACATCACGCTGATCGCCCCTGCGCTCGCCGGCATCCTCCTGCACCGCGCGTTCATCCTCGGCGAGACCATCGACGACGCGAGCATCGAGCGCGTCATCGACAACGTGATCCTCCCCGCCGTACGCCACCCCGCGTGCGCCGGCGACAGCACTTCCGACAACACCCCGTCCCCGAAGAAGGCCGACACCAAGGCCGTCACCACAGCAAGGAAGAATTCATGACCGACATCGCAGAGGCCAAGGCGGACCCCACCGGGCGCGCCGAAGGCCACACGCATCTGGGCTGGGCCCTGGTGCTCATCTCGGTGGCGCAGCTGATGGTGGTGCTCGACAGCACCATCGCCAACATCGCGCTCCCCTACATCCAGCAAGACCTGGGCATCTCCGCAGCGAACCTGCAGTGGGTCGTCACCGGCTACGCGCTCGCCTTCGGCGGTCTGCTCCTCCTCGGCGGTCGGCTCGGTGACCTGTACGGCCGCCGCCTCGTCTTCATGATCGGTGTCGCGATCTTCGCGATCGCCTCCGGTCTCGGCGGCCTCGCCCAGAACGAGCTGATGCTGCTCGGTTCCCGGGGACTCCAGGGTCTCGGCGCCGCACTGGCCGCGCCTACCGCCCTCGCGCTGATCACCACGAACTTCCCGGCCGGTGCCCAGCGCAACCGCGCCTTCTCCGTGTACGCCGCGATGTCGGGCGTCGGTGCCGCGGTCGGCCTGGTCCTCGGCGGCTGGCTGACCGGCCTGACCCCGGAGGTCTTCGGCCTGGACGTCGAGGGCTGGCGGCTGACCTTCCTGATCAACGTCCCGATCGGCATCGCGGCGGCATACTTCGCCCCCAAGCTGCTGGCCGAGTCCGAGACCCACCCGGGAGAGCTCGACCTGCCCGGCGCCTTCACCGGCACCCTCGGCCTGGTCTCGCTGGTCTACGGCATCTCCCGGGCCGGCGGCGAGGCGGGTTGGGACGACCCGTGGACGATCACCTTCATGGCCGTCGGGGTCGGGCTGCTGGCCCTGTTCGTCGCGATCGAGCGTCGCGTCGAGCACCCGCTGCTGCCGCTGCGGATCCTGACCAACCGCACCCGGGCGACGGCGTTCGTGACGATGATGATCGTCCCGGCCGCGATGTTCGCGATGTTCTACTTCCTCTCCCAGTTCGTCCAGAACGTGATGGGTTACAGCCCGCTGCACACGGGTTTCGCGTTCCTGCCCTTCAGCGTCGGCATCGTCGCCGGTGCGGCGATCTCGTCGAAGCTGCTGACCAGGATGGACCCGCGGATCCTGGCCGGCGCCGGCACGATCTTCGCCGGCTTCGCGCTGCTGAACTTCTCGCGGCTCTCGATCGACGATTCACCGAAGAACATCCTGGCGACGGCGTTCGGCGACGGCTACCTGGGTACCGGGGTCAACTACTGGGTCGACCTGTTCCCGTTCATCATCCTGATGGCGTTCGGCATGGGCCTGACCTTCGTGCCGATGACACTGACCGCCGTGTACGGCGTCGACCACCGCGACTCGGGGGTCGCCTCGGGTGTGCTGAACACCATGCAGCAGGTGGGTGGCGCGCTCGGTCTGGCGACGCTGTCGACCGTTGCGGTGCAGGCGATCCAGGACAAGAGCGCATCGCTCGGTGCGGCCGTGATGGCGATCGCGCCCGGCGGTGGTGGAGCCGACCCGGAGGCCGCGGCGTCGCTGAAGAACGTGATCGGTCAGGCGGCCTTCACCGAAGGAAGCACGCATGCCTTCATGACCGGCGCGTTCATGATCTGGACGGCGAGCCTGATCGTGTGGATGTTCCTCAACGTCAAGCACGAGGACCTCGCCACCGATGACGCGCCCGACGGCGTGCACATCGGCTGAGAGTCAGTCACCGCTCAACCGTGAGGCGCTGGCCGTGAGAACGGCCAGCGCCTCACGTGCGTAACGGGGCGTCGCGCCGGCCAGGCCGCAGGCCGGGGTGAGGACGAGCTGCCCGGCGACCTCGTCGAGGCCGAAGCCGAGCATGTCCAGCAGGCGTGAGACCCGGTCGACGACCTGCTTCACGGTCGGCGGCGCACTCGGGTCCAGAGCCGGCACGACGCCCAGCAGGACCCGCTCCCCCGCGTCGATGGCCTGACCCAGCTCCTCGTACTGCTCGGCGGCGAGGACACCGAGGTCGACCGAGATCCCGGCCGCACCGGCTCCGCGCAGCAACCCGATCGGGACGTCCGCGGCGCAGCAGTGCGCCATCGGGGTCGCACCCGCCGCCGTGATCGCGTCGAAGACCCATTCCAGAGCCGCCGACGCCTTCGGTGCGTCGACCGAGCGGTGCCGGCCGAAACCGGACGCCGTCGGCACCTGCGCCGCCAGCACCGCCGGTAGAGCCGGTTCGTCGACCTGCACGAGCAGGTCGGCCCCGGGGAGCCGCCGCCGGACATCGGCGATGTGATCGCCCAGTCCGGCCGCGAGCGCCTGCGCGAGCTCCCGGCGCGCGCCGACATCCGCCAGCACCCGGTCACCGCGGGGGCGCTCGACGGTCGCGGCCAGGGTCCACGGCCCGGTGACCTGGATCTTGAACTCGCCGGCGGCGACAGTTCGCCCGGTCTGGGCGAGCTCCTCGACGGTGTCGAGGTCCTGGGCCAGGAGCGACCGCGCGCGGCGGTGGTCCACACCCGGCGCGTCGGTCAGCCGCCAACCCGCCGGTTGCAGGTCGAACCCGAGCTCGGCGACGACGGCCAGGGCCCGCCCCGTCATCCCCGCCGTCGCTCCGCGAGCGGGGAGCTCCGGGACGTACGGCAGATCGGGGAGCTCGCCGAGGACGACCCGGACGGCTTCGGCGACGTCGTCGCCGGGCATCGACCCGATGCCGCTGGCGATGGTCCGGCCTTGCACGGGAGTGTCCACGTCGAAACCCTATGCGCCGACCCATCCGTCCTGCGCGCGGCTCCGAAGCACTGCCATGAGACGGCCCGCACGTCCGACCCTGCTGACCCTCGCCTACGCGCTCTCCGGCGTCCTGGCGGCGTGCTTCGGCATGGCGGCTGCGCATCTGGTCGCCTCGCTCGGCAACCCTGCCGCGTCCCCGGTCTACGCGGTCGGCAGCACCGTGATCGACGCGACGCCGACCCCGATGAAGGAGTGGGCGATCCGCACCTTCGGGACCGCCGACAAGGCGATCCTGATCGGGAACGTGCTGCTCTTCACGCTGTTGTTCGCTGCGGTGGCGGGGATCATCGCGCGACGCCGGCTGGCCCTGGCCAACGGCCTTCTCGTCTTCCTGGTCGTGCTCGCAGGCGCTGCGGCGCTGCGCCGGCCGGATGCATCTCTCGGCGACGCCGTGCCCGCACTCGTCGCCGCCGTACTCGCACCGGTCACGCTCTCGTGGCTGGTACGGGCGCTGCGAACGCGGGGGGCGAACGCAGCGACTCCCTCGAGCAGCGCGCCCGGCAGCTCGCGCCGAGGGTTCCTGATCGGCTCCGGCCTCGTCGTGCTCGGCGGCGTGGCGATGGCCGGAGCCGGTCAGTGGATCGTGAAGGCACGGTCGAAGATCTCCGACATCGTGCTGCCGCAGGCCGCGCAGCCGCTGCCGCCGCTGGCCGAGGGCCTGGACGCGCAGTTCTCCGGGATCTCGTCCTTCCAGACCTCGAACCGGGACTTCTACCGCGTCGACACCAAGCTGGCCGTCCCGCTGGTCAACCAGAACTCGTGGCGGCTGCGCATCGACGGCATGGTCGAGCGGGAGCTCTCCTTCACCTACGACGACCTCTTCGACATGGCGGTCGAGGAGCACGACATCACCCTCACCTGCGTCTCCAACACGGTCGGCGGCAAACTGGTCGGCGCGGCGCGCTGGCTCGGCGTACCGGTGAAGACCCTGCTGGACATGGCCGGGTACTCGGACAAGGCCGACCAGGTGCTCTCGGTCGACGTCGACGGCTTCAAGATCAGTACGCCGATCCAGGCGCTGACCGACGACCGTCCCGCACTGGTCGCGATCGGCATGAACGGGAAGGTGCTCCCCCGCGAGCACGGCTTCCCGGCACGGCTGGTCACCCCCGGCCTCTACGGCTTCGTCGGCGCCACCAAGTGGCTGCAGCGACTGACCGTGACGACGTACGCCGAGGACGAGGCCTACTGGACCAAGCGGGACTGGGCAACCGATGCCCCGATCAAGCTCTCCAGCCGGATCGACACCCCCAGGCCGCTCGCGAACGTGAAGGCCGGCCGGCGCGCGATCGGCGGAGTCGCCTGGGCGCAGCAGAACGGCGTCGCCCAGGTCGAGGTCCGCATCGACGGCGGGCCCTGGCAGCAGGCCACCCTCGGACCCGACGCCGGTGTCGACTACTGGCGGCAGTGGTACCTGTCCTGGGACGCCGAACCGGGCAGCCACATGATCGCGGTCCGGGCCACCGGCAAGGACGGCACGGTGCAGACCTCGGTGCGGGCGAACTCCTTCCCCGACGGGTCCAGCGGCATCCAGGAGATCGTCGTCACCGCTTCCTGACCGGCTCCGGATCTCCGGAAATCCCTGCCCGTCCAGGCAATCCGCTTCCCGCCCGGCACCGAATCACTGCCGACAGCGCACCACGGACAAGCACCACCACAACCCGTCGAAAGGCTCAATCTCATGACCACCACCCTTCTGCGCCGCACCGGGGCCGTCGCCGCGGTTTCCCTCGCCCTCTCGTTCGGCCTCGCGGCCTGCGGCAGTGACGACTCCGACAACGACGCCACCGCGACCGCGGACGAGACCATGTCGACCGACGCCGGTGCCGGCGCCGAGACCTTCGGCGCGGGCTGCAAGTTCATCCCGGCCGACGGCAAGGGCTCGTTCAACGGCATGGCCACCGACCCGGTCGCCACCGCCGCCAGCAACAACCCGCTGCTCAAGACGCTCGTCGCCGCCGTCGGCGTCGCAGGCCTGGGTGACACGCTCAACTCGGCCGACGCACTGACCGTGTTCGCGCCGACCGACGACGCGTTCGCGAAGATCCCGAAGGCAGACCTGGACGCCGTCCTGGCCGACAAGGCGCTGCTCACCAAGATCCTGACCCACCACGTGGTGGCCGGCAAGCTCAACCCGGAAGACGTCATCGGTGAGCACGAGACCCTCGCGGGCGACACGATCAACGTGACCGGCACTGTTCCGGAGCTCAAGTCGGAGAACGCGGCCGTGCTGTGCGGGAACATCCCGACCGCCAACGCCACGGTCTACGTCATCGACACTGTCATGATGCCGGCGGCCTGACCCACACTGGTCACCAGCAGACAACCAGAAGGATCTGAACCGTGTCGCACTTGAAGCCCGTTCCCTCCGGCGATCCGTCGCCGGAGGGAACGGGCCTCCCGACTCTCGCGGGCCTGCTCCGAGCCTCGGCCCGCGGCGACGAGGCAGCGTTCGCCCAGCTCTACGACGAGACCTCCGCACGGATCTTCGGTCTGGTCCTCCGGGTCGTCCGGGACCGGGCCCAGGCCGAGGAGGTCACCCAGGAGGTCTTCCTCCAGGTGTGGAAGACGGCGAGCCGGTACGACGAGTCCAAGGGCAGCGCGCTGTCCTGGTTGATGACGCTGGCGCACCGGCGCTCCGTGGACAGGGTCCGCGCCGCCGAGGCCGCCAGCCGGCAGGACACCCATTTCCACCAGAACTCCCACCAGGTCGACCACGACGCCACGGCCGAAGCGGCCGAGGCTTCGATGGAGGCCAGGAGGGTGCGGTCGGCTCTTGCGGAGCTGACCGTCGTCCAGCGGGAAGCGCTGGAACTCGCCTACTTCGGTGGCTATACGCACACCGAGGTGGCATCCATGCTCGACCTACCGGTCGGCACAGCAAAGACCCGCATCCGAGACGGACTGATCCGGTTGCGTGACGCGATGGGAGTGGGCCAATGACTGCTCACGAGATCCATGCCCTCTCCGGGGCCTACGCGGTAGACGCACTCGACGACGCTGAGCGCGCCCGTTTCGAGGAGCACCTCGCGGCCTGCGCGACCTGCCAGGAGGAGGTGGCCAGCCTCCAGGAGGCCACCGCCCTGCTCGCCGAGGACTCCGCGACCACGCCTCCCCCGGCTCTGCGCGCCTCCGTCCTCGCCGAGATCAAGAACGTCCGTCCGCTGCCGCCCGTGGGCGGCGCGGAGCCCGTCGCCGACCTCGCCAGCCGTCGCCGGCGTCCCCGTTGGGCCGGCCTGGTGGCCGCGGCCGCGGCCGCCGCCGTCTTCGTCGGCGGCGGAGCCGTCGTCTGGCAGCAGGTCAACGACTCCGACCGCACCCAGGAGGCCATCAGCCCGGTCGACCAGGTGCTCAGGGCCCGCGACGTGCAGCACGTCAGTATCGACTTCCCCGGCGGCGCCAGCGCCACCGTGTTCAAGTCCGTGGCGGAGAACAAGGCCGTCCTGGTCACCGAGAAGATGCCGGCCGCGCCGAGCGGCCGCGTCTACCAGCTCTGGTTCCAGAAGGACGGCCGGATGGTCTCCGCAGGCGTGATGCCGGCCGGGAGCGACCAGTCCGTGCTGCTGGAGGGCGACCTGACCGGTGCCGAAGGCGCCGGGATCACCGTCGAGCCGAAGGGTGGTTCGACCGCGCCGACCTCCGCACCGATCGCAGTGTTCGACTTCGAGCAGGCGACGTGAGCGGCCGGCACCGGGCCGACGAGCGGCCGACCCGGGGCCGGGTAGCCGTCGTCGGCAGCGGTGTCGCGGGCCTGACCGCGGCGTACGTGATCTCCGGCGAGGCCGAGGTGACCCTGTTCGAGGCCGACGACCGCCTCGGCGGGCACGCGGACACCCACGTCGTGACCACGCCGGACGGCCCGGTCGCGATCGACACCGGCTTCATCGTGCACAACGAGGTCACCTACCCCACCCTGCTGCGCCTGTTCCGCGAGCTCGGCGTCGCGACCCAGCCGTCGGACATGTCGATGTCGGTGCGCTCGGACGAGGCGCACGGCGGCACCGGTCTGGAGTGGGCCGGAGCGCTGGGTCGTCGCGGGGTCTTCCCTTCCTGGCGACACCTGGTGCGTCCGTCGTACCTGCGCATGCTCGTCGAGATCCCCCGGTTCCACCGGCGCGCGAAGCGACTGCTCGCCCTGACCGAGGGCACCGATGACGACGGCCAGACTCTGGCGGAGTTCCTCGCCGAGGGCCGGTTCACGCCGTACTTCCGCCGGCATTTCATGGCGCCGCTTGTCGCCGCGGTCTGGTCCTGCGACCCGTCGATCGCGCTGGAGTACCCGGCCCGTTACCTGTTCGCGTTCCTGCGTCACCACGGGATGCTCACCGTGTTCGGATCGCCGCAGTGGCGCACGGTCACGGGCGGCTCGCACACATACGTCGCCAAGGTGGCCGAGGCGATCCGTGGGAACGGCGGCACGATCGTGGTCGGCACCAAGGTCACCTCGGTGATCGAGACCGAGGACGGTGCCGAGCTCACCGACGGCAACGGCGCGGTGCACTCCTTCGACGCCGTGGTGATCGCGACCCACCCCGATCAGGCACTCGGCATGCTCGCCGAGCCGACCGCGCTGCAGACCGAACTGCTCACCGCGATGCCGTACTCACAGAACCTGGCGCAGCTGCACACCGACAGCAGCGTGATGCCGCGCAACCGGAACGCCTGGGCGTCCTGGAACCAGTGGGAGCGCCCGGACACGGACGCGGTCACGGTCACCTACGACATGACCCGGCTGATGTCCCTGCCGGTCTCCGACGGCGTCCGCTACTTCGTCACCCTGGGCGCCCCGGACCTGATCGACCCGGACAGCGTGATCGCGACCCGCGACTACGCGCACCCGATCTACAACCCGACCTCGGTGGCCGCCCAACGGCGTCTGCCCGAGATCGACAGCGACCGGCTCGTCTTCGCGGGCGCCTGGCACGGCTGGGGCTTCCACGAGGACGGCGCCCGCTCCGGCGCGGCCGCCGCCGCCCGGCTCGGCTTCGACTGGCCCGAGGCGCCGGCGCTGCCGAGCACCCCGCGGCGGTACGCCGCCACGATCCAGCACACCCGCCGGGCCCCGATGAAGCGGCGCTTCAGCAACCGCACCACGTTCTGGCTGGTGGATCTCGACGAGCTCCCCGACCATGGGCCGCTGGCGACTTTCGAGGCTCGCGACCACCTCGGCGATCCGAAGCTGTCGATCCGGCAGAACGTCGAGTCGTTCCTGGACCGCGAGGGCATCGTCGTCACCGGCGGCCGGATCCTGATGGCCGCCAACGCCCGGGCCCTCGGCTACTGCTTCAACCCGATCAGCGTGTTCTGGTGCTTCGACGCGCACGGCGCCCTGGCCGCGACCGTCGTCGAGGTGCACAACACCTACGGCGACCGGCACGCGTACGTCGTCCACCCGGACCACGCTGGCCGGGCGATGGTCGCCAAAGAGATGTACGTCTCGCCGTTCCACGGCGTCGACGGGCATTACGAGCTCGTCGTCCCGGTCCCCGGGGACGACCTCACGGTCTGCGTACGGCTGGTCACGGACGCCGGCGAGAAGTTCGACGCGTCGTTGCGCGGCACCGTCTCGACGGCCGGGCCACTTCGCGCGGCCCCAGCGGCAATCCGGGGGGCGCTTCTGATCCGAATGCACGGTGTCTGGCTGTGGGCCCGCCGGTTGCGGGTACAGCCCCGTCCACACCACCACCAAGAAGGTGTCCGATGACCAGCAGTCTCGACGCAACCCCGCTCTCGGTCGATCACTGGACCGACATCTCGCCGCTGCGCCGTGGCCCGAAGGCGAGGATCTCCACGGCGATCGCGCGCCGGATCTTCCTCGAGGTTGCCGACCGGCTCGGCATCACCGTCGCGGTCGCCGGCGTCGACGACACGACCGGGGCGGACCTGGTCCTGCACCGCCCTGAGGAGTTCTTCACCCGGGTGGGCAACGACGGCCTGATCGGCTTCGGCGAGGCCTATATGACCGGCGCCTGGGACGCCGAGGACCTGGGCGCGACCCTGACGGTCCTGTGCAACGAGATCGGCGACCTGGTGCCGATGTGGATGCAGCGGATGCGCGCCGTCTACGTCTCCCGTCCGCCGCGGACGCAACGGAACAGCGCCAAGAACACCCGGAAGAACATCGCGCACCACTACGACCTCTCCAACGATCTGTTCGGCCTGTTCCTGGACCGGACGATGAGCTACTCCTCGGCGATGTTCGACACGGACTCGCTGACCGACGCGAGCCGGACCGTCCTGGCGCCGCCGGTGCCGGGATCCGACCTCACCGAGGCGCAGACCCGGAAGATCGACGCGATCCTCGACGCCGCCGGCGTCACCCGCGGCACCCGGGTCCTCGAGATCGGCACCGGTTGGGGCGAGCTCGCCATCCGTGCCGCCCGCCGGGGCGCCACTGTGCGATCGGTGACCCTCTCCAGCGAACAACAGGCCCTGGCCCGGGCACGCTTCGCCGACGCGGTCGCCGAGGAAGGTCTGCGTGCCGACGTCGTCCAGGTGGACCTGCTCGACTACCGGGCCGTCGAGGGTCAGTACGACGCCGTGGTGTCGGTCGAGATGATCGAGGCGGTCGGCTACGAGTACCTGCCGTCGTACTTCCAGACCATCGACCGGGTGCTGGCGCCGGGCGGCAAGGTCGCGATCCAGGCGATCACGATGCCGCACGACCGGATGCTCGCCACCCGGCGCACCTGGACGTGGATCCACAAGTACATCTTCCCCGGCGGCTTCCTGCCCTCGACCGAGCTGCTCGACGAGGTCACCCGCAAGGAGACCAGCCTCCGGCTCGTCGGGCGTACGACGTTCGGCAGCCACTACGCCGAGACGCTGCGCCAGTGGGACGAGGCGTTCATGGCCGCCAACGGTCGGGTGCTGGAGCTCGGTTTCGACGAGACCTTCCGCCGGCTGTGGCACTTCTACCTGGAGTACTCCCGGGCCGGCTTCGCGTCCGGCTACATCGACGTACAGCAGCTCGCCTTCACCCGGGAGGCACCGTGACGACCACCGGAATCCGTCCCAGCAAGGCAGCGCCCGCCACCGGTGTGGCCGACACCCTCGCCGAAGCGCTGCGCCCGTTCGTCGGCGGAGACCTGCCGGTCCTGCTGCATGCCTGGGACGGCTCGGTCGCCGGCCAGGGTCCGCTGGTCCGGCTCAACTCGCCGCAGGCCCTGACCCGGCTGCTCTGGGCGCCGGGCGAGCTCGGCGCCGCGCAGGCGTACGTGACCGGCGAGATCGACGTTGCCGGCGATCTGGACGCCGCCCTGACGCACGTCTGGACGGTGATCGAGGAGCGTGGACTGACAGGGGTGTCCACGAGCCCGGCGACCGTCTGGCGTGCGGCGCGGGCGGCACTCAAGGTCGGAGCGCTGGGCGGGCGTCCTGCGCCGCCGCAGTCGCAGGCCGTGCTGCGGGGCCGGCTGCACAGCAAGCGCCGCGACGCCGACGCGATCAGCCACCACTACGACTTCTCCAACGAGTTCTACGCCGCGATCCTCGACGAGCACATGGCCTACTCGTCGGGCTACTGGACGTCGCCGGACCTCACCCTGGAGGAGGCCCAGGCCGCGAAGCTGGACCTGGTCTGCCGCAAGGTCGGGCTCGGGCCGCGCCGGACCTTCCTCGACGTCGGCTGCGGCTGGGGCTCGCTCTCGCTGTACGCCGCCGAGCACTTCGGCGCCCAGGTCACCGGCGTGACGATCGCCGCGGAGCAGAAGAAGTTCATCGACGCCCGGATCGCCGAGCGCGGCCTGGGCGACCTCGTCGAGATCAAGCTCTGCGACTACCGCGACGTGGAGGGCACCTTCGACGCCGTGGCGTCGATCGAGATGGGTGAGCACGTCGGATCGGCGAACTACCCGACGTACGTCGAGGTGCTGCACGACGCGGTGAAGCCCGGCGGACGGGTGCTGATCCAGCAGATGTCCCGCCCGGGTCCGGGTGGCGGCGCGCACCCCGGTGGCGGCCCGTTCATCGAGTCGTTCATCGCGCCGGACATGACGATGCGGCCGGTCGGCGAGACCGTCGACCTGATCGAGTCCGGGGGCCTGGAGGTCCGCGACGTGCACGCGCTGCGCGAGCACTACGTGCTGACGGTCGACGCCTGGCTCGAGAAGTTCGAGGCGTCGCTCGACCACCTGCGCACGCTGGTGCCCGAGGAGTACCTCCGCGTCTGGCGGCTGTACCTGGTCGGTGGCCGGATGGCTTTCCGCGACGGCAGGATGGGGGTCGACCAGATCCTCGCGGTGCGCCCCGGCGCCCCGCACGACCTGCCGGCGGTGCGCAGCTTGTGATCTTCTTCCTCTCGTTCGCCGACCTGGTCGTGCTGTCGGCCGCATGCGCGGCTGTCGTCGTCCTGCTGATGGCACTCACCGCTGTGCTCGCGCGCGCGACCGGCAAAGTATCGGTGGTCGACACCGTGTGGGGTCTGGGGTTCATCGCCGTGGCGATCACTGCGGTCGTGGTCAGCGCGTGGCAGATCCGCGACTGGGGCTGCATCAGCGACGCCGGCTGCCAGGAGATGGACCAGCACAGCCTGCGCGTCCTGGTCGTGCTCGCCCTCGTCACCCTGTGGGGCGGCCGGCTCGCCTGGCACATCTTCAAGCGTTCCCGCGGGCACGGCGAGGACCCCCGCTACGAAGAACTGATGAGCAAGGGGCCGGGCGGGATCGTCCGCAAGGTGCTCCTCCCCCAGGGTCTGGCCATCTGGTTCGTGTCGCTGCCGATCCAGGTCACGGTGGTTTCCGGCGGCCACGTCACCTGGGTGCTCTGGCTCGGCGTGGCGGTCTGGCTGCTCGGGATGGTCTTCGAGTCCGTCGGCGACGCGCAGCTGGCGGCGTACAAGAAGGACCCCGACCGCGGACCGGTGATGGACCGCGGGCTCTGGCGCTACACGCGGCACCCGAACTACTTCGGCGACGCCTGCGTCTGGTGGGGCATCTGGCTGGTCTGCGCCGCGGCGTGGCCGGGGGTGCTCACGATCCTCTCGCCGGTCGCGATGACCTTCTTCCTGATTTTCGCGACCGGAGCGAAACATCTGGAGCGAACGATGATGCAGCGCCCCGGATATCCCGAGTACGCGGCCCGGACGAGCATGTTCTTCCCGCTGCCACCGAAGAAGTAGCCGAAAGGGACCTGCGGTCCCTGGCGAGTCGCGCGCCGACAGTGTTTGGATGACCGAAGTGTCCGCACATGCTCTGGAGGGTGCATGGACAGCGCGAGAGCTCACTACGACGACGGCAGCATCGCCTGCGACGACGACGGCCTGGCGATCCAGCGGTACTACCCCTGGGGCGCCAGACGGATCCCCTACCGCGAGATCAGGAACGTCCGGCTCCATCGACTATCGGGCTGGAGCGCGGTGCAGAAACTCAGCGTCTGGGGCCCGGCCGACCTGGTGCACTGGTGGAACTACGACCCGCAGCGCCCGCACCGCGACGTGGCCGTCGTGATCGACACGGGCTCCCGGATCCGCCCCACCGTGACACCGGCCGACCCCGCAGCGTTCGAGAGGATCGTGCGGGCGCACCTCGTGGGTTGAGACCTCGCCGCCGGGTCACAAGCTGCTACGGCCTCCACGGACCCGACCGAGGATGAAGAGCACGAGCGCGACGACGGCGAGCACAATGAGAATTGTCCACAACACGGTAAGACTCCGTTCATCAGACCCGAGCGAGTTGCTCTCGGGCGAGGCCGAAATGGCCGTAATGAGTAGTACCCCAGCAGCTCGCCCCGAAACGGCGTTCCGTTCGGGAGGTCGCATCGGTCCCGGTCAGCTAGGCGTTGCGCACCTGGAACGACGCCGAGAACTCCCCGTCCCCCACCGTGAGCCGCCACTGGTACCGCCCCGGGGGCAGCGGCATCGGGCCGAGTGAGAACTGGAAGGCGTGGTCGATCGCCGTGCCGGGCTCGATGCCGGACGGCCGGCCGAGTTCGAACTCCTGCTGGAGCCCGACGCCCTGGCCGTCGAACTGGACGTGCCGGCCGTCGGCGTCGACGAGGAACAGCGACAGCGGGATCTTCTCGTTGGTCCGGTCCCAGGGCACCTGCAGGAAGACCGCGACCGCGGCCGGGGCGGTCGGCGTACCGGTCACCGACCAGCCTGCGCCGAGCATGTGCAGCTTGCCGGTCGGGTCGGCCACCGCGGCGTCGCAGAGCAGCATCGTCGCTTCGATCGGGGAGGCCATCAGGACACCTTCTCCGCCAGGGAGCGCGACGTCGCCGCGATCGTCCCGGACCCGACGACGCGGGTCCCGGCGTAGATCACGCACGCCTGTCCGGGCGCGATCCCCTCGGCAGGGTCGAGCAGGGTCACCGCGAAACCGTCCGTGGTCGGCAGCACGCGCGCCCGGTGCTCGTCGCCGTGGGCCCGCAACTGCACGGTGCAGTCCAGCGGTTCCTCGGGTGCGGTGCCGCACCACAGCGGCCTGATGCACTCCAACCCGGTCACCTCGAGGTCGGCACGCGAGCCGACGGTGACGGTCCCGGAGACGGGCTCGATGTCGAGGACGTAGCGAGGCTTGCCGTCCGAGGCCGGCGTACCGATGCGCAGGCCTTTGCGCTGTCCGATGGTGAACCGCCACGACCCCTCGTGGCTGCCCAGGACGTCGCCGGACGCGGCGTCGACGATCTCGCCCGAGGAGTTCGGGGCCGCGTCGCCGAGCTTCTCGGCGAGCCAGCCGCCGGTGTCGCCGTCGCTGATGAAGCAGATGTCGTGGCTGTCGGGCTTGGCCGCGACCTGGATCCCCCGCCGTTCGGCCTCGGCCCGGATCTCGGTCTTGGTGGTGTCCCCCAGGGGGAACATCGAGTGCGCGAGCTGGTCCTGGGTCAGGACACCGAGGACGTAGGACTGGTCCTTGCCGTGGTCCTCGGCGCGGTGCAGCTCCAGCAGGCCGTCCGACCCGGTGCGCAGCTGCGCGTAGTGACCGGTCGCCACGGCGTCGAAGCCGAGGGCGAGGCCCTTGTCCAGGACGGCCGCGAACTTGATCTTCTCGTTGCAGCGCAGGCACGGGTTCGGGGTCCGGCCGCCGGCGTACTCGGCCAGGAAGTCCTCGACCACATCCTCGTGGAACCGGTCGGAGAGGTCCCAGACGTAGAACGGGATCCCGATCAGGTCCGCGACCCGGCGGGCGTCGTTGCTGTCCTCGATCGTGCAGCAGCCTCGCGCCCCGGTCCGGTAGGACTGCGGGTTGCGAGAGAGCGCCAGGTGGATGCCGGTCACCTCGTGACCCGCCTCGACGGCGCGTGCCGCGGCCACGGCCGAGTCCACGCCACCCGACATCGCTGCCAGGACCTTCATGACCGGTCCCTCGACGTCTTGCCCGCAGCGCGGGCCCGTTCGACGACCGGGCCGATCGCCTCCACCAGGGCCCGGACGTCGGCCTCGGTCGAGGTGTGACCGAGCGAGAGCCGCAGTGATCCACGGGCCTGCTCGTCGTCGCATCCCATCGCGAGCAGCACGTGGGAGGGCTGCGGTACGCCGGCGTTGCACGCCGAACCGGTCGAGCACTCGATCCCGCGGGCGTCGAGCAGCATCAGCAGCGAGTCGCCCTCGCAGCCGGGGAAGGTCAGGTGTGCGTTGCCGGGAAGGCGGTGCCCCGGAGAGGAGACCGGATCACCGTTGTACGCCGCCTCCGGGACCACCTCGCGGACCCCGGCCACGAGTTCGTCACGCAGCCCGCTGAGTCGCGCGGCGAGCTCCGGCTGGTGCTTCACGGCCAGTTCGCAGGCGGTGGCGAAGCCGGCGATCGCCGGAGCGTCGATGGTGCCGGAGCGGACGTCACGCTCCTGACCGCCGCCGTGCAGCAGCGCGGTGAGCTGCACCTCGCGGCGCACCAGCAGCGCGCCCACGCCGTACGGACCACCGATCTTGTGCCCGGTGACCGTCATCGCATCGACGCCCGACGCGGCGAAGTCGACGGGCACCTGGCCGACGGCCTGCACGGCGTCGGTGTGCACCGGGATCCCGAAGCGGTGGGCCAGCTCGACGACCTCTGCGATCGGCTGCACCGTGCCGACCTCGTTGTTGGCCCACATCACCGAGACCAGCGCGATCTGTTCGGGGTGCTCCTCGAGCCGCGTGCGGAAAGCCTCCAGGTCGAGACGGCCCAGGTCGTCGACCCCGATCAGCTCGATGTCGGCACCCTCCTCCTCGGCCAGCCAGTGCAGCGGGTCCAGGACCGCGTGGTGCTCGACCGCGCTGACCAGGATGCGGCTGCGAGCCGGGTCCTGACCGCGCCTGGCCCAGTACAGGCCCTTGAGTGCGAGGTTGTCGGCCTCGGTGCCGCCGGAGGTGAAGACCACCTCGCCGGGACGACAGCCCAGGGCGCTCGCCACCGTCTCCCGGGACTCCTCGACGACGCGCCGGGCACCGCGGCCGGACGCGTGCAGGGAGTTCGCGTTGCCGACGACACCGAGCCGCGCGGTCATCGCCGCGGCGGCTTCGGGGAGGATCGGCGTCGTCGCCGCGTGGTCGAGATAGACGGTCATGTCCGTCCAAGCCTACTTCCGTGCCCCTGGGAGCGGGGACGCACTAACCGCCGAGGCGCTTCAGGTCGACGATCAGCGCCCGGTGGTCGGTCCCGGCGACCTTCTCCGCGCGGGTGTCGATCGCGTCGAACCGGGGCGAGAAGAGCACGTGGTCGATGGTGATCAGCGCCAGTCCCGCGTTCTGCCCCGACCAGGTCGGCTGCCATCCCGCGTTCGAGCGCCGGGCCGCGTCGGCGAGCCCGGTCCGGGAGTCCAGCAGGTCGCGCACGGGCTGGTGGTCCAGGGTCGCGTTGAAGTCACCGACGACGAGCCGGGTGCCGGGCAGCGCCGCGGCTGCCCGGTTGATCGCGTGCCAGTCCTGGGCCCAGGCTCCCGGCCGCTTCAGCGGCTGGCTCGGATGCACCGCGAGCAGCCAGAACGGGTCGGGTCCCAGCACTCGCAGCCGGTAGCCGCCGAGGCGCGTCGCAAGCCTCTCCTGGTCGAGCAACGGGTATACCGAGAACACCATCGTCCCCGAACCGCCGTCCCCGGCGCCGCCGCCGGCGTACGGGAACAGGTCCTCGATCCCGGCGGTGCGCAGGTGGGCGAACGCGGAACTGTCGACCTCCTCGAGGACGAGCAGGTCGACCTTGTTCTCGCGGGCGAGCGTGACCACCTGCGTCGCACTGGCACCGCCGCGCTTGGTGTTCACGTTCATCACACTCAGGTCCGGCCGCCCCTCCGCGTGCGCACCGAGGTACGACGGCGCGAGCAGGATCGTGTGCAGGACGACACCGGCGAGCGCGAGCACCGCGCCCGCGGCGTACTGCCGTCGTACGGCCGGAGCGGCGCGACGGCGCAGCAACAGCAGCACCGCTGCCGCGAACAAATAGCTCGGCAGCGCGTACGGGATCACGGTCGTGAGCATCACGAACCAGAAGCCGCCCGGCGCGGTCAGCCACATCAGGCTGAGAACGACCGAACCGGCCAGGACACCGGCCGCGATGATCGCGGCGGTGACCCTGACCGGTCCGATGAGGTGGTTCAGGTTTGTCAGGCCTTGCGCTGGGTGATCTCCGCGGCCGCAGCCGGGAGGACCGAGTGCAGGTCTCCGACGACACCGAAGTCGACCAGCTCGAAGATCGGCGCCTCTTCGTCCTTGTTCACGGCGACGATCGTCTTGGAGGTCTGCATGCCGGCGCGGTGCTGGATCGCACCGGAGATGCCCGCCGCGATGTACAACTGCGGCGAGACGACCTTGCCGGTCTGGCCGATCTGGAAGGCGTGCGGCACCCAGCCGGAGTCGACCGCTGCACGCGAAGCGCCGACAGCGGCGCCGAGCGAGTCGGCCAGAGCGTCGACGGGCTCGAAGTTGCCGCCGGTACCGCGACCGCCGGAGACGATGATCGCTGCCTCGGTCAGCTCGGGGCGACCCGAGGAGACCCGCGGCTCGCTCTTGGTGATCCGGGCCTTCTTCGCGGACTCCGAGACCGTCGCGGCGAACGCCTCGACGGCGCCGGCCCCGGCGGACTCCTCCGGAGCGGCGGCGTTCGGCTTCACGGTGATGATCGGCGTGCCCTGGGTGACCTTCGCCTGCACGGTGTAGCTGCCGGCGAAGACCGACTGGGTGGTGACCGGACCGGCCTGGACGTCGACGGCGTCGGTGATCAGACCCGACTCCAGCTTGACGGCGAGGCGGGCGGCGATCTCCTTGCCCTCGATGTTGGACGAGATCAGGATCGCGGCCGGGCTGGCCTGGCCGGCGAGCTGCTGGAGCACCTCGGCCTTCGGGGCCACCAGGAAGCCGGCGATCTCGGCGTCGTCGACGGTGTAGACCTTCTCCGCGCCGTACTTGGCGACGGCCTCGGCCGCACCGGCGGCCTTGTCGGCGGCACCGATGAAGACCGCGGAGGGCTCACCGAGGCGCTTGGCGATGGTCAGCAGCTCGAAGGTCGGCTTCTTGACCGCCCCGTCGACGTGATCGATCAGAACAAGAACTTCAGACATGTCTCAGTACCCCTCAGATGAACTTCTTCGAAGCGAGGAAGTCCGCGAGTGCCTTGGCACCGGAACCACCCTCGTCGGTCACGATCTCGCCGGCGGTGCGCGGCGGGCGGGCCTCGACGCTCTCGACCGCGGTCCACGCTGCGGACAGGCCGACCTCGCCCGCGTCGACGCCGATGTCGGCCAGCGACCAGACCTCACGCGGCTTCTTCTTCGCGGCGACGATCTGCTTGAAGCCGCCGATCCGGGGCTCGCCGGACTGGTCGGTCACGGCGATGACGACGGAACCGCTCGCGCCGATGACCTCGGTCGCGGTGTCCCCGTCGCGCTTGACGCGGAACTCGGTGCCCTTGTTCTGCACGAGCGACCCGTAGGTCATCTGCGGCAGGTCGAGGCGCTCGGCGAGCATCGCCGGGAGCACGCCCATGCCACCGTCGGTGGACGCCATGCCGCAGACGACGATGTCCACGTCGCCGATCTTGTTGATCGCGGCGGCGAGCACCTTCGAGGTGGCGAGCGCGTCCGAGCCGGCGATGGCGTCGTCGACGACCTGGGCGCCGTCGTCGGCGCCCATCTGAAGGGCCTTCGTGACGGCGGTCGCGGCGTCCTCGGGTCCGACGGTCAGCGCAGTGACGGTCACGGACTCGGGGTCCTCGGCGTTCTCCTTGAGCTGGAGGGCCTGCTCGACGGCGTACTCATCCAGTCCGGAGAGCTCACCAGCGACGGCGACGCGGTTGACGGTGTTGTCCGACTCGAACTGCTGGTCAGCAGTGGCGTCGGGTACGTACTTCACACAGACGACAATCTTCATGCTGGTCACGGCTCCGCAGAGCCCCTCCTGAATCAAGTGTGGTGAACCCGGCTGACACTACTAGCGAGTTCGGTGTCTACCCACATCGTCTCGCGTGGGGTCAATCACAGGGTTAGCGGGTCGGCTTCGGGGCAAGCAGGCGCTGCAGGTACCGACCGATGGCGAGGTACACGATGGCGGCGATGCCCCAGTTGACCACGGCGTTCTTCACCTCGGCGTTCTCGCCGTGGAACGCGAAGATGCCGTTCTCGCGGCTGAACGGCCCGTCGATGGCGTCCGCGAAGTTGAGGATGAACTTCACCAGCGGGTTGTCCTGGCTGACGTTGTCCTGGGCGGCGACCAGGAACGCGCCGAGGGCGAGGACGACCGCGAACACCAGGAAGATGACCCGGATGATCTTGGCCATCGTCTCGCGCAGGTGATCGGTCTCCGCCTTACGGGCCTGGGAGCGCTCCGGGAGCGGTTCGTCCGACTTCACTACTTTGGCCACCAAGGCTCCTCGTCCTACTCCCCCACGCGGGGTGCTCCGCCGCGTGGCCCCAACGCTAGGCGATCTGACCCGGTTTCGCCCGCATCAGCGGCCTTTGAACTGGGCCTTTCCGGGGCCGTTCTCGACGAACGAGTTCATGCCGATGCTGCGGTCCTCGGTCGCGAAGAGCGCCGCGAACTGCTGGCGCTCGATCTCCAGGCCGGTTTCCAGGTCGGTCTCGATGCCGCGGTCGATCGACTCCTTGGCGGCGCGGACGGCGTACGTCGCCGCCCCGGCGAACTGCCCGGCCCACGCGAGAGCCTCGGCGTACACGTCCGCGGCCGGGACCACCCGGTCGACGAGCCCGATCGCGAGGGCCTCGTCGGCCTTCACGAACCGGCCGGTGAAGATGATGTCCTTCGCCCTGCTCGGCCCGACCAGGCGGGTGAGCCGCTGGGTGCCGCCGGCGCCGGGGATGATCCCGAGGAGGATCTCGGGCTGGCCGAGGACAGCGTTCTCGCCGGCGATCCGGATGTCGGCGCAGAGCGCGAGTTCGCACCCGCCGCCGAGCGCGTAGCCGGTGACCGCGGCCACGACCGGCTTGGGGATCCGGGCGACCGCGGTGAAGGCGGAGGTGAGACCGGCCGAGCGCTTGACCATGTCCGTGTGGGACATGTCGGCCATCTCCTTGACGTCCGCACCCGCAGCGAAGACCCGCTCGCCGCCGTAGATGACCACGGCCTTGACGTCGTCGCGGTCGGTCGCCTCAGCGGCCAGCGCCCTGATCTCCTCCTGCATCTGGACGTCGAGCGCGTTCATCTTCGGCCGGTCCAGCCGGATCGTCCCGACACCGTCGGCCACTTCAAGTCGTACGAACTCACCCATGCCGTGCAGCCTAGTCACCGTGGCCGGTTCGTGATGTCACGGGCGGCGGACCCGGCCCTGGCCGGGCCGCCGCGGCACGGCCTTCGGCTGCCCTGCGAGGATGTGCGGGTGGTGCACGAGATCTGGCGCTGGACCAGCCCCGAGGATTCCGCCCCGGTCTGGCCGGGACGGAGCTGGCCGCTGGGCGCGACCTGGTCCGAGGAATCGACCAACTTCGCCGTCTCCGCACCTGAGGCCACTGCGATGTGGGTCTGCCTGTTCGACGAGGACGCCGAGGGCAACGAGCGCGAGACGACGTACCAGCTCACCGAGCACTCGCTGGGCATCTGGCACGGGGCCGTGCCCGACGTCGCCCCCGGGACCCGCTACGGCTACCGGGCCGCCGGGCCCTGGCAGCCCTCGCAAGGCCTGCGCTTCAACGTCAACAAACTGCTGCTCGACCCGTACGGACGGGCCGTGAGCGGCGCGGTGACCCCGGGTCCGGCGATCTTCGCCCACGACCTGGAGCACCCGGAGAGCCCCAGCGCACTGGACTCCGCTCCCGCGATGCCGCGCAGCGTGGTGGTCCACGACCCGTTCGACTGGGGACCCGGGGGCGACCCGCCGCAGCGTCGCCGCTGGCGTGACTCGGTGATCTACGAACTGCACGTGAAGGGCTTCACCGCCCTGCACGCCGAGATCCCCGAGGAGCTGCGCGGCACCTACGCCGGCCTCGGGTCACCCGAGGTGATCCGCTACCTGACCGAGCTGGGCGTGACCGCGGTCGAGCTGTTGCCCGTCCACCAGTTCATCTCAGAACCGCACCTGGCCGAGCTCGGACTGTCCAACTACTGGGGCTACAACTCGATCGGCTTCTTCGCACCGCACAACGCGTACGCCGCCGGCGGCGACCGCGGCCAGCAGGTCACCGAGTTCAAGCAGATGGTGAAGAACTTCCACGCCGCCGGCATCGAGGTGATCCTCGACGTGGTCTACAACCACACCGCCGAGGCCGGCGCGCTCGGGCCGACGTACAGCTTCCGCGGCCTCGACGACCGCGGCTTCTACCACCGCGTCCCCGTCCCCGACGACGAGGACGACCTGCCGGCGCACGTGCGCTTCGACGACACCTACTGGGACGTGACCGGCTGCGGCAACACCGTCAACGCCCAGAACCCGCAGGCCCTGCGGCTGATCCTGGACTCGCTGCGCTACTGGGTCACCGAGATGCACGTCGACGGGTTCCGCTTCGACCTGCTCTCCGCCCTGACCCGCTCCGGCTACTCCGTCGACATGACCGGCCACCTGCTGACCACCATCGGCCAGGACCCGACACTGCGGCACGCCAAGCTGATCGCCGAGCCGTGGGACGCCTCCGGTGACGGCTACAAGGTCGGCGAGTACCCGCCGCCGTGGGTGGAGTGGAACGACCAGTTCCGCGACACGATGCGTGACTTCTGGCGCGGGCACTCCGACGGCATCCGGACGATGGCCACCCGGCTCGCGGGCTCCTCCGACCTGTACGCCGACGACGGCCGGTCGCCGTACGCGTCGGTCAACTTCGTGACCGCCCACGACGGGTTCACGCTCCGCGACCTGGTCTCCTACGAGTCCAAGCACAACGAGGCCAACGGCGAGGAGAACCGGGACGGAACCGACAACAACCGGTCCCAGAACTGCGGCGTCGAGGGCGAGACCGGCGACGCCGAGATCCGTGCCCGCCGCCAGCGGATCGCGGGCAACCTGATGGTCAGCCTGTGCCTGTCCAACGGCGTGCCGATGATCACCGCCGGCGACGAGCGCGGGCGCACCCAGCACGGCAACAACAATCCGTACGCGCAGGACAACGAGATCTCCTGGGTCGACTGGCGCGCCGACGACGCCTGGCTCTCGATGTGGGACCTGACCCGCACCGCGCTGAAGATCCGGCGCGAGCACCCGGCGCTGCGCCAGCGGCACTGGTTCGAGGGCCGGCCGGCGATCAAGGGCGGCCCGAAGGACCTCGCCTGGATCCATCCGTCAGGCCGGGAGATGGACGGCGAGGACTGGCACGACGGCGACCTGCGCGTGATCGGGATGTTCGTCTCGGGCGACCCGCTCCGCTCCCCCGGCCCGCGCGGCGAACAGCAGCGCGACGCCTCGTTCCTGCTCTGGTTCAACGGCTCCCCGTTCGACTGCGAGATCCGCCTCCCGGAGAACGCCTGGGTCCAGTCCGGCTCGATCGTCCTCTCCACCGACGAGTCACTCGCCGACGGCAAGGAGCTGCGCGCCGGCGAGACCTTCACGCTCGGGGCCGAGTCGCTGGTCGTGCTGCAGCAGGACTGAGTCAGGCCAGCGCGACCAGGCCGAGCTCCGCAGCGGACGCGAGCGCCCGGTGGTGGGGTAGGACGCGGACGGTGTAGCCGAACGGGCCGGGGCGGTCGAGGACGAGGTGGCCCTCGAAACGGTGCCGGCCGCCCTCGTAGGTCTCGGCGTGGGCGAGGGTGGTGAGGGTCGGGTCGAGGATGTCGTCCTCGCCCTTGACCCGCCCGTGGACCACCTCCACGACGACGTCGTCGGGCGAGAGCGAGCCGAGCGAGACGAACACGCGCAGGTCGAGGCCTCCGCCGACCTCGGGCGAGTCGGCCACCCCGGCGGACTCCACGTGGTCGATCCGCACCTGGTCCCACCCGGCCCGGACACGGGCCTTGAAGGCAGCCAGGTCGCGGGCTCCGTCGAAGGAGGAGTTGATGGTGTGCGCCGCCGTCGCGGCGGGGACGTAGAGCCGCTCGACGTAGTCGCGCAGCATCCGGGTGGAGAGCACTTTCGGGCCCAGCGACTTCAAGGTGTGCCGCACCATCTCGATCCACCGGATCGGGAGGCCGTCCTCGTCGTGGTCGTAGAACCGCGGGGCGACCTCGTTCTCGATCAGGTCGTAGAGCGCACCGGCCTCGATCGCGTCCCGGGCAGCCTCGTCGGCGACGCCGTCGGCGGACGGGATCGCCCAGCCGTTGTCGCCGTCGTACCACTCGTCCCACCAGCCGTCGAGGATGGACAGGTTGAGGGCGCCGTTCAGGGCTGCCTTCATCCCCGAGGTCCCGCATGCCTCGTACGGGCGCAGCGGGTTGTTGAGCCAGACGTCGCAGCCCGGGTAGAGCGGCTGCGCCATCGCGATGTCGTAGTTCGGCAGGAAGACGATCCGGTGCCGCACGCCGGCCTCGTCGGCGTACCGGACGATCTCCTGGATCATCTTCTTGCCGCCCTCGTCGGCCGGGTGCGACTTGCCCGCGATCACCAGCTGGACCGGCCGGTCGGGATCGGTCAGGAGCCGGGTGAGTCGCTCGCGGTCGTGCAGCATCAGCGTCAGTCGCTTGTAGGACGGCACCCGGCGGGCGAACCCGATGGTGAGCACGTCGGGGTCGAGCGCGCCGTCGATCCAGCCGAGCTCCGCCGGCGCCGCGCCGCGCTGGATCCAGGAACGACGCAGCCGGGCCCGGGCGTCCTCGACGAGCCGGAGGCGCAGTTCGCGCTTGGTCGCCCACAGCTCCTGGGCCGGGACCTTGTCGACCACCGACCAGACCTCGTCGTCGTCGGAGTCGACGTTCGCACCGAGCCGGGTGGCGAGTTCGAAGACCTCGCGCGCGACCCAGGTCGGCGCGTGCACGCCGTTGGTGATCGACGTGATCGGCACCTCGGCCTCGTCGAAGGTCGACCAGAGCCCGTTGAACATGCCGCGGCTCACGTGGCCGTGCAGCAGCGAGACGCCGTTGGCGCGCTGCGCGAGGCGGAAGCCCATCACCGCCATGTTGAACACCCCGGGGTCGCCGCCCTCGAAGTCCTCGGTCCCGAGCGCGAGGACGTCGTCGACGTCGATGCCCGGCACCGGTGAGTTCGCCCCGAAGTACTGGGCGATCAGGTCGCGCGGGAACCGGTCGATCCCGGCCGGGACCGGAGTGTGCGTGGTGAAGACGGTGCCCGCGCGGTTGACCTCGAGCGCGGTCGCGAAGTCCAGCCGCGGCCCGTTCTCGTCGACGCTGAGCTCGCGGATCCGCTCGACCCCGAGGAAGCCGGCGTGACCCTCGTTGGTGTGGAACACCTCTGGCTCGGGAGCGCCGGTCAGGCGCGACCACGACCGCAGCGCACGGACACCGCCGATCCCGAGCAGCAGTTCCTGGAGCAGCCGGTGCTCGGCGGTGCCGCCGTACAGCCGGTCGGTGACGTTGCGCAGCTGTCCGCTGTTCTCCTCGATGTCGGAGTCGAGCAGCAGCAGCGGGACCCGGCCCACCTGGGCGACCCAGATCCGGGCCAGGAGCGGTACGTCGCCCGGAACCGCGATCGACACCCTGGCGTGGGTGCCGTCCGCCTCGCGCAGCGGCGTGATCGGGAGCCCGTCGGGATCGAGCACCGGGTACGACTCCTGCTGCCAGCCCTCGCGGGACAGCGCCTGGCGGAAGTACCCGTGGCGGTAGAGAAGACCGACGCCGACCAGCGGGATCCCCAGGTCGCTCGCGGTCTTGAGGTGGTCCCCGGCGAGGATGCCGAGACCGCCGGAGTACTGCGGGAGGACCGAAGTGATCCCGTACTCCGGCGAGAAGTAGGCGATCGCGCGCGGCAGCACGCCGTCCGGCTCCGAGGCCTGTCCCTGGAACCAGCGGTCGCCGGTGAGGTACTGCTCGAGGTCGGCACCGGCCGCTGCGAGGTCACCGAGGAAACCCTGGTCGGTGGCGAGCTCGTCGAGGCGCGCCGTACTCACCGAGCCGAGGAGCTTGACCGGGTCCCGACCCGCTGCCTCCCAAGCGTCGGCGTCCATCGCGGCGAACAGGTCCTGGGTCGCGGGATGCCACGACCAGCGCAGGTTCGTGGCCAGCTCGAGGAGCGGAGCCAGCGGCTCCGGGAGGACAGGACGGACGGTGAATCGTCGGATCGCTCGCACGGAACGACCGTAGCCGCTCAGACTTGATCGTTCCAATTGCCCCGGGTCCCAGGCGCCCGACGTCAGTCGGGAACTGCCCGGCCCCCTTCGAGACGCAGCACCGCACTCTCCTGGCCGACCAGGTTCCGGTGCGTGACCATCAGCACCGCCCGGCTCCCGTCGAGGAGGTTGGCCAGCAGTCGCGCCTCGGTGTCCCTGTCGAGCGCGCTGGTGGCTTCGTCGAGGACGAGCAGCTCGGGCATCCGGACCAGCGCCCGGGCGATCGACAAGCGCTGCTGCTCACCACCGGAGAGTTCGGCGACCTCCTGGAGCGGCGCCTGGAGTCCTTCGGGCAGCGCCCGGACGACGTCGTCGAGGCAGGCGGTCCGGAGTGCGGTCCAGGCCGCGTCCTCGGTCAGGGTCCGTCCTGGCTGGAGCGACCAGGCGAGGTTCTGCCAGACGGTCCCGGGCACCAGCACCGTCTGCTGCGGCACGTAGCCGACCCGTGCACGCCACCCGGCGAGATCGAGCAACGACTCCCCGTCGACCAGGACCTCACCGGCCTGGGGGCGACGCAGCCCGAGCACCACGTCGAGGAGAGTGCTCTTGCCCGAACCACTGGGACCGGTGACGGTGACCAGCCCGAAGTACGGAACGTCGAGGTCGACGTCCGAGAGCACCCGGCCGTCAGCGTCACCCTCCTCGTCGTAGCTGACGCCGATCCCCCGCAGGGAGAGCAGCACAGGTGCGTGGCGCCTGCCCGGGCCGGCGTCCTGCCCATCGGCATCTGTGCCCCCGACGACGTCGCCGGCCCGCTCGGGATGCCGCAGCACCTCGGCGTGGAACTGCTCCAGCCGTTCGACGGCCGGCGAGTCGTTCGCGAACATCTGCGCCGAGGTCAGCAGGTTCTGCGCCGAGCTGAGCAGCCGCGTGGCCACCACGGCCAGCGTCGCCAGCTCCGGCAGCGACAGGCCGGCCTCACGCCCGACGATGATCATCACCAGCACTGCCATCACGGCGGCGACGCCCAGCACGGCAGTGATCCCGGTGCCGCGGGCGACGTACGCCCGGCGCACCTCGCGGACCCGGGCGGCTTCGTTGCCGACGAGTTCGGACCAGGCGCCGGCTGCGTCATGGGCCCGCATCACCCGGACCGACGCGAGCGAATCGGTGAGCGCGGCGCCGAACCCGGCCAGCCGCTCGGTCATCACCCGGCCGAGCTCGGAGGCGCTCTTCGTGGAGCGCGCGGCCAGCAGGCCGACCACCAGGACGGCGACCACGGCGAGCCCGCCGATCACCGGCGCGAGCAGCACGGCGACCGCGCCGGTGGCGATCAGGACCAGGGTCCCGACGATCAGCCGCAGCACCATCGCGAACGCGCTGTGCGCCCGCTCCACGTCGGTCGTGAGCTGCTGGACGATGTGGCTGCGCCGCTTGCCGGACAGATAGGCCCAGTCCGCGACGTAGAGGTCGTCGAGGAGGCCCAGCCGGAGCCGG
This sequence comes from Marmoricola sp., assembly GCA_036676945.1. Lineage (GTDB taxonomy): Bacteria > Actinomycetota > Actinomycetes > Propionibacteriales > Nocardioidaceae > Marmoricola. Next base: position 70,720 of record JAKFBZ010000027.1, read on the forward strand.
TCGACCGTGGCGAGCCGGATGTCAGTGGCCAGGACAGCGCTCGACCACTGCCCGAGTCCGCGGAGGACCACGACCACGATCACCGCGCCGAAGGCCTGGACGAGCGAGAGGTGGATACCCAGGCCGGGCGTCTCCAACGTGTCGTCACCGCCGAGGGCCTGGATCACCGGCACCAGCAGGACCAGCCCCGCGGCTTCGAGTACCGCGACCGCGAGCTGGAGCACGATCAGGCCGGCGACCCGGCGGCGTCCGACCGTCTGCGCCATCAGCGCGATGCAGTGTGCTGCGCGTCGGATCACGGCGTGTGCACGGCCTCGTCGGTCGCGGCCGGCTCGTGACGGACCCAGGCCGCGGTCCGCTGCCGGAGCCGGACCACCCGGCGCCACGTCGCGACCGGCACCCCGGTCCAGGCGGTCCTGCTCTCGATGCCGGAGACCACCTTCACCGGCAGGGAGATCGCCGCTGCCGAACGCGCCACGTCACGTGGTGTCGAACTGGCGGCGAGGAGGTAGCGGAAGTTCAGTGCGCTCTCCAGGCCCGGCGTGACCGATCCCTTGAGCGCCGGCCGCTCCTGGTCGTGCAGGGCGCGCCGGACGGTGTGCGACGCCACCCGGTCGATCCGGTCCAGGACCTCGGTCGGCACTCCGGCCGGCAGTCCCAGCGACGCCTGGGTGACCCCCAGCGTGCTGATCTCGAGGCGGTGCAGGTCGGCGGCGGACCGGAGTCCGGCCCAGGACTCCTCCATGCCGGCCAGGCGGTGGATGTCGACGAGGCTGCGCAACCAGCGCCATCGGTCCTTCGCGGAATGGAACGCGCTCTGGGCCAGCGCGTCCGACGGGCCGAGCGTGGGCAGTTCACGCCCGCCGAAGGTGACGCACGTCCGCCGCGCCCAGAGGTCGTCGAAGCAGGGCAAGGAGTCGAGGGTGGTGTCGAGGCGCCAGTGCAGGTCGATGTTCGAGCCGGGACCGACGTACGTCAGCGCGCACGCGTTGCGCAGCACGTGGTTCCACGCCCAGGTCCCGGGAGTCACGTCGCCGTCGTCGCGCAGCACCCACCCGTGCCGGCCGAGCAAATGGTGCACATCGGGCACGGATGCGGGCGGCACCAGCAGGTCGATGTCGCCCGGCCCGCGCGCCCCGGGGTCGCCAGTGGTCTGGACCGCGAGCGGCAGCCCCTTCAGGACCAAACACGGGATGCCGGCGGCCGCCACCATCCCCTGGACGTCCCCCAGTTCGAGTTGCTGGACGAGCAGCAACTGGCGTTGCGAGCTGCGCAGGTCCGCGACCGCCAGCGCCGTCTCCTCGGTCAGTCCGAGGTCGGTGCCGTAGGTGCCCAACAGGCTCGCGAGACGGTGCCGGGTGACTGCGAAAACAACATCTTCCGTGTCAAACCGGACGCCCTCGGGAGGTGTCACCGCAGCCGTCGGGATCCCCGCTTCGAGGGCGAGGGCCGCGCGAGCGAGGTCGCGGACGTGCCGCATGGCGGCAGGGCTGGGAGGCACGCGGCAAGGGTAGGCAGGACGACCTGCGGGGCGACACCGGAACACGCAAGTTTGTCCGTTGCGACCCGCACGGATCCGCGGGCCAATACATTCGGCCCATTCCGCTGGATCACGCGTCACCTCGGGGGACACAGATCGTTTGGTGGGACGAGAAGGGATCTACCGACAGGAGCTCCACATGACCGGTTCCGAGAAGGCCTACAGCGCGCCTCGACTCGAGACACTGAGCCTGCATGCCACCCGCGACATCGACATCAACCTCGGTGCCTCGATCGGGATCCACATTCCCACCGGCACGCTGTTCAGCTGAAGGCAAAACCTTTTCAGGCACCAGCTGGTGCCACCTAGAGTCACCTCCCATGCGACTCGTCGAGTGGGCACGTGGCTTCGTCCGCCTAGGACACAGGGATCAGTTCCGCCTCGTGGCGGTCTGGTCCCTGTTGGGTTTCAGCCGCCTGGTGATCCTGGTGCTGCCCTTCCGTCTGGTCCGCCGTCTGCTCGGTGAGGACCGGGCCGCAGCGTCCGGCGCCGACGCCACAGCGCCGGTGGTGCCGCTGACGGCACGCGAGCGGGCGCGAGCGGTCCGGATGGGCCAGCTGATCCTGGTCGCCTCCCGGCACACCCCGTGGCGCTCGGAGTGCTACCCGCAGGCCCTCACCGCCCGCACCCTGCTCGGACTGCGCCGGATCCCGCACCGGACCACGTTCGGCCTGCGCCGTGACGGCAACGGGCTGGCCGCGCACGTCTGGGTGCGCGCCGGTGACGTGGCCGTCACCGGAGGCGACGGCCGTGACTACACCGCAGTGGCATCGTTCCTGTGGGTACCGGCCGGACGGAGCGAGGGGTAACGGTGCAGCAAGGCGACGACGCTGACCGGTCGGTCCTGCGCTACTCCTGCTACGGCCTGACCATCGCGAGCGAGATCCCGCTGCCCGACCTGGCGCCGGCAGACGGCGACGGGCACGCCGACGTCACCATCCGGTACGGCGACCTCGAACCGGGCGACCCGGTACTGATGCTGCCCAACGGCCTGTGGCGGTCCGGTGACATCTGCGGCATCGACGTACCGGACGTCGGCCGTTACGAAGCCCGGGGCGGCACCGAGATCGTGGTCGACCCGCTTCCCGGCGTCGACGAACGCAACGTCCGGCTGTACCTGATGGGGACGGCGATCGGCGCCACGATGATGCTCCGCGGGGCACTCGTGCTGCACGGCAACTCCTTCCGGATCGGCGACGCCTGCGCAGTCGTGCTCGGCCACTCCGGGTCCGGCAAGTCGACATTGGCCGCCGAGTTCGACCGCCGTGGGTTCGACGTGCTCTCCGACGACGTCGTCCCGGTGGACGGCGACGGGTTCGCCCTGCCCGGCTACCCGCGGATCAAGCTCTGGGACGACGCCCTCGACCGGCTCGGACACGACAGCGACGCCCTGGAGCGCGTGCACGCCGAGGTCGACAAGTTCCACCTCCCGCTGCGCCGTGGCGACCTGTCCCCGCTCCCGTTGCGATGGGTCTACGTCCTCGAACGCCACCACGGCGCGGACCTGACCGTGGAGCCGGCGCAGGGCGCCGTCTCGTTCTCGTTGCTGCACGAACACACCTACCGCAACGAACTGGTCCACGGCCCCGCCGCGGCCGCAGCACACCTGCAGCAGTGCGCCGCGCTCGTGGACCGGGCCCGGGTACGGCGGGTCCTGCGCCCTGCTGAGACGATGACCGCGGAGGCGACGGCGGACGTGATCCTCGCGGACATCGCCGCCGACCGATCCAGGACCGTGAGCCGCGACGAACCCCCGACGAACGAGCCCCCGAGCCCGACGCAGGAGAGTGCATGACCGACGTCACCTACATCCGCCGCCCCGATCTGCGGGCCGTCGAGATGGACGGCGAACTGGTGATGATGGGCCAGGAGCAGGGCGAGTACTACAGCCTGCGCGACGTGGCCGCTTCGCTGTGGCAGCACCTGGCCGAGCCGAGGACGCTCGACGAACTGGCCGTACTGGTCGCGCAGGAGTACGCGATCACCACCGACCAGTGCCGCGCGGACATCGCCGCGTTCCTCGAGGAGCTCCTCGGCAAGGATCTGGTCCGAACCGCCTGACGCCTCAGCCGCGTGCCACCTCGGACAGGACGTCCATCGCCTCGTGCAGCAGGGCGTCCGGCGCCACCAGCGGCGGCAGGAAGCGGAGCACGTTGCCGTAGGTGCCGCAGGTCAGCGTCAGCACCCCGGCCTGGTGGCAGCCCGCGCTGAGGCGTGCCGCGGTCGCCGAGTCCGGCCGCGTCGTACCGGGCTCCACGATCTCGACCGCGATCATCGCACCGCGGCCACGCACGTCCCCGATCGCGGGGAAGGTCTCGGCCAGTGCGCGCAGACGGCCGGTGAGCAGTTCCTCGATCTCGGTCGCGCGCTTGTTGAGGTCGAGGTCCTTCATCGTCGCGATCGCACCCAGCGCGGCGGCGCAGGCCACCGGGTTGCCGCCGTAGGTGCCGCCCAGACCGCCGCCATGGACCGCGTCCATCATCTCGGCGCGCCCGACGACCGCGGCGAGAGGAAGTCCGCCGGCGACACCCTTGGCGACCGTGACGAGGTCGGGGACGTAGCCCTCGTGCTCGCTGGCGAACCAGGCGCCGGTGCGGCACATGCCGGACTGGATCTCGTCGGCCACGAAGACGATCCCCTGCTCACGTGCGTACGCCGACAGCGCGGCCAGGTATCCCGGAGCCGGGACGATGAAGCCGCCCTCCCCCAGGACCGGCTCGATCACGATGCAGGCGACGTTCGAGGCGCCGACCTGCTTGTCGATGACGTCGATCGTGCGGGCAGCGGCGTCGGCACCGCTCAGCCCGTCGCGGAACGGATAGGAGACCGGCGCGCGGTAGACCTCTGAGGCGAACGGCCCGAACCCCTCCTTGTAGGGCATGTTCTTGGCGGTCATCGCCATCGTCAGGTTGGTCCGGCCGTGGTAGGCGTGATCGACGACGACCACCGCGTCGCGGCCGGTGTGCACGCGCGCGATCTTGACCGCGTTCTCGACGGCCTCGGCGCCGGAGTTGAACAGGGCCGCCTTCTTCGGGTGGTCCCCGGGTGTCAGGGCGGCCAGTTGCTCGCAGACCTCCACGTAGCCCTCGTACGGCGCGACCATGAAGCAGGTGTGCGTGAAGGCGGCGACCTGCTCGGTGACCCGGGAGACGACCGCCGGAGCGGAGTTGCCCACCGAGGTCACCGCGATCCCGGACGCCAGGTCGATCAGCGAGTTGCCGTCGACGTCCACCACGACGCCCCCGCCGGCCGCTTCGACGTAGACCGGCAGCACGCTGCCGACGCCGGACGCCACGGCCGCGACGCGACGCTCCTGCAGCGCCCGCGACCTCGGGCCCGGGATCTCGGTGACGAGTCGTCGCTCCTGGGGAAGGTCAGGTCCGCCTGTCATGCGATCACTTCCTGCACATTCATCTCACGCTGACCCCACGGCGACCCGTAGGCGGTCAGCAGGTCGAGGAACGGCTGCGCGTCGAACGCCTCCGGTCCGAGGATCCCGCTCCCGGACCAGACGCCGGTCGCGAGGAGTTCGAGAGCGACGACCGGGTTGATCGCCGTCTGCCAGACCACGCACTGGTGGCCGTACTCCGCCATCACTTCTTCGTTGTCGACCACGTGGTACAGGTACGTCGACCGCGGCCCGGTCGGACGTCCTTCGCTGTCTTTTCCGACGCCGGTCACCCAGAGGCCGGCACAGGTCTTGCCGGTCATCCGCGGGCCGACCGTCGCCGGGTCGGGCAGCACCGCCGCCACCACGTCACGCGGGCTGACCTCCGCGCCCTTGACCCGCACCTTCTCGGTGCGGTCCAGGCCGAGGGTGTTGAGCACCTTGAGGATGTTGATGAACTCGTCGCCGAGGCCGTACTTGAAGGTCGCCCGCCTGCAGTCGACCCAGCGGGGCATCAGGAGCACTTCCTCGTGCTCGACGTTGACGCACTCGACCGGGCCGATCCCTTCGGGGAAGTCGAAGACCTCCGGCTCGCTGAACGGCGGTGTGGTGAACCAGCCTCTGTCCTTCTCCCAGATCACCGGCGGATTGAGGCACTCCTCGATCGTGGTCCACATCGAGAACGACGGCGCGAAGATCTCGTTGCCGTCGTCGTCGGTCACCACGAGGTTGGCGCCGTCCCGGGTGCCGAGCTCGTCGATCTCCGCGAACAGGTGGTCCGCGGCGTAGCGGGCGAACACGTCGGACAGGCCGGGCTCGACACCCATGCCGACCAGCGCGAGCCGGCCGGCGGCCTCCCACTCCCCCGCGACGGCGAACTGCTCGTCGCCGAGCTTCACCCCGCACTGCTCGTACGGCGCGTCGGGGTGCGGCTTCGAGAGCGACATCGCCATGTCGACGTAGTCCGCCCCGGCCGCGAACGCTCCGTTGAAGACCGGCATGTTGAAGACCGGGTCGACCGCGTTCATCACGTGCGTGATGCCGTGCTCGCGGCACAGCGTCGTGACGGCCTCGGTCGACGAGGCGTCGATCCGCGCCGCGGCGAACCGCGGATCGACGGCGGCCGCCTTCTCCGCCTTCGCCTGGTCGTAGTCGGCGATGACGATCGCCTCGTAGAAGTCGCGCCGGGCTGCGATCGCGGTGAACGCGCCCCCGACCCCGCCGGAACCGATCAGCAGGATCCTCATCGGCTCACCTGCTGAGCGGTGTCAGGTGCGGTGCATCGCAAGGCGGAGGAGCGAAGGCAAGAGGAATACGTCCCTCCCTGCTCCGCGCAAGGCGGAGCGGACTTCGAGCGACGACAACGCCGCGAGGTGCCGTACATGGCGCCGCTCACTCGCCGATGTAGGACATGACGTGCTTAATCCGGGTGTAGTCCTCCAGGCCGTAGAGCGAGAGGTCCTTGCCGTAGCCCGAGTGCTTGAAGCCGCCGTGCGGCATCTCGGAGACGAACGGGATGTGGGTGTTGATCCAGACGACCCCGAAGTCGAGGTGCTTGGACATCCGCATCGCGCGGGCGTGGTCCTTGGTCCAGACGCTCGAGGAGAGTCCGTACTCGACACCGTTCGCCCAGCGGAGCGCCTCGCCCTCGTCGCTGAACTTCTGGACGGTCATCACCGGCCCGAAGATCTCCTGCTGGATCTGCTCGTCGGCCTGCTGCAGTCCGGAGAGCACGGTCGGCTCGTAGAAGTAGCCGGCCGAGCCGTTGCGCACGCCCCCGGTGACCAGGTTCGCGTGGTCAGGCAGCCGGTCCACCATCCCGGAGACCTTCTCCAGCTGGGCCTGGCTGTTCAGCGGTCCGTAGTAGGTGTCCTCGCTGTCGGGCATCCCGGTCGGCATCCCCTTCGCCGCCTCGGCCAGCGCGGCGACGAACTCGTCGTGGATGCCCGGGCCGACCAGCACCCGGGTCGCGGCGGTGCAGTCCTGTCCGGCGTTGAACAGTCCCGCGCCGGCGATGCCCTCGGCGGCCTTCTCGATGTCGGCGTCGTCGAAGACGATCACCGGGGCCTTGCCTCCGAGCTCGAGGTGCACCCGCTTCAGGTCGGCGGCCGCCGATCCGGCGACCTCCATCCCGGCCCGGACCGACCCGGTGATCGCGACCATCTGCGGGGTCTTGTGCTGGACCAGTGCCCGACCCGTGTCGCGGTCGCCGCACACGACGTTCAGGACGCCCGGCGGGAGGAACTCCGCGCAGAGCTCAGCCAGGAGCACAGACGAGGCCGGGGTGGTGTCGCTCGGCTTGAGGACGACCGTGTTGCCGGCCGCCAGCGCGGGTGCGATCTTCCAGATCATCATCAGCAGCGGGTAGTTCCAGGGCGTCACCTGGCCGACGACGCCGACCGGCTCACGACGGATCCAGGAGGTGTGGTCGGCCATGTACTCGCCGGCCGACCGGCCCTCGAGCACGCGGGCCGCACCGGCGAAGAACCGGAAGTGGTCCCAGGCGTAGGGCATCTCCTCGCTCATCGTGAGATGCAGGGGCTTCCCGGTGTCGCGCGACTCGACCCGGTTGAACTCCTCGGCCCGGGACTCGATCGCGTCGGCGATCTTGAGCAGCGCCGCGGAGCGGTCCTGCGGCGTGGTGTCGCCCCAGGATTCGAAGGCGTCGGCCGCTGCGGCGTACGCCCGGTCGACGTCCTCGGCGCCCGACATCGGAGCGCGGGCGTAGACCTCGCCGGTGCTCGGGTCGATCACGTCGTACGTCGCACCGTCCGCGGCGTCGGCGGACGCACCGTTGACGAAGTTCTTGAAGGTCACCTTGTCGGCCTGATCAGACATGGGCCAAGTCAAACCACTCGACAGCAGCCCGTCAAGCAATGACAACGAAATCCGTTGCCTGAGACCCGTTCTTGACCTGAAAGCAATGCCAAAAGGGTCTGAGGGGTACGGATTCACTTGCTGGACGGTAGGCCGGTTTGGCACACTGGCCGATGCGAGGCCCGGGCGCCGAGATCCGGCGCGGGCCCGCGAGAAAGCAGATCACCATGAACGACCACACCGTGGACGCTCCGTCTGGTCAGATGGCTGCCCGGCAGCAGGCGGCGCGCGACCACCTCTGGATGCACTTCACGCGGCATTCGTCCTACGACAAGGCCGACATCCCCACGATCGTGCGCGGCGACGGCGCCTACATCTACGACGCCCAGGGGAAGCGCTACCTCGACGGCCTCGCCGGGCTCTTCGTCGTCCAGGCCGGGCACGGCCGCACCGAACTCGCCGAAGCCGCCGCCAAGCAGGCCGCCGAACTGGCCTTCTTCCCGATCTGGTCCTACGCCCACCCGGGCGCGATGGACCTCGCTGCCCGCCTCGCCGACTACGCGCCCGGGGATCTGAACAGGGTCTTCTTCACCACCGGCGGAGGCGAAGCCGTCGAGAGCGCGTGGAAGCTGGCGAAGAACTACTTCAAGCTGACCGGCAAGCCCGGCAAGCACAAGGTGATCAGCCGTGCGATCGCCTACCACGGCACGCCGCAGGGAGCGCTCTCGATCACCGGCCTGCCCGGGATGAAGGCGCCGTTCGAGCCTCTGGTCCCGAGCACGTTCCGGGTGCCGAACACGAACATGTACCGCGCCCCCGACCAGTTCCAGGGCGGCAACGCAGGCGACCCGGAGGCGTTCGGCCGCTGGGCCGCGGACCGGATCGCCGAGGTGATCGAGTTCGAGGGACCGGACACGGTCGCGGCGGTCTTCCTCGAGCCGGTGCAGAACTCCGGCGGCTGCTTCCCGCCGCCGCCGGGCTACTTCCAGCGGGTCCGCGAGATCTGCGACGAGTACGACGTCCTGCTCGTCTCCGACGAGGTGATCTGTGCGTTCGGGCGCCTCGGCCACATGTTCGGCGCCGACCGGTACGGCTACCAGCCCGACATCATCACCTGCGCGAAAGGGCTCACCTCGGGCTACTCCCCGCTCGGCGCGATGATCGCCACCGACCGGCTCTTCGAGCCGTTCAAGCACGGCGACGCCACGTTCCAGCACGGGTACACCTTCGGCGGTCACCCGGTCTCGACGGCGGTCGCGATGGCGAACCTCGACATCTTCGAGCGCGAGCAGCTCAACGAGCACGTCCGAGACAACGAGGGAGCCTTCCGCGCCACCCTGGAGAAGCTGCTCGACCTGCCGCTGGTCGGCGACGTCCGTGGCGACGGCTACTTCTACGGGATCGAGCTGGTCAAGGACAAGACGACCAAGGAGACGTTCAACGACGAGGAGTCCGAGCGGTTGCTGCGCGGCTTCCTGTCCAAGGCGCTCTTCGAGGGCGGCCTGTACTGCCGGGCCGACGACCGGGGCGACCCGGTGGTACAGCTCTCGCCGCCGCTGATCTGCGACCAGACCCATTTCGACGAGATCGAGTCGACGCTGCGCAGCGTGCTGAAGGAAGCAGAGAACCACCTCTAGCGACCCGGGGGCGAGATTTCGGCAGGCTCGGCCCGGTGGCCGGGTCCGCCGAAACGCTCTCCGGAGCCGATAGCGTCCCTTCATGGACTCAGGGCTGTCCCTGGACCGGCACGGACCTCTCGGTCGGTTCGTCGCGCCTGTCGAAGCCGACTACCAGCGCTGGCTGGAGCGGCACCTGGTTCCGCTCGGGACCGCAGCGGCCGTCACCTCGATCCTCGCCTGGATCGTCGGCCCCCCGCTCGCGCACCTGACGGCTCCGAACGACGTGGACCTCGGCGCGATCTACCTGACCGCCTGGGCTGTCAACGTCCCGGTGCTGGCCACGGGCCTGGTTTGGATCCGTCGCCGCGACGGCAGGAACTTCGTGCCCTTCGGCGCCCTCGCGATCTGCTTGACCGCCGCTGACAGCGCCCTCGTGATCGGGCCCGCCATCGACGCCGGCGCGCTCGCGTTCATCGCGCTGATGCTGTTCTACGGATCCTTCGCGCCGGCCATCCAACTCCCGTTCCGGCACACCGTTGCTGTCGCGGTCTTCATCGTCGCCATCGGCCTCTGGCAGTGGAGCGCGCAGGACGACGCGGTGTGGAACGTCCAACAGGCCACGCTGATTCTCACCGCGGTAATCTCAGTGCTCATCATCGGTCCCGCGGTGGCATGGACCAGCGAGCGCGGACTGCGCGCGGCGTACGCGAGCGAGAAGGTCATCGACGAGCAGCGCCGGCTGATCCGTCGCTACGCCCCGAGCTCGGTGGTCTCCCGAATCGAACTCGGCGACCACAGCGTCGACCACCCACAGCGACGGAAGGTCACCGTCCTGTTCTCCGACGTCGTCGGCTTCACGAGCATGGCCGACCGGGTCGACCCCGAGGCGCTCGCCGAGATCGTCAACGACTACCTCGGCTCGCTCGCCGAGCTCATCGAGAACCACGGCGGCACGCTCAACGAGTTCGCAGGCGACGGCGTGATGGCCATCTTCGGAGCCCCCGACGAGATGGACCCCGCCGAGCAGGTCCGCGCCGCGGTGGCCGCCGCCCAGGAGCTCCAGGCGTCATTGCCCGAGTGGAGCAAGGGCTGGTACCAGCACGGCATCGTCGAGGACGCGAAAGCACGAATCGGCATCAACACCGGCACAGTCTCGGTCGGCACCTTCGGCTCGACCGTGCGGGCGACCTACACCGGCATCGGCCTGCAGACCAACATCGCCGCCCGGGTCCAGGCCGAGGCGAAGCCGGGCGGCATCCTGCTGTCCAACACCAGCTGGCACCTGGTCAAGGACACGGTCGCCTGCGAGCCCCGGGGCGAGGTCATCGTCAAAGGGATCCACTTCCCGATCGAGGTCTACGAACCCCGGTGCTGACTCCGCGCTGACTCCGCGCTGACTCTGCGCTGACCCCGGACTCAGGAGTCGAACCCGAAGCCGAGCCTGTCCATCGCCCGTAGCCACAGGTTCTCCCGGCCTCCGTGGTCGTCCGCGCGCGCGAGAGACCGCCGGGTGGCCTGCACACCGAGCCACCGCAGCGGCTCCGGCGGGAAGGGCAGCGGCTGTTCGCGCACCAGACGCAGCGCGGTCCGTTCCGTCTCGAGCCCGCCGAGCTGATCCAGGGCGACCTCCGCGGCGAAGCGGGTGGCCCCGACGCCCAGGCCGGTGAACCCGAGCGCATAGGCGAGGTCGCCGCGATGGGCGGTGCCGTGGAACGCGGTGAACCGGGTGCAGGTGTCGATCATCCCGCCCCAGGTGTGCGTGAAGCCGAGGCCGTCGAGCTGCGGGAAGGTGGTCGCGAAGTTCCGCGCCAGTACGTCGAAGGTCTCGGCCCGCTGGTCGTGCTCCGGCCCCCGCCCGCTCGCGTAGTGGTAGATCGCGTCGTAGCCGCCCCAGAGGATCCGGCCGTCCCGGGTGGTGCGGTAGTAATGGAACTGGTTGGTCCGGTCGGAGATGCCCTCGCGGCCGTCCCAGCCGATCGCGGCGCGTTGCGCGGCACTGAGGGGCTCGGTCATCAACGCGTAGTCCCAGACGGGCACCGTCATCAACCGGAGCCGGCGCAGCAAGGGCCGGTAGGCGTTGGTCGCGAGCATCACCTGCCGGGCTCGTACACCGGCCCGCCGGGCACCGGCACGGGTCCGCAGCAGGAGCCGGTCGCCGTCGCGGTGCACGTCATCGACGCGGGTCCCCTCGACGATCCGCACTCCTCGGCGCAGGCAGGCGTCCCGCAGACCCCAGGCAAGCCGTGCCGGCTCGAGGATCGCCGAGTCCGGGTCGTGCAACGCGCCCCGGTACGTCGGCGAGTCGACCAGGGCGCGCACTCCGGTCTCGTCCAGGAGCGCGACCTTGTGCCCGAAGGAGGCAGCCTGCTCCCGCTCCGCGACGAGATCGGCCACCTGGTCCACGCGCGTGGCGACGCTGAGCGCCCCGGCCCGGACGAAATCGCAGTCGATGCCTTCCGCGCTGATCGTCGCCTCGATCGCGTCCAGGTTCTCGCGGCCCAGTCGCAGCAGCGTCGTCATCTCCTCGGGCCAGCGTGCGGCGCCGTTGCCGAAACCGTGGGTCAGGCTGGCCTCGCAGAAGCCGCCGTTGCGACCGCTGGCCGCGTGCCCGCAGGTCTCCGCCTCGACCAGCAGCACGTCGCGACCCGGGTCCCGGGTGACGGCGAGAAATGCGGTCCAGAGCCCGAGGTAGCCGCCGCCGACCACGACCAGATCCGCGTCGGTGTCGCCGCTCAGTGGGTCGAGGGGCGCCGGACGACGCGGGTCGTCGAGCCAGTACGGCGTCGGCGCCGCGCCTGCGAGGGACGCGGCGGTGCTCATGGGTTCACGCTGCCAGCGCCTTCGCCTTCCGGCGGTTGTTGAACTCCCCGCCGAGCACGATGAAGATCGCGACCAGGAACATGATCGTGCCGATCACGTTGACCTGCATCGGCACGCCGCGCTGCGCGGAGCCCCAGACGAACATCGGGAAGGTGATCGTCTGGCCGGCGTTCAGGTTCGTGATGATGAAGTCGTCGAACGAGAGCGAGAAGCTGAGGAGCGCCGCGGCGAGGATACCGGGGAAGACCAGCGGGAACGTCACCCGCCAGAACGTCTGCGACTCAGTGGCGTAGAGATCCATCGCAGCCTGCTCCAGGCGCGGGTCCATCCCGGCCAGACGGGCTTTCACGGTCACCACCACGAACGACAGGCAGAACATCACGTGCGCCACGAAGATCGTCCAGAAACCGAGCCGGCCGGCGAAGCCCTGGTTCACGAACAGCGCGAGCAGCGAGGAGCCGAGCACGATCTCCGGCGTTGCCATGGGCAGGAAGATCAGCAGGTTCGACGCCGAGCGCCCGCGGAACCGGTGCCGAGCCATCGCGAACGCCATCAGGGTCCCGAGCGCGGTCGCGAGAGCTGTCGCCGCGAACCCGATCCGGATGCTGACCCAGACCGAGCTGCAGAGCTGGTAGGGCCCACAGACGTTCGTCCAGTTGTCGAGGGTGAACCCGTCGAAGTCGTAACCGAGCCTGGACGCCGGGTCGTTGAACGACATCAGGATGACGACGAAGATCGGCAGGAACATGTAGAACAGCACGAGCAGTGCGAACAGCAGCACCACGTGCTTGCCGAGCCAGCGACGAGCGGCCTTCATCACACCAGCTCCTCGGTGCCGGCGCGTCGGACGTAGAAGAGCACCAGGATCACGATCAGCGCCATCAACGTCACCGAGAGCGACGCGGCCTCCGGCACGGCTCCGGCCGCGAACAGGTCCTGGATCTCGTTGCCGATCATCCGCGTCCGCGGGTTCCCGAGGAGTTCGGCGTTGATGTAATCGCCCGCAGCAGGGATGAACGTGAGCAGCGTGCCGGCGACCAGGCCCGGCATGGACAACGGCAGGGTGATCTTCCGGAAGGCGGTGAGGGGCGACGCGTACAGGTCGGCGCCTGCCTCGACCAGCCGCAGATCGATCTTCTCCAGGCTGGCGTACAGCGGCAGCACCATGAACGGCAGGAAGTTGTAGGTCAGGCCGGTGATCACCGCGAACGGTGTCGCCAGCAGCCGGCCGTCCTCCCCGAGGATGTGCACCGCCTGCAGCACGTCGACGATCGCGCCCTGGTCTCCGAGCAGAAGCTTCCACGACAGGGTGCGCACCAGGAAGCTGGTGAAGAACGGTGCGATGACGGCGACCAGCATCAGATTCTTCCAACGCCCGGCCTTGAACGCGATGGCGTACGCCAGCGGGTATCCCAGCAGCAGGCAGGCGACCGTCGCGGTGAGCGCGTAGCCGAGTGAGCGGAGCAGGGTCTCGGAGTACTCGCCGATCATCTCGGTGTAGTTCGAGAACGACCACGTCAGCACGTAGCCGTCCGTCAGCGACCCGGACGGGTCGTAGAGACTGCTGATGACCAGCGTGACGGTCGGCACCACGAAGAACAGCCCCAGCCACAGGGCTGCGGGCGCGAGCAGGAGGTAGGCGGTCAAGCGGCGGCGGCTCCTCGCCGGCTGCCGGTCGGGCGGGGCCACCGCGGTGGTCACCCGTCGTCCTCCAGTTCGGCGCCGGCTGACGCGTCCTGTCCGGCGTCCAGCAGGAAGGTGTGCTCGGGGCGCCAGCAGAGATCCACCGGGTCCCCGGCCGTGAACGGCGAGTGCACCCCGTCGTTCTGGGCGAACACCGTGAGCTCCTGTCCCCAGGGCATCCGCACCAGGTACTGCACGCTCACGCCGACGAAACTCGCGTCGGTCACGGTCCCCGCGGAGAGCACGTTCACGCCGGTGGGCGCGGAGCCGGGCGCGATCACCGAGACCTTCTCCGGGCGCACCCCGACCCAGGCGTCACCGGACGTCACCCGGGCCCTCTCGCGGGTGGCGGTCAGCCGCGCACCCTGGACGTCGAGCGCGAGTACGTCGCCGTCCGCGCTCACCACCCGGCCGGCGACCAGGTTGGACTGGCCGAGGAAGTTCGCCGCGAAGGTGGTCGCGGGGTTGTCGTACAGCTCCATCGCGCTGCCGAGCTGTTCGATCCGGCCTTCGTTCATCACCGCGATGGTGTCGGCCATGGTCATGGCCTCCTCCTGGTCGTGGGTGACGTGCACGAAGGTGATGCCGACCTCGGTCTGGATCCTCTTCAGCTCGAGCTGCATGCCTCGGCGGAGCTTCAGATCCAGGGCGCCGAGCGGCTCGTCGAGGAGCAGCACCTCAGGCTTGTTGATCAGCGCTCTCGCGACCGCGACCCGCTGTTGCTGCCCGCCGGAGAGCTGGGTGGGCTTGCGGCCGGCGTACGGCCCGAGCTCGACCATGTCGAGCATCGTGTCCACCTCGGCCTTGACGTTCTTCTTGCCCTGCCGCCGGAGTCCGAACGCGACGTTCTCGAAGATCGTCAGGTGCGGGAACAGCGCGTAGGACTGGAAGACGGTGTTCACCGGCCGCTGGTAGGGCTTGAGCTCGCTGACATCGGTGTCCCCGATCCGGATCGAGCCGGACGTCGGCAGCTCGAGTCCGGCCACCATGCGCAGGGTCGTCGTCTTCCCGCACCCGGACGGGCCGAGCAGGGCGAAGAAGGAACCCTGCGGAATGGTGACGGAGAGATCGTCGACGGCCACGAAATCGGCGAATCGCTTGGTGAGCCGCTCGATCACCAGGTCCCGGTCCGACAAGCTAGGCCCCGATCGCGCGCGAGAAGTCGGTGGAGTACTTGCGCGAGGTTCTCTCGTCCAGCGACTGGAAGATGAAGGTCTGCGCCAGGAACTCCTCGGACGGGAAGATCAGGTCGTTCTCGACCAGACTCGGATCCACCTTCTCCATGGCCGCCTGGGCACCCTCGACGGGGCAGATGTAGTTCACCCACGCTGACACCGTGGCGGCCACCTCGGGGTCGTAGTAGTAGTTCATCAACGCCTCGGCGTTGCCCTTGTGGTCCGCCTTGTTCGGAACCATCATGTTGTCCGACCAGATGGGCATGCCCTCCTCCGGCACCACGAACTTGATGTCCGGGTTGTCGAACTGCATCGCGATCACGTCGCCCGACCAGGCTTCGCAGGCAACCAGGTTGCCGGCGTTCAGGTCATCGACGTAGTCGTTGCCGGTGAACCGGCGGAACTGGCCGGCGGCGACCGCCTTCTCCAGCTCCTCGATCGCCTGGCCCCATTCGTCGTCGTCGAAATCGGTCGGGTCGGCGCCGACGATCTTGAGCATGAAGCCCATCGTGTCCCGCATCTCGGTGAGCATGCTGACCTTGCCCTTGAGGTCGGAGCGGGTGATCAGCTCCTCCATGCTCTTCACTTCGTCGGTGTACTTCGCGTTGTAGGCGATGCCGGTCAGGCCGCTCTGCCAGGGCACGCTGTACTCGCGGTCGGAGTCCCAGCCGGGACTCTTGAGGCTGGCGATCAGGTTCGCCTCGACGTTCGGGATCTTGGCCTTGTCGAGTTGCTGGATCCACCCGAGGTCGATCATCTTGCCTGCCATCCAGTCGGTCATCGTGATGATGTCGCGACCGATCGGCTGGCAGTCGCCGAGCTGGTTCTGGACCTTGGCGAAGAACTCCTCGTTGTCATTGATGTCGGTGTTGTACGCGACCTGGATGCCGCTCTGCTTCATGAACGCGTTCAACGACGGCATCTGCTTGCCGTCCTCGGTGACATCGATGTACTCGGGCCAGTTGGAGAAGCGGAGCGTCTTCTCGGTCGCCGAGAGGTCCTTGCTCACGCAGGAATCGGCGGACTGCTTCGAGCCGGAGGTCCCGCACGCCGCGAGGAGCTGCGGAACGGTGAGCGCCAGACCCGCTGCACCCGCGCCTCGGAGGAAAATTCGGCGGTCGAACGCCCGGTCGCGGTGTGCCATGTCCTGCCTCCCCGGAAACGGAAACGATGGCCGGATACTTACAGAATCGGCCGCCTATCACAAGGATTCCGTTGTGAAGTTCTCATTTCGCAACGAAAAACGCTCGCATTGGCTTGCTCCACCGATAACCGGGCGAGAGTATGTCCGGCATGGCAGAGCATTCCGAACCGGGCACCCGCCGTCGCACTGCTCTCGACGACGTCTCCAAGGCGATCATCGAGCAGCTCCAGCAGGACGGGCGCCGACCGTACGCCCGGATCGGTGAGGCGGTCGGGCTCTCCGAGGCGGCCGTCCGCCAGCGGGTGCAGCGGCTCATCGACAGCGGCGTGATGCAGATCGTCGCGGTCACCGATCCGCTCGAGCTCGGCTTCGCCCGGCAGGCGATGATCGGGCTCACCGTCGAGGGCCCGCTCGAGTCGGTCGCCGACGCGCTCGCCGAGATGGACGAGATCGAGTACGTGGTGATCACCGCGGGCGGGTTCGACATCCTGGCCGAGGCGGTCTGCGAGAGCGACGAGCACCTGCTGGAGGTGCTGTCCTCGCGGATCCGGGCGATCCCCGGCGTCCGCGGCACCGAGACGTTCGTCTACCTCAAGCTGCGCAAACAGACCTACTCGTGGGGCGTCCGCTGAGGGCTGCTCCGCTCTGGCAGGACGGCGCGGACCCCGTACGCCGGGCACCGCTGCCGGGACCGCTCGACGCCGACGTCGCGATCGTCGGCGCCGGGTTCACCGGGCTCTGGACCGCCTACTACCTCCGGCGGACCGATCCGTCGCTGCGGATCGCGGTCCTCGAGGCGGAGACCGCCGGCTTCGGAGCGTCGGGTCGCAACGGCGGCTGGTGCAGCGCCCTCTTCCCGACACCCTGGCGGGTGCTCGCGGCGCGATCCGGTCCGAGCCAGGCGCTGCGCCTGCACCGGGCGATGATCGAGACAGTGGCCGAGGTAGGCCGGGTGGCGACCCGCGAAGGCATCGACGCCGGGTTCGCGCACGGCGGCACCCTGACGCTGGCCCGGTCGGCAGCCCACGTCACCCGGCTGCACGCAGAGCTCGACACGGCCCGCGCCCGCGGGTTCGACGAGGACGACCTGTCGTGGTTGGCAGCAGACGAGGCCCGGTCCCGCTTCGCCGCGACCGACGTGGCCGGAGCGCTGTTCACCCCGCACTGTGCGGCGATCCACCCGGGCCGCCTGGTGCGCGGGCTCGCGAGCGCCGTCGAACAAGCCGGCGTGAGCATCTACGAGGACACCCCTGCCCTGGCGATCGAGCCCGGGCGGGTGAGCACCGAGGCCGGGGTCGTCCGTGCCGAAGTCGTCGTCCGCGCCACCGAAGGCTGGACGGCGCGGCTGCCCGGATCGCGCCGAGCGGTCGCGCCGGTCTACTCACTGATGGTCGCCACCGAGCCGTTGCCCGAGAGCGCCTGGGAACAGATCGGACTCGCCGGCCGGCCGACGTTCACCGACGGACGGCACGTGATCATCTACGGCCAGCGGACCGACGACGGCAGGCTCGCGTTCGGCGGTCGCGGGGCGCCGTACCACCTGGCGTCCCGGATCCGGCCGTCGTACGACGCGGCGCCAAGGGTGCACGCCCTGCTCCGCAGCACGCTGCGGGACCTGGTCCCCGCGATCGGGGACGCCGAGTTCACGCACGCCTGGGGCGGGCCGCTCGGCATCGCCCGGGACTGGGCAGCGTCGGTGGGTCTCGACCGCCCGACCGGTCTGGCCTGGGCCGGCGGGTACGTCGGCGACGGCGTCGGCACCACCAACCTCGCCGGCCGCACCTTGACCGACCTGATCCTGCGCCGCGACAGCGACCTGGTCACCCTCCCGTGGGTCGACCACCGCAGTCCCCGCTGGGAACCCGAGCCGTTGCGCTGGCTCGGCATCAACGCCGGCCTCCAGGCGATGCGTATCGCCGACGCCGAAGAGGCCCGCACCGGTCGCCCCAGCCGGATCGCCCGCCTGATGTCCCCCCTCATCCACGGCTGAGGTTCGACCCGTTCGCCGAGCCTGTCGAGACGCCCGTTCGTCGAACCAAGGCGAGCTCGCCACTGTCGTAGGGCTGGGGTCCGTACCCGAAAGGCGTCTCGACAAGCTCACCGTCCGGGACATTTGCGTCGTGACCGCTGACCCGCAAGGGTTGAGACATGGTCGGTCGTATCCCGGTACTGGACGTCACGCCCGTCGTCCAGCACGGACGGCGGCCGGCGAAGGCTGTCACCGGCGAGGTCTTCACGGTCTCGGCACTGGTCTTCCGTGACGGGCACGACCAGTACGCCGCCGAGGTGGTGCTCACGGACGCCGACGGTGTCGCCCGGCCACCGGTGCGGATGACCCCGGTCGACGGTGAGGTCGACCGGTACGCCGCCCGGGTGAGCGCGGACGCCGAGGGCGACTGGACCTTCTCGATCCATGCGTGGAGCGATCCGCTCGCCACCTGGCTCCACGACGCCGGGATCAAGATCCGCGCGGGGGTGGACGTCGACCTGATGTTCACCGAAGGCGCCCTGCTCCTGGAGCGCGTCGAGGCCGGCGCCGACAGCGCCGCGGCGAAGCTCGTCGGCGACACGATCCTGGCTCTGCTCGATGTCGCCCGTCCGATCGAGGCGCGTCTCGCGGCTGCCGAGGATCCGGACCTGGCAGCCGTGTTCGCGGCCCACCCGATCCGCGAGCTGACCACGGTCGACGGGCCGTATCCGCTCCAGGTCGACCGCGAGCGCGCCCTCTACGGCTCCTGGTACGAGTTCTTCCCGCGCTCGGAGGGAGCCGTCCGCAAGCCGGACGGGTCGGTCGTCGGCGGCACGTTCAAGACGGCGGCCGCCCGCCTCGACGCAGTCGCCGCGATGGGCTTCGACGTCGTCTACCTGCCGCCGATCCATCCGATCGGCACCGTCAACCGCAAGGGCCGCAACAACACCCTCGTCCCCGAGCCCGACGACGTCGGCTCGCCGTGGGCGATCGGCTCGAAGGCCGGCGGCCATGACAAGATCGCCCCGGAGCTGGGCACCCTCAAGGACTTCGACGCGTTCGTGAAGCGAGCCGGCACGCTCGGTCTCGAGGTCGCTCTCGACCTGGCCCTGCAGGCCGCCCCCGACCATCCCTGGGTGGCCAAGCACCCGGAGTGGTTCACCACCCGCGCCGACGGCACGATCGC
>JAKFBZ010000028.1:0-89447 GCA_036676945.1 Marmoricola sp.
CGCCGACATCTTCATCACCACGACGGGCAACTTCGACATCATCAAGGTCGAGCACTTCGAGAAGATGAAGCACCAGGCGATCGTCGGCAACATCGGCCACTTCGACAACGAGATCGACATGGCCGGCCTGGCGAAGATCCCGGGCATCGTCAAGGACGAGATCAAGCCGCAGGTCCACCAGTGGATCTTCCCCGACGGCAAGAAGGTCATCGTGCTGTCCGAGGGCCGGCTGCTGAACCTCGGCAACGCGACCGGCCACCCGTCGTTCGTGATGTCGAACTCGTTCACCAACCAGGTGCTGGCGCAGATCGAGCTGTACACGAAGGTCGAGGACTACCCGGTCGGCGTGTACGTGCTGCCGAAGCACCTGGACGAAGAGGTCGCGCGTCTGCACCTCGACGCCCTGGGTGTCGAGCTGACCATCCTCACCCAGGAGCAGGCCGACTACCTCGGCGTGCCGGTCGAGGGTCCGTTCAAGTCGGACCTCTACCGCTACTGAGGCCAGCGGTTACCCAGGAGTGAACAGCCAGCCGGACCAGGCCGGGCGGGCCCGCATCCTCGTCGTCGACGACGATGCGGCCCTCGCGGAGATGCTGACCCTCGTCCTGCACAACGAAGGCTTCGACAGCCGCATCGTTGGCAGGGGCGACGAGGCGTTCTCGGCGTTCCGTGAATACAAGCCCGACCTGGTCCTGCTGGACCTCATGCTGCCGGGGACCGACGGCATCGAAGTGTGCCGTCAGATCCGGAGCGAGTCCGGCGTCCCGATCGTGATGCTCACCGCCAAGAGCGACACGGTCGACGTCGTGCTCGGGCTCGAGGTCGGTGCCGACGACTACGTCGCCAAGCCGTTCAAGCCCAAGGAACTCATCGCCCGCATCCGGGCCCGGATGCGGCACTTCGCCGAGCCGGCCCCCGAGTCGCTCGGTGTCGGCGACCTGCACATCGACGTCGCCGGCCACAGCGTCACCCGCCAGTCCGACGCGGGCCCGGTGTCGATCTCCCTGACGCCGCTGGAGTTCGACCTGCTGGTCTGCCTCGCCCGCAAGCCGTGGCAGGTCTTCACCCGCGAGATGCTCCTCGAGCAGGTCTGGGGCTACCGGCACGCGGCCGACACCCGCCTGGTCAACGTCCACGTGCAGCGGTTGCGCGCCAAGGTCGAGCACGACCCCGAGAACCCGGCGATCGTGGTGACCGTCCGCGGCGTCGGCTACAAGGCGGGCGCGACCGAGACGAGCGCAGGGACCGACCTCGGCGACGGGCAGGGCGAGCCCGATGGCGGCACGGGTGTCGACTCCGACGACTGAGCCGACCGGCAGCACCCCCGACGACCGTCCAGAACGCCCGCGGGCACTGCAGTCACTCGTGACTGCCTGGCAGGTCGTCCGCAGGTCTGTCGGCAACGGGCTCACCTTCTGGCGGCGTTCGATCCGCACCCGGGTCGTGGTCGCGATCGTGCTCCTCGGTGCCATCGTCGCCGGCTCGGTCGGGTGGCTGGTGATGCAGCAGATCACCGACGGTCTGGTGCGCAGCCGGACCACCGCGGCCGTCTCCGAGGCGACCAGCGAGACCAATGCCGCCCGCGAGCGCCTCGGATCTGCCGGCGGCAGCGACTTCGACCCGTCGACCCAGCTGCGCCAGCTCGTCGAAGGACTGGTCGCCCGCGGCGAGGTCCGGGGCTTCAGCGTCGTCGTCCTGGGCCCGGTCGGGCCGGACCCGGGCGTCACCCCGCCGGGGGACGGCGTCGGCGACGCCACCGGGATCCGCACCAGCCCCGGGATCTCGGCGTCGAGCATCCCGCTCCGACTGCGCCGGGAGGTCGAGTCCTCGACCCGCACCGCCTGGACGAACACCAGGCTGCGCCGGCTGGCAGACGGGCCGGACGAGGGGACTCCGGCGATCGCGGTGGGTTCGCGCGTGGTGCTTCCCTCCGACGGCGGCACCTACGCGCTGTACTACGTCTTCGGCATGGACGAGGAGCAGCGGACCCTCAATCTGGTACGCCGGTCCCTGTTGACCTCCGGGGTGCTGTTGATCGTGCTCACCGCCGGGGTCGTCTTCCTGGTCACCCGGCAGGTCATCAACCCGGTCCGGCTGGCCCGCCGGGTCGCCGAGCGGATCGCCTCGGGCCGGCTCGAGGAGCGGATGCACGTCCAGGGCGAGGACGACATCGCGCGCCTGGCCACGTCGTTCAACCAGATGGCCGAGACCTTGCAGCAGCAGATCCGGCAACTGGTGGAGCTGTCCCGCGTCCAGCGCCAGTTCGTCTCCGACGTCTCCCACGAGCTCCGGACCCCGCTGACGACGGTGCGGATGGCCGGGGACGTGCTGCACGACTCGAAGGGGAGCTTCGACCCGGTCACCGCCCGCTCCGCGGAGCTGCTGCAGACCGAGCTCGACCGCTTCGAGAACCTGCTCGCCGATCTGCTGGAGATCAGCCGTTTCGACGCGGGCGCCGCCGGGCTCGCCCTGGCCGAGGTCAACCTCGTCGACGTCGCGCACCGGGTGGTCGACGGCGCCGCCGCCGTGGCCGAGTACCGCGGCGTCGAACTGGTCATGGACGCTCCGGGTCCCTGCGTCGCCGAGGTCGACGAGCGCCGTATCGAGCGGGTGCTGCGCAACCTGGTCGCCAACGCGATCGACCACGCCAACGTGCGCGACGACGCCCGGGTCGTGGTCCGGGTCGCCGCGGACACGCACGCGTGCGCCGTGACCGTCCGGGACTACGGCGTCGGCCTGGAGCCCGGTCAGTCGGCGATGGTGTTCAACCGCTTCTGGCGCGCGGACCCGGCACGGGCCCGGACCACCGGCGGCACCGGGCTCGGCCTGGCGATCTCGCTGGAGGACGCCCAGCTGCACGGCGGCTGGCTGGAGGTCTGGGGTGCACCGGAGGAGGGGGCGCAGTTCCGGCTGACCGTCCCGCGGCGCGCGGGGGACCCGCTCGCGCACAGCCCGCTGCCGCTCGTGCCCGAGGACTCCCGAGCGATCATGGAGGCCAACGCCGGCCCGGGTGGGCCGGCCCAGGACGGGGCGGAGTCATGAGCGCGACCGGAGGCGCGACCAGGAATGTGGTCCGCGCGCTGCTGGCAGGACTCGTCGTGGCGGTCCTGGCCTGCGGGTGCTCGACGCTGCCGACCCAGGGCGAGGTGCACACCAAACCCGACACCGATTCCGGCTCGGGGAACCAGGCGCCGTACTTCGCGCCGCCCGGCCCCAAGCCCGGCGACGACCGCGAGGGCGTCGTCCGGGGGTTCCTGCTGGCGATGCAGGCGAACCCGCCGAGCACGGCCGTCGCCCGCAGCTTCCTGTCCACGCGGGCGAAGGCCTCCTGGAAGCCGGTGCGCGGCACGATCGTGTACGACGCCTCCGACCTGGACGACCCGGTGGGGGACCAGATCACCGTGCGGCTCAGTGACGCCCACCGGCTGGACCCGCAGGGCGGCTGGGACACCGGTCCGGCGGAGCCGACCGCGTCGATCGACTTCACCCTGGTGCGCGAGGACGGTGAGTGGCGGATCGACAACCCGCAGAACGCGCTCGCGGTGCCGGCGTCGTACTTCTCCAGCCTCTTCGTCCCGTTCCACCTCTACTTCTTCGACAAGACCGGCACCGTGCTGGTGCCGACCCGGGTCTACCTGCCGCGCGGCGAGCAGACGGCCAGCAACCTGGTGCGCGGCCTGCTGGCCGGACCGCCCGCGTCGGCCCAGGGCCTGGTGACCACTGCGTTCCCGGCGCAGGCCGACCTGGACTTCGCCGTCCTGGTCAGCGACTCCGGCGTCGCGGAGGTGCCGCTGGGTCCGGGCATCATGCGACTCTCCGCCGACGAACTCGACCGGGTGCTCCTGCAGTTGTCCTGGACGCTGCGCCAGGTGCCGGGCATCAACCGGATCCGGCTCAGCGTCGACGGGGTGAACGTCCCGTTGCCCGACGGGCAGGCCGACATCGGGATGCGCGAGGGCACCGAGTACGACCCGACGGCAGGGCCGGACCGGACCCTGGTCGGGATCGTGAAGGGCCGCGTCGTCCGGATCGACGACAACCTCAGCACCCGGATCGGCGGTCCGCTCGGGCGGACCGGGTTCGCGCTGCGCTCGGTCGCGCTCGACGCGAGCAGGAGACAGGTGGCGGCGGTGGCGGCGAACGGGCGCCGGCTCTACGTCGCGCCCGACCGCGGTCCGGCGACGCCGGAACGGGTGAAGGTCGCCGTCGACGGCGCCACCGACCTGCTCGGTCCGGTCTACGACCGGTTCGGGTCGTTGTGGTCGGTCGACCGCACCCCGGCCGGCGCGGTCGTGCACGTGACCACCGGCGGCGTCGACGAGGTCGTCCGGATCCCTGGAGTGACCGGACGCCGGATCGCCGCCTTCACCCTCACCCGCGACGGCACCCGTTTCGCCGCCGCGCTGGCCGGCGGGGCGCCACGGGTAGCGGTCGCCGGGCTGGTGCGTACGCCGGGCGGGCGGTTCGACCGGGCGCTCACCGCCGAGGTCGTCCCGGCCGGTGACGCCGGCCTGGGCGCGGTCCGCGACATCGGCCAGGTCGGTGACACCACGCTGGCGGTGCTGACCCAGGCGGCGACCGGGCCGGGCCGGATCGTGCTGGTCGAACTGGACGGCTCCCCGGGCGAACCGGGAGCGACCGATCCCGACCTGGTGCCGGGGACGGTGGCGAGCATGGCTGCGAGCCCGGATCCGACGATGCCGCTGCGGATCGTCACCGCGGACCGTCGGCTGCTGCTGCTCGACGAGTCCGGGCAGTGGGTCCGGTCGGTGCTCACCGACGTACGCGCGGCCGAGTACCCGGGCTGAGGTTCCACAGGCTGCGACCGGGCGGGGCCGTCTGCCGCTCCGTTCCGCGATCCTGGCCGGATGCGTGACGCCTTCCTCGACCTGACCGTCGGCGGCCGGTGCGTCGGCTGCCTCGCCCCGGGACGGTCGCTGTGCCGGTCGTGCGCCGCCGTGCTGCCCGGGGACCCGGCGGACGCCTTCGTCGCCCGGCCGGACCCGATGCCGCCCGGGATGGTGCCGGCGGTCGCTGCGAGCCGGTACGACGGGGTCACCCGGCGGCTGATCCTGGCGCACAAGGAACGGCAGTCGTTCGGGCTGGCCCGTCCCCTGGGCGGACTCCTGGCGGTCGCGGTCGCAGCGGTGAGGAGCGGCTGGCCCACCGGCTCGCACGCGTTGCTGGTCCCGGTCCCGTCGCGGGCGGCGACGGTCCGGGGCCGCGGTCACGACCCGCTGCGGCGGATCGTGCGGGCTGCCGCAGCGGACCCGGCCGACGCCGGTGCAGACCGCCTCCAGGTCGCTCCGCTGCTCAGGCAGCGCCGGCGGATCCGCGACCAGAGCGACCTGGACGCGCGCGGACGCGAGCACAACCTCGCCGAGGCGTTCGCCGTCGACCACCGGCTGCAGCGTCGGTTCGCGCGGTCCGGGCGGCGCCCCGCGCAGCCGGTCGGGGCGATCATCTGCGACGACGTGCTCACCACCGGGTCGACCGCACGGGAGGCGCAACGCGCGCTGGAGGAGGTCGGGATCCCGGTGATCGCGGTCGCCGTGGTGGCCGCGACCCGGTTGCGAAACGCCGGCTGAGCGAGAAGAGAGTCCGTTGTTCACCTGTTCGCTACCGCTTTCTTGAGGGTGCGGCTAACGTCTGTACATGGAGTCCGTCCGGGTCCGTGGTTGCGTCAGGCAGGTCACGAACCGGGCATGTCCCCAGGACGGAATTCGGCAAGGACCGGCCCGACAAGCCGATGCCAGTCGCAGGCAAAACGGCCCACGTAAGGCGAACAGCGTCCCCGGAGCGATCCGGATCGCAGGTCGCCGATCACGGTGCGGCTTAGTCGTAAGTCCTGCCCGTCGTCCCTCGTCAGATACGAGGACGCGATGGAGAAGGCCAGTAGTGGCAGAAAAGCTGCGAACGTCTCAGCAGGCGGGTGTGGGGTCGAAGACCAGGTCGGCCGGACGGACTCCACTCTTGAAAATCCCGCAGAGCGCGGGGCGGTAGTCACCGGGCGGGTGACCCCCGCCCAGAGCCAGGGAGGTCTGCATGGACGTTGTTGTCAGCAGTCGGCATTGCGAGGTCTCAGAACGTTTCCGAGAGCACGTCGAGGAGAAGCTCACCCGCCTGGAGAAGCACGATCATCGGATCATCCGCGTGGAGGTCCTGCTCGAACGCGAGCGGAACGCCCGCCAGCCGGACAAGCAGGTCCGGGTCGAACTGACGGCGAAGTCGAAGGGCCCGATCGTCCGGGCCGAGGCCGCCGCCGAGGACAAGATGGCCGCCCTCGACCTCGCGCTGGACAAGATGTCCGCGCAGATGCGTCGCGCGGCCGACCGCCGCAAGGTGCACCGCGGCCAGCACACACCCGAGTCCGTGCACCAGGCCATGACACGTGCCAGCAACGGCGTGGTCGTCGAGGAGCCGGCCGAAGAGACGCTCGTGCGCCAGGTCGGTCCGGTGACCGTCACCGGCGACGGCCCGCTCGTGGTCCGGGAGAAGACCCACGCCGCGACGCCGATCACCCTGGAGCAGGCGCTGTACGAGATGGAGCTCGTCGGACACGACTTCTATCTCTTCGTCGATAAGGAGTCCGAGAAGCCGTCGGTGGTCTATCGTCGGCGCGGCTACGACTACGGAGTCATCTCTTTAGACATGAGCTAGGTCGTGCAGGACAACAGGGGGTAGTCCGGATGCGTGTTTGCTCGGCAGAACGGTCATGTACATATAGCCCGTTGGGACCGTCTGTATCTGACATGATCAGGCCGTGGCGAAAGTGACATCCGGCTCCGAACCCGTGCGCGTGGTCGTCGTCGACGACCAGGAGCTGTTCCGTCGCGGGCTGACGATGCTGCTCGGCGTCGAGAGCGACATCGAGGTCGTCGGCGAGGCCGGCGACGGGAACAGTGCCCTGGACCTGATCGCCGAGACGACGCCCGACGTGGTGCTGCTCGACGTACGGATGCCGAAACGGTCCGGTCTGGAGGCGTGCGTCCGGATCAAGGAGATCGCCCCGTCGACCCGGATCATCATGCTCACCGTCAGTGACGAGGAGAGCGATCTCTACGAGGCCGTCAAGAACGGCGCCTCCGGCTACCTGCTCAAGGACTCCTCGATCGACGAGGTCGCCCAAGCAGTCCGCGTGGTCGCCGAAGGGCAGTCGCTGATCAGCCCGTCGATGGCGGCCAAGCTGATCGACGAGTTCAAGGAGATCTCCCGCACCGACCGGGAGCAGAGCGGTGCACCCCGGCTCACCGATCGCGAGCTCGAAGTGCTGCGGCTGGTGGCCAAGGGCCTCAACAACCGCGAGGTCGCCAAGCAACTCTTCATCAGCGAGAACACGGTGAAGAACCACGTCCGCAACATCCTGGACAAACTTCAGCTGCACTCGCGGATGGAAGCCGTGATGTACGCAGTGCGCGAGAAGCTGCTCGACATCCCGTAGTCGGACGGCTCGACTTCTCGCACGTGGATGTCCCCGCCCCCCACTAGCCTCCACTCCATGCAGTCGATGAGCCGCGCCCAGGCCCGCCGGGTCGCCCTGGCCGCGCAGGGGTTCCTCGACAAACCGCACGCGACCCCCACGATGGGCACGCTGAGCCGCACCGTGCGTCGGACCGGGGTGCTGCAGGTCGACTCGGTCAACGTGCTGCAGCGCGCGCACTACATGCCGCTGTACAGCCGGATGGGCGGGTACGACGTCGACCTGCTCCGACGGGCGTCCTCCGGGCGGCAACAGCGCCGGCTGGTGGAGTACTGGGCGCACGTGCAGGCGCTGATGCCGGTCGACCTGTGGCCGGAGATGCGCCACCGGATGGAGCAGTACCGTCCCCAGCGCGGCAAGTGGTGGACCGACGGCGTCACCCCGGAGCTGGAGGCCTCGCTGATGGCCGAGATCGCGGAGCGGGGTCCGAGCACGGCACGCCAGCTCGACGACGGGCTGCCGCGGTCGAAGAAGCACTGGGGATGGAACTGGTCGGCCTCCCGCAAGGCGCTCGACTTCCTGTTCGTCGTCGGCGACCTGGCCATCGCGGGGCGCAACAGTCAGTTCGAGGTGCTCTACGACCTGCCCGAGCGGGTACTGCCGGACCGGGTGCTGGCCCGGCCGACCCCGGAGCCGGCCGAAGCGCACCGCGAGCTGATCCGCCGGGCGGCCGTGTCGCACGGCGTCGGCACCGAACAGGACCTGCGCGATTACTACCGGATGAAGCCGGCCGAGTCGAAGCCGGCGGTGGCCTCGCTGGTCGAGGACGGCGAGCTGGTCCCGGTGTCCGTCGAGGGTTGGAGCCGGCCGGCGTACCTGCACCGCGATGCCCGGCTGCCGCGCCGGGTGCGTGCCCGGGCGCTGCTCAGCCCGTTCGACCCGCTGGTCTGGGAGCGCGCCCGGACCGAGGAGCTGTTCGGCTTCCGCTACCGCATCGAGATCTACGTCCCCGAGCACCTGCGCGAGCACGGGTACTACGTGCTGCCGTTCCTGCTCGGCGAGGCGATCGTGGCCCGGGTCGATCTGAAGGCCGACCGCAAGGCCGGGGTGCTCCAGGTCAAGGCCGCGTACGCCGAGGAGCACGCGCCGCCCGAGACCGCCGCCGAGCTCGCCGCAGAGCTGGCCGACCTGGCGCACTGGCTCGACCTGGGCGAGATCAGCGTCGGATCTCGCGGAGATCTCAGCGGGGCGCTCCGTTCCGCCGTACGATCGCTCGACCGCTACTGAGACCGCCGTTCCGAGGAGGCGACCCCCGTTGCTGCGCGCCGCACCCGTGCTCCTGTTCCTCGCACTCGAGATCTTCTGCCTGATCGACGTGATCGTCAGCGACGAGGACCGGGTCCGGCACCTGCCGAAGATCGCCTGGTTCCTGCTGATCCTGTTCCTGCCGTTCATCGGCTCGCTGATCTGGCTGTTCGTGGGGCGCCCGAAGGCGGCGACGTCCGGCGGCCGCTCGCCGTACGAGCGTCCGACGGCGGCCTTCCCCGAGTACGACCGCCCGGGTCGTGCCTCGGGTGTGACCCCCGAGTCCGACGAGGAGTTCCTGCGCCGGGTCCGCGAGCGCGCCGAGGAGCAGCGCCGGATCGCTGCGGAGCAGAAGAAGGCGCGGGAGCGGGCCGAGCGTGAGGCGAACGGCGAGCAGGATCCCGGGACCGCAGCCGGATCCTGACCCGGAGGGATCAGCGCGCGGTCACTCCGTTGTTCACGCTGTCGAGTACGTGGTCCGCGGCCGCCGTCGTTCCGCGCATCTCCCGGATCCTCGCGCCGAGACGGGCGGCGGCCACCCGGTGCGGACCGTCGGCCAGCAGTTCGCCGATCACCCGCTCGAGTGTTGCTGGGCGGGCCTTCTTCGCGACCACCTTCCCGGCGCCGGCGGCTGCCACGCTCTTGCCGACCATCGGCTGATCCAGCAGCGGGTGCATCGGCATGATCACCAGGGGCAGGTCGTGGGCGAGCGCCCGCATCGTGGTGGCGTGGCCGCCGTGGCCGACGACCAGTGACATCTGGGGCATCAGTTCGTCGTGCTGCACGAACCGGTGCACCTCGTGGTTCGGGGCGGTGCGCAGCTCGGCGGGGTCGATCACCGGCCCGGTCGTCACCACCACGCGGGCCTCGAGGCCAGCGGTCGCGTCCAGGATGTTCTGCAGCGACCGGGCCATCCTCGGGAAGCGATAGGTGCTCAGGCTGACCAGCACCGCGGGGTCGTGCGCGCTGAGGTCATGCGCCGCGGGCAGGTCCAGGACCGGCCCGGTGAACTCGAGATTGCCGGGGCGGGAGCGGGCGCGATGACCCGGGTCCAGCTCCGGCAGCGTCACGGCCAGGGCTCGTGCGGCGCTCCGCCAGCTCTGCACGGGGCGAAGCTTCTTGGCGCGGGCTGCGAGGCCCATCGGTCCCTTCGCCCAGCCGCCGCGGAGGTAGCCGTCGTAGAGGTGCTCCAGCGAGACATAGCTGAGACCGGCGTCGGCGCAGGCCCGCAACGCTCCGATCAGCAGGCAGTCGATCAGGACGACGTCGGTCGGTACCCGGGACGCCTCGGCGACGGTGTCGGCGCCGATCGCACGGTCCGAGAAGAGGGCCATCATCCGCCGAGGCGAGTTCTCCTCCACGCTGGAGAAGGGGTCGGCGGTCGGATAGGCGGTGAACGGGAAGCCGGCGGCGCCGACGGCCTCGCGCTGGGTCTCGTGGCCGAGGACACGGACGCCGTGCCCGCGCCGCTGGAGTTCGGCGCCGATGAGAAGGGCGGGCGGGACGTTGCCACCGCCGTCCCAGGTGACGATCAGGATCTCAGTCATGTCGGGCTTCCTTCGGGTACGGAGGCGGCCGTCAGGATCGCGGTCACCAGGGTGTGGATACGTCGTTCGGTCTGCGGGCGGGAGAGTCCGCGATCGCGGCGGAGCAGCTTCCAGGTGTAGACGTCGGTCGCGACCACCAGGAGGTCGAGCGACTGCTCGCGGTCGTCGGGGGAGAGGGTCGCGAGCTGGCCTGTGAAGACCTCGGCCACCCAGCGCCGGTGGGTCGCCTTGCCCGCATCGCTCATCCGACGAACGAGGTCGGAGCTGCCCTCCTGGGCGAGCATCAGCAGCGCGAAGTCGCCGCGCTTCTCGTAGTGGTCCACCAGCACCCGGATCGCGGCGGGAAGGTCGCCGTCCGGGACCCGGCGCTCCTCGGCGATCTGGTCGTTGGCGAACGTGATGCTCTGCTCGATCAGGCCGGCCCGGGTGCCGAACCGGCGCAGCACGGTCTGGACGCTGACCCCGGCCCGGTCGGCGACGTCGTCGAGCGAGAACTCCGAGGAGAGTCGTTCGGCGTGCAGCGCGACCGCCGCGCGGAGGATCCGGAGCCGGGTCTCCTCGGCGGCCTCGGCGCGGGCGGTCTGGGTGTACGTGCGCGTTGTTTTCATGTCAGTTGTAGTTGACATCAAAATGATATTGATGTCAATCCTTACTCACATGAAAAAGGCGCTGCGGTCGGTTTGCCTGCTCGCGGCCCTGGGTTCAACCGCGCCTGGGTAGAGTTGGCAGCCGCAACACTCCGCGCTGTACCGCCATTTTGGGAGCCTGACGAACGTGCCTGCCTTTTTCGACAAGATCCTCCGTATCGGCGAGGGCAAGATCCTCCGCGAACTGGAGACCATCTCCAAGGCCATCAACTCCATCGAGGACGACTTCGTCGCCATGAGCGACGACGAACTGCGTGGGATGACCGCCGAGTTCAGGAAGCGCCTGGAGGCGGGGGAGACCCTCGACGACATCATGCCGGAGGCGTTCGCGACCGTCCGGGAGGCCGCCAAGCGGGTCCTGGGCCAGCGGCACTTCGACGTCCAGATCATGGGTGGCGCGGCCCTGCACCTGGGCAACATCGCGGAGATGAAGACCGGTGAGGGCAAGACCCTGGTCTCCACGCTCCCGTCGTACCTGAACGCGCTGGCCGGCAAGGGCGTCCACGTCGTCACGGTCAACGACTACCTCGCCAAGTACCACGCCGAGTGGATGGGCCGGATCCACCACTTCCTCGGCCTCACCGTCGGCGTGATCCTGCCCGAGATGCGCCCCGACGAGCGGCGCGCGGCGTACAACTGCGACATCACCTACGCGACCAACAACGAGCTGGGCTTCGACTACCTGCGCGACAACATGGCGAACGCGCTCGAGGACTGCGTCCAGCGCGGCCACTACTTCGCGATCGTCGACGAGGTCGACTCGATCCTGATCGACGAGGCGCGCACGCCGCTGATCATCTCCGGTCCGACCCAGGACGAGGTGAAGTGGTACGACGAGTTCGCGAAGGTCGCCAAGATGCTGACCATCGACGAGGACTACGAGGTCGACGAGAAGAAGCGGACCATCTCGATCCTCGAGCCCGGCATCACCAAGGTCGAGGACCACCTCGGCATCGAGAACCTCTACGAGTCTGCGAACACGCCGCTGATCTCGTTCCTGAACAACTCGATCAAGGCCAAGGAGCTGTTCCGCAACGACAAGGAGTACGTCGTCATCGAGGGCGAGGTCCTCATCGTCGACGAGCACACCGGCCGCATCCTGTCGGGCCGCCGTTACAACGACGGCCTGCACCAGGCCATCGAGGCCAAGGAGGGCGTGGTCGTCCGCGAGGAGTACCAGACCCTCGCCACGATCACCCTGCAGAACTACTTCCGCCTCTACGAGAAGCTCAGCGGCATGACCGGTACGGCCATGACCGAGGCGAGCGAGTTCGACAAGATCTACAAGCTCGGCGTGGTCCCGATCCCGACGAACCGCGAGATGATGCGGATCGACCAGCCGGACCTCGTCTACCGGACCGAGGAGGCCAAGTTCAACGCGGTCGCCGACGACCTCGAGGAGCGGCACCGCACCGGTCAGCCGGTGCTGGTCGGCACCACCTCGGTCGAGAAGTCCGAGCTGCTCTCCAACCTGCTCAAGAAGCGCGGCGTCGCGCACACGGTCCTCAACGCCAAGCAGCACGCCAACGAGGCCAAGGTCGTCGCGATGGCCGGCCACAAGGGCGCGGTCACGGTCGCGACGAACATGGCCGGTCGAGGCACCGACATCATGCTCGGCGGCTCGGTGGAGTTCCTCGCCGACCAGGAGCTGCGCAGCAAGGGCCTGGACCCGGTCGAGAACGCCGAGGAGTACGAGGCCGCCTGGCCGGCCACCCTGGAGAAGCTCACCGCCCAGGTGCAGGCCGAGCACGACGAGGTCAAGGAGCTCGGCGGCCTCTACGTGCTGGGCACTGAGCGGCACGAGTCCCGCCGCATCGACAACCAGCTGCGTGGTCGTTCCGGTCGTCAGGGCGACCCCGGCGAGTCCCGCTTCTACCTGTCCCTGGAGGACGACCTGCTCCGGCTGTTCAACGCGGCCTTCGTGGAGCGTGTGCTGATCGCGCTGAAGGTCCCCGACGACGTCCCGATCGAGAACCGTTCGGTCACCAAGTCGATCCAGTCCGCCCAGGGTCAGGTCGAGAGCCAGAACTTCGAGTCCCGCAAGAACGTCCTCAAGTACGACGACGTGATGAGCCGGCAGCGTGAGGTCATCTACGCCGAGCGGCGCGAGGTGCTCGAGGGCCGCGACCTGCGCGACCAGATCCGGGTGATGATCGACGAGGCGGTCGCGACGTACGTCGCCGCGGCCACCGACGGGTTCCCGGAGGAGTGGGACCTGGAGGCGCTGTGGACCGCACTCGGCACCTTCTACCCGATCTCGCTGAGCCACCAGAAGATCGAGGCCGACGCCGGCGGTCGTGACGGGATGGACCGTGACGAGCTGCTCGAGATGCTGAAGGCCGACGCGCAGGCCGCCTACGAACGCCGCGAGGCCGAGGTCGGCGAGGAGGTGATGCGCGAGCTGGAGCGCCGCGTGCTGCTCTCGGTGCTCGACCGCAAGTGGCGCGAGCACCTCTACGAGATGGACTACCTGCGTGAGGGCATCGGGTTGCGCGCGTACTCGCAGCGCGACCCGCTGGTCGAGTACCAGCGCGAGGGCTTCGACATGTTCGCCGCCATGAAGGAAGGCATCCGCGAGGAGACCGTCGGCTTCCTGTTCAACCTCGAGGTCGAGGTCGAGCCCGAGGTCGTCGACCACGGGGAGGTCGAGGTGCCCGCGGGCATGGAGATCGAGCCCGGCCACGAGGGCCACTCGCACGCCCCGATCTTCCGGCCGATCGGCACCGGTGCGGCCGAGGCCGCGGCCGCCGGAGCCCTGGGCGGACATGCCCCGAACATCCGGGCCAAGGGCCTGGACACGCCCAAGTCCCCGCAGAACCTGACCTACGCCGGTCCGAGCGAGGACGGCGAGGTCGAGCTCAAGGGCCACACGGTCGTCAACGACGCGAACGACCCGTTCGCCAACGTGGGACGCAACGAGCGGTGCCCCTGCGGCTCGGGCAAGAAGTACAAGCAGTGCCATGGTGCTGCTGGAGGCCCGACCGGGCAGACCACCCGCGCCGGAGGCTGACCAGCGCACGACGTACGACGACCCGCTGTGCCCGAGGGAGCAGCGGGTCGCCGCGTTTCAGTGCGCTGACGGGTCCCTCAGCCGAACTCCACCGCCGAGCAGCGCCAGCGTCGTTCGATGACCTCGATCCGGGCGGCGATCGCCCGTGAGCGAGCCCCGTGCCGGACGTGGATGCTGATCTCAGCGACCTCCGGCTGGGGGAGCGAGAGGTGGACGCTGCGCACCTGGGCGCGCAGCCGTCGCGCACCGGGCTGGGTCGGGACGGCGCGTTGCAGCGCGGCCGAACGGCGGCACAGGTCCGCGTAGACCTCGTCGGTGGTCCAGCGCATCAGTTGATGGACGCTCCGGTCGCCGCCGATCACCTCGACGACAGCCTGGGCGAACCGGGCCGCGAACCGCTCGAGCCCGGTGTCGTCACCGGTCACCAGGCGCAGCCGCGGTCGGGTCGCCGGTGCCGGCACCTCCGATCCCGGGAAGACCAGGACCGCCTGGGCGCTCGCACTCGGTGTCGGCTGCTCCGTCCGTCGCCTCCTGCCCTGTGCTGTGGCCAGGGTGGTCACAGACGCGACGCCCGTGCTCGGCAGCGGTGGTGATCCCGACAGGGTGTGCGTCGGGACGACGGCGAGAGCGGTGCGCTTCATGGAACCTCCGAGTAGGTGATGAGTGCCGAACGGGTGGTGCTGTCGCTGCGGCGCCGCTGGACCAGAGGCCAGAGCGGCAGAGCGTCACCCACGAAGACACGCAACTCCCCGACTGCTCACGCGGAAATCGGAAGCCGGCTGTCACGCGACGGACTTCCGGTCCAGAGCGGGTGTCGCTGAACGTGCCCGGGTCGCGGGTGACTGCGATTTCTAGTCAGCGGCGGGTCGGGATGCAAACGTGGATCCACACGGACAGGGCAGGCAGGCCTCTCGCGCGGTGCGCCTACTTCGCCCCGAACAGCAGGTACAGCCCCGTCGCCGTGTACAGCACCATGATCACCAGCAGGCCCAGCTGCCCGGTGACCTGGTGCTTCTTGGGCAGCAGCGTCAGCGCCCGGTCGTGGGCGGCGGTGACGCCGACGATGTGGCCCAGCACGACCGCGAGCACCTTGATCGTGGCCAGGGCCGTCGGGTGGAAGGAGAGCCAGTAGTTCACCGACCAGTTCGCGGTGCCCAGCAGGTTGGAGCCGTTCACCATCGGGTCGGACCACTGCAGGATCGTGGTCTGGCCCTGCTCGACGAAGTAGCTCAGGTAGTGCGCGGTCATGTAGCCGACGATGATCGGCACGACCGAGTGCGCGAACAGGCGCGGGAGCATCCAGCGAGTCGAGGCGAGCGGGTGGTCCTTGTCGATGCCGGTCGTCATGGTGGCGATCGCGAACGAGATCGCGATGATCGCGCAGAACCCGACCAGGGCCAGAGTGTTGATCAGGACGACGGTGTCGATGCCGGGGACCGAGAAGTCGTCGGCGTGCTCCTGGACGAAGTTCACCCAGCGCAGGGTGTCCTTGTAGGAGTCGAACGCCGTGGAGCCGAACAGCACCGCCACCACAGCCACCAGGCCCGGCCGGGGGACGATCGTGGACAGGTTGGCCAGCGGGCTGCGCCAGATCAGGTGCCCCTGGTCGTCGCGTCCCCAGACCGACAGCTTGGCGAGCAGGTTGGAGTAGACCTCGAACGGGTCCGCCCGCGAGAGCCACTCCTCGCCGAACAGGGCGGCGCCGATCACCATGATGCCGAGGTAGAGCGCGAGCCAGAGACGGACGTACAGCAGGTACGCCGACTCCGGGTTGACCAGTTCCTGCCAGACGAACGCGAACAGGCCCGCCGCTGCCGGCCAGTAGCCGAGCCGGGCCGGGTACTTGAACACCCCTGCCCGGCTGTCGGAGCCGGTGACCGCCGAGAGCAGCCGGAACAGCGTCCGGACCGGGCTGATGGCGTAGTAGAACCGGCCGAAGAGCAGCGAGGCCGGCACCAGGCCGACCCAGAGCAGTACGTAGAAGGTGCCGAAGATCGGGTTGTTGGTCAGGTCCGGCCCGTACATCAGGGCCCAGGTGAAGTACGCGGCGAAGACGAGCCCGAGCGCCCGCAGGGTCCACTGGTAGGCGCTGCTGTCCAGGACCCGGGCGAGCCCGTCAGGGATCCGGCGTCCGGCGACCCGGGGGCTGCCTTCGACGTACCGCGGGGTGCGCCAGGCGAGGATCAGCACGCAGAACGAGATCACCAGTGCCGCGGTGCCGCCGGCGATCGCCAGCGGTGCCGGGATCGGGAGGTCCTTGGCGCCGCCGATGCCGTGCATCGGCACGACCGGGCCGATCAGGTCGACGATGCCGGTCCTGATCAGGTCGGGCCCGATCAGGCCGGGGGAGAGGGCCAACTCAGCTGACCTCGAGCTGCACGATCAGCTTGTCCAGCTCGTGGTCCTCGACGTCGACGACCCCGGGCTGGTCGAAGGTCATCGTGATGGTGCTCTGGCCCTTGTCGTAGTCCACGTGCTTCTCCGGCGTGCTGTGCACGTGCAGCTCGCCGGGCTTGTCGGCCTGGATGTTGAACACCACCGGCTGGCCCTTCTTGACCTTCACGCTGGTGCCCGAGGGGGTGACGCTGTCGCCGGCGATCGTGACCGCGATCGTCTTGGCGTCCGAGGAGGGTGTCGTGGCCGACGCCTGCGGGATCGTGGTGATCTCTTCCTCGGGCGCGGTTCGGCTGCCGGTGTCGCCGTCGCTGCCGCAGCCGCTGAGCGCGAGCGTCAGTCCCGCCATCAGTGCCACGGCCGGGGTGATGAACCTGAGCCGGGCGGGCAGGGTCGGGCGAGCCATCATCGATCCTCCATCGGTCAAGACGTGCGGGCACTGCCGCTGATGCTCTGGCAGGATTCCACGTGGGACTGAGAACTGCCTGAGTCAATCACGGAGGATGAGACGATGAGTGAGCGGCTGCGGAGCAGCGACCTGGCGGTGCTGGCCGCCGAGACGTCGCGCACGCCCGCGCACAACGCCACCCTCGAGATCTTCGATCCCGGTGAGTCCGGCTTCGACTACGACGCCCTGATCGCGCACATCGAGGACCGGATCACGTTCGTGCCGCGTTACCGGCAGGCCGTCCGCGGCGTGCCCGGACGGCTGGCCAACCCGGTCTGGGTCGACGACCCGGACTTCGACCTCAGCTACCACGTACGCCGCTCCGCGCTGCCCCGACCGGGCACTCTCGACCAGCTCCGCGAGCTGACCGCGCGGATCCTCTCCCGGCCGCTGGATCCGTCCCGGCCGCTGTGGGAGGTCTACTTCGTCGAGGGCCTCGACGGCGGACGGATCGCGATCCTGTCCAAGTCCCACCAGATCCTCGTCGACGGCATCGCGACCGTGGACCTCGGTCAGGTGATCCTCGACGTCGACCCCGGCCCGCGGCACATCGTGCACGACGACTGGCGCCCGGCTGCCGAACCGTCCTCGGCCACGCTGGTCCTCGACGCCCTCGCCGAGGGCGCCAAGGCCCCGCTCAGCACCGCCGGCGTCGCTGCCCGCGGCGTCGCCCGGACGGCGGGGTCGGCCTTCGGTCGCCTCGGCTCGGTCGCCGCGGCGCTCTCGACCCGCGGCCCGGCCAGCGACGGGCCGTTCAACATCGACCCGTCCGAGCAGCGCCGCGTGGTGCTGGTCCGTACGGCGCTCAAGGACTACCGCAAGGTCCGCCGGGTCCACGGCGGCACCGTCAACGACGTCATCCTGGCGACGATCACGGGCGCCGTCCGCGGCTGGCTGATGACCCGCGCCGAGTCGGTCGACAACCGCAAGATCAAGGCGCTGGTACCGATGAGCGTCATCGACGAGGACCTCGAACCGACCTCGCTCGGCTCGCAGGTGATCGGCCACCGGGTGAGCCTGCCGATCGGCGAGGCCTCACCGGTGATCCGGCTGCACCAGGTCTCCTACGCGCTCAAGGCACACAGCGAGACCGGCCGGGCCGTCGCCGCCGACCGCATCGCCGGTGTCGCGGGGTTCGCGCCGACCACGTTCCACGCGCTCGGGTCCCGGGTCGCCGCCGAGGAGTCCGCCGGAGTCAACCTGGTGATCACCAACGTGCCGGGCCCGCAGTTCCCGATGTACCTGGCCGGTGCGGAGATGACCGAGACCTACCCGGTGCCGCCGTTGCAGAAGGGCTTCGCACTTGCGATCGGCGTGACGTCGTACGACGGCGGCGTCTACTACGGGATCACCGCCGACCGGGACGCGCTCCCCGACGTCGACGTCCTCGGCCAGTGCGTCAAGGAGGCGCTCGACGAGCTCGTCGACAGTGCCAGCGACACCCGGCCGCGCGCTCCGCGGGGGCGGAAGAAGTGAGGCCGGGCCGATGAGGGTCTACGTGCCGACCACGCTCGCCGGCCTGGCGGCCTACGTCCGCGCCGACGCGGTGCCGTCGACGGTCGAGCGGTTCACGCCTGCCGATGACACCGAGGAGGCCGAGTACGACGCGCTCGCCGAGGCCGCCGAGGCCGCTGCCGCCCTGCTCGACGAGCCGGGTCGCCGGGTGGTGATCGTGGCCGACGTACCCGACGAGGACGCCGCCTTCGGCCTGCAGCTGATCGAAGCGGTGCACGCGGACACCGACGACGTCGATCCGGGCGAGGACCCCGACGACCTCCCCGACCTCGGCTGGTTCGCCACCCAGGAGATCGACGACCTGATCGGCTGAGGGTTCGTCGAGCCCGTCGAGGCGCAGGGATCCCGCCCCAGGAGTCTCGACAAGCCCGACGAACGGTGTGGTTACATCGCAGGCATGGACGCGATCACCCACCCGCCGGCTCCCATCAACGAGCCGAACCTGGACTACGCCCCCGGCAGCCCCGAACGGGCCGCCGTCGAGGCCGAGCTCGTCAAGCTGTCCGCCCGCACGATCAACCTGCCTGCCACGATCGGTGGCCGCAGGCGGATGGGCGGCGGAGCTGAATTCAACGTCGTGCAGCCGCACGACCACGCCTCAGTGCTGGGCGTCTCGAAGCACTCCACCTCCGCGGACGCCGAGGCCGCCGTCCGCGCGGCCGCCAAGGCCGCCCCCGGCTGGCGGGCGCTCCCGTTCGACGAGCGCGCCGCGATCCTGCTCAAGGCCGCCGACCTGCTCGCCGGCCCGTGGCGGGCCCGGCTGAACGCGGCGACGATGCTGGGCCAGTCCAAGACGGCCTGGCAGGCGGAGATCGACAGCGCCTGCGAGCTGATCGACTTCTGGCGGTTCAACGTGCACTACGCGCGCCAGATCCTGGCCGAGCAGCCGATCGCGAACAGCAAGGGCATCTGGAACCGCACCGACCACCGCCCGCTCGAGGGTTTCGTCTACGCGATCACGCCGTTCAACTTCACAGCGATCGCCGGCAACCTGCCGACCGCGCCCGCGCTGATGGGCAACACGGTGATCTGGAAGCCGTCGCCGACCCAGCAGTTCGCCGCCCACTTCACGATGCAGTTGCTCGAGGAGGCCGGGATGCCGCCCGGCGTGATCAACATGCTGCCCGGTGACGGCATCGCCGTGTCGAAGGTGCTGCTCGACCACCCCGACCTGGCCGGGATCCACTTCACCGGCTCGACACCCACGTTCCAGCACCTGTGGCGAACGGTGGGGGAGAACCTCACCTCGTACCGGTCCTACCCGCGGATCGTCGGCGAGACCGGCGGCAAGGACTTCATCCTCGCCCACCCCTCGGCCGACGTGGACGTGCTCCGGGTCGCGATGGTCCGCGGTGCCTTCGAGTTCCAGGGCCAGAAGTGCTCGGCAGCCTCGCGTGCGTACGTCCCGAAGTCGCTGTGGAAGAAGCTCCGCGACCCGCTGATCGCCGAGACCGAGGGGCTCGCCATGGGCGACGTCCGGGACCTGTCGAACTTCATGGGCGCGGTCATCGACGACCGTGCCTTCGCCAAGCACAAGGCCGCGATCACCCGGGCCAAGCGGGCCGACAAGCTCAAGGTGATCGCCGGCGGGCAGTGCGACGACTCGGTCGGCTACTTCGTCCGTCCGACGCTGATCACCTCGACCGACCCGACCGACCGGATCTTCGCCGAGGAGTACTTCGGCCCGATCCTGGCCGTGCACGTGTACGACGACGACCGGTTCGAGAAAGTCACCGACCAGATGGAGTCGTTCGCGCCGTACGCGCTGACCGGTGCGGTGATCGCCCAGGACCGCAACGCGATCGACTGGGCCAGCGAGCGGCTGCGGTTCGCGGCGGGCAACTTCTACGTCAACGACAAGCCGACCGGCGCGGTCGTCGGGCAGCAGCCGTTCGGCGGTGCCCGGGCCTCGGGTACCAACGACAAGGCCGGCGCCGCGGCGAACCTGACGCGCTGGACTTCGCCGCGGTCGA
This sequence comes from Marmoricola sp., assembly GCA_036676945.1. Classification (GTDB taxonomy): domain Bacteria; phylum Actinomycetota; class Actinomycetes; order Propionibacteriales; family Nocardioidaceae; genus Marmoricola. Next base: position 20,260 of record JAKFBZ010000028.1, read on the forward strand.
TCAAGGAGACGTTCGTGCCACCGACGTCGGTGCGCTACCCGCACCAGGGCTGATTCGCGGAGGCTGAGAGACTGGCCGGGTGATCGCAGATCTGGTAGCCGCGCTGGTTCCTGGGCACCTCGGCAAGATGCACCCGTACGAGCAGGCCCTCGTGCTGCTGCTCGCCTTCGGCCCGGTGCTGCTGCTCGGCGTCACGATCTGGATCGCGCGCAAGCGGATCGACGACGACTGAGGGTCTCTCAGCCGGCGAGCCACTCCCGGCCGACCTTGGTCTCCGCGCGCAGCGCCCGGACCAGGATGTCGCCGATGAAGCTCTCGATCTTGCCGCCGATCAGCGGGATCGAGGCCTTGACCTCGGCCTCGACCACCTCGGTGGTGCCCTCGGCGTCACCGACGAGCGTGATGGTGCCCTTCATGTCGCCGGGCTTGCCGGGGATCGTCACGTGCAGGGTCCCGGTCGTCGGGGAGGACCAGGACTCCTCCTGGACGATGTTGATCTCGTCGCCGACGAGCTTCTTGGCGAACGACGGGACCTCCTTCGCCGGCCGGTGCTGGTCGACCTTCACCGTCATCCCGGCGCCGGTGGGCGTGATCGTGACGGTCCGGCGCGGGTAGCGCTGGTACTCGCAGACCTTCTCCCGGAAGGCCGGGTCCGCGAGCATCGCGTAGACCTGCTCCGGCGTCGCGCCGTCGTACCGCATCTCGTGCCGCAGCCGCTTGCTCATCAGCGCTCACCCGCCAGCCACGCGTCGCCGACCGACTGTTCCTTGCCGAGCCCGTCGGTGAACAGCTCGACCACGAGCTTCTCCAGCTTCCCGCCGATCAGCGGCACGCTGGCCTTCACGTCGAGGTCGTAGACCAGGACGCTGCCGGCGCCCTTCGCGGTCACCGTCATCGTCCCGGCCATCGAGGTCGGCTTGCCGGGGGTGTCGACGACGTACGACGCCGAGTCGCCGTGCCAGACCTGGGTGGTGATCGCCCGGGTCGACTCGCCGACGAACTTCTTGGCGAACGACGGCACCCCGACGACGGCCTGCTCCTGGTCGACGACCACAGTGGTGGCGTCACCGTCGGTGCTGACGGTGGCTTCGGAGGAGATCGCGGCGGTGGCGACGGCGACCTTGTCCCAGTACCCGGGGTCGGTCAACATCGCCAGCACCGCGTCGGGGGCGGCGTCGTAGGTCAGCTCGTGGCGCAGTTTCATGAGGGACATCATGGAGGGCAGCGCCCCGGCGCGCATAGGTTGGGTCCATGACAGGCCAGGAAAGCCCGGAGGAGAACTTCGTCAGTTTCGGTGAGGAAGGCGCGCTGCTCACCTACGGCAGCTACCTGCGTCTGGAGGACCTGCTCGACGCCCAGCACCTCGAGTCCGACCCGCCGGCGCACGACGAGCTGCTCTTCATCACGATCCACCAGGTCTACGAGCTCTGGTTCAAGCAGTTGCTGCACGAGGCCGAGACCGCCCGGGACGCGCTGGTGACCACCGAGGCGGCCAGCGGCGGCCGGGACCTGTGGTTCATCCGTCATCTGCTCACCCGGATGCACGTGATCGAGCGCGTCCTCGTCCAGCAGGTCGACGTCCTGGAGACGATGACGCCGCAGGACTTCCTGGAGTTCCGGCAGCGCCTCGCCCCGGCGAGCGGCTTCCAGTCGGTGCAGTTCCGTGAGCTCGAGTTCCTCTCCGGCGCCAAGGATCCCGGGTTCCTCAACCGGTTCAAGGGGCTCACCGACGGCGAGAAGGAGCGCCTGGCCCGCCGGCTGGAGGAGCCGTCGCTGTGGGACGGCTTCCTGCACGTCCTCGGGGAGGCCGGCCTGGACACCTCCTCGGACGAGGCCATCACCGCCTCGATCCGTACGGCGGCCCGCAACCGCTCGTCGTACGCCGATGTCTGGGGCCTGGCCGAGGCGCTCCTGCAGCACGACGAACTGGCGGCGGCCTGGCGGGCCCGGCACGTGGTCATGGTCGAGCGGATGATCGGGTCGAAGACGGGGACCGGCGGCTCGACCGGCGCGGAGTACCTGCGCAGCCGGCTGTCGATGAAGTACTACCCGCTGCTCTGGGACCTGCGCTCGGCGTTGTGAGGCTCGGGCCGCTCGACACGCTCGATGGCCTGGCGGAATCGATGTCCGCCGAAAATCGTCGTGGATCCGAGACCTATCGAGACGCGCCATTTGTTGTGGCCGGCCTCGCGCGGTCCTAGCCTCGGAGGGGGACACAACGTCGTGTCCCGCGAACCTGTGAGGGGGACTCCTGCGGTGGCCACGACCCTGGACGACGGCAAGTCCGAACTGCTCGGACGGCTCTGCGCCTACGCGGAGAAGCGGCCACCCACCGGCCTCAACGGGTTGTCCATCGAGACGCTGCTGCGCAGCTATTACCGGCACGCGGCGACCGAGGACCTGCAGGCCCGCAACGAGGTCGACCTGTACGGCGCGGTCACCCATCAGCTCCGCTCCGGGACCGAACGCCCGCAAGGCACCGCGGTGGTCCGGATCTTCACCCCGACGGTGCCGGCCGACGGCTGGTCGGCCGAAGGGCACACCGTCGTCGAGGTGGTCACCGACGACATGCCGTTCCTGGTCGACTCGGTGTCGATGGCCCTCGACCGTGCCGGCCACGACGTGCACCTGGTGATCCACCCCCAGCTCGTCGTACGCCGCGACGTCGCCGGGCACCTCCAGGAGGTGCTCGACCCGGACGCCGGCGACCCGGTCGACCTGGCCGAGCACGACGTCGGGCGCGAGTCCTGGATGCACCTGGAGATCGACCGGATCGGCGACGAGGAGATCCCCCCGCTGATCGCCGACCTGGAGAAGGTCCTCACCGATGTCCGTGAGGCGGTCGAGGACTGGCCGCGGATGCACGGCCGTCTCGAGTCGCTGGTGGCCGAGATCGAGGAGCACCCTCCGTCGCTGCCGGCCGACGAGGTCGAGCAGAGCCTGGCCTTCCTGCGCTGGCTGGGGGAGGACCACTTCACGTTCCTCGGCTACCGCGAGTACAAGCTCAACCGGCACGGGGTCAACGAGGAGCTGGAGGCTATCGCCGGCACCGGGTTCGGCATCCTGCGCTCGGACCCGACCACGGTGAGCGTGCTGCCGCCACTGGTCGCCTCGAAGGCCCGCGACAAGACGCTGCTGGTCCTGGCCAAGGCGAACTCCCGCTCGACCGTGCACCGGCCGGTGCACCTGGACTACGTCGGGATCAAGAAGTTCGACGCGGCCGGTGAGGTGATCGGCGAGCGGCGCTTCCTGGGGCTCTTCTCCTCCGCGGCGTACACCGAATCGGTCACCCGGATCCCGCTGGCGCGGGAGAAGACCAAGGCAGTCATCGCCGAGGCCGGGTTCGAGCCGATGAGCCATGCCGGCAAGGCGATGCTCGACGTGCTGGAGACCTACCCGCGCGACGAGATCTTCCAGACCCCGGTGGCCGACCTGGTGCCGATCGCGACCACCGTGATGCACACCCGGGAGCGGCGCCAGCTCAAGCTCTTCGTCCGTCAGGACCTCTACGGCCGCTACTGGTCGGTCCTGGTCTACCTGCCGCGCGACCGCTACAACACCGCGGTCCGGGAGCGGATCTCCGCCATCCTCACCGAGCAGCTGCGCGCCGACTCGATCGAGTACACCGCCCACGTCGGTGACTCCTTCGCGGCCCGGTTGCACTTCGTGGTCAGGCCGCCGGCCGGCCAGCTGGTCGGCGACGTCGACGTCGCCGACCTGGAGCGGCGGTGCGCCGAGGCGGCCCGGTCCTGGCGCGACGACTTCAGCGCTGCCGTCGTGGCCGAGTACGGCGAGGAGCACGGCAGCCGCCTGGCCCGCCGGTACGCGGCGTCCTTCCCGGAGGCCTACAAGGAGGACTACCCGCCGCGCACCGGTGCCGCCGACATCGGCAGGCTCGAGGAGATCGTGGGCGACGAGGGCGTCGGGGTGTCGCTCTACGAGGAGGTCGGCGCGGCGCCCGGGGAGGCCCGGCTCAAGATCTACCGGGTCGGGGCCCCGTTGTCGCTCTCCGCGGTGCTGCCGGTCCTCGCCGCGATGGGCGTCGACGTGATCGACGAGCGTCCCTACGAGCTCGAGGACCTGCACCGGCCCACCTACATCTACGACTTCGGGATGCGCCGCGCCGGCGGGATGCCGGACCGGGCCCGTGACCTGTTCGCCGACACCGTGCTGGCTGTCTGGGACGGGCGCAACGAGACCGACGGCTTCAACGCCTTGGTCCTCGCTGCCGGGATCAACTGGCGCCAGGCACTGGTGCTCCGGGCCTACGCCCGGCACATGCTCCAGGGCGGATCGCCGTTCTCGCAGACCTCGATCGAGGACGCGCTGCGGATCAACATCGACATCACCCGGTTGCTGGTGCAGCTCTTCGAAGCCCGTTTCTCGCCTGGCCGCGACGAACTCGACGCTGACAGCGAGTCGCGCCGTGCTCTCTGCGAGGAGATCGGCGAGCGGATCCTGCGGGCGCTGGACGAGGTCACCAGTCTCGACCACGACCGGATCCTGCGCTCGTACCTGACCTGGATCAACGCCACTCTGCGCACCAACGCGTTCCAGACCGACGCGAACGGCGCGGTGCACAGGTACCTGTCGCTGAAGCTCGAGCCGTCGGACATCGCCGAACTCCCCGAGCCCAGGCCGCGCTACGAGATCTTCGTGTACTCGCCGCGGGTCGAGGGTGTCCACCTGCGCTTCGGCCCGGTCGCACGCGGCGGCCTGCGCTGGTCGGACCGTCGCGACGACTTCCGGGCCGAGGTGCTCGGGCTGGTCAAAGCCCAGATGGTCAAGAACACGGTGATCGTCCCGGTCGGCGCCAAGGGAGGCTTCTACGCGAAGCTGCTCCCCGACCCGTCCGACCGCGACGCCTGGATGGCCGAGGGCATCGCCTGCTACCAGACCTTCATCTCCGCGCTCCTCGACGTGACCGACAACCTCGTCGACGGTGTGGTCGTCCCGCCGAGGCAGGTCGTGCGGCACGACGGCGACGACCCGTACCTGGTCGTCGCCGCCGACAAGGGCACCGCGACCTTCAGCGACATCGCCAACCAGGTCTCGGCCGACTACGACTTCTGGCTCGGGGACGCCTTCGCCTCGGGCGGATCGGTCGGCTACGACCACAAGGCGATGGGCATCACCGCGCGCGGCGCCTGGGTCTCGGTGCAGCGGCACTTCCGGGAGATGGGCATCGACTGCCAGACCCAGGACTTCACCTGCGTCGGGATCGGGGACATGTCCGGTGACGTCTTCGGCAACGGCATGCTCTGTTCCGAGCACATCCGCCTGGTCGCGGCGTTCGACCACCGCGACATCTTCCTCGACCCGAACCCCGATCCGGCGGCGTCGTACGCCGAACGGCGGCGTCTCTTCGACCTGCCGCGCTCGTCGTGGAAGGACTACGACGCGTCCTTGATCTCCGAGGGCGGCGGGGTCTTCCCGAGGACCGCGAAGTCGATCCCGCTGGCCGAGCCGGTGCGCGCCGCGCTCGGGATCGAGGCGACCGCGCTGACCCCGGCCGAGCTGATGCGGGCGATCCTGCTGGCGCCGGTCGACCTGCTCTGGAACGGCGGCATCGGCACGTACGTGAAGGCGTCGTCGGAGTCCGACGCCGAGGCGGCGGACAAGGCGAACGACGCGATCCGCGTCGACGGCCGCGAACTGCGCGCCCGCTGTGTCGGCGAGGGCGGCAACCTCGGCTTCACCCAGCGCGGCCGGATCGAGTACGCCCGCGAGGGCGGGGTCGGTCAGCGCGGTCGGATCAACACCGACTTCATCGACAACAGCGCCGGCGTGGACACCTCGGACCACGAGGTGAACATCAAGATCCTGCTCGACCGCGTCGTCGTCGCCGGTGACCTCACCGGCAAGCAGCGCAACGACCTGCTCGCCTCGATGACCGACGAGGTCGGCACGTTGGTGCTCGCCGACAACTACGAGCAGAACGTCGCGCTGGCCAACGCGGAGGCGCAGGCGCCGGCGCTGCTGCACGTCCACGAGGACTGGATGCGCACCCTGGAGTCCAGAGGCCTGCTCAACCGCGCTCTGGAAGCGCTCCCCAGCCGCCGCGAGGTGGCCGGCCGCATCGAACGCAGCGAGGGACTCAGCGGGCCCGAGCTCGCGGTGCTGCTGGCCTACACCAAGATCGTGCTGGCCGACGATCTGCTGGCCACCGAGATCGCCGACGATCCGTTCCTGCGCGGCGACCTCTACGGCTATTTCCCGACCCGGATGCGCCAGGACTACCGGGCCGCGATGGAGGCGCACCCGCTGCGCCGCGAGATCGTGGTCACCCAACTCGTCAACCAGTTGGTCAACCGGGCCGGGATGACCTACTTCCACCGGCTCACCGGCGAGACGGCGGCGCCGCCCGCCCAGCTCACCCTGGCTCATTTCCTGTCCCGGGAGATCTTCGGCGCGGTCGCCCTCAACCGGCAGATCGCCGCGTTCGACAACAAGCTCGACGCCGAGGTGCAGACCCGGATGCGGATCGAGGTCCGGACCCTGGTCGAGCGGGCGAGCCGCTGGCTGGTCAACAACAGGCGGCTCCCGCTGGACAGCGAGGCGGTCGTGGGCGAGTTCGAGGTGACCGTGGAACAGGTGACCTCGGCCCTGCCCGAGCTGATGACCGGTGCGGAGCTCGAGGCGTTCCGGGCGCGGTCCGAGGCGCTGACCGTGCTCGGCGTCCCGGAGGACCTGGCGGCGCGGGTCGCGGCGTGCCCGCCGGCGTACATGGTCCTCGGCATCGTGCAGACCGCATCGCGCGCCGGCCTCGATCCGCTCGAAGTGGCCCGGGTGCACTTCGCCGTCGCCGAACGGCTGGGCCTGCCGGCGCTGGTCAGCCGGATCCTGGCACTCCCGCGTAACGACCGCTGGCAGACCATGGCCCGGGCCGCTCTGCGTGACGACCTGCACAGCGTGCACGCGCAACTCACCGGCCAGGTGCTGGCGGCCTCCGACGACGGTCTCGACGCGCCCGCCCGGGTGCACGCGTGGGAGGCCCGCGAACCGGACGCGGTCGACCGCGCGGCGGCCACCTTCGCCCAGATCTGCGCCGACGAGCAGGTGGACCTGGCCCGGATGTCGGTCGCGCTGCGGGTGGTGCGTTCGCTCGCCGAGAGCGTCGACGGCTGACGGTCGTCCCGGGCGCGCGACCCAGCACGCCGGACGATAGGTTCGGCCCATGAATCTGGCTGATCTGCCCGCCAGCGACCTGGTCCGTCGTACCGCGTCCGGAGAGGTCACCGCGACCGAGGCGGTCCAGGCGTCGCTGGACCGGATCGCGCGCCGTGACCCGGGGCTGAACGCTTTCTCGGTCGTCCTGGCCGACCGGGCGCTCGAGGACGCGATCGCGCTGGACGCGCGGGTCGCCGGGGGCGAGCAGCCCGGGCCGCTGCACGGGGTCCCGGTCGCGATCAAGGAAGAGGTCGATGTCGCGGGCTGCGTGACCACCTTCGGCGGGCGCGGCAACGAGACCCCGGCCACCGATGACGGAGAGGTCGTGCGCCGGCTGCGCCAGGCCGGCGCGATCGTGGTCGGCAAGACCCGGATGCCCGAGTTCGGCCAGTGGCCGTTCACCGAGTCGGTCGACGGCGGCATCACCCGCAACCCGTGGGACCGGACCCGGACCCCGGGCGGTTCCAGCGGGGGTACGGCGGCCGCGGTCGCCGCGGGTATGGTCCCGGTGGCGATCGGCGGCGACGGCGGCGGGTCGATCCGGATCCCGTCGGCGTACTGCGGGCTCTACGGTCTGAAGCCGACCCGCGGGCGGGTGACGAGCGACCCGATGCCGCACCTGTGGTGGGCTCTGGGCACCACCGGCCCGCTGACCAGGACCGTGTTCGACTCCGCGCTCACCTACGACGTGATCCGGGGCAACACCGCCGGCGACCGCTACACGCTGCCGGAGCCGTCGACCTCGTTCATCGCGGCTGCCGGGAGCGATCCGGGACGGCTGCGGATCGGCTGGTCCACCCGTCCGGTGACCAAGGGCGTCCGGCCCGCGAAGGAACACGTCGCGGCGGTCGAGGACACGGCCCGGCTGCTGGCCGACCTCGGGCACGACGTCCGCGAGATCGATCCCCGCTACCCCGACCCGACGGCGGCGTTCGTACCGCAGTTCTTCGGCGGCATCCGCACCGAGGCCGATGCGGTGGAGCACTTCGACCGGCTCGAGAAGCGAACCCGGGAGACCTATCGGCTCGGGTCCTGGGTGACTCCGGCGCTGCTGGACAAGGCGCTCGCCGCGGGGGAGCGGGTCTCGGAGAAGGCGAACCGTGTCTTCGACTCGGTCGACGTCCTGCTCACCCCGACTCTCGGGCCACGTCCGCGCCGGGTCGGGGCCCTGGAGCGTGGTGGTCCCGTCTCGGTGGCCCTCAAGGCCGCCCCGATGATCGCTTGGACGGCCCTGTGGAACGTGACCGGGAACCCGGCCGCGTCGGTGCCGGCGGGGATCGCCGCCGACGGCCTCCCGCTCGCGGTGCAGTTGGTCGGCCGCCTGGGTGACGAGCCGACGTTGCTCAGCCTGTCCGCGCAGATCGAGCGCGCGCGGCCCTGGGCGCTCCTCGTCGACGAGAGCTGAGCCGTGGCCGCCGGCATGAACCTGTTCCTGACCCCGCGGGCCTGGCTGCGCCGTCATGTCGCGGCGCCGGTACTCGGACTGCCGAGCCCGTTGGCCGGCCGCCGGATCCTGGTCACCGGTGCCTCGTCCGGGGTAGGGGAGGCGACCGCGTACGAGGTCGCGCGTCGCGGTGCGGTCGTGCTGCTGGTCGCCCGGCGTGCCGACGAGCTCGCCCGGGTGCGGGCCGCGATCGAATCCGCGGGCGGGACGGCGTACGGGTATGTGTGCGACCTGACCGACCCTGCAGCCACCGAGGCGCTCATCGAGACCGTCCTCGCCGAGCACGGTGCGGTCGACATGCTGGTCAACAACGCGGGCCGGTCGATCCGCCGCTCGTTGCGCTACTCCTACGACCGGATGCACGACTTCGAACGGACCATGGCGATCAACTACTTCGGCCCGGTCCGGCTGATCCTGGGCCTGCTCCCGGCGATGCGGGAGCAGCGCTTCGGGCACGTCGTCAACGTGGTCACCTGGGGTGTGCAGATCAAGGCGCCCCGGTTCTCGGCGTACATCGCGTCCAAGACCGCGCTGGACACCTTCAGCCGGATAGCAGGGCGCGAGGCGTACGCCGACAACGTGACCTTCACGAACCTGCGGCTCTCCCTGGTGCGCACCGACATGATCGCCGCCACCGATGCCTACGAGCGGGCGCCGGCCAAGTCCCCGGAGCAGGCGGCCGCGCTCGTCGTACGCGCCCTGGAGGACCGGCCGCTCACGATCAGTACGGCGGTCGGCACCGTGTCCGAGGTCCTCAACCTGCTGACTCCCCGGCTGATGGATGCCATCGCCGCGAGTGCGTCGCGGCGCTTCCCTGACTCACCGGCTGCTCGCGGCGAAGCGGGGGAGTGAACGCGCTGCTGCGTCAGGAAGCGTCGGCCGGATCGACCGGCTCGGCGTCGGCGTTGCGTACGCCGAGCGGGTCGGCGAAGACGATGATGTTGCTGGTGTAGTCCGAGCCGGTCCAGCCGGTGCAGGTGACCAGCACCAGCCGGTTCTCCTTGCGCTGCTGGCCGAACAGTTTGACGGCGTTCTTCGCCAGCTGTGCCTTCGTGTACACGAAGACCCTGGTGGTCCGGTAGTCGACGGTGCCGCCGGCCGTCTTGACCTGGACGAGTGCCCCGGGCCGCAGGTCGCCGAGGCGGTTCATCACGCCGCCACCGGTGTGCACGGTGTGCCCGGTGATCAGGGTCTGACCGGTGGGGGACCCGGGCTTGGCGCTCTGGTCCCACCAGCCGACCTCGTCGACGTCGGCGGGCGGGTGCAGCACGCCTTCGGCGTCGACCTGGATCGGGATCACCGGCGCCCGCAGCTCGATCGCCGGGACGATGAGCAGCTCCGGGTCCGACGGCGTCTCCAGCTGGTGGTAGTCCGAGGTGGACGACGGAACACCCGGACGGGCTGCGATCCCCGGGGAGGGAAGGACAAAGCCGGCGATCACCATCGCGAGGAACAGAACAAACAGTCGTTTGCTCAGTCCTGCGACGCGATCGCCGGCCTTGTCTTCAGTCACTTACTTGTTCAGCAGCGAGCGGCGGTAGCCGATCAGACCGGCGGTGCCGGCCAGCGCCATCAGGCCGGCGGTGGCGACCAGCACGACCTGCGCGGTCCCGTTGCCGTTGCCCTCGACACCCGAGTCGACCACGGTCGGGACGTCCGGGCTCTCCGGGTTTTCCGGGGTCTCCGGCTCGTCGACCGGCGGGGTCGCGGCGCGGGTGTTCGGGCCACAGGAGACCTGGCCGATGGTGCCGCCGATGAGCGGGCTGCCGATGACCTGGGTCGCAGCGCCGAGGACCTCCAACTGGAGCGCGGTCGCGGTGACGCTGCGTCCGCCGTCACCCGGGGTGACGTCGTTGATGGTGACCTTGAGCAGGTTGTCACTGAGGGCGGTCAGAACCGGTTCCAGGGCGTCGACCAGGGTCTCGACGATCTGGTCCTGGACGGCCGGGAGCAGCAGTGCGAGGACCGCGTTGTCCACCTCGGCGAGCGCGCCGTCGAGCATCGTCTGCACCTGGGTGCGGAGCGCGTTGATCAGCGCCGCGGTCACCGTGTCCAGTTCGACCAGCACGTCGGTGCCGCCCGGCTTGGCCGGGACGTCGACGTCCAGGTTCGCCAGCACCAGGTCCTGACCCGGCAGGTGCAGGGTGATCGGGACGGAGCCGTCACCGTTGGTGCCGACCAACTGGGCAGTGCCGGTGGCGGCCTCCGGGTTCGCGGTACAGGTGGCTTCCACGACGGACAGGCCGCCGGTCAGGCCGACCTCGCCGAGCGGGGTGGCGGCGATCTGTGCGAGCAGCTCGTTGAGCACTTCGTCGAGGCCGCCGAGGACCGGGGCCAGGATCGGCCCGAGCAGTGTGCTCAGCGGGCCGGTGATCGCGCCCTCGCTGCCGAGCAGGTTCACCAGGTCCAGATCCAGGTTCGCCAGGTCGATGGTCAGCGGGCCGCCGTCGATGTTGCAGGCGCTGTTGCCGACGGTGACAAGGCCGCCGCCGGTACCGGCGACGCCGGCGCACGCGTACGAGGTGCCGTCCGGGTTGGCCTTAACGCTCTGCACGGCGACACCGGCGCTGAGGGCGTTGTTGCCGCCGATCAGGGTGGCCAGGTTCGGCAGCGTGCTGGCGTCGTTGACGGTCTCGGTGGTCCCGTTGTTGCTCGCGGTCTTGACCTGGCTGACCACGCTGTTGCCGGCGAGGGTCAGGTCGATGGCCTGGGCGCTGGACTGCGACACAGGGGCAGCGGCGAGAGCGGGCGCTGCGGCGAGTGCCGACACGGCGACCGTCCCCACGATCGCGCAGAATCGCATGACACGTCGGTTCAAGGTGTTTCCTCCCGGCTGGGCATCGCTCTGTACGCGACACCGTGAAACGTACTTCGGTGCTCTCCAGTGAACACCTGTCAATCTGGTCACATGCTAGGAGGAACTACACCACCGTGGCAAAGAATGACCAGTATTTGACTACACATATCGGTCAATGACCGTCAAACACACCGTAACCGCTTTTTCCGGTCAACTGGCCTTCTTCGTGGTTTTCTTAGCCGTTTTCTTGGTGGCCGATGCCTTCTTCGGGGCACTTGTCGCTTTCGCTGCTGCTCCCTTGGCCGATGCCTTCGCTTTCGCGGCTGCCTTCTTGGGCCGAACCCCTGGGGCTGCTGAGGCTTCTGTGGTCTCGCCGCGGGCAGTCTTGGCCGCTTCCACGCTGCGCTGCAGCGCTGCGAGGAGGTCGACGACCTCACCGCTGGTCTTCTTGGCGGCGGGCGCGGCTTTGACCTCGCCGCCCTCGATCTTGGCCTTCACCAGCGCCTCGACGGCTTCGCGGTAGTCGTCCTCGAACTCGTCGGGCTCGAAATCGCCGGCCAGCGTCTCGACCAGCATCTTCGCCATCTTGACCTCGGCCGGCTTGGCGTCGTCGACGTCGACCGCCCCGAAGTCCGGGTTGCGGACCTCGTCGGGCCACATCATCGTCTGCATCACGATCACGTCGTCGCGGACCCGCAGGACGGCCAGCGACATCCGGTTGCGCAGCGAGACCGTCACCAGGGCCATCCGGTCGGCGTCCAGGAGCGCCTGGCGGAGGAGCGCGTACGGCTTCGCTCCGGTCTTCTCCGGCTCCAGGTAATAGGACTTCTCGAAGAGCATCGGATCGATCTGCTCGCTGGGCACGAACTTCTCGACGCTGATCTCCCGGCTGCTGTTCGCCGGCAACTCGGCCATGTCGGAGTCGTCGAGGATGACCATCTCGCCGTCCTCGGTCTCGTAACCCTTGGCGATGTCGGCGTACGCGACCTCCTCGCCGTCCAGCGAGCAGACCCGCTGGTACTTGATCCGCCCGCCGTCCTTCGCATGCACCTGCCGGAACGAGATGTCCTTGCTCTCCGTCGCGGAGTACAGCTTCACCGGGACGCTGACCAGGCCGAACGAGACGGCACCCTTCCAGATTGCACGCATGGACTCAGCATGACCGCCCGGACCGACCATTTCCAGCGTGATTGCTCGCGGCCCGGCTATGCGGCGGCTCACAGGGCCCTCACATCGTGGGCCGGCCGGTCACACAGGGAACATCGCCAGGGTCTGCATCATGCCGGCGGGCCCAGAAGTAGGGCGAACCTCAGGAGCACACGAACGCGCCCCGGGCGCGAGCAAGGGTCAGGACACGACCTGACCGGGCTGACAGGATGGCCGGCATGCAGCCGATGCTCGCGACCCGGGGCGACCACGTGCCCAGTGGCGATGCCTGGGTGCACGAGGTGAAGTGGGACGGGATCCGGGCGCTGGCGGACGTCGCCGGGGGACGCCTCCGTATCCACACCCGCAACGAGAACGAGGTCTCGGTCGCCTACCCGGAGCTGCGGGGCCTGCCCGCTGTCGCCGACGACGCGCTCTTCGACGGCGAGATCGTGGCCCTCGGGGACGGCGTGCCGTCCTTCGGCGCGCTGGCCGACCGGATGCATGTGCGCGACGCGACCAAGGCTGCCCGGCTCGCCGCGTCGAACCCGGTGACGTACCTGGTCTTCGACCTCCTCCGACTCGACGGCGAGGACCTGTGCGGACGTCCCCTGCGCGAGCGGCGTGAGCTCCTCCTCGGCCTCGGCATCGAACGCGTCTTCGGCGCCGACGAGCGGGTCGCGTGGCAGGTGCCGCCGACGTACGACGACGGCCCGTTGCTCCTCGCCGCCGCCGAGTCGCAGGGGCTGGAGGGCATCGTCAGCAAGAAGGTGGCGAGTCACTACCACCCGGGCAGGCGCAGTAAGGAATGGCTCAAGTTCCCGATCCGGCCGACGGGGTCGTACGTCGTCGGCGGCTACCGGCACGAGACCGGCAGCGACAGCAGGCTCGGAGCCGTGCTGGTCGGTGAGCCGACGCCCGACGGCCTCGTCTTCCGTGGCCGGGTCGGCTCCGGGATCGCGGGCAAGGCCGGCCAGCGGCTCGGTGAGCTGCTCCGGCCGCTCGTGGCCGACGAGTCGCCGTTCGCCGTCGACCTGCCCCGGCTCGATCGCGACGGCACCGTCTGGGTGCGGCCCGAGCTGATCGTCGACGTCCAGTACCTGACCCTGACCACCGACGGCCGGCTGCGGCAGCCGGCGTACCGGGGCATTCGCACGGACCTGGAGGTGAGTGACCTGTGAGCCCGCAGCACGAGCGCACCGAGGTCCGGGTCGAGGTCGACGGCCGGGTCCTCACCCTGGTGAACCTGGAGAAGGTGATGTACCCGCGAACGGGCACCACCAAGGCCGAGGTACTCAACTACTACGCGCAGGTGGCCCCGGTGATGCTCCCGTTGCTGGCCGACCGCGCGGTGACCCGGATCCGCTGGCCGCACGGCACCGGCGACAAGTCGTTCTTCGAGAAGAACGCGCCGGCCGGCACGCCGAGCTGGCTGCGGATCGTCACGGTGCCCACCTCCGGGTCCCGCACCGCGAGCAAGGAGGAGGGCGAGCTCCGGTTCCCGGTGATCGACGGTCTCGCCGCCCTCACCTATCTGGTCAACCTCGCCTCCCTGGAACTGCACGTCCACCAGTGGACGGTGGACGCGAAAGGCCGTCCGGTGCACCCGAACCGGATGGTCATCGACCTCGACCCGGGGGAGCCGGCCGGCCTGATGGAGTGTTCGCAGGTGGCGCTCCTGGTCCGCGAGCGTCTCGCCGCCGACGGGCTGGACTGCCGGCCGGTGACCAGCGGCTCCAAGGGCCTGCACCTGTACGCCGACCTTCCGGATCGCGATCGCAGTTCCGACGAGGTCCGGGACTACGCCAAGGAGATCGCCGAGGAACTCGAGGGTGCCCATCCCAAGCTGGTGGTCTCGCAGATGACCAAGGCACGTCGCAGCGGCAAGGTGTTCTTCGACTGGTCCCAGAACGTGGGCGCGAAGACGACCATCTCGCCGTACTCGCTGCGCGGCCGGGACCTCCCGACAGTCGCCGCTCCCCGGACGTGGGACGAGATCGAGGACGGTGCCGAGGACCCGCTGGGCCTGGAGCATCTCCGCTTCGAAGAGGTGCTGGAGAGACTGACGTGAAGCCGGTAAACGACCGCTGAGAACGAGGGTTACTGCTGTGACTGGTGGTTGTCTAGAGAGGCATTAACGAGTCTCGTTAGTACCGGTGACTGACCCCACATCGGGGAGGAAGGTGACGCTCAGCCAATCACCTGTGCGGACTCGGACGCCACCCTCCCAAGGAGATTCGGATGTCCCAGCACGCACACCGCGCCGCACCTGCGGCCCGCGGCCGCCGGCGCACCTTCGCGGTGCTCCTGGCAACCCTCGCTGTCACCGCTGCCGGTCTGAGCGTCATGCCGGCCGACGCGGCGACCACCATCACGCCGGCAGAGCCCGGCACCGTCCCGGTCGTCCGGGACGACTCGATCACCGTCAAGGTCGACAAGGCCGCGCAGCACTTCCAGCGCAGTTCGTCGACCGCGTCGTACACCCCCCGCAGTCCCTCCGCCGTCGCCCTGAACGGCTGCAAGGGCGACAACCCCGCCGGGACCAATGCGTCGCCGCGCACGATCGTGACTGTCACGGACCCGGACGGCGCCGTCGTCCTGACCGCGACCTCGCCGGTGCGCGACCTGGGTCTGCTGTCCCCGACCGGCCTGTTCGCCAATCCTTCGGCGCAGCCGCTGTCACCCCAGCCTGCTCCGGGCAACTCCAACTTCCGCGGAGACTTCCCGGACGCCAACGCCTACCACGGCTTCTCGGCGACGCTCAGCCTCGCCGGCAAGCCGGCCGGTGTGTACACGGTGAGCACGCTCGACATGAACACCGTGAAGACCACCAATGCCTTCGGCGGCGGTGGCACCTGCGCGTTCGGTACGCCGAGCGGCTCCACGGTCGGCCCGAACG
The DNA here is from genome assembly GCA_036676945.1 of Marmoricola sp. Taxonomy (GTDB): domain Bacteria; phylum Actinomycetota; class Actinomycetes; order Propionibacteriales; family Nocardioidaceae; genus Marmoricola. The sequence continues at coordinate 35,716 of JAKFBZ010000028.1, forward strand.
TCGCGGCGATCACCTCGTTCGAGTACCGGCCGTGGCAGGTCGAGTTCAAGGACATCTTCGGCAAGGGGAATGTGAACGTGAACGTGGACCCGCGTGAATCGCGGTTCTCGATCGGTTCGAAGACCTCGCCGATCACCGCGGGCACGCCCCAGTCGCAGTGGTACTACTCGCTGCCGTCGAACTCCGCGTTCGCGCTGCCGAGCGACCCGGTCGCGTGCGCCAGCAACCCGGCGTCCTGCCTCCCGGCCAACGCCACTGCCTGCGACCCGGCCGACGGCTGCACGCCGCGTCTGATGGTGCTCTACCAGCCGGTCGCGTCCCCGAAGACCTACGGGATCGTCGGCATCTTCGACCTCGACACCAAGGCGTTCATCGCCCTGGCGAAGGTCGACGGCACCTCGCGGGTGCTCGCCTCGGTCGGCACCCAGCTCGACGCGATCTACGGTGAGACCCTGACCAAGGTCGTCGACGCGGCGGCCGCCCAGGGCATCGACCTGATGCGGGTCCTCACCACCGAGGTCAAGCTCAACATGAGCGGCACGAGCACCTCGCTGAGCCTGCTCAACGGGCTGCAGATCGACCCGACCACGCTGCCCAACGGGATCGAACTGACCTCGGGCATCACCAAGATCGACACGACCGGGATCCTCACCGGGCTGGCCCAGCTGGCACCCGGGGTCACGCCGACGGTCCAGGCCGGATTGATCCTCCACCTCGCGGTCACCTTCGGGCAGGAGAGCTCCTGCACGGCCCCGTACCGGGTCGCCCAGTCCGACCTGTTGCCCGACGTTCCCACGCCGGGGGCACTGGGCACGCTGGTCGGTGGTCCGATCTACAGCGTGAGCGGCAAGTTCAACACCGCGAACGGTGAGAGCGTGTCGTCGGCCATCCTCGGTGTCGACACCGCGGCCGGGGAGCCGAACGGCTATCCGGTCTGGATCAACCCGTTGATCAGCGGGATCAACTCCGCCAAGGCGTCGAACATCGACTTCCTCGGCACGCTGGTCGGCGGTGCTCCGCTGGCGAACATCGTGACCGACCTGGGTTCGCTCGGCTGCCTCAGGGTCGGGTCGTTCCTCGGCACGGGCGTGGCGATCCTGAACAACCCGTTCACCGTCGGACTCAAGGACGTCTTCGACCCGCTGACGACGCCCAACCCGGCCGTGAACGAGTTGGTCGACTCCATCGGGACCGCGGCCGACGAGGTCGTCGACAGTGTGCTGACGGCTCCGCTGGTGGCGGACCTGCTCGGCACGATCATCGCCGAGCTCCCGACGGCGGTCCCGGCTCCGTGATCGGAGCCTGAAAGCGAGAACGGCCCGGGGCCGGGCGGGAGAGATCCCGCCCGGCCCCGGGTGCGTTCCCGGCCACCGGGGGACCGGTAGCCTTGGGGATTGTGGCTACACGCGACTACGACTCCGAGATCAAGCAGCTCCAGGCGACGATGGCGACCATCGGCAAGGTGCTCGACATCGACGCGATGCATGCGGAGATCGCGAAGCTCGGTGAAGAGGTCGCGGACCCGAACCTCTGGGACGACCAGGCCAACGCCCAGCGCGTGACCGGCAGGCTCTCGGGACTTCAGGGCGAGCTCGAGCGGTTCTCCTCGCTGCAGTCGCGGCTGGAGGACATCGGGCTGATGGTGGAGATGGCCGTCGACGAGGGCGACGAGGCGTCGCTGGCCGAGTCCGACGCCGAGCTCGACCGGTTGCACAAGTCTGTCGAGCAGCTCGAGGTGCGCACCCTCCTCTCCGGCGAGTACGACGCCCGCGAGGCGATCATCAGCGTCCGTGCCGGAGCCGGTGGAGTCGACGCCGCCGACTTCACCGAGATGCTGATGCGGATGTACACCCGCTGGGCCGAGCGTCACAAGTACCCCGTGGAGGTCTTCGACACCTCCTACGCCGAGGAAGCCGGCCTGAAGTCGGCGACCTTCGCCATCCACGCGCCGTACGCCTACGGCACGCTGAGCGTCGAGGCCGGCACTCATCGCCTGGTCCGGATCAGCCCGTTCGACAACCAGGGTCGCCGGCAGACGAGCTTCGCGGCCGTCGAGGTCGTCCCGGTGCTCGAGCAGACCGACGAGATCGACATCCCCGACGAGGACATCCGAACCGACGTCTACCGCTCCGGCGGTCCCGGCGGCCAGTCGGTCAACACCACCGACTCCGCGGTCCGGCTGACCCACATCCCCACCGGGGTCGTGGTCTCCTGCCAGAACGAGAAGAGCCAGCTGCAGAACAAGGCGTCGGCGATGGTGGTCCTCAAGGCCAAGCTGCTCGCGCTGAAGAAGGCCGAGGAGAAGGCGCACCTCGACGAGCTCAAGGGCGACGTGCAGGCGAGCTGGGGCGACCAGATGCGCAACTACGTGCTGAACCCGTACCAGATGGTGAAGGACCTGCGCACCGAGCTCGAGTCCGGCAACCCGCAGGCGGTCCTCGACGGCGACATCGACGCCTTCCTCGAGGCCGGCATCCGCTGGCGCATGGGCGCGGAGTCGAAGAGCTAGGGCCCTTATCAGCGCTCGGCGTCGAGCGTGCTCGCGATCGTCGCGCACCAGGCGTCGGCACGGGCCCGGGGTGCGGCCTTGCCCCGCGGGCCGGCCACCTCACAGGTCAGCCAGGTGTCCCCGAACAGGCCCGCGTGCCGGACCCGGGTCCGCTTCGCCGGGAGGGTGCAGACCTGGACCAGCCCGGGCCTGCCGAAGGCGGCCGACCGACGGGTGTCGCAGCCCTTGCGGGCCCGGGTCGAGGCGATCACCTGGTTCGCGAACGCCGCGGTGACCGGGCGCTCGAAGGTCCAGGCACGGGCGGCGTACCCGCCGGTGCGTGCCCAGGCGCAGCCCAGTTCGTGGGCGACGTCGCTGCCGGCGTCGTCCATCGGCGGGGCGTCGCCGTTGCCCCACTCCTGCAGGTCGGTGCTGGGTCCGGTCAACGCGGCGGTGACGGCCTCGACCGGGACCAGATCGCAGAAGCCGACCCGGACCAGGTTCATCGACCCGGTGTCCAGGTCGGCGATCGCGGTGGCCGTGGCTTTCGGCGCCGGATCGTCCGAGCCGCTGCAGGCCGTGATGAGCAGGAGACCGGCCAGCGCCGCCGAGACCGCCCCAGAGACCGCCGCCGTACGGGCGCGGACGCGAGGACTCCCAGGATGCATGCCCAGAACCGTAATCGACAGGGGAGTGGATCGAACGGCCGGGCGAAACACCGCGTGCACCCGCGTCCCGGGAGGGTCAGGCACCCTGACCTAGACTCGAGAACGGCCGGTACGCCTGTGGCGTGCCCTTCCTTCCCTGTTCCCGACACCGGCCGCCCCTTCCTCGTGATCCGATTTGAAAACGTCTCCACGACGTACCCCGGCCAGAGCCGTGCGGCCCTGGCCGACGTCTCAGTAGATGTCGAGAAGGGCGAGTTCGTCTTCCTCGTCGGTGCGTCCGGCTCCGGCAAGTCGACCTTCCTGCGCCTGGTGCTGCGCGAAGCGCGCCCCAACAGCGGCCGGGTGTACGTGGCCGGCAAGGAGATCAACCGGATGGCGAGCTGGAAGGTGCCGGCGCTGCGTCGCAAGATCGGCACGGTGTTCCAGGACTTCCGGCTGCTGCCCAACAAGACCGTCGCCGAGAACGTCGCGTTCGCGCTCCAGGTGATCGGCAAGCCGCAGAGCCACATCGACAAGGTCGTGCCCGAGACCCTGGAACTGGTGAACCTCGAGGGCAAGGGCTCGCGGATGCCCGACGAGCTCTCCGGTGGTGAGCAGCAGCGCGTCGCGATCGCGCGCGCGTTCGTGAACCGGCCGATGATCCTGATCGCCGACGAGCCCACCGGCAACCTGGACCCGAACACGAGTGTCGGCATCATGAAGCTGCTCGACCGGATCAACCGCACCGGGACGACCGTGATCATGGCGACCCACGACGCGGGCATCGTCGACCAGATGCGCAAGCGGGTCATCGAACTGTCCGACGGGCAGGTCGTGCGGGACCAGTCCCGTGGTGTCTACGGATTCCAGCACTGAGGCGGGGCGGACCATGCAACTGAGGTACGTCTTCTCCGAGACCGGCACCGGCCTGCGCCGCAACGTGTCGATGACTGTCGCGCTCGTGGTCACGATCTTCGTCTCCCTGACCCTGGTCGGGATGGGCATCCTGCTGCAGAAGCAGGCACAGAAGGCCGAGGACTTCTGGGGCAGCAAGCTCCAGATCACGGTCGCGCTGTGCAACCAGAACTCCCGGACGCCGCACTGCACCTCGGGTGAGGTGAACGAGGCCCAGAAGACCGCGATCACCGAGGTGCTGGACACCCACCCCGAGGTCCGGTCGTACTACCTGCAGACCAAGCAGGAGGCGTACGACACCTGGAAGCGCGTCTACATCTCCAAGGACAAGTCCGAGCAGCAGATCTACTCGACGGTCACCGCCGAGGACATGCAGGACTCGTACTGGATCACGCTGAAGGACCCGAACAAGTACAAGGGAGTGGAGTCCGCGCTCTCCGGCATGGACGGCGTCGCCTCGGTCCACGACCTGCGCGAGGTGCTCAAGCCGATCTACTTCTGGATGACGGTGATGAAGTGGGGCGCGATCGCGATCGCCGGCTTCCTGCTGATCGCGGCGATCCTCCAGGTGGGCAACACGATCAGACTCGCGGCGTTCGCGCGGCGCAAGGAGATCGGCATCATGCGCCTGGTGGGTGCCTCGAACCTGTACATCTCGCTGCCGTTCCTGCTCGAGACGCTGGTCGCCGCGATGATCGGCGTGGTGCTGGCCTCGGGAGCCCTGGCGGTCTTCATGTACGTCGTGATCTACGGCCGGCTGCGCAACAAGTCGCGGATCGTCGAATGGATCGACTGGAACGACGCGGTGTTCGCGGTGGTCGGCATCACCGCACTCGGCGTCCTGATCACCCTGATCCCGACACTCGTGATGACGCGCAAATACCTCAAAGTCTGAGCGCCCCGGGTTAACGTCACTCTGTTCACTTCTTCCCCAGAAGTCTCACCGCTTCTCCAAGCTGAACAGGCCCGCAGGTGCAACACACACTTCCCCGTACGCCCGGTAGTACCCGTCGCCGCGTGACGCGCACGCTGGCCGTCCTCTGCACGCTCGCGCTCGCGAGCGGTCCGGTGCTGTTCCCGGACGCGCGTGCCGACGACCTGGACAAGAAGAAGAACCAGGTCCAGCAGGGCGTCAAGAACGCCCAGGAGGACCTCGAGGACTCCAGCAAGGCGCTGTACGCCGCAACCGTCAAGCTCCGTAACGCGCGCACCCAGCTGGGAAACGCGCAGCGCCGGCTCGCGAAGACCGAGGGCCAGCTGACCGCCGCCCGGGTCCTCGACGCCCAGATGCAGGCGAAGCTGGTCCAGGCGGTCAACGCACTGAAGGCCGCCCAGCTCGAGCTCGCCACCGGGACCCAGAACGTGAAGGACCAGCGTGCCGCCATCGGCAGTCTGGCCGCGGCGAACTACCAGTACGGCGACCCCAGGCTGCTCGGCCTGTCGATGGTCCTCAACTCCCAGGACCCCGAGGAGCTCGCCTCCCAGCTCAACACGATCGACAACCTGATGAGCCGCGAGACCACGATGTACGCCGAGCTCCGGGCCACCGAAGCGATGCTCAAGGTGACCGAGAAGAAGATCGCCGCGGCGAAGGTGGTCGTCGCCGAGCAGCGGCAGGCAGCCGCGGTGAACCTGGCTCGCAAGCAGGCACTCGAGAAGGCGGCGGTTGCCAACCGGGCCCGGGTGGTCGCGCTGGTCGACGCCCGTCGATCGCTGGCCGTGGTCGCGGCCCGCGCCCGCGCGGCCGACGCCCGCAAGCTGCGCCAGATGAAGAAGGAGGAGGAGCGGATCAGGAAGCTCATCCTCCAGCGCGCCAAGAACCAGAGCGGCGGTTACAAGGGCGACACCGGCGGCTTCCTGCGCCGGCCCGTCGACGGGTACATCACCTCGCCGTTCGGCTACCGCCGGCACCCGATCTACGGCTACTGGGGCCTGCACAACGGCACCGACTTCCATGCGCCGTGCGGGACGCCGCTGCTGGCCGGCTCGTCGGGGACGGTGATCTCCGAGTACTACTCCGACGTCTGGGGGAACCGGCTCATCCTCGACGTGGGCAGGGTCAACGGGAAGAGCATGACGCTGATCTACAACCACATCAGTTCGTACAAGGTCGGTTCCGGTGCCCGCGTCGGACGCGGCGCGGTCGTGGCCTACTCCGGCACGACCGGATGGTCGACCGCCTGCCACCTGCACTTCACCGTGATGCTCAACGGCACCGCCGTGAACCCCGAGAACTATTTCTGATTGCGGCGCCTGCGAGACTGTCTCCCATGCCCAAGGACGCACATGCCTAAGGAGCAGGGGCGCAAGCTGATTGCGCAGAACCGCAAGGCGCGCTACGACTACCACATCGAGGATGTCTTCGAGGCCGGACTGGTCCTCGTCGGCACCGAGGTGAAGTCGTTGCGTGCCGGTCGGGCGACCCTGGGCGACGGCTTCGCCGAGATCCACGAGGGCGAGGCGTTCCTGCACGGCGTGCACATCCCGGAGTACACCCAGGGCACCTGGACCAACCACGAGCCGCGGCGGGTCCGCAAGATGCTCCTGAACAGGCACGAGATCGACAAGATCGACGCCAAGGTCAAGGAGCGCGGGTTCACCCTGGTGCCGCTCTCGCTCTACTTCAAGGACGGTCGCGCCAAGGTCGAGATCGCCCTGGCGCGAGGCAAGAAGACCTACGACAAGCGGCACGCGCTCGCCGCGCGCCAGGCCGACCGCGAGAAGCAGCAGGCGATCGGGCGCCGTTCCAAGGGAATGGACTGACCGGTTTCGCCGGTATCCGCTCTGGGGACCCTATTGTCTGGTTTGCTGGCGCCGACATCTTCCGGAGGTAGTGCACATGCGCAAGAGTTCCCTGGCTGTGATCGTCACCCTTCTCCTCGCCCTGGGCCTGCAGGGCCCGGCGACGGCGAGCACCGGTGGTACGCCGGACGGGGAGACGCACCCGAATGTCGGCCTGATCCTCGCGTACAACGAGGACGGCATGCGGTACAGCTGCACGGCCACGCTGATCCGCGAGGACCTGCTCCTGACCGCGGCGCACTGCACCGACGACGTGGTCGGCAAGACCCTGGTCACCTTCGACTCCACGATCGTGGAGAGCAGCACGCCGCCGGACGTGTCTCCGTTCCCGCGCGCCGATCCCGCGGTCGGCTACACCACAGAACAGCTCGAGGGGCTCGGATTCGGTTCCGGTGACGTGCACACGCACCCGCAGTACTCGGACTTCACCGACGTCCGGAACTGGAACGACGTCGGCGTGGTCACCCTGGACTCGCCGATCACCGACATCGCCCCGGCGCGGATCGCCGGCCTGGGCACGCTGGACGACATCAGGAACTCAAGCTTGTCCAAGACCCTGTTCCGGGCGGTCGGCTACGGGGCCGAGGTGCGCAAGCCGGACGCCGGTCCGCAGAAGCCGGTGCCGATGAGCTTCCCGCTGATCCGCCGGTACGTCGACATGCCCGGCCAGAAGCTGACGGCCCAGATCCTGCAGACCCAGGGCAACGACAAGGACCCGCGGGGGACCGGCGGCACCTGCTTCGGCGACTCGGGCGGCCCGGTCTTCCTCGACGGCGAGATCGTCGCCGTGAGCAGCTACGGGCAGACCGACAACTGCCGCTACATCGCCGGTTTCCAGCGGGTCGACATCGCGGCAGCGCAGGACTGGCTCGCGGACGAGTTCGGCTACACGCCCTGAGTGCAGCAGATCGGTCCACGGACACAGGGTCAGCGGCAGGACCGCTCTGGCGCGACCTCGGGATCCCGGGGCTGTTCGACGTCCATGTGCACTTCCTGCCGGCCAACATCCAGGCGGCCGTCTGGCGGCAGTTCGACGAGGCCGGCCCGAAGATCGGCCGTCCGTGGCCGATCCGCTACCGCGGCTCGGTCGCCGAGCGGGTCGAGCAGTTGCGCTCGTTCGGCGTACGACGCTTCACCGCGCTCCCGTACGCCCACAAGCCGGGCGTCGCCGGCTACCTGAACGACTGGGCGGCCGGTTTCGCGGCCGAGGTGCCGGAGAACGTGCGATCGGCGACCTTCTACCCCGAGACCGGGGTAGGCGATTACGTGGCGGCCGCGATCGCCGACGGCGTCGAGGTCTTCAAGCTGCACACCCAGGTCGGTGAATTCCTGCTCGACGACCCGCTGCTGCTGCCCGCCTGGGAGGCGATCGCCGGTGCCGGGACGCCGATCGTGATCCACGTCGGGTCGGGTCCGGTCGGCAACGAGTTCACCGGGCCCGAGCACCTGGCCCGGCTGCTGCGGCTCTTCCCCGACCTGCGGGTGATCGTGGCGCACCTCGGCGCCCCGGAGTTCTCCGCGTTCCTGGACCTGGCGGAGGCCCACGAGCACACCCGCCTCGACACGACGATGGTCTTCACCGACTTCTTCGTGCCTTTCCCGGACGCACTCGTCCCACGACTGGCTGACCTGGGCGACAAGATCCTCTACGGCAGCGACTTCCCGAACCTGCCCTACGACTACGGTCACCAGGCCGGAGGGCTCGCGGGTCTGCTCGGACGGGCGCCTGGCCTGGACAAGGACTGGCTCGCGAAGGTCTGCTGGCACAACGCCGCGGGTCTGTTCGGGCCCGGTCGGGCTGCCTGACCCGCCGCGGCGGAAGGTCCGCCGTTTCGGGGGAGGTGACCGGGGAACTGCCCGGTGCATCCTGGGAGCCTGTCGACCCGAGGAGTTCAGGCGATGCTGTTGGTCCCCAGGCAACTGCGGCGGTCCGGGATGACCGGCAACGTGCCGTACTACGGAGGCCGGTTCACGCCGGCGCAGGCCTATGCGGCGTCGCACCGGCGTCCGCCCGCGCCGCCGCCCTCGCCGCCGGCGGCTACGCAGAAGCCGGTGCGGAGCCCTGAAGAACTGCTCGCCGGGATCGAGCAGCTGCGCGAGACCGGGGTGATCACCGAGGAGGAGTACGCCGACCTGCGTGACCGGGTGGTACGGGGGGAGTCCTGATGCGGGGTCCGGTGCAGGTCCTCGTGGTCGGCCTGGACGAACCGTCGTTCTCCGGCGAGGTGATCGCCGAGTTCACCCGTTTGCGCGACGCCGGCATCGTCAGGCTGGTCGACCTGCTGGTCGTCCGCCGTGGCGCGGACGGCGCACTGGATGTGTTGCCGGCACCGGGCGATCCGACGCTGGGCAACCTGGCCACCGCGCTGTTCGGCTCCGACGAGGTCTCCAACGGCGCGGAACCGGCCATGGACGAACAGGCCTGGAGCCTCGACGACGCCGTCCCCGACGGTGGCTGTGCCGCGGTCGCGCTGATCGAGCATCTGTGGGCGGGGCCGCTCGCCGCCGCGATCCGGGGCGCCGGAGGGCAGCCGCTCGACGAGACCTGGCTGTCACCGGCGGACGCGGACCGGCTCAGCGCCCTGGAGCAGGCAGCCGCCGGGTGACGCGGACCCGCCCCGCTCAGGCGAGGCCGAGCTCGGCCGCTGCCGCCCACAGCTCGTCACGCACCGACGGGTGCGCGGCTTGCTCGATGAGGTTGCGCGCCTGGGTGCGCTCGTCGTGCCCGTACATCTCCGCGGTGCCCTGCTCGGTGACGACCGCGGTGTGCTGGAAACTCGTCACCGGTTCGGAGAGCAGGCCGACGATCGTGGACAGGTCGGCCTTGCGGTGCCAGGACGCCATCGCCATCAGCGCCTGGCCGCCCGGGGCGTGCAGAGCCCCGACGATGAAGTCCGTCTGCCCGCCGAAGCCGGAGTAGATCCGGGCGCCGATCCGCGACGCGTTCGCCTGGCCGAACAGGTCGATCTGCAGCGCCGTGTTGATCGAGGTCATCCGGGGGTTCGCCGCGATCCGCGCGGGGGAGTTGGTCGCCTCGGTGCGGAGCAGGCGGACCCGCGCGTTGCGGTCCGCCCAGGCGTACAGCGCGGGGGAGCCGAGGAGGAACGACGCGACGAGGGGTTCGTTCTCGTCGAGGCTCCCGCGCTTGTCCAGTTCGAGGACCCCGTCGGAGAACATCTCGGTCCAGATCCGCAGGCCGACCCGGTCCACGAGTTCGGCCACGACGGCATCGGGGATGGCGCCGATGCCCATCTGCACGGTGGACCCGTCACTGATCCGTGCGGCGACGGCCTCGCCGATCGAGCGAGCCAGCTCGTCCGGGTCGGGTCGGGCCCCGGGACCGCCGAGGCCGGACTCGGCTTCGAGCAGATAGTCGATCAGGTCCGGGTCGATGACGGCGTCGCCGTACGTGTAGGGCATCGCCGGGTCGGCCTGGGCGATCACGATGCCGCCGCGGGCGTGGCAGGCCTCGATCGCGGCCGGGAGCACGTTGACCTCGATCCCGAGCGAGCAACGCCCGTCGCGACCCGGGGGCGCCACATGGACGATGACGACGTCCGGGGCCAACGTGGTCGCGAACATGTGCGGGACCATCGAGAGCCGCGCCGGCAGGTAGGACAGCTGCGGACTGCGTCGCATCGCCGGGCCGACGAACGGGGTCTCGTAGGTGACCCCGTCACGGCGGGGGAGCGGCGGATGCGCGTTCAGCGCGAAGAGCCGGTACGCCGGGACCTGGCGGTCCAGGATCCCCAGGGCGACCTCAGGCCTGGCCGCGTTGCCGGAGACGACCACCCGCGGCTCCCGGCCGCCGTCGAGCGCGACGTCCAGACCGCCCAGAACGGCGGCGAGCTCGGTCTCGGTGACGGTCCTCATCGTGGCCTCCGACCGCGTCGTCCGCGCTGACGACGCTCCTGGGTCGAGGGTAGCCGCGCCGGGCCGGGCACTAACCATTCGTGCTGTGTCAGTGCCGACCCGTAGACTGTCGTTGTCACAACTCAAGAGGGGCTGATTGGTTTCGACTAGGGACGTTTGTCCCAGGAGAAGCGGGTCGAGAAGCCAACGTCATCTCGTAAACGTTCGTTGGAAAACCATAGTTGCCAACTCAAACCGCAACGACTTCGCTCTCGCTGCCTGAGCAGTGATCGAAGGGTCAGACCGGGCATCTGCCTTCGTCCCGGATCCTGGCCTCATTCAGAAGGCTTGCTGATCAACTTCCGCGGGGAGGGTTGATCGGGACTTAATCCCGGCTGAGCCCGTCGGTGCACGTGTCCGTGCAAGCACCGGGGCCGAGAAAAACGACATCGCGGACTGCACCCGGAGAAGACCTGGTACGGCGCTCAAGGACGCGGGTTCGATTCCCGCCAGCTCCACCCCCAGCCGGGCCGGTGGCGACACCGGCTCCAGCCCTCTTGGACCAGAGCCTCCCAGGCAAGTGCCGGGAGGCTCTGGTGATTCCGCGCGGTCCAGACAACGCGTGCATTCATCCGCGGTTGGGGGCAACCTGAGGAGGGTCTCGCAGGGTCAACCTGGCGAGGAGGTCCCACGATGCTCGCCGCCGATGACGACGCTGACTTCAGCGCCTATGCCGCCCAGGCCTGGGCGGGCCTCTACCGTCGCGCGTTCCTGCTCTCCGGTCAGCACGCGGATGCCGAGGACCTGGCACAGCAGACACTGATCCGGGCGCGGCGGCACTGGGCGAAGGTGGTTCGCGCCGGCTCCCAGGACGCGTACGTCACCCGGATCCTGACCAACATCTACCTTTCCTCGCTCCGCCGCGCCCGCGTCGGCCGTGAGGTCCTGCGGGCGGTGCCGGATTCGCCGGCGGAGTCGGTGCTCTCGCCGATCCACGGGGAGCTGTGGCCCCATCTGCTGGGGTTGCCGCCACGCCAGCGAGCGGTCGTGGTGCTGCGGTTCTACGAGGACCTGGCCGAGCGCGACGTCGCCGAGATGCTCGGCATCAGCGTCGGCACGGTGAAGTCGACCACCCACAAGGCGCTGGCGCAGTTGCGGCTCGCACTCGGGAAGGAGCTGGCATGAGCATCGAAGAGCTGGTGCGGGCCGAGCTCCGCTCGGTCGCCGAGCAGGTCGAGGTCCCGTCGCTGCCCGCGTTGGACGAGCCTCGTCGGGACTGGCGCGTCGTTGTCGTTGCGGCCGCGGCCGCGCTGGCGCTGGTGGTCGGCGGCCTGGCCTTCCTGCTGAACGACCAGGACGATCCTCCGGCGCGACCGATCGAGAAGCCGAAGATCGAGCACGTGAACAGTTCGGCTCCGACGATCCCCTGGATCAACGGGGGCCGGCTGTTCGTCGGAGGCCGCCGGATCCCGGGTCGCTGGCTCGAGGTGTATTCCGGCGGCGACACCTGGCTGGCTCGCCGGTCGGACACCCGGGTCTTCTGGGGTAGGGGTTCCCGGATGCACGACCTGGGCAAGGCCCAGTTCCCGCTGCCCTACGACGGGCCGTACCTGTCCCGAGGCGGACGGTACGTCGGCATCGGGATCAGCACCGCCACCCTGGTGGACACAGCGACGGGCCGCACGACGAGGGTGCCGCTGGCCGGCTCTGCGGAGATCGAGGAATGGGTCGCGGGAGTCACCGACACCGGGGTCATCCTGTCGACCCGGGCGCAGCAGAACGCGGCGGAGTCCTTCGCTGTCCGCCCCGGCCGACCGCCCGTCCGCCTGAGGACCCAGGGAGGGCGTCTGACACGGACCACGGCCTCCGGACTGCTGCTGAACGACCCGCAAGGAAACGACTGGGTCGTCGACGTCGTCGGATCCCGTGTGCGCCGGGTCGCCCGGGTGAGCGACGGCGATCCCACCGCGATCACCGAATCCGCGTCGCTGAGCAGGGATCGGCAGTGGCTGCTCGACCTCGGCTGGGCCAAGGACCGCGATGAGCCGACGACGCTCCCGGTGTCTGCGGTCGACGACGGGCGGCCGGTTCCGGTCAGCGCGCCCCGTGGATGGGTCTTCGCGCCCCAGTTGGCGCCGGGATTCTGGGAGCCGGAGGGCACCTTGGTGACGTTCGTGGTGCGGCCCGAGAACCGTGAGTACCGCGCCGCCCGTTGCGCCCCGGCCCTCGGTGAATGCGTCCTGCTGGAGGAGTCATGAGGAAGCTTCTGGTCGTGGTGGTCGCCCTGGTCGTCATGACCGGCTGCGGCGGTGAGGACCGCGCCGAGCAGGCAGCCCCCAGCCCGCCGAGCTCCACCTCGGCATCGCCGATCACGTCGCCGGCGCTGCCCGTCAGCACCGCGGCCCCCGGCCGGACGTACGTGCTCAAGGGGCGCCTGCACGTGGGGGAGCAGGTCCTGCCGGGGCGGTTCTACTCCGTCACGGCTCGAGGTGATGCCTGGATCACTGATTCGGGACGGGAGTCGGCGTTCTGGGGCGTGGGCACGACGGCGCATCGACTCCCGGCCGGGGACCGCGGATGGCTGTCGACCGACGGTCGCTACCTGTTGACCGCTTCGCCCTGGGAGGACTGCGGCGATGACGACGTGGAGCCCGCCTGCGCCCTCCGTTTGCTGGACACCACCGGGCAGGAACCCACCCGACACCTCGTGATGCGCCGGCCGATCGAAGTCGTCGGCGTGACCAACCAGGGTGTCGTCGTGCTGACCGAGAGCGCCGCGCGCCGCTGGGACGAGCTCGTGTGGGACGCCGCAAGCGGGGACGCCACAGTGAAGACGTTGGTGGACTCACCTCCGATGCGGGAGTGGGCGATGCAGGGGTGGGAGCCGCGCGAGTTCGGCCCCGCCGGATTCGAGTTCAACGCCGGGAACGTTCCCGGGCGCTGGCTCGGCGAGATCGTCGACGGCGAGCTGCGTCCACGCCTCCGGCTTCCCGACTACACCGAGCCAGGACCTGGCGGCACATGGGCGCTCGGCACCAGATGGCTCGATGTCCGGCCGCCCGCGGCCCAGGGGCTGGCCACGACCCGGACGCTGAGGGCATGGCGGGTCAAGGGGTCCGGGACACCGGTGCAGCTGCGTGCGCCGCGCGGATGGTCCTTCGCGCAGGCTGCCGCCGGCGCTTCGGCGGTGTTCTGGGAGGACCCCGACACCTTCCTCGCCCTGGTGGTCGATTCCCGCATGGGCGGCGACCGACTCGCCCGGTGCGTCATCCCTCGCGCCTTCTGCGTCATCCTCGAGGGCTGACGCCGCCGCGCTCAGTACCCCCCGAACCGGGTGAAGCGAAGGTTCACCCGCGGGTGGGATCGTGAATCGCGCGTGGCGCGCCGAGCCCGCGCGGGACGGGTCCGGAAGAGCGTCGTGGAGGTAGTCGGATGACGAGCGGGGACACCAGACCGGTCACCGACCGCACCGCTTTCGATCCGGTCGCCGTCGGTGCCGAGGAGGTCGCCCGCGAGCTCGGCGTCGACGTCGCGAGCGGACTCACTGCAGCCGAGGCCCGGTCCCGGCTGGAGTCCTACGGGCCGAACCAACTGGCCGGTGCCAAGAAGGAGCCCGGCTGGCGCGCTTTCCTGCGGCAGTACGAGGACTTCATGCAGGTCGTGCTGCTGGTCGCGGCCGTGGTGAACCTGATCGTGACCGGCGACCTGGGCACCTCCCTGGTGCTGGCCGGGCTGACCGTCTTCAATGCCGTGGTCGGTCTGCGGCAGGAGGCGAAGGCGGAGGAGAGCGTCAAGGCGCTCTCGCAGATGATGAAGACGATCGCGCGGGTACGCCGCGACGGAGTGGCCATCGAGGTGGACGCCGAGGAGCTCGTCCCCGGGGACGTCGTCCTCGTCGAGGCCGGCAACAAGGTGCCCGCCGATGCCCGGATCTGCGTGGCCGCCACCCTCGAGATCGAGGAGGCCGCTCTGACCGGCGAGAGCCTGCCGGTCGGCAAGTCGATCGAGCCGGTTCCCGGAGGCGAGGTGCCGCTGGGCGACCGGCTCTGCATGGCGTACATGAACACCTCGGTCACCCGCGGGCGCGGCGAGCTGATCGTCACCGCCACCGGCATGGACACCGAGATCGGCCACATCGCGCAACTGCTGGCCGACACCGAGGCCGACAAGACCCCGCTCCAGAAGCAGCTGGACGGGCTGTCGAAGATCATCGCGACGATCGCCGGCATCGCCCTGGTCCTGGTGGTGGTGCTCGGCCTGCTGCGCGGCGAGTCCTTCGACACCCTGTTCATCACCGGGGTGGCGCTCGCGGTCGCCTCGATCCCGACCGGCCTTCCCGCGGTCGTCACCGCCCTGCTGTCGATGGGCACCCGCGAGATCGCGCGCCGGCACGCGATCGTCAAACGGCTCACCGCGGTGGAGACGCTCGGATCCACCTCGGCGATCTGCTCGGACAAGACCGGGACGCTGACGCTCAACAAGATGACCGCCCGCCAGCTCGCGATCCCGGGCCAGAACCGGTACACGGTCTCGGGGGAGGGCTACAGCACGGGCGGGGAGATCAAGCACGTCGGCGGCTCACGCATCGACCTCGATCCCTACCTGCTGCCGATGGTGCTGTGCGCGGACGCGGTGCTCGACGGGGAGGAGCTGATCGGCGACCCGACCGAGGGTGCGCTGATCGTGCTCGGCGCCAAGGGCGGCCTGGACATCCAGGCGACGCGCGCCAGCCATCCGAGGATCGCCGAGGTGCCGTTCGACTCCGAGTACAAGTTCATGGCGACCTTCCACGAGATGACCGGCGACGACGGACAGCCCGTCGTCCGCTGCTACGTCAAGGGCGCACCGGACGTGCTGATCTCACGCGGGGGGTTCTACCGCGCCCCGGACGGCGCCCTGGTCCCGGTCACCGACGACAATCGGAATCTCGCCGTCGACGCGAACGACCGGATGGCGGCGTCGGGCGAACGGGTGATGGTGGTTGCCCAACGCGAGTTCGAGCCCGCCGTGTTCGAGGCGGCGAAGAGCGACCCGGCCGCACTGTTCTCCCTGGTCCAGGACCTCACCCTGCTGGCGATGGTGGGCATCGTCGACCCGCCGCGGCCCGAGGCCAAGGCGGCGATCGCCGAATGCCACCGGGCCGGGATCCAGGTCCGGATGATCACCGGGGACCACGCCACCACCGCGGCCGCGATCGCCGCGGAGCTCGGGATCACGGGCCGCGCGCTCACCGGCACCGAGTTCGCCGCGATGTCGGACGAGGAGCTCCTCGAGCAGCTGCCGGACATCGGGGTCGTCGCCCGGGTCGCACCGGAGGACAAGATCCGGCTGGTGCAACTGCTGAAGCGCACCGGCAACGTCGTGGCGATGACCGGTGACGGCGTGAACGACGCACCGGCGCTGAAGGCGGCCGACATCGGCGTCGCGATGGGCATCACCGGGACCGAGGTGTCGAAAGAGGCCGCGGTGATGATCCTCACCGACGACAACTTCGCGACCATCGTCAACGCCGTCGCGTACGGCCGCACGCTCTACGACAACCTGGTGAAGTACCTGCGCTTCCAGATGTCGACACTGGTCGCCTACATCGCGGTCTTCCTCGCTGCGGGGGTCCTCGACATCGCCGGCGGTGTCCCGCTGAACCCGCTGCAGATCCTGTGGCTGAACATGGTCGTGGACATCCCGATCGCGATCGCCCTCGGATTCGACAAAGCCACGCGCGGGCTGATGGAACGCCGGCCGAGGCCCGTCGAGGCGCCGGTGCTCTCCCGGCCGGACTGGGTCCGGCTCTGCGTCCAGGGCGCGGTGATGACCGTCGGTGCGCTGGTCGCTTACCAGATCGGCAAGGAACAGGACGGCACGATCATCGCGGCCACGATGCTGCTCACGACGCTGTCGCTGTTCCACGTCTTCGCCGGCCTGCTCTCCCGCGACCAGCGCAACACCCTCTTCGACCGCGACGCGATCCCGGACATCGCCCAGGTACGCCGCTACGGGATCGCGCTGCTGGCGATCATCGTGATCACGACCATCGACTTCCTCGAGCGGATCTTCGGCACCGGCGAGCTCACCTTCGACCAGTGGCTGATCTGCATCGGCCTCGCGCTGACCATCGTGGTGGTCGAGGAGGCGGTCAAGCTCGTGCTCCGGCTCCGCGAATCGCCGGCGGACGAGCCCGTCACGGCAACCTCCTGAAGTGACCCGGTGGCACGCGTGCCGCCCCTACGATGGGGCGGCTTTCGTGTTTCCAGCGTCCACGATCAGAGCGGAGCCCGGCGATGACCGCCACCGAACCGTCCACCTCCCTGCAGCCGGGGCCCTTCACCGGCCGATCGATCCTGGTCACCGGGGCTTCCTCGGGTCTCGGCGCCGCGACCGTACGACGCTTCGCGGCCGGCGGTGGCCGGGTCTACGCCGCGTCGCGGAACGCTGACCTGCTGGCCGAGGTGGCGGCGTCGTGCGCCGAACTGCCCGGTGAGGTCGCCTTCGGGGCCCACGACATCACCTCACCGGACGCCTGCCGCGCGGCGGTGGCGGCGGCCGTGTCGGCGTACGGGCGTCTGGACGTGGTGGTCAACAACGCCGGGCGGCACGACTTCCGGATCAGCACCGAGGTCACCGAGGAGCAGTGGGCGCACGACATCGCCCTCAACCTGAGCGGCGCGTTCTTCGTCGCCCAGGCCGCGATCCCGCACCTGCTCGAGGCGAACGGCAACATCGTCAACGTCGCCTCGGTGGCCGGACTGATGGGCGAGGCCTACTCGGCGGCGTACACCGCGGCCAAGCACGGGATCGTCGGCCTGACCAAGGCGCTGGCGGTCGAGTACCTGAACTCGCCGCTGCGGGTGAACTGCGTCTGCCCCGGAGGGATGGACACGCCGCAGGTGAGCACGATCGACGTCCCTGAGGGCGCCGACTGGGAGCTGATCATGCGGGTCGCCGCGAAGCGGGGGCTGATGGGCGCGGACAGCGTCGCCGCGGTGATCGCGTTCCTCGCGTCCGACGACGCGGCCGCCGTGCACGGGAGCATCCAGGCCGTGGACCAGGGCCACCTGGCAGGCTGATCCGGGTGACCGACGACCGCGCCTCCGAGATCGCCGTGAACCGGGCACTCTGGGCCGTCGTCAACGAGCGCTTCACCGGTGCGGCGGCCGAGCAGATGTGGACCCGGCCCGAGATCGTCTGGGGGCTCTTCGCCGTGCCGGAGCGCGACCTCGGGGTCATCGGAGACGTCCAGGGTCGCGACGTGCTCGAGCTGGCCTCCGGTACCGCGTACTTCTCGGCCTGGCTCACCAGGGCCGGAGCCCGGGCGGTTGCCGTCGACCTCTCCGGCGAGCAGTTGTCGACCGCGCGGGATCTGCAGCGGCGGCTGGGCCCGGAGTTCCCGCTGCTCCAGGCGGACGGCGAACGGGTCCCGCTGGCCGACGCGGGCTTCGATCTGGTGGTCAGCGAGCACGGTGCCGCCGCATGGTGCGATCCCGAGCGCTGGCTGCCCGAGGCGTTCCGGCTGCTGCGTCCGGGCGGACGGCTGGTCTTCCTGACCAACAGCCACCTCTCGGCGCTGTGCGTCCCGGCCGAGGACGGCGTGGCGGAGGAGCGTCTGGTGCGCGGTCACCGTGACGCGTACCGGGTGCACTGGTCCGGAGGCGGGATCGAGTTCCATCCCTCGCACGGTGACTGGATCCGGTTGCTTCGCAGTGCCGGCTTCGTGGTCGAGGCGCTGCACGAGATCCTCGCCCCGACCGGCGGGGGCGACCACCCGTTCTACGAGATCGTGTCGCACGCGTGGGCGAGCCGGTGGCCCGCCGAGGAGCTCTGGGTCGCGACACGGCCGGCGTCACCTAGCCTCGAGCCATGACCTGTCTGTTCTGCCGGATCGCAGCGGGGGAGGAGCCGGCCGAGGTCGTGCTGGCCGACGACGAGTTCGTCGCCTTCCTCGATGCCCGCCCGGTCTTCAAGGGCCATGCTCTTCTGGTGCCGCGTGAGCACGTGGTGACGCTGCCGGACCTGCCGGCCGGCCTGCGCGACGGCTTCCTGGACCGGGCGCAGCGGCTCGCCACCGCGATGGTGGCGGGGCTCGACGCGCAGGGCTCGTTCGTGGCGATGAACAACACGGTGTCGCAGTCGGTCCTGCACCTGCACTGCCATGTCGTGCCGAGGACGAAGGGCGACGGCCTCCGGGGCTTCTTCTGGCCGCGCACCAAGTACGGCCCGGGTGAGGCCGAGGCTTACGCGGACCGGCTGAGGTCCGCGCTGGCCTGAGGGTCCTCGGCGTGCTCGTACGTGCCGCGGTCGACGAGCCTGGGTCTCCACCCCACCCGGTTACCGGTGCCGAGCGCCGCGATCCAGACCGCGAGGCCGCCGAGCACGAATCCGCCCGCGGCGTCGAGGGAGAAGTGCCAGCCGAAGTAGATCGTGGCGAGCACGGTCAGGCCGAGGTAGATCCAGGCGGTGATACGGATCCAGCGGGCGGCCCCGATCAGGGTGAGGAAGAGGCAGACGGTGACCATGATCCCCACGTGCAGCGAGGGGAACGCCGCGATCGTCTGGACGGCCTGGGTGCCGTGCGGGTCGCCGCCGAGGTTCGGTACGACGGCCACGCGATCGGTCCAGAGGTCTTCGATCAGTGTCGTGGTGTAGGTCCGCTTCAGATCGGTGAAGTCGCCCGGGTTGCTGTACGCCGGCCCGAGCGTCGGCAGCATGAAGTAGCCGAGCGCGCCCAGCCCCCAGCACAACGAGACCGCGGTGACGTACCAGGAGCCCGCGGCCGGGTGCCGGGTGAACACCAGCGCGATCGCGATCGACGTCGGGACGAGCACGATCCAGGAGACGTAGACGAAGGAGAACACCTCTGCCGCGAACGAGGTGCCGAACGCCGCGTGCAGCACGTTCGCCGGGTCGTGGCCGAGCCAGAGCGCGTGGTCGATCCGCTCCAGGGTGTCGTCCCAGATCCGGCCGTTGACGAACGGCACCGAGTTCTTGAGGTTCCGGAACGCCGCGTAGGAGACGTACCAGGTCGCCAGGCCGGACAGCGCGAAGACGGTGTGGCTGCGGTTCCAGCGCTCCCCGACGACCCCGGTGAAGTTGCCGATCAGGTTGCCCCAGTCGCCGCGGCTGCGGATCAGCGCCCTCGGGACGACGTCGAGCAACCAGGCCACGCCGAGGATCATCGGGATCTGGATGTAGGCGGGTACGACGACGCCGTCGGGGTCGCGGACGGGGAGATCTTCGATCCCGGAAACGATCCATGTCGCGAGCGCGAGCGCCAACGCGCACGCCCCTCCGAACATGAAGTTGGCTCTACCCACGGAGTGCAGCCTAGGCCGTCGGTCGTCCGCGCGCGCGAGCGCAGTCCTGCTCGGGCCCTGCCCGGTCTGGTCCCGCCCACCGTCCCGGCTCATGGACCCGTCCTCGCCACCCCTAGAGTGACCATGCCGCTCCGCCGAGGAGCGGCCCACACCAGCATTCGAACGAGGAGCAGTCATGGGTCGTTACGACGGACGCGTCGCGATCATCACCGGTGCCGCCCGCGGCATCGGCGCCGGCACCGCCAAGCGGTTCGCCGACGAAGGTGCCGCCGTCGCCATCTTCGACATCAACGAGGAGCAGGCGGCCGAGACCGCCGCCGGACTCGGTGGTGCTGCCAAGGCGATCGGCGTCGGGGTCAACGTGACCGACGGAGCCTCGGTGGAGGCCGGCGTCGCGCGCGTCATCGACGAGCTCGGCGGCCTGCACGTGGTCATCAACAACGCCGGCATCACCCGGGACAACCTGCTCTTCAAGCTCACCGAGGAGGACTGGGACGCCGTCATGAACGTGCACCTCAAGGGCGCGTTCCTGATGAGCAAGGCCGCGCAGAAGACCTTCGTGGAGCAGAAGTACGGCAAGATCCTGAACCTCTCCAGCATCTCGGCCAACGGCAACCGCGGCCAGGCGAACTACTCGGCCGCGAAGGCCGGCGTCCAGGGATTCACCCGGACGCTCGCCCTGGAGCTCGGCCCGTTCGGCGTGAACGTCAACGCGATCGCCCCGGGCTTCATCGCCACCGAGATGACCGACGACACCGCCCGTCGCCTGAAGATGGACGTCGACGAGTTCCGCAAGCTGAACGCGGAGGCCAACCCGGTCCGACGGGTCGGCTTCCCGGAGGACATCGCCGCCGCGGCCGCCTTCCTGTGCAGCGACGAGGCGTCCTACATCACCGGTCAGACGCTCTACGTCGACGGAGGAGCGAAAATCTGACGCAGCGTGGACGGCGGCGCCAAGATCTGAGAACACCGTCCGAATGACGACA
The DNA here is from genome assembly GCA_036676945.1 of Marmoricola sp. Classification (GTDB taxonomy): domain Bacteria; phylum Actinomycetota; class Actinomycetes; order Propionibacteriales; family Nocardioidaceae; genus Marmoricola. The sequence continues at coordinate 56,714 of JAKFBZ010000028.1, forward strand.
CACGAGGCCCCCTCCCCAGAACGGTAGGGGGCCTCAGTCATGCTTGGCCGCATGAATGAACGTCGTACTGCCCTGTCAAGAAGCCGTTTCCGCGTGAGCGCGGTGGTCGCGATCGCCCTGGTGGCGAGCCTCGCGATCGCCGGTTGCGGGAGCGAATCGAAGAGCAGCAGCGACGAACCGGACTCGCAGCCGACCCAGGGCGGCACCAAGCTCGCCGCGGTCTGGCCGCTGACCGGCCTGCCGGCCCCGGAGACCACCCCGAACCACCCGGTGATGATCGTCAAGATCGACAACACCTACGCCAGCGAGCCGCAGGTCGGCCTCGGCAAAGCCGACATGGTCGTCGAGGAACTGGTCGAGGGCGGCATCACCCGGCTCGCGACGCTGTTCTACTCGAAGGTTCCGCCGAAGGTCGGTCCGGTGCGCTCGGCACGGGCCTCCGACATCGGCGTCGTGAAGCCGACCCACGCCGTGCTGGTCGCCAGCGGCGCCGCGCCGCCGACGTACGGCCGCCTGAACCAGGCCCGGATCAAGTACTTCATGGGCGGACCGGGCTACTACCGGGACGGCTCGCGGAACGCGCCGTACAACCTGTTCGTGAACCTCCCGGACCTGGCCCGGTCGCTGAAGAAGAGCCCGGTGGTCCCGGCCAGTTACCTGCCCTGGGGCAAGGAGAGCGACTTCGTCGGGGCCCAGCCGGCACGCACGGTCGCCGTGAAGTTCAGCCCCGCGACCACCACCCAGTTCCGGTACAACCCGCAGACCAAGAAGTACGTGAACGTGAACAGCCATGCCGGGGCCAACGATCAGTTCCGGCCGGACTCGGTCCTGGTGCTGCGGGTGCGCGAGGGCGACGCCGGCTACCGCGACCCGGCGGGCAACCCGGTCCCGGAGACGCTGTTCTTCGGCAGCGGCAACCTGGCGCTGTTCCACAACGGCCAGGTCGTCCGGGGCACCTGGACCAAGGCCAAGCGGGAGAGCCCGCTCCAGCTCGCCACCGCAGCGGGTCCGTTGAAGGTCCCTGCCGGTCACGTCTGGATCGAGCTGCTGCCGCGCGACATCGACGGTGGAAGGCTGACCTTCGGCCGCTGATCCGGCGTGCGTCGGATCGACATCCGTCAGGAGCGTTCCGGGAGCAGGTCCTCGGGGTCGGGGAGCGCTACGCCGCTCTCGGCCAGCGAACGGAGACCGGCCAGGATGAACGCGATCGCGGTCTCGACCTGCGCGACCGCGACTTTCGGGTCCGGCGCGGTGCTGACGCTCTCACCGGCAGCGGACATCGCGCCGAAGAAGATCCGGCTGAAGGTCTCGAGCATCTCCTCGGAGATCTCGTAGTTGGAGTCCTCGAGGACCAGCTTCACCATCTCCTGGACCAGGCCGAAGCTGGACCGCTCCTCCTGCTCCCGGAAGCGCTCGTAGCCGAGCACGGCCGGCCCCTCCTGGATCACCACCCGCTGGTACGACGGGTCCTGGACGATCTCGAGGAACGCGCGCAGGCCGATCAGCGCCTTGTCCCAGGGGTCCTTGGACTTCTTCATCGCCTTGCGGATCCGGGCGGAGGCGTCGGCCTCGATGCGCTCGAAGGCGGCCTCGAAGACGGCCTGCTTGCCGCCGAAGTGGTGGTAGAGCGCGCCCTTGGTGACCCGCGCGCCGGCCACGATCGCGTCCAGACTGGTCGCCGCGTAGCCCTGCTCGGTGAACAGTTCGGTCGCGACGTCGACCAGCGCCCGCTTGGTGGTCGCCGAGTACTGCTGGCGACGGGAGACGCCAGGAACCTTCGGAACCTTGGGCAGCGTCTGGCGGAGTTTCTCCGCGGGTGAGCGCGATGACATACCGGCAGTATGACCGACTTCGGCGGATCGGTGTGGGGGAGGTCACCGTGCGAAAGGGGCATTCTGAGTTGCCTACCCTCGGTCGGCTGCATACTCTCAGTACGTACCAACGGTATGTGAATGAGAAAGGATGTGGACCATGACCTGGAACGCTTTCCATCACCGCGGAGAGATCCTCCAAACCGTTATCGACACTGCGAACGCCCGTCGGGACGGCCTCCTTCCCACCGACGTCCCCGGCGTCTCCACGACCTTCCGTGACGACCTCGACCTGGTCGCTGCGCTGCACCTGAAGTGGCATGCCCGGCTCTCCGGCAACATCGAGCGCGAGCTCATGGCCCAGCCGATGGACCTCGAGTCCGCGATCGCCACCGCCTGGGCGAAGTCCAGCGCCGAGGCGCCCGGTATCCGCCTGATCATCGACCGCTACACCGAGTCGCCGTCCGATCCCGAGATGGCGGCGGCTCTGGCCAAGGCGCAGACCAAGGAGTGGCTGAAGCTGGCCAGTGCCGCCGGTCTCGCCAGCGACGAGAGCGCGTCGGCAGCCCGTGCCGGCGAGCAGGTCGAGAAGCGTGCCCGCGCCGCCACGGCGCCGCTCGGCGCCGCGCGGACCCCCGTGAACATCGACGAAGCGGTAACTCCCTCCCTCGTCGACCGGATCAAGGCGGTTCTCGCCGCCTGATCCACCTCCCACAGACGAATCCCCGGGCCGCCCTCCCTTGGCCCGGGGATTCGGCTTTTTCCGGGCCTGTTCGCCCGCTGGAGTGCCACCATGGAGTCATGGACCCGGCGCCCGGACGGTTGCTGATCGCGTCACCGACGCTGGTCGACCCCAACTTCGCGCGCACGATCGTGCTGCTTCTCGACACCGGTGACGACGGCGCGCTCGGCGTCGTGCTCAACCGCCCGACGACCGTGGCGGTCCACGAGGTCCTCGACGGGTGGGACTCGGTGGTCGCGGGTCCGGACGTCCTGTTCTCCGGGGGACCGGTCGAGACCGACAGCGCCCTCGCGGTCGGCGCGGTGGGCACCGACGACACCGACCCGGTCGGCTGGCGGCGGGTCTTCGACTCGACGGGCCTGGTCGATCTGGACACGCCGATCGAGCTCATGGCGGCGGCCGTCTCCTCGATGCGGATCTTCGCCGGGTACGCCGGCTGGACCGCCGGTCAGCTGGAGGACGAGATCGCCGACGGGTCCTGGTACGTCGTCGCGGCCGAGCCCGGCGACCCGTTCCGCGGCGAGGTCGGCGGCCTGTGGGCCGAGGTGCTCCGGCGGCAGGGCGGCGCGCTGGCGATGCTGGCGACGATGCCCGCGGAGCCGGAGCTCAACTGAGGCTGGATCGGCAGGTTAAGATACTCCGATGACTTCCCAGCAGACTCCGGGCTTCGGCGTCGGCGTGCTCGTGGACGAGCAGGTCGACGACCAGAGGGTGGAGGAGCGGATCGCCCTCGAAGACGGCGACCACGAACGCTTCTCGCACTTCGTCCCCAAGGACAAGCTCATGGAGGCGATGGTCAACGGGACCCCGGTGATCGCGCTGTGCGGGAAGGTGTGGGTTCCGAGCCGGGACCCGCAGAAGTTCCCGGTCTGCCCTGACTGCAAGGACATCTGGGAGAACCTCCAGGAAGGTGGAGCCGAGTGAGGTTTTCCGCACGCCGGTCGATGTTCCGCTACGTCGGCCTGGCAGGGCTGGGAGCTGCCCTGCTCGCCGGTCCGGCGGTGGTCGCTCCGGCGCAGGCCGCGCCCGGGGCCGCACCGGCCGTCGTGAAGGCGCCCTGCGAGCCCATGACGCGGGTCGCTCCCGGACACGCCCGGCACGACGCCGTCGACCTGACCGAGGCCGAGCGCGCCCGCACCGAGGAGGAGCGCAATCGCAGGGTCTCCGCGCGTACGGCCCGCTCCGCGGCCACGGTCGCCCAGCTCCCCGCGCACATCCTGGTGCCGGTCTACGTGCACGTCATCAAGGGCAGCCACGCGGGTGAGCAGACCGTCAACGACAGGAAGATCCGGCGGGTGATGGAGATCCTCCGGGCCGGTTTCCGCGGCGACCAGAGTCAGTTCGCCGTCGCGACCCGCTACAGCTTCACGATCAAGAAGATCACCTACACGCGGAACGACCGCTGGTACCACGCGGCGCTGTTCAACAAGGCCGACCGGCAGGCGAAGACCCAGCTGCACCGCGGCTTCTCCCGGGCGCTCAATCTGTACTTCAGTGGTGCCGAGACCCAGGGCCTGCCCCTGCTCGGGTACGCCCGGTTCCCGTGGCAGTACGCCTTGAACCCGAAGCTCGACGGTGTCACCGTCAACGTCAACGGGCTGCCGGGCGGCAGGGCCACGGGTTACAACCTCGGCGACACCGTGATCCACGAGGTCGGCCACTGGCTGGGGTTGTTCCACACCTTCGAGTCGAAGACCGGCAACGGGTGCGACCCGATCAACGACGGTGTCACGGACACCCCGGCCGAGATCGACGCCAACTTCCGCTGTTCGGACCTGGACAACCTGTGCGACCCGACCGAGCTGGCCACCAAGCTCGACCCGGCGCTCAACTTCATGGACTACACCTTCGACACGTGCATGAGGTTGTTCACCGCAGGCCAGGCCGCCCGGATGGACTACGAGTACGCGACGTACAGGTACTGAGCTGACTCGATGACTTCGGGCCTTGAACCGCCCGCCCCGCTCGACAAGCTCTCACCCGCCTATCCCGCGCGCGCTGCGTGGGGTACGGCGACGAGTCTGCGAGCCTGGCAGGCCGATGCGCTCGGTCAGTACTTCGCGACCGAGCCCCGCGACTACCTCGCAGTCGCGACCCCGGGAGCCGGCAAGACGACGTTCGCGCTGACGATCGCCGCCGAACTGCTCTCCAGGCGGGTCGTCGACCGGATCACCGTGGTCGCGCCCACCGAGCACCTGAAGACCCAGTGGGCGCAGGCCGCCGCGCGGGTCGGCATCCCGATCGACCCGGCGTACTCCGGCGGAAAGGGGCGCACCAGCGGCGACTTCGTCGGCATCGCCGTCACCTACGCCGGCGTCGCCACCAACCCGCTCGCGATGCGGATCCGGACCGAGCGGTTCAAGACGCTGGTGATCCTCGACGAGATCCACCACGCCGGTGACGCGATGTCGTGGGGCGAGGCGGTGCGCGAGGCGTTCGAGCCGGCCCGGCGGCGGGTCGCGCTGACCGGTACGCCGTTCCGCTCGGATGTGAACCCGATCCCGTTCGTGACCTACGAGCCGGGCGGCGACGGCATCCCGCGCTCGGCCGCGGACTTCACCTACGGCTACGGCCACGCGCTCAGGGATCACGTCGTCCGGCCGGTCCTGTTCTGGGCGTACGGCGGCGACCTGCAGTGGCGGACCCGCGCCGGCGACGAGGTCTCGGCCCGCCTCGGTGAGCCGCTGACCAAGGACATGGCCGCCCAGGCGCTGCGGACCGCCCTGGACCCGACGGGTTCGTGGATCGCCTCGGTCCTCGAAGCCGCCGACAAGCGCCTCTCGGAGGTGCGCAAGAACGTCCCCGACGCGGGCGGCCTGGTGATCGCCAGCGACCAGGACTCGGCGCGCGCGTACGCCGCGGTGCTGGCCAGGATCGCCGGCGAGAAGCCCACGGTGGTGCTCTCCGACGAGAAAGCCGCGTCGAAGAAGATCGACAAGTTCGCCGCCGGTGACAGTCGCTGGATGGTCGCGGTCCGGATGGTCTCCGAGGGGGTCGACGTGCCCCGGCTGGCCGTCGGGGTCTACGCGACCAACACATCGACGCCCTTGTTCTTCGCCCAGGCGATCGGGCGGTTCGTCCGCTCCCGCAGCCGGGGCGAGACGGCCTCGATCTTCCTCCCCTCGCATCCGTCCCTGATGGGGTTCGCCGCCGAGCTCGAACTCGAACGCGACCACGTCCTGGGCCGCCGGATCAACGACGAAGGCGACATCTTCGCCGCCGAGGACGCGCTGATGGCCCAGGCCCAGGCAGGGGAGTCGGCCTCGGCGGAGGAGACGATGCTGCCGTTCGAGGCCCTCGGCTCGAGCGCCACCTTCGCGCACGTGCTGTACGACGGCGCGGAGTTCGGGCACGCCGGTGAGGTCCACGTCGGGTCCGAGGAGGAGATGGACTTCCTGGGTATCCCGGGCCTGCTCGAACCCGATCAGGTGCGCAGCCTGCTGCAGAACCGGCAGAAGCAGCGCCGTGACCTTCAGCGTGACGCTGTCATCGCTGCCGATGAGGAACCTGATGTCGCCGCGCACGAGCGGCTGGCGATCCTGCGCCGGGAGCTCAACGGCCTGGTGTCGGCGTGGAACCACCGGACCGGGCAACCGCACGGAGTGACCCACGCGGCGCTGCGCAAGGAATGCGGCGGCCCTGCCGCGGCTGTGGCGACCGCGGCCCAGCTCCAGGCCCGGATCGACCGGGTCCGCGAGTGGGCGGCGAAGAAGACGTCGTAGGTTTCGACAGGCTCAACCGACGTCGACAGGCTCAACCAGCGGCGGTGACCGCACGCACCAGCGGGCCGGTCCGGTAGGCGACCTGGGTCGCGAGCGCGATCACCGTGGAGGACCGGACGATGCCCGGATGGGCGAGGGCGCGGTCGATCACGGTCTGGAGGTCGGTGTTGCTGCGTGCGACGACCCGGCACCACATGTCGCCCGGTCCGGTGATCGTGCAGGCCTCGAGGACCTCGGGGATGGCCGCCAGATGGTCCCCGACCGCGTCGTGCCCGGCGCCCTGGCGGATCTCCAGCGTCAGGAACGCCGTGACCGGATGGCCGATCGCGGCCGGCTCGACCTGTGGGCCCCACCCGGTGATCACTCCGTCGCGCTCCAGCCGGTCCAGCCTGGCGGTCACGGTGCCCCGCGCGATCCGGAGTCGCCGGGAGGCCTCCAGGGCGCCGATCCGCGGCTCGGCGGTGAAGAGTTCGATCAGGTTGGCGTCCAGGGCATCCATGATTCGTTCCTTGAGTGTGCAATCTGTGCAGTATCTCAGGGAAGTGTTGCACAGAATGTGCGATCCGAAGGACCCTTGGGCATGGTTTCGACGAGCTCCACCACCCATCCTTCCGGCGCACTGACCTTCGACGAGTTGAAGGCCGACCTGTCGGTCGACCAGCTGCGCCAGCTCGTCGGCCTCGTCGAGTACGACGAGAAGGCCGACGTCTTCCCGGTGACCGGCTGGGACGCGATCGTCTTCGTGGTCGGCAACGCGACCCAGACCGCGCACTACTACCAGTCCGCGTGGGGGATGGAGCTCGAGGCCTACTCGGGCCCGGAGAACGGCAACCGCGACCACAAGGCGTTCGTGCTCCGCTCCGGGTCGATCCGGTTCGTGATCAAGGGTGCCGTCGACCCGGACAGCCACCTGGCTGACCACCACCGGCGGCACGGCGACGGGGTAGTCGACATCGCCCTCGAGGTGCCCGACGTCGACCGCTGCATCGCGCAGGCGCGCTCCGCCGGCGCGCGGGTGATCACCGAGCCGACCGATCTGACCGACGCCCACGGCACCGTGCGGATCGCCGCGATCGGGACGTACGGCGAGACCCGGCACACGCTGGTGCAGCGGACGATCGACGGGGCGACGTACAGCGGCCCGTACCTGCCCGGCTACGTCGCCAGGACCTCGTCGCTGGTCCGCCCCGCGCACCAGCCGAAGCGGATCTTCCAGGCTCTGGACCACATCGTCGGCAACGTCGAGCTCGGCGCGATGGACGGCTGGGTCGACTTCTACAACCGGGTGATGGGCTTCGTGAACATGGCCGAGTTCATCGGGGACGACATCGCCACCGACTACTCGGCCTTGATGAGCAAGGTGGTCGCGAACGGCAACCACCGGGTGAAGTTCCCGCTCAACGAGCCGGCGATCGCGAAGAAGAAGAGCCAGATCGACGAGTACCTGGAGTTCTACCGCGGACCCGGCGCGCAGCACCTGGCTGTCGCGACCAACGACATCCTCGCCAGTGTCGACGCGCTGGTGGAGAACGGCGTCGAGTTCCTCGACACCCCGGACTCCTACTACTCCGACCCCGAGCTGCGCGCCCGGATCGGCAACGTCCGCGTCCCGATCGAGGAGCTGGCCAAGCGCGGCATCCTGGTCGACCGCGACGAGGACGGCTACCTGCTGCAGATCTTCACCAAGCCGCTCGGCGACCGGCCGACGGTCTTCTTCGAGCTGATCGAGCGCCACGGTTCGCTGGGCTTCGGCAAGGGCAACTTCAAGGCGCTCTTCGAGGCGATCGAACGCGAGCAGGACCTGCGCGGCAACCTCTAGCGTTCGCAGACCCGCTCGGCCAGCGGTGCCCCGTCGCAGCAGTTCGCCTTCATGTGGCAGTGCGGGCACAGCCAGCGCGTGGAGACGGGGTCGAACGGCTGTCCGCAGTAGTCGCAGGGCATGAGTCGAGCCTAGGCGGCGTCAGGCCGTCGATCCGGCTGGCACGCCGCTCGCAGGTCGAGGACGTGTCGACGTACGACGGATACACACTCTTCGGGCACGAGGCGGCCCGCGCAGGCGTTCGCGGTCGTGCCCTCGATCAAAGCCTCCAGGCGCTGAGACTCGTAGCGGAGGTCCGTGGCGGACAGTGCGAGATCCTGATGAGTGGCGTCGCACAGAGTGCGGAGGCGATCGGCGCGAGCCGCTGAGGCTTCGACCGCCCATTCGCGGAAACGATCGTGGGACAGGACCGCGGCACGAACCCGGGCGTCCTGGGTCCGGGAATGATCGAACGGCAGTTCGCGCAGGAGCGCGTTGAGGCAGGCGCTCCAGGTGTCGGTGCCGGGGATCTCGCCGGGGGCGCGGCGGTCGACGCGGAACCGATCGCGGATGTCGATCCATTGGTACGCCAGTCGGGGAAGGCTGTTTGCCGAGGCCAGCGATCGGCGGATCGTGCTCACCGAGGTGAGCAGTTCGGTCGCGACCGCAGGAATGGTCAGGCCGGTGGTCCCCTCGCGCAGGACGATGGTGAAGGCGGCTTCGCGTAGGCAGTCGAACCGACCGCTGTAGTCAATGAGCTTGGGCATGCGACAGACCTATCCGTTCGCACCGACAAAGTGCGACACCGCGCCACGGCCGTCCACAGGTCGGGTGGGGATTCGCTGGTGGGTAGTGACACACCCCGGATCAGAAACGGCGCAGGAAGCGCGCCGGTTGTGACGCTGACCGTGTCAGGTCCCGCGCGGCTGCCACGTCGTTCCTGGAACGGACCGCGTCACAACCCGCACGGCTGCCACGTCGTTCCTGGAACGGACCGCGTCACAACCCGCACGGCATCCGGATCGATTCTGGAGCGTGCCGTGTCAGAACGGGGGAGTGCCGGTGCCGCTGATCCGGAACCGGCCCCAGGGATCGACGTCGGAGATCCGGCCTTCGGCCCGCCCGTGGGGCGTGGTCAGGACGAGTGTCGAGCCCGGGCGGTGCACCTCGGCCAGGGTCGGGTCCGGCGCGATCCGGCCGTACCAGTGGAACCGGCCGTCCAGCGGCTCGAAGTGCCCGCGCAAGGTCACAGCGACCGGGATGGTCGTGCTCGAGGAGCCGAGCTCCGCCGTACCGACGTACTCCTCGCGCGGCTCGTGCCGGGGGTCCATCAGGCCTCCTTCTTCCTCCGCCGAGGGGCCGGCTTCTCCTCCTGCACCAGGCGCAGCGCTCCGGCTCCGTCGATGCTCACGCCGTTGTCCGCGGCGAACCCGCTGAACGCGTGCCAGATGAACGAGGACAGGTACTCCGCGGTGGCCTCGCGACTCATGATGTCGCGCCTCAGGTACCACTCGCCGACCGAGAGGCCCATCCCGATCAGACCGTGCGCCCACGGCTCCGCGCCGCCGGCGTCGACGCCGAGACGACGGAGGGTGTCGCCGATCAGCTTGGCGATCGTGGTCGCGATCTGGTCCTTGCCGTCGGCCAGGGGGTCGTCGCTGGTGCGGTGCTCGATGAGGAGCAGGAAGACCTGCGGGTGCTCGTCGAGGAGGGCGAGGTAGTCCGCGCAGCCACGATAGATCTTGTCGCGGATCACCCCCTCCGAGCGGAGCACCGGGACCAGGCGTTCGATGACCTGTTCGGCGCCCCACTGCCCGACGGCGCGGTAGAGGTCGTCCTTGTCGCCGAAGTAGCGGTAGAGGACCGGCTTGCTCACGCCGGCCGACGCTGCGATCTCCGCGATCGAGGCGGCCGGACCGTGCTCGTCGATCGCGGCCACGGCAGCCGCGACGAGCTCGGCGCGGCGTGCCTCACGGTGCTCGTCCCAGCGCGTGCTGCGGCCGTCAGGGTCCTTGACTCGCGATGCCATGTGGACCAGAGTAACGGATTAGATGTTACTGGGAGTAACACCAACGGACGTCGCGCTCGGCGAGACGCCACAAGCCTGGAAGGGGTCGCGCCATGACCGAAGTCGTCGAACGCCTGCTGAAGTCCTCGGCCCGCCAGTCCTACGACCCGGACGTCGACATCGACTGGGATGCCCCTGAGGTGCCGGGGCTCTGGTGGATGCAGCCGGAGCGGATGTCGCTGTACGGGACCCCGCTGTGGGAGACGCTGAGTGTCGAGCAGCGGATCGAGCTCTCCAAGCACGAGGTCGGCTCCATCGTCAGCGTGGGTCTGTGGTTCGAGATCGTGCTGATGCAGCTGCTGCTCAAGGACGTCTACCGCAGCGACCCGACCCATGCGCGCACGCAGTACGCCCTCACCGAAGTGGCCGACGAATGCCGGCACTCGACGATGTTCGGCCGGGCGCTCGGCAAGCTCGGCGTGCCGGTCTACGGTCCTCGCGAGCCGCTGTACACGATCGCCAAGACAGGTCCGGCACTGCTTCGCGGGGCCGCCGCATACGCGGGGACCCTCATCGGCGAGGAGCCGGTCGATCGCTGGCAGCGGGCCGCGATCAACGACGAGACTCTGCAGCCGCTCGTGCGGATGGTCTCCCGCATCCACGTCGTCGAGGAAGCCCGGCACGTGACCTTCGCCCGCGAGGAGCTCGAGAAGTCAGTGGTCGGGATGAACCGTCACCAGCGGCTCTGGCACCAGTCGGTCACCGCCCAGATCGCCTACGCGTCGATGCGGTCGCTCGTGCACCCCAACGTGTACGCCTCGGTCGGGATCGACCCGATGGAAGGTCGCCGGGCGGCGCTGTCGAATCCGCACTACCGGGAGACGATCGCCTGGATGGGCGAGAAGCTGGTGCCCTACCTCGAGGAGCAGGGACTGATCCCGGCGAAAGGCCGCAACCGGCGCATCTGGCAGGCGTCCTTCCTGCTGCGCAAGGACTGAGCAGGTCGCACCGGATCAGCCTGCGGGCAGGATCCGTCCGGTCACCTCGCCGAGCGCGATCCGTCCGCCGTTCGCGCCCGGGGCGGTCGCCCGCAGGGTGACCTCGTCGCCGTCCTCGAGGAAGGTCCGCTCGCCGCCGTCGACAGCGAACGGCTCGGCGCCGCCCCAGGAGAGTTCCAGGAACGAGCCGCGCTGGTCGACGGCATCGCCGCTGATGGTGCCGCTGGCGAACAGGTCGCCGGTGCGCAGCGAGGCGCCGTTCACCGTCAGGTGCGCCAGCATCTGGGCCGGGGACCAGTACATCGACGCGTACGGCGGGCGGCTGACGACCTGTCCGTTGAGCAGTACCTCGAACGCGATGTCGTACCCGGCCGGTTCGGTGACTCCGAGGTAGTCGAGCGGCTCCGGGTCCTGTCCGGGGAGCGGGACCTTCGCGGCGTCGAGCGCGGCGAGCGGTGTGATCCAGGGCGAGATCGAGGTCGCGAACGACTTGCCCAGGAACGGGCCGAGCGGGACGTACTCCCAGGCCTGGATGTCGCGGGCCGACCAGTCGTTGAGCGGGGTCACACCGAACACGTGGTCGGCGAACGAACCCGTGGACACGCTGCTGCCGAGCTCGGTCGGGCTGCCGACCACGAAACCCAGCTCCGCCTCGATGTCGAGGCGGCGGCTCGGTCCGAACGCCGGGCTTCCGCCATTCTCCGACGGACGGCCCTGCCCCGTCGGCCGGTGGACGTCGGTACCGGAGACCACGACCGTGCCGGCGCGACCGTGGTACCCGATCGGCAGGTGCCGCCAGTTCGGGGTGAGTGCATCGCCGTCCGGTCGGAACATCTTCCCGACGTTGGTCGCGTGCTGGAGCGAGCAGTAGAAGTCGACGTAGTCGGCGACCGTGAAGGGCAGGTGCATCACGACAGCGTCGACCGGGTGCAGGAACGGCTCCACCAGAGCCCGGTCGGTCTCGGTGGTGAGCAGGCTCGTGAGCCAGGAGCGCGTCTCGGCCCAGGTCTCCGGGCCGGACGCGAGGAACCCGTCCAGTGACGGCTCGCCGAACAGGCCGGCCAGGCCGCTCGCGCTTCCCTCCCACGGTGCGGCGCCGGCAGCGATCGCTGCCAGGTCAACCACGAAGTCGCCGATCCGGGCGCCGACCCGGGCGGCGTCCTCGCCGTCGGAGAAGACCCCGTACGGGAGGTTGTCCACGTCGTACGCCGATCCTGCGGCGCCCTCGACCCAGGTACTCATCGGCGTGCTCCCGTCGTTCGTCCGGCCGGCTCCAGCAGAGCGAGGTCGACCAGGTCGTCGTGGGGCTCCAGGATGCTGCAGGAGCCGAACCCGGTGAACCAGCGCCGGGTGCGCGCGGCCTCCTCGGCGTCGAACGCGGCGAGCAGCGTGCCGGTGTCCTGCTCGGCGAGCACGGCGACCGGATCTCCGCCGTCGAGACAGGCACGGGTCGCCAGCAGGACGTTGAGGAAACCGTGGTGGGTGAACCCGGTCTCCGGATCCGTCCCGCGGACCGCGTGATGCAGTCCGGCGGTGCACTTGAACGGCAGCTCGCGGTCCAGGGCCGCGTCGATCGCGGCGGCCAGCTCGGCGGGATCGGGGAACGCGTCGGCATCGACGCCGCCGGTCCGGAACTTCGCGCGCACCTCGCGCATGGAGAGCTCGTCCATCGCCGAGAGCCAGCCGTGGGTCGGCTCGCCGCGCAGTCGTGGGGGCTCGACGTACACCTCGACGCCGTCGAGCTCGTCGGTGAGCTGGTCGAGAGCAGTCAGCACCCGCTGGGCGTTGTGGGCGAGGTCGTCCTCGTCACGGAGCGCGAACTCCAGCGCGCGCAGGCGCAGCGTGGGCGCCCGGAGCGCCCAGCGGACTGCCGGTTCGATCGCACCCGCGCCGCCGGTCACGACGAGGTTCACGTCGAGCAGGGCCTCCTCGTCGCGCTCGTCGAGGACGTCGATCAGGTCGGGGACCTTGACGTCGCTGATCACGAAGCCGCCGACCATGGCGGCGTACTCGCCGGCGCGGTGCTCGCGGTGTTCTGCGACCGCCCGGTCCAGGGGCAGGTTCCCCGGCGGGAAGATCGCGGCGTCGTCGACGAACCCGGTCAACCAGGGCGGAACGGTGCTGTCAGCAGTAGGCACGGTTGCCACGCTAGACGACGTCCTGAGAGTCTGGGTCAGTGGCGTATTACAGAACACTCGGCGATGTGCCCAAGACCCGTCACACCGCCTTCAGGGACGCGGACGGGGCGCTGCGCTACGAGGAGTTGATGGGGGAGGAGGGCTTCTCCTCGGACTCCTCGCTGCTCTACCACCGCGGGGTGCCCTCGGCGATCGTCGACAGCCAGGTCTGGGACCTCCCCGATCTCTCGACGACCGCGAACCACCCGCTCAAGCCGCGCCACCTCAAGCTCCACGACCTGGAGTCGCCGGGCTCGGCGTCCGGTGGTGCCAACGCGGTCGAGCACCGGAGGCTGGTCCTCGGCAACGGCGACGTCCGGATCTCCTACGTCGTCGCCGAGGCTCCGTCGCCGCTGTACCGGAACGCGCTGGGCGACGAGTGCGTGTACGTCGAGACCGGCACCGGGACCGTCGAGACCGTCTTCGGGGTGCTGTCGTACCGGCCGGGTGACTACGTGCTGCTGCCGCGGGCGACCACGCACCGCTGGGTGCCGGACGCCCCCAGCAGGCTTTACGCGATCGAGGCCAACAGCCACATCGGAGCGCCGAAGCGGTACCTGTCCCGGTTCGGCCAGTTCCTGGAGCACGCGCCGTACTGCGAACGGGACCTGCACGCACCGGCCGGCACGCACCTGGTCGAGGGGGTCGACGTCGACGTCCTGGTCAAGCACCGCGGTCCGGGACCGAACGGCATCGTCGGCTCCCGGCTGACATACGCGACCCATCCGTTCGACGTGGTCGGCTGGGACGGCTGCCTGTACCCGTACACGTTCAACGTCGAGGACTTCATGCCGATCACCGGCAAGATCCACCAGCCGCCGCCGGTGCATCAGGTCTTCGAAGGCCACAACTTCGTGGTCTGCAACTTCTGCCCCCGGAAGGTCGACTACCTCGAAGGGTCGATCCCGGTGCCGTACTACCACTCGAACGTCGACTCCGACGAGGTGATGTTCTACGTCGCCGGCGACTACGAGGCACGCAAGGGCAGCGGGATCGGTATCGGATCGATCTCGCTGCACCCGGGCGGCTACGCGCACGGACCGCAGCCATCGGCGATCGAGGCCTCGATCGGGGCGGAGTACTTCGACGAGCTGGCCGTCATGGTCGACACCTTCCGGCCGCTCGAGCTGGGCGAGGCCGGTGCTGCGGTCGAGGATCCCGCCTATGCCTGGACCTGGTCGGGTCGGGGACCGGTGTAGATTCAGGGCCCGAAGCCGCACCAGGCTTCACCACCGAGAAGTCCAGGGGAAGCCGGTCCGAATCCGGCGCTGACCCGCAACCGTGTGCCGCACAGCGTCGCTGTGCGGCGAGCCGGAACACCTGGACCGATCGACTGGCTCCCACCACCCGTCGAGGCCCGCGGGACGGAGCCTGGATGGCTCGACATCCAGGTCCGGCTCCCGGCCCACCTGGAGACTGACCAATGAGGATCGTCCTGGCCGGCCTGCTCGCCGCAGCGGCCCTTGTCGTCGCTGCGCCCGCGGGAGCCGCTGCGTGCACGACCACTTCGGGTGTCACGGTCGTCGTCCAGTTCCCCGATCACACCGAGACCGGCTGCGCCGCGGGCAACCCGTCGTCGGGGTTCGCCGCCCTCGAGGCAGCCGGGTTCGAACTCACCTACGCACAGGGCAACGGCGCCGGTGCGCTGTGCCGCATCGACGGCGTTCCGGCAAGCTCTGCGTGCATGTCGATGCCGCCGGCCAATGCGTACTGGGCCTATTTCCAGGGCCGGCCCGGCGGCTCGTGGACCTACGCGACCCAGGGCGCCGGCAGCTACGACCCGGCTCCGGGATCCGTCGAGGGCTGGCGCTTCGGCGGCGGTGCGGCACCGGACATGCGGCCGCCCGCGGTGAACACGCCGACCCCGAAGCCGACCCCGAAGACGACCCCGAAGCCCACTGCCCGCCCGACGGCGGCAGCGCCTGACGTGAGCGCCGCGTCCGGAGCCTCGACCCCGTCGGCCGCCGCCTCGGAAACCGCGACAGCGACCGCGAGCGACGTCGCGTCCCCGGCTGCCGGGTCGATCGCCACGACCGGTGCCTCGGCCTCGGCCACCGGATCCGCCGACGCGATGGCGGAGCCGTCGGACGACATCACGCCGACCTCGGACTCCTCGTCCTCGGGGGGCTTGCCGTGGGGCTGGGGCGTCGCCCTCCTGCTCGCAGTCGGTGCGGCCGCGGGTGTGACGGTGCTGCGCCGCCGGCAGGGCTGATCCGATGGCCGCTCCGATCCCGCGGGCACTGCATCCGCTGGCCTGGTGGGGCTGGGCGGTGGGGCTCGCCGTCGCGGCGAGCATGACCACGAACCCGCTGTTGCTCGGGCTGATCCTCGGCGTGATCTGGTTCGTCGTTGTCGCCCGGCGTACGGACGCGCCCTGGGCCCGGGCGTTCCGGCTGTACGTGATCCTCGGCCTGGTCGTGATCGGGTTCCGGGTGCTCTGGCACGTCCTGGTCGGCTTCAAGTGGGGCACGATCGTGATCCTGCCGCTGCCCGAGATCGCGCTCCCGGAGTGGGCCGCGGGGATCAACCTGCTCGGGACGGTCTACCTCGAGGGCTGGCTCGCCGCCCTGCTCCTCGGGCTCCAGCTCGCGACCCTGATCATCGCGATCGGCGGCGCGAACGCGCTGGCGAACCCGAAGCGCCTGCTCCGATCGCTGCCCAACGCGCTGAACGAGGTCGGCACCGCGGTCGTCGTCGCGGTCAGCGTGGCCCCGCAACTTGCCGAGAGCGTCCAGCGGGTGCTCCGGGCACGGCTGCTCCGCGGGGACGCGGAACGAGGGCTGCGCGCGGTGCCGCGGGTGGCGCTGCCCGTGCTCCAGGACACCCTCGACCGGTCGTTGCTCCTCGCCGCCGCGATGGAGTCGCGCGGCTACGGCCACCGGCCGCCCGCCGAGCCGGGAGGACGTGCGCGACGGACGTCCTGGCTGACCGGATTCCTCACCCTCAGCGGGCTGCTCGCGGTCGCGTTCGGCATGTACGGCGTCCTGGACCCGACGCGCAGCCGGACCCCGGACAAGGCCTGGCTGCCGATCCTGACCGTCGTCGTCGGGCTCGCGGCCGCGTTCGCCGGGATGGCGATCGGCGGTCGGCAGGTCCGGGTGACGACGTACCGTCCCGACCCGTGGCGGCTGCCCGAGACCGTCACGGTCCTCACCGGGGTGGCGGCGGCCGCCGGGATGATGATCAGCAGGGCCGACACGCCGCTGCTGCTGGTGATGCCGCTGCAGCCGATCGCGGCGCCCGGACTGCCGGTGGCCGCGACCCTCGGCATCCTGCTCGCCGCGCTGCCGGCCTTCGTGACCCCGCCGCCGCCGACGGGGCGGATCCGCTGATGACCGGGGTTGCGATCGACCTGCGCGGAGTCTCGGTCCGGTACACGGGACCCCCGGGCGTGCGTCCGGAGCCGGTGCTGCGCGATGTCGACCTGAGCATCGAGGAGGGCGAACTCGTCCTCGTGATCGGGCGCACCGGATCCGGCAAGAGCACTCTGCTCGGCGCCTTGAACGGGCTGGTGCCGCACTTCACCGGCGGCGAGCTCACCGGCTCCGTGCGGGTCCACGGCCGCGACACCCGCGAGTACCGGCCTCGTGACCTGGCGGATCTCGTCGGGGTCGTCGGCCAGGATCCGCTGGCCGGGTTCGTGACCGACACGGTGGAGGAGGAGCTCGCCTACGGGATGGAGCAGCTCGGTCTGGCCCCCGCAGTGATGCGGCGGCGGGTCGAGGAGACACTCGACCTGCTCGGCATCGCCGACCTGCGCGACGCGCCGCTGGTCGAACTGTCCGGCGGCCAGCAGCAGCGGGTCGCGATCGGGTCGGTGATGACGGCGCACCCCCGGGTGCTGGTGCTCGACGAACCGACCTCCGCCCTGGACCCCACCGGCGCGGAGGAGGTGCTCGCCGCGATCACCCGACTGGTGCACGACCTGGCGATCACTGTCGTGATCGCCGAGCACCGGGTCGAACGTGTCCTGCAGTACGCCGACCGGATCGTGCACGTCGTCGACGGCCGGGTCGAATCGGGCCCGCCCACCGAGCAGATGCTGACCTCGACGATCGCGCCGCCGGTGGTCGAGCTCGGCCGCTGGGCCGGATGGTCGCCGCTGCCGATGTCGGTCCGCGACGCATGGCGCGCCGGCGCAGCGCTGCGGCACCAGCTCGAGGAGGAGGCTCTCCCTGCCGAGCCGTCGAGCCCACTCCGGACGCCAGAGCGCACTGAGCCGAGCACCCTCCTCGCCGCCACCGGCGTCACCGTCCGCCACGGCGCGCTCGTCGCCGTCCAGAAGGTCGACCTGAGCCTGCGCGCGGGCGAGGTGAGTGCGCTGATGGGCCGCAACGGCGCCGGGAAGTCGACTCTGCTCTGGGCGCTCCAGGGCTCCGGGCCGGTGACCGACGGCCGGGTGCGGGTCGGGGACGCCGACCCGCGCGAGCTGAGTCCGTCGCTCCGGCGCCGCCGCATCGGCCTGGTGCCGCAGACCCCCGGCGACCTGCTCTACCAGTCGACCGTCGGCGAGGAGTGCGCGCAGGCCGACCACGAGTCCGGCTCGGAGCCGGGCACCTGCCGGGCGCTGCTGGACAGGGTCGTCCCGGGGATCCCCGACGAGGATCATCCGCGCGATCTCTCCGAGGGGCAGCGCCTCGCCCTCGTGCTGGCGATCCAACTGACCGCCGATCCCGAGGTGCTCCTGCTCGACGAGCCGACCCGGGGCCTCGACTACCAGGGCAAGGCCGTCCTGGCTGAGGTCCTGCGCGAGGTGGCGGGCCACGGTCGGGCAGTGCTGCTCACCACCCATGACGTGGAGTTCGTCGCCGAGGCCGCTGACCGGGTCCTGGTGATGGCAGGCGGCGAGATCGTGGCGGACGGTCCGACGGCCGCGGTGGTGACCGCCAGCCCCGCGTTCGCACCGCAGGTGGCCAAGGCGCTGGGCCACGGTCTGCTCACGGTCGCCGACGTGCGGCACCGGTTCGGGGTGGTCGAGGCATGACGATCACCCAGGTCGGCCCGGTCCGGGCGATCCGGCTGCGTCCGCGGTCGACCGCGGCGATCGCGATCGCGTGCGTCGCCGGCCTGCTGGCGTTCTGCTGGCCGTTCTTCGTCACCGCGGACTCGGTCCTGGCGGAGAACACCCAGGCGCCCCTGGTCCTCGGCCTGTTGCTGCCGGCCATCCTCGCGGTCGTCCTCTTCGAGATCGGCGAGGGCGGGTTCGATCCGAAAGCCGTGGCGATGCTGGGTGTCCTCTCCGCGGTCGGCGCGGCCCTGCGTCCGCTCGGGGCCGGCACGGCCGGTCTCGAGACGGTGTTCTTCCTGTTGGTGCTCGCCGGACGTGTCTTCGGTCCCGGGTTCGGGTTCGTCCTCGGTGCCACGACGTTGTTCGGATCGGCGTTGATCACCGGCGGGGTGGGCCCGTGGCTCCCGTACCAGATGCTCGCCGCCGCGATGGTCGGTCTGTTCGCCGGCCTGCTGCCGCCGGTGACCGGCCGGGCGGAGATCGCGCTGCTGGCGGCGTACGGGTTCGTCGCGGGGCTCGCCTACGGGCTCCTGCTCAACCTGTCGTTCTGGCCGTTCACCCTCGGCGCGGAGACGCAGCTGAGCTTCGTGGCCGGTGATCCGGTCGCCGAGAATCTGCACCGGTTCGTCATCTTCACGGTCACCACTGCCCTGGGGTGGGACCTGATCCGCGGACTCACCAACGCGGTCCTGATCGTGGTCACCGGTCCGGCGATCCTCGCGACCCTGCGTCGGGCGGCCCGCAGAGCGTCGTTCCGCTAGTCGCCCCACTTCTCCGCGAGGGTCCGGATCACCTTGGCGTTCCGGTTGGTCGCGACGCCGATCGCCTTCTCGATCTGGGCGTTGGAGTTCTTGGCCTCGTGGTAGGCGATGTCGTAGAGCAGGTGCACCGCGCGGCCGCGCACGACCAGCAGTTCGCCCGCTCCGGAGAGTCCCTCGATCCGTGCCCGTCCGTCGGCGTCGGGCTCGTCCTTGAGCAGGCTCACGTACGCGCCGTACCCGGGTGGGTGCTCCGCGCAGAGCGTGGCGGAATCGGCGGCGACGCGGCTCAGTTCGGCCGGGCTGAGGACGATGGTGCTCACCTCGAACCCCCTGTCGGCCAGGAACAGGGCCTCGAGCTCGGCCTCCATCTTCGCCCTCGACCGCACCGGCGAGCCGATCCGGATGTTCCCGGTCTGGATGTAGGTCTCGACGTCGCTGTACCCCGCGCCTTCGAGTGCCGCGCGCAGGTCCGCGGTGCGGTACTGGCGCTTGCCGATGTTGACCGCGCGCAGGAAGCCGATGTGGGTGGGCACGGAGTCAGGCTAGCCGGGGCGTCGCCCCACAGGCGCGGCCCGCAGGTCACTCCACGCTGACGCCGGCCGAGCGCAATTCGCCGATCGCTCGCTGGGTGGTCTCCGGCGCGACCCCGGCGCACAGGTCGAGCAGGACCCGGGTCGCGAAGCCGTGTCCCGCGGAATCCAGCGCCGTGGCCCGGACGCAATGGTCGGTGGCCAGCCCGCAGACGTCGACGTCGGTGACGTCGTGACCGCGCAACCACTCCGCGAGCGCTGCGCCGTCCCTGGTCCGGCCCTCGAAGCCCGAGTAGGCCGCCGCGTGGTCGCCCTTGAGGAAGATCGCGTCGAACGGCTGCGGGTCGAGGTTGGGATGGAAGGCCTCGCCGTCGGTGCCGACCTGGCAGTGCACCGGCCAGGAGTCGACGTAGTCGGGCTCTTTGGCCCAGTGCTCGCCCGGGTCGACGTGATGGTCCTTGGTGGCCACCACCACGTCGTACGGCGGGGCTTTCGGGTCCTTGCGGGTCCAGTGGTGCAGGAGCGCGCTGATCTCGCTCGCCACCCGTGCACCACCGGGGACGGGCAGGGACCCGCCCTCACAGAAGTCGTTCTGGACGTCGACGACGATCAGTGCTCGCGCCATGGACCCGAGGTTAACCGCGCGCCGGGTTTCTGTCAGGGTGTGCGCATGGCGACCAAGGAAGAGATCCAGGCTCTCGTCGAGAGCTACGTCGCGGCTGTCGGCCGCCAGGACCTCGAGGGGACTCTCGCGGTCTTCGCCGAGGACGTGTACCAGGAGGACCCGATCGGGACCCCGCCGAACGTCGGCATCGACGCGGTCCGGGGGTTCTTCGAGAAGTCCTTCGGGATGCCCTTCAGCACCGAGTTGACCGGCCCGGTCCTGGTGACGGGTGACTTCGCGGCGTTCCACTTCACGATCAGGGTTCCGCTCGGCGAGGAGACCATGGTCGTCCGGGTGATCGACCAGATCCGGGTCGACGCGGACGGCAGGATCGCCGAACTCCGCGCCGTCGTCGACTAGGCGAACTGCGTCGGGATCGCCGGCTCGCCGCGCTGCAACTGCGTCGCGGTCGCCGGTAGCTCGGTCCGTGATCGCGCATGCCGATCACGAGCGGCCTCCAGCGGTTCGGCTCCGACGATCCGGCCCGCCCTGACCAGCGGCACCAGCAGCGCCCGGTCGTCGCCGTCGTCCATGGGTGGTTCACCGATGCCGATGACCTCCGCGGTCGCCGTCCCGGACCGGTCACGTCGCCTGAGCGCGTACTTGCGCCCGCCGATCGAGGCTTTGTCGACGCTGCGCTTGGCGACGTCGACCATCACCTGGTCGGCTCCCGCGCGGGCGACCAGCTTGTAGACGAAACCGCACGTCGGATGTCCGCTGCCGACGACCACCTGGGTGCCGACGCCGTAGACGTCCACCGGTGCCGAGGCGAGCGACGCGATCGCGTACTCGTCGAGGTCGGAGGTGACCACGATCCGGGTGCCGGTGGCGCCGAGGCTGTCGAGCTGCGCCCGGACGCGGCGGGCCAGGTCGCCGAGGTCACCGGAGTCGATCCGTACGGCGCCGAGCGCAGGCCCGGCCACCTCGACCGCCGTCCGTACCGCCTCGGCCACGTCGTAGGTGTCGACGAGCAAGGTGGTGCCGGCCCCGAGCGAGGAGACCTGGGCCTGGAAGGCGCCGGACTCGGTGTCGTGCAACAGCGTGAACGAGTGGGCGCTGGTGCCGCCGCTGGGCACGCCGTACCGGCGCCGTGCCTCCAGGTTCGACGTCGTCGCGAACCCGGCGACGTACGCCGCCCGGGCGCTCGCGACCGCGGCCTCCTCATGCGTACGCCGCGAGCCCATCTCGATGCACGGCCTGGTCCCGGCCGCCGCGGTCATCCGGGAGGCGGCCGAGGCGACCGCGGAGTCGTGGTTGTAGATCGAGAGCAGCACGGTCTCGAGCAGGACCGCCTCGGCGAAAGTGGACTCGACGACCACGACGGGGGAGTGCGGGAAGTAGGCCTCGCCCTCGGCGTACCCGTGGATGTCGCCGGAGAACGCGTAGCCGGCCAGGAACTCCAGGGTCGGCTCGTCGACGATCCCCTGCTCGCGGAGGAAGGCGAGCTCCGCGTCGCCGAAGCGGAACGACTCGACCGCTTCCAGTGCCCGTCCGACCCCGGCGACCACCCCGTACCTGCGGCCTTCGGGCAGGCGCCGGGCGAAGAGCTCGAAGACCGAGCGCCTGCCGGCGGCGCCCGAGGCCAGTGCCGCCTGGAGCATGGTGAGCTCGTAGTGGTCGGTCAACAGGGCGCTGGACGGTGCCGTCGGGGTCACCTCGGCAGGTTAGTCCCCGGTGTCGGCGCCGGTCCGTTCTGCGGAGGTCCTATCGTGGGGGCATGTCCGCGCCCAGCCCCGTCGAACTCGACGAGCCGGTCACCGACGACCTCACCGTCCTGGCGACACCCTGGGTCACGATCGTCTGGAACGACCCGGTCAACCTGATGTCGTACGTGACGTTCGTCTTCACCAGCTACTTCGGCTACTCCAAGAAGAAGGCCGAGAAGCTGATGCTCGAGGTGCACAACGACGGTCGCTCGGTGGTCTCGACCGGGAGTCGCGAGGAGATGGAGCGCGACGTCCAGGCGATGCACGAGTACGGCCTGTGGGCGACGATGCAGAAGGCAGACGCCTCGTGAACGGATTCGCCAGGCACAAGAAGTCGGGAGCCTGCGTCGCCACGTTCACCGCGTTCGAGGCTGATCTGCTCCGGTCGCTGGCCGCGCAGCTGATCGAGCTGCTCCGCAACGAGTCCGCGGTCGCCGAGCCGACCGACGACCCGCTGGAGGACCTGCTCGACTTCTCCGGACCGACGCTCGCACCCGAGGACCCGGTGCTCCAGCGGCTCTTCCCCACGGCGTACCCCGAGGATGACGAAGCGGCCGCCGAGTTCCGCCGCTACACCGAGGGCGCGCTGCGCAACGGCAAGGCGAGTGGCGCGGCCGCAGTGATCGACACCCTCGAGGACGCCGGGTTGTCACCGCAGCCGGAGGACGGGATCTTCATCGACGTCGAACTCGACCCGGCGCTCGCGGTGACCTGGATGCGCTCGTTCACCGACATGCGACTGGCGATCGCCACCCGCCTCGGGATCGAGGAGGGCGACGAGCAGTACTGGTACGAGCTCCCCGACGAGGACCCGCGGAGCCAGGTGCACGACATCTACGAATGGGTCGGCTACCTGCAGGAGACCCTGGTCCAGGCCGCGAGCTGATCCGGCCGGCGTCCTGCCGTTCGTCGAGCTCGTCGAGACGCCTCGGGTTGTCCGCCGACCGGGACCACCGCCGTACCGACAGGCGCTACCGCCTAGGCTTGTCCACGTGTTGAGACTCGATCAGGCGACCTACGACGCGATCGTCGCGCACGCCAAGCAGGACCATCCCGACGAGGCCTGCGGGATCGTCGCCGGCGCCGAGGGCTCCGACCTGCCCACCCGGCACGTGCCGATGATCAACGCGGCCGGATCGCCGACGTTCTACGAGTTCGACTCGACCGAGCTGCTCGCGCTGTACAAGGAGATGTGGGACCGCGACGAGGAGCCGGTGGTGATCTACCACTCGCACACCGCCACCGAGGCCTACCCGAGCCGGACCGACATCGGACTGGCCAACGAGCCCGGAGCGCACTACGTGTTGGTTTCCACAGCCGAACACGGGAATAGTGAGGGGCCGGTGGAGTTCAGGTCCTACAGAATCATCGACGGGGTCGTCACCGAAGAAGACGTGTCCGTGGTCGACGTCCTGACCGCAACCGAACTGCACTGAACGAGAAGCTGAGGAAGACATGGCCATCGAGGTCCGGATCCCGACGATCCTGCGCACGTACACCGGCGGCGAGAAGGCCGTCGACGCCACCGGGGCGACGCTCTCGGCGCTGATCGACGACCTCGAGGCCAACCACCCCGGCATCAAGGAACGCCTGCTCGACGCCAAGGAGGACGGCACCAGTGACCTGCGCCGCTTCGTGAACGTCTACGTCAACGACGAGGACGTCCGGTTCACCGGTGGCCTGGAGACCGCGCTGTCCGATGGCGACCAGATCGTCGTGCTGCCCGCTGTCGCGGGCGGTCGAGCGTGATCGAGACCACGTGAGGTTCGATTCCCTTCTCGAGTCCGTCGGCAACACGCCGCTGGTCGGGCTGCCGCGCCTCTCGCCGACCCCGGACGTACGCATCTGGGCCAAGCTCGAGGACCGGAACCCGACCGGCTCGATCAAGGACCGCCCGGCCCTGAAGATGATCGAGCAGGGCGAGAAAGAGGGCCTGCTCCGCCCGGGCTGCACCATCCTCGAGCCGACGTCCGGCAACACCGGCATCTCGCTCGCGATGGCCGCCAAGCTCAAGGGCTACCGGCTGGTCTGCGTGATGCCGGAGAACACGTCCGAGGAACGCCGCCAGCTGCTCCGGATGTGGGGCGCGGAGATCTACTCCTCGTCGGCCGTGGGCGGTTCCAACGAGGCTGTCCGGGTCGCCAAGCAGATGGCCGCGGAACACCCGGACTGGGTGATGCTCTACCAGTACGGCAACGCGGCCAACGCGCTCGCGCACGAGGAGGGCACCGGTCCGGAGATCCTCGCGGACCTGCCTGAGATCACCCACTTCGTCGCGGGTCTCGGCACCACCGGCACCCTGATGGGTGTCTCCCGGTACTTCCGCACCGCCAAGCCGGACGTGCGGATCGTCGCCGCCGAGCCCCGGTACGGCGAACTCGTCTACGGGCTGCGCAACCTCGACGAGGGCTTCGTCCCCGAGCTGTACGACGCGTCCCTGATCGACACCCGGTTCTCGGTCGGCCCGCGCGACGCGGTCCGCCGGGTGCGCGAACTGCTCGAGTCCGAGGGCATGTTCGTCGGCATCTCGACCGGCGCGATCCTGCACGCGGCTCTCGGCCAGGCGGCCAAGGCCGTCAAGGCGGGGGAGCGTGCCGACATCGTCTTCGTGGTCGCCGACGGCGGCTGGAAGTACCTCTCGACCGGCGCTTACGAGGGCACCATCGACGAGGCCGAGGAACGGCTCGAAGGCCAGCTCTGGGCATGACCGTCCTTGCGTGGGGACTGGGCGTCCTCGTCGTGCTGGTGGCCGGCGTCCTGATCGTCGACATCGTCCGCGACCGGCACAGCAGCAACCTCGCGTTCTGGGGACTCGTCGCCCTCGAGGCAGGCCTCCTGGTGCAGTTCGTCTGGGGCCTGGTGCTGGTGATCGACGACCACACCGGAGTCCCGGTGCTGCCCTACCTCGGGTACCTGATCGGCGCGCTGTTCATCCTGCCGATCGCCTTCCTCTGGTCGGCCTCGGAGAAGAGCCGCAGCGGCACCGCGGTCCTGCTCGTCGCCGTCCTGGTGCTGCCGGTGCTCTCGGTGCGGCTGCACGACCTGTGGAGCACGCATGTCTGAGGTCGCGGGCCGTCGCTCGACGGCGGACGGCTTCGGTCGCGTCCTCGTCTTCGTCTACGGCGTGCTCGCCTTCGCCGCCACCGGGCGGGCGACCTTCGAGCTGACCAAGTTCTCCGACGCGCCAGTTCCGTACGCGCTCTCCGCGCTCGCGGCGCTGGTCTACATCGTCGCGACCTGGGCACTGGCCACCGACCGGCGATCGGTCGCGCTCGCCGCGATCCTGTTCGAACTCGCCGGCGTCCTCGCCGTCGGGATCACCAGCCTGGTAGCGACCGACAAGTTCCCGGACGCGAGCGTCTGGTCCGACTTCGGCGTCGGCTACGGCTTCGTGCCGCTGGTGCTGCCGTTCGTCGGACTCTGGTGGCTCCTGCGCCCGGACGCGGAGCCTGTCGAGACGCAGTGAGGTACGACGGGCGGTGACCGCGGCCGGTAGGAATCGGTGGAATGGATCGGCTCCCAGCGGACTTGTGTACCCGTGAGCACTCTCGACGAAGCCGGCATCGCCGTTCCGAGCCGGGAGCTCCCGGCGGATCCTGGCGCTGCCGAGGTCCCGGTCGGCCCGCGCCGCGCGGCGCTCGCGATCGTGGCACTCGCGCTCGGCGGTTTCGCGATCGGCACCACTGAGTTCGTCACGATGGGGCTGCTCCCCGAGATCGCCCGCGGCATCGAGTCCTCGATCCCCAGCACCGGGCACATCATCAGCGCGTACGCCCTCGGCGTGGTCGTCGGGGCGCCGGTGATCGTCTCCCTGGGCGCGCGGTTGCCGCGCCGCGGCCTGGCGGTGGCCCTCGTGCTGGCGCTCGGTTTCGGCAACGCGCTGACCGCCCTGGCCCAGGGCTACGACCAGGTCCTGATCGCCCGCTTCGTGGCCGGGCTCCCGCACGGCGCCTATTTCGGCGTCGCCTCGCTGATCGCCGCGTCCCTGGTGCCTCCCGACCGGCGCGGTCGCGCGGTGAGCGGCGTGATGCTGGGTCTCTCGATCGCCACGGTGGTCGGCGTGCCGGCCAGCACCTGGCTCGGTCAGGGCCTGGGCTGGCGCAGCGCCTACTGGGGCGTCCTCGTCATCACCGTGGTGACGGCGGTCGGACTGCTCGTGTTCGTGCCGGCGCGGCCCGGCAACCCGGATGCGACCGTCCGCGGCGAGTTGCGTGCCCTCAAGCGCCCGCAGGTGCTGTTCGCGGTCTCCGCCGGGATGATCGGGTTCGGCGGCATCTTCGCGATGTACTCCTATGTCGCGCCGCTGGTGACCGATGTGGCGGGCCTGTCCGGCTCCGCGATCCCGTGGTTCCTGTTCGCCTTCGGGATCGGCTCGGTGATCGGCGCCTGGCTGGCGGGGCGACTCGCCGACTGGGACGTGAACCGGTCGGTGATCGGTGGCTTCGCGGCGACTGTGGTGGTGCTGCTGCTGATCGTGCTGACGGCCGGGCTCCCGGTAGTGCTCTGGGTCCTGGTCGGCTTCGTCGGGGTCCTCGGCTCGGTGGTCGCGATCAACCTCCAGCTGCGGCTGATGCACGCCGCGGGCGACGCCCAGATGCTCGGTGCCGCGCTGAACCACTCCGCGCTCAACGTCGCCAACGGGCTCGGCGCCTGGCTCGGGTCGATCGTCATCGCGGCCGGCCACGGCTACCGGGCGCCGAGCCTGGTCGGTGCCGGTCTCGCCGTCGCCGGTCTGGTCGTCTTCCTGGTCGGCCTGGCCCGCCACGAGGAGCCCGCCGAGGCAGGAGCCGGGCCGGGCCGGGCCTGATCCGGGAGCGTTCCGGATCACGGCGCGACGTGACGTCTGTCGCGGGTCGCCCAACAACCGGGCCGAGGCCGCTAGCCTGACGTCGTGGCGGTCTCTCACCTCGACGTCCTGGACCCGGCTCGCGGCTCGTTGCGCGCGTGCCGGAAGGCGGGCGTCCGCTGATGCGACTCACCGTCATCGGAGCCTCGGGCTCCTATCCCGGCCCGGCCTCGCCGGCGAGCTGCTACCTGCTCGAGGCCGAGCACGAGGGCAAGCTCTGGCGGGTGCTGCTCGACATGGGCAGCGGGGCGCTCGGGGTCCTGCACACCCACATCGACCCGGCTTCGGTCGACGCGGTCCTGATCTCGCACCTGCACGCGGACCACTGCCTGGACCTCTGCGGGTTCTACGTGCTCCGCCGGTACCACCCCGACGGTGCGCAGCCGAGGATCCCGGTCTGGGGCCCGGTGGACACCGCTCGCCGGATGGCGAAGGCCTACGACCTCGACGAGGATCCGGGGATGAACGAGGAGTTCGACTTCCTGCTGTACCCGGAGTCGTTCACCGTCGGCCCGTTCTCGGTCACCGCCCGCGAGGTAGCGCACCCCGTGACGGCGTACGGACTGCGGATCGAGGCGGACGGGCGGGTCCTCGCGTACTCCGGTGACACCGGCACCTGCGCATCGCTGGTGGAGACGGCCCGCGACGCCGACTTCTTCCTCTGCGAGGCGTCCTTCATCGAGGAGCACGACAACCCGCCGGACCTGCACCTCACCGGCGCAGAGGCCGGACGGATGGCCACCGAGGCCGGCGCCCGCCGCCTGGTGCTCACCCATGTGCCGCCCTGGTACGACCCGGCGATCGCCCTGGCCGAGGCCAAGGAGACCTACGCCGGTGAGCTGGAGCTCGCCGAGCCGGGACGGACCTACGAGATCTAGCTCAACCCCGCGTCGTGCACGCAGAGGGCGATCTGGACCCGGTTCTCGACCTCGAGCTTCATGAACAACCGGGAGATGTGCGCCTTCACCGTCGGCACGCTCAGGTAGAGCTCCCCGGCGATCTCGGCGTTGCTCAGGCCACGCCCGACGGCGATCGCGACCTCGCGTTCGCGCTCGGTGAGCTTGTCCAGCCGGGCCTGGGCGCTCTGCGCTTTCCCGGGTGCCTGCTGTGCGGTGATCTGGTGGATCAGGGTGCTGGTGACGCTCGGGGAGAGCATCGGCTCTCCGGCCGCGACCCGGACGATGGCGTCCACGATCGCCTCCGGTGCGGTGTCCTTGAGCAGGAAGCCGCTGGCGCCGGCGCCGAGCGCGCGAAGCACCGAGTCGTCCGCGTCGAAGGTGGTCAGGATGATCACCCTCGGCGGGTCCGCCCGTTCGGCGAGCCGCTCGGTCGCCTCGAGGCCGTCCATCACCGGCATCCGGATGTCCATCAGGACCACGTCGGGTCCGAGCTCGTCGACAGCGGCGAGACCCTCGGCGCCGTTGGCGCACTGTCCGACGACCTCCAGGTCCGCGCTGCCGCCCAGGATCAGGGCCAGGCCGCTGCGCACCAGCGGGTCGTCGTCGACGATCAGGATCCTGATCACGTGCTGGTTCCGGGAGTCCACGGGAGCCAGCCTCGCAGGCGGAAGCCGTCCAGGGTGTCGTCTACGTCCAGCGTGCCGCCGGCGAGCGCGGCCCGTTCGCGCAGCCCGACCAGCCCGAGCCCCGAGGGCGGCGCGAGCGGCCGGCGCGAGGAACCGACCGGCTTCCCGTTGCGGACGATCACCGTGACGCCGGACGCCGGGTCGCCGTCCAGGCTGACCGTGACCCGGGTGCCGGGCGCGTGCTTGCGCGCGTTGGTCAGACCCTCCTGGATGATCCGGTAGAGAGTACGGCCGGTCTGCTCGCCCGGCGCGCTGCCGCCGAGGCCGTCGTTGAGGTCCACCTGGATGCCGCTCTCACGGGCCTCGGTGAGCAGGCAGTCGAGGTCGGCCAGCGTCGGCTGCGGGCGGTCGCCGACGCCGGTGTCGTCGCGCAGGACCCCGAGGACCTGGCGCAGGTCGGCGAGCGCCTCGTGCGCCTTCTCCTGGATCAGCTGCGCGGTCTCGCGGACCTGTTCGGGCGGGAGGTCGGTGCGGTAGGCGAGGGCTCCGGCGTGCATGGTCACCAGCGACATCCGGTGCGCCAGTACGTCGTGCATCTCCCGGGCGATCCGTTCCCGTTCGGCCGAGCGTGCCTGGTCGACGCGGAGCTCCTGGGTGGACTCTGCCTGCCGCGCGCGCTCGCGCAGCGTCCAGAGGAGCTCACGCCGCGATCCGACGTACATCCCGAAGACGCTGAGCGCGATGGTGAAGGCGACCAGGACGGTGAAGTTCACCCACGGCGGGTCCTGGTTGTCGTACGCGGGCTGGTAGTAGGTGTAGAGCTGCCCGGTGACGATGCCGACGGCTCCGACGACGACGATCCCGGGGAGCTTGCGGCGGGTGGCCAGCGAGACCATCGCCAGGCAGGCCGGTCCGGCCGTGGACATCGAGACCAGTCCGAACAGATTGAGGACGAGTGCGATGCCGAAGGGCCACCGACGGCGGTAGAAGACCAGCACGAACGAGGCCAGGCCGCACGCCAGGTCGATCCAGAACCAGGCCCGGTCCTCGGTCCACTGGTTCCCGGCGATCTCCCACCAGGCCGTCGTGGAGATGGCCAGGCAGAGGACGGTGCGCCAGACGTGACCCCACCGGGTCAGCGGTGCGTTGTAGTCCTCCGGGTCGGCCTCGATCACGCCTCCCAGGCTAGGGCCGCGTCCGCCTCCGGCGACAGCGCCCGCAGACGCGACCACCCCCTACTTTGGTCGAGGGCGGATCGAGCCTCCCGGCCGATGCGCGCGTCGCTGGCGTCCGGCAGGCTGGGGCCATGATCAAGCTCGAGAGCGTCACCAAGACCTACGGCGGCTACACCGCTGTGGACGACGTCTCCTTCGTGGCCCAGGCAGGCCGGGTCACCGGTTTCCTGGGGCCGAACGGAGCAGGCAAGTCC
The DNA here is from genome assembly GCA_036676945.1 of Marmoricola sp. Classification (GTDB taxonomy): domain Bacteria; phylum Actinomycetota; class Actinomycetes; order Propionibacteriales; family Nocardioidaceae; genus Marmoricola. The sequence continues at coordinate 86,439 of JAKFBZ010000028.1, forward strand.
ACCTCCATGCGGATCATGGTCGGGCTCACCCCGCCCGATCGTGGTTCCTCGACCATCGGCGGCCACAAGTACGCCGACATCCCCAACCCGGGCCTGCACGTCGGCGTCCTCCTCGACGCTTCGGCCCAGCACGCCGGCCGCACCGGTCGCGAGGTGCTGACCCTGAGCGCCCTGACCATGGGCCTTCACGAGAAGCGCGTCGACGAGATGCTCGAACTCGTCGGCCTGTCCGAGTCGGAGTCCAAGCGGCGGGTGAAGAACTACTCGCTCGGCATGCGCCAGCGGCTCGGCATCGCCAACGCCCTGATCGGCGACCCGTCGGTCCTGATCCTCGACGAGCCCGCGAACGGGCTCGACCCCGCCGGCATCCACTGGATGCGCAGCCTGCTGCGCAGCTACGCGGAGCGTGGCGGCACCGTGCTGCTCTCCTCGCACCTGCTGCACGAGGTGGAGATGATCGCCGACGACATGGTGCTGATCGGGCGCGGCAGGATCGTCGCCCAGGGCACCAAGGCCGAGCTCCTCCAGACCGCCGGCACGTTCGTCCGTCCGGAGAGTCCCGAGAAGCTGACGGCGGCCCTCGCTGAAGCAGGTCTGAAGGGCCTGCCGTCCGGTGACGGCGGCTTCAGGGTCGAGATCGATCCGATCGAGGTCGGTCGGGTCGCCGCTGCTGCCGGTGTGGTCCTCGCCGAGCTACGGCCGGCCGAAGGCGCCGGCCTGGAGGAGATGTTCCTCGAACTGACCGCCGATGACGCCCGCGAGAGCGTCGCCACCCAAGGAGCCTCGGCATGAGCGCCACGATGACCGTCCCCACCACGCTGGACATCGGCGACACCGCACCGGTGCCGATGAGCCGGCTGATCCGTGTCGAACTGCGCAAGATGGTGAACACCAAGGCCGGCATGTGGCTGCTGATCGCGATCGGCGTGATCACGGTCGCAGCCGTGATCATCTTCGGGCTCGCTGCCGATGACCAGGACAAGACCTTCCAGAACTTCATGGGCTTCACCGGGACGCCGCAGGGCTTCCTGCTCCCGGTGCTCGGCATCCTGCTGGTCACCCAGGAGTGGGGTCAGCGGACGGCGATGGTGACGTTCACCCTGGAGCCGCACCGCGGCAAGGTGCTCGCCGCCAAGGTGTACGCGTCATTGCTCGTCGGACTCGCGGCCATCCTGCTCGCGTTCGCCGCCGCGGCGCTCGCCACGCTCGCGTTCAACGGCACCGGTGGCTTCGACGAGGTCGTCGCCATGGACTTCGTGAAGTTCGGGATCCTCCAGGTGAGCGGGATCCTGCAGGGCCTCGCGTACGGCCTGCTCTTCCTCGCCAGTGCTCCGGCGATCGTGACCTACTTCGTGCTGCCGATCGTGTTCTCGATCATCGCCAACGTCTGGGGCGCTCTGGCGGACGCCGCGCCGTGGATCGACCTGGGCACCGCGCAGACGCCGTTGTTCAGCGTCGGCAACCTGACCGGCGAGGAGTGGGCGCAGGTCGCGGTGACCGCACTGATCTGGATCATCATCCCGTTCGTCGTCGGACTCTGGCGGATGCTGCGGGCCGAGCTGAAGTAGGCCCACCGAGTACGTGTCCTCCCTCCCGAGGACAGCGGGGGAGAAGGGGTGGTGCCGGGCCTGGGTCCGGCACCACCCCGCTCTCGTTCTAGGCTCGCCTCCATGACACGTGCAGACGGCCGCGCCGACGACGAACTCCGGACCATCACGTTCACCCGGGACTGGCAGGACCACCCGGCCGGGTCCGTGCTCGTCGAGTTCGGGAAGACCAAGGTCCTCTGCGCGGCGTCGGCGAGCGTCGGCGTACCGCGCTGGCGCAAGGGCTCCGGCCTCGGCTGGGTGACCGCGGAGTACGCGATGCTGCCGTCCGCGACGAACACCCGCTCGGACCGCGAGTCCGTCAAGGGGAAGATCGGCGGGCGCACCCACGAGATCTCCCGCCTGATCGGCCGCTCGCTGCGCTCGGCCATCGACTACAAGGCGCTGGGCGAGAACACCATCGTCCTGGACTGCGACGTGCTCCAGGCCGACGGCGGCACCCGGACCGCGGCGATCACCGGCGCGTACGTCGCTCTCGCGGACGCGGTCGCGCACCTGAAGTCCCAGGGGGCGCTGGCCGGTGAGCCGCTGGTCTCCTCGGTCGCCGCCGTCTCGGTCGGCATCATCGACGGTGTCCCGCGGCTGGACCTCCCCTACGAGGAGGACGTCCGAGCCGAGACCGATATGAACGTGGTGATGGACGGCGACGGGAAGTTCATCGAGGTCCAGGGCACCGCCGAGGGCGCGCCGTTCGACCGCGCTGAGCTCGACGCGCTGCTGGCGCTGGCCGAGAAGGGCTGCGCGGACCTGACCCGCCTGCAGCGAGAAGCGTTGGCGTGACTCGCGTCTTCCTCGCCTCGCGCAACGCCAAGAAGCTCGCCGAGATGGAGCGGATCCTTGGCGAGGTGCTGCCGGGGATCGAGGTGCTCGGACTCGATGACGTGACGGCGTACGACGAGCCCGTCGAGGACCAGCCAGACTTCGCCGGCAACGCCCTGCTCAAGGCGCGGGTCGGCTACCAACGGACCGGGCTGCCCACCGTGGCCGATGACAGCGGGCTGTGCGTGGACGCCCTGAACGGGATGCCCGGCGTGCTCTCGGCACGCTGGTCCGGTCAGCCCAAGAGCGACGAGCGGAACAACCGGCTGTTGCTCGAGCAGCTCGAGGACGTGCCCGACGAACGCCGGACGGCGCACTTCGTCAGCGTGGTCGCCTTCGTCCACGACGGCGGCGAGCTGGTCGTCGAGGGCCGGATGGACGGCCGGGTGATCCGCGAGGTCCGCGGCGCCGGCGGCTTCGGCTACGACGTGGTCTTCGAGGCCGACGACCGGCCGGGAGTCACTACCGCCGAGCTGTCGAAGGATGACAAGGACGCCATCTCGCACCGCGGCAAAGCCCTGCGCGAGCTGGCCCCGAAGGTCGCCGCCGCCCTCCGGTGATTGAGGTGCGCGCCCTCCGGTGA